>JAJCYP010000075.1 GCA_029262855.1 Bacteroidota bacterium | reverse complement strand
TCCGCAGGCCGGAACCGGTCTGGGCATACTCAGCACGGCCGCTGGGCTAGGCCAGATTCTGGGTCCGCTTTTGGGCAGCAGCCTCTTCGCCTGGTACGTCTATATGCCGTTCTACGCGGCGGGCGCTGCAGCTGTGGCGGTTGCGGCCGGAATGGTTGTGCGGCACCTCTCAACTCGCAGCGAAGCCGCTCCGGTTGCAGCAGTCACACAGACCCGAACGCGTCGGGGGCGTCGAGCGCAATAGAGTCGCAGCGTTCCGAAGATCGTGTCAATCCGCGTCGAACTCTCGACATCCTGAAAGCCGGCCGTCTGGAATAGAGGCACCAGGCGGCCGGCGCAATTGTCTGCCGTGGTTTCGAACCCATCCAGGAGCTGAACGAAAACAAACAGGCCTCGCATCAGTCGGTTGCCCGGTCGCCCCCAGTCCGCCACGTGGAGTTCCGAGCCCGGCCTCATCACCCTGAACAGTTCCCTCGCGGTCAGCACCTTGTCAGTCCAGCTCAAGTGATGAAAGAACAGGGTGGAGACAACACGATCGAATGCCGCATCCTCGTACGGCAGCGAGTAGGACAGGCCTTCGTGAAAGTCGATTTCCACACCAGCACCGAAGGCCTTTCGTCGGGCCAGGTCGAGTACCCGCGGATCTCCATCCACGGCATGGACGATCGAATTTGGGTGGCGCTCCTTGATCTGAATCGCCAATGTACCTGTACCGGCTCCGAGGTCGAGGATCTTGTGACCATCAGAAAAATCAGCCTGGTCAATCAGAGCCGACTTGAACGTACGCTCTCGCGTAGTGGTACAAACGACGGCGTCATAGAAAGGGGTCAGCCAGTGAAATCGAAGGGCTGGGATCAGCGGAGGGGTGGCTGAATTGTCCATTCAGGCGTCTGAAGTCTGGTGGAAGGGGTAAAGAACGCGGAGTCCCCGGCGCCCGCTGTGCCAGCCACGACCAGCGGGTGCCAGGATCCGCACAATCGACGGAAAGGAGGTACCGTCGAAATGTTGCAGGGTCAGTTTGCTCGTTGGTGTTCGCAGATCAATGGCTGTGATCGTCGTTACCGTCCTCTTCAATGGCCTGGGGAGCGGCTGAGGGCGCCGACTCAGCCGCTGCCGACTCGGCGGCCGCAGGGCCCCGGAGTGGCGTTATTCCGAGGCTGAGGATCCGGAGAGTTCCGGACCCTGAAATGCGCAGGCCGGCCTTGCCTTGCAAGGGCGCGTCGTCGTGCCCATGGGTGACCAACTCACCGGCGAGGTAGCCACGGCGATGAGTCAGATCCGTTACCGCGCGCATGACAAGGATGCCGTCGGTACTGCTCGTCTTGGTTCGATCAAGGACGTTCAATCGTCCGCTCTTGTTGAAGCCTTGTATCACCTCGCCGGCTCCTGTACCGAAAAATTCGTAGGTGCCCTCGTTCTGAACGTGGTGGATCAATTCTACGGTCCCGTCAAAACCGGATACATCCACCTCAGCATCCATTTGCACGTTTTGGGATATCCAGGGAGCCACGAAGATGCCAGGCTGCTCATCGGAAAACACGTAGGTGCCTGGAACGGCACCCCGGGCGGGCGGGCTACCCGCGAGTGCAGTCAAGGGCCACGCGGGGGCCGACTCCGCCGGGGTCCATAGCCATCCACCGGCATCCCGCTCCTGGAGTGCGCTGCCGTCGCCGGTTTCGTCAACCAATGGTGTTTCCACGTGAACTGCTGCTGTCTGAACACCAACTCCGTACAGGAACACCAGTTTGGCGCCGCGCTCTGCCGTTTGCTGAACCAGACCCATGGCAATCGCTCCGGCCAAGAGGAGTACCCAATAGGCCCTTTTGGTCCAATTGCCGGTTTTCGCAAACGAGAAGGCAATTCTGACGGTCGAGAAAACCCCCAGATACCAGACCGTGCGCAGAGCCCAGTCTGCATGATCGGTCAGCGCAACACTCGCCTCGCCGTCCAGCATGACCGCGTCTCCTGCCGATCGGCCGGTAAAGAACACGACCACAGCGGAGACCGCCCCGAGACCGTATAGGAGGGTCGCGTTGAAACGGAATCTCTCGCCGTCCCGCACCAAGAGACTCAGGAAGTCAAAAAGCAGTGCCACCGCAAACAGCACGATCGGAAAATGGACCAGCAACGGGTGGATGCCGGGCGCCCACTCGGGGACGAAGTACATGGAGGCCTCAAATTTCGGTGAGAACCACAGAATCCGTCTACAAACCTTATGCGAACCTTTGAGCCGTCTTAAATCTGCTTCAGAACTCGTCGATGGGCCCAAATACTTCGTCAAATTCCTGGTGGTCGCCGAATCTGAACGAAATTTCAGGCAATCAAACGGGACCCTATCTCACCGGTTGGGTTACCGTTAGAGGAGAGCGCGAGAGGACTTGTAAAGCCCCGGACCCCAAGTCCGGGGATACACGGATCCTCTAGTTTCCCGTCAAAGGCGGGAATGGTATGACACGCGGCTGACACCTGGTCCACATATATTGAACATGTGAGGCGTACCCTCAAATACCGCCTGTATACGTCGAAGCGCGACAAACATCTCGTTCGGCAGATCCATGCGGCTTCGTCGATCTGGAATCATTCGCTTGCCCTCCAGAAGC
>JAJCYP010000074.1 GCA_029262855.1 Bacteroidota bacterium | reverse complement strand
ACCGATGTACTCCTGGACCCGGCCATTGCAGAGGCGCACGAAGGCATGATGCTCCGTTTCGACGGCGTCGAGGTGGGAACGAACCAGGCGGATGCTCCAAGTGACTTCGGTGAGTTCACCGTCAGTACCATCGGCGCTGGAGCCTTCGTCCGCGTGGATGACGCGGGGAACGACTTCCCGGGCGACTTCAACGACAACCTGGTTGAGGGTCAGACCTTTGCCTTCCTTCAGGGACTCTGGTCCTACAGCTTCAGCAACTTCAAGCTGATGCCCGAGTCACTGGATGACGTCGGCATGGGCGGAGTCGCTGTCGAGGAGGAAGGCGTTCCTGCCACGTTCGAACTCCACGCCAACTACCCGAATCCGTTCAACCCGGCAACCACCATCGCCTACGATGTAGCCGGAACGGAGATGGTTCGTCTGGAAGTGTTCGACGTGCTGGGTCGTAAGATCTCTACGCTGGTGAACACGCAGCAGACGCCTGGCAAGTACACCGTGCAGTTCAACGCACGTGACTTCGCCTCCGGTGTCTATGTCTATCGACTGGAAGCAGGCGCGCGGGTCTTCACCCGCACGATGCTCCTGCTGAAGTAAACGGTTGAGGCCAAGGGAGGGCGACTCCGGTCGCCCTCCCCGTTGGCCGTACTGCATGAAACTGAGCCTTCGACATTTCATTCTGGCCGCCGTCGCCCTTGGAGCGACGGTCGTGGCCTGCGACAGCGGTTTCGACGGAAGCCGACTCGATCAACGCCCGCCCGAGACTGAACTGGCCGTCCGCGATACGTCCCTCGTGGACAATCTCGCCGGCAACACCCGGCTGACCAGCACGGTGCTGGTATCCTGGAGCGGCGCCGATCCCGACGGCTTCATCGCGGGATTCGAAGTGCGCTTCTTTGGAACGACGGAGCCCTCGACGGGCGACTGGACCTACACCACGTCCAACGACTCGCTCGTCCTGCTCCCCATCCCACGCGGCGAAAGAATCGCCGACGTACGCTTTGAGGTGCGCGCCATCGACAACGACGGACTCGTTGACCCGACACCGGCCCGTACCATCTTCCCGATCCAGAACTCGCCGCCCTCCATTCGATTGGGCCGCTTTGAGCTTCCCCCCGATACGACCTTCCCTGTGATTTCCTTTTCCTGGGAAGCCGACGACCCGGAAGGGCGTGCCAATCTGGCTCGCATCGAGATCAGCCTGAACGACTCGACCACCTACGTTCCGCTGGCTTCCGACATTGAGTTTGTCACCCTGGTCGGGCCGATTGGCGTGGCACAGGGAAGCGTAGACGCTGACATCTACACGGGACGCGGCTTCAACCGCACGTCCCTGACCATTCCCGGCCTCCTACTCGACGCCGAGAACACGTTCTACCTCCGAGCCGTCGACCAGACCGATACCACCAGCGTAATCGAGCGCCACACGTGGTACGTCAAGCCGCAGAACGGCGAGGTCCTCTTCGTCAACGACTACCGAAAGTCCACGAATCCGCGAGTCGTCGCCCACCATCTCGACATTCTCCAGCAGTATCTCCCCGCGGGGACGCCGGTGGATGTCTGGGATCTCTCGCTTCCCTTCACGACAGGGTCTGCCGGAGCCACTCCGCGCTCGGCCCTGCTTCCGCCGCTGGCTGATCCCACGCTGAACCAGACGTTCGCGCGGTTCAAGTACATGTACTGGGTGTCGACGGCGACGACCGACCGTATCACGACGAACAACCTGCCCTTTGCGGCGGGCTCGATGGATGCCTTCTTCGACGCTGGTGGGAAGCTGCTGGTCCATTCGCCCATCGCATTGCCAGCCGATCCCGAGGATGCCTTCAACAACTCGGCCATCCTCCTGATGCCGATCTCCCAGTTGATCTCGTTCCCGGACAGTCTGCGTCCGTCTCTCCGTCTGGCGTTCAACGCGCCGCTGACGGCCACCTCGCCATTGCCTGGTGTATCCGAGCAGATGCCTGAGCTGAAGTCGGCCGGTTTCCAGATCAACACGCTGCCGTACATCGCGACCGGAGCAAATGTCATCCCGCTGTATGACGCCCGCTATCGGTACGTGACCCGGCAGGGGAGTCGCCAGGGTACCTGGACCGGCCCTTCGACCATCGCCTCGATCAGCGCCGACCGCCGGGTCGGGCTCTTCGCCATTCCACTCATCAACGAGCAGACGGGTGCCAAACTCCTGATAGGCGCGGACGACGACCCGAATGCTGCCACGAGGGCCATACACCTCATGCTCGAAAGCCTGGGATTCCCCAGATGACAAGAAGCGCTCTCCTGACCCTTCTGTTGCTGCTGCTTTCGCCGGCGGCGTCCGCGTTTGCCCAGGGCACGATTGCCGGGCGGATCACGGACGGCGAAACCGGCGAATCCCTCATCGGTGTCAATGTCATCGTAATGGGCACCTCGTTCGGAGCCGCCACCGACTTCGACGGCAACTTCGCGATTCCCTCGATGCGTGCAGGCGAGTACTCCGTTCGGGTCTCCTATATCGGCTTCGAGACCAAGCTCTTCACGGGAATTGCGGTGGCTGACGGACAGACCACGAGGCTGGATGCCACACTCGATCCCGCCGTTCTCTCGACCGATGATGAGATCATCGTCATCGGAGACCGCCCGCTGGTGGATGTAGAGAACTCGTCCTCGACCCTCTCCATCAGCCGGGAAGAACTGCAGATAGCCCCGCTTCGCGATGTTCAGGCGGCCGTGGCGACCCAGGTCGGTATTATTCAGGATCCCACGGGCCTGTACATACGAGGCGGCCGCGCGGATGAGACCGGGTTCATTGTCGACGGGGTGTCCGCCAAGGATCCGTTGGCGGGGACCGGATTCGGACTGGACATCGGGTCCAACGCCTTCTCTGAGATCGAAGTCACAACGGGCGGACTGGGTGCCGAGTTTGGGGACGTGACTTCCGGCGTGGTGGCCGTAACCACTCAGGACGGGACGGATAAGTTTGCGGCCTTCTTCTCCCACAAGCGCGACGGATTGGGGTTCAACGAGGACGCGACATCCAATTTTGGCGAGTCCATTTACGAGTTCAACCTCAGCGGCCCGGTAGTCAAGGGCAAATTGCGGTTCTTTGCCTCCGGTCAGGTGCAACTCTCGGACGGCTTTACCCGACAGGTTGCGACGCCGGAGCAGGTGCGCTCGTCGTTGATCACCAACACGTTCTTCAGCCCGCGGACGGGTAATCGCTGGAATGGAATCACCAAGCTGACCTATGACGTGAAGCCCGGAATGAAGCTTCAGACGTCGTACCAGCGTTCGCTGACGGTGAATCAGAACACCCGAATGCTGCAGGTGACGGGAAACGAGGCCATCGTGCAGCCTGGTTTCCAGTACTCGTTCATCCTGCAACCCGACAACGGAAATACCTACGCCCACGACAACATCATATCGTACGTGAAATGGTCGCACGTGCTGAATGATCGCTCGTTCTACGACGTGCAGCTGTCGCGCCTGTTCACGCGACTGAGGGCCGATGCCAACGGCCGGGACTGGCGTCCGCAGAACGTCGACACGGAGCTGGATCCGACCAGCATTGTCCCCTTCCCGGCCAACATATTTGTTGACGCCAACGGCCAGGCGCTTGACCCCAATGCCCTGTTTGTCCTCCCCGGTCCGGGACTGATTAACAACGGGGGTATCGCCACGCGCTTCCACGATCACTTCGCGGAGGAGCTGACGGCCCGAATGACCTATACGCTTTTCAGCGAGGATAAGAACAACCGGACGACAGCCGGCCTCGAGATCAAGCGAAACGACTATCAGTGGATCGACGTCATCCGGCCCTGGGTCGGCGCGCCGATTGGCACGTCCGAAGGAACGAGCACCGACAGGCTTGGGGAAAGCTCCGATATCTGGCGTGTCAAACCCCGGCGTGGCGCGTTCTTCGCCACGCATCAGGTGCGCTACCGCGGCCTCATTGCCAACATCGGCGGTCGGTTTGAGTACTGGTCGCCAGGGCAGTACGTCGATGACCTGATGAAGGATGAGCGTGCACCGATTCTGGATACCATCCGGGACGCCTACCAGAACGCCACGGTCCCCTTCTTTGGTCTACGCACCAAATTCCGGCTGCTTCCCAAGGTGAGGGTCTCCTTCCCCATCAAGGAAAACAGGGTCCTGTTCTTCAACTACGGGCATTCCACCCGCATTCCGCACCCGACGTTCGTCTATACCGGACTGGATCCCTTCTTCCAGGATCGGTCCTTCTTTGCCGACCTCGGGAATCCGAACCTGGACCCTGAAGTGGACATCAGCTACGAGCTCGGATTGCGCACCCAGTTCTCGAGCAATGACGCCCTGAATCTCACGGCCTTCTGGCGCGACAAGTTCGATTTCATCACGGTCGAGAACGTGGTCGTCCCGGATCCGACGGGTCGTGAAGTAGCGAGGGCGTTCCGTGTCAATGGCGACTTTGCCCGTGTTCGCGGTATCGAGGCCAGCTACCTGAAGAGGATCGGAGACTGGTTCTCGGGCCGTGTGTCCGGCTCATTCTCCCGAGCAACCGGACTCAGCTCCACGAATAATGACGCCTTAAGCCAGTTCCTCGCCAATGGGGACATCGACAACACCTTCGAGACGCCGCTAGCCTGGGATCGACCGCTGGATCTTAAGGCGTCCGTGACCTTCTCACGGTTCCGGGACAAGCCGTTCCTCGGCATTCCGGGCCTGAACAACTTCAGGGCCTACCTCGCCACAACATGGCGCAGCGGCCAGCGGTACACGCCCGTCCTCTTCCGGGGCAACGAGGTCAATCCGTTCACGGGGGCACAGGACTGGCGACCGATTTACGAAGCAGACTCGGATCCATCGAATCGCTTTGAGAGCTCAGGGGCGCCTTGGTTCTGGTTCGACATGAACATCCAGCGCTCGCTTACCATCGCGGGTGCCGAAGTCGCGCTGAGTCTGGAGATCACCAATCTGTTCAATCAGAGGAATGCCGTAATCGTAAACCCGGTGACCGGCAAGGCTTATCCGGAGGTAGCCCCGGGAACCGACTTCACGGCCCTGCGAGACAACCGGGACTACGATGTCTCGGCCGGCACGCGGGATCCCCGGTACGAGGATCCCAACAGCAGTGGACTTCCGCCCTTCAATCCGGCGCGCTACATGGCCCAACGCCACATCATGCTGGGGGCTTCCTTCCGATTCTAATGGCAGCTAATCGCATACGCGTCTCGGCCGGGTTGGCTGTAGTCGGACTGTTTGTCCTCCTGATGCCGCTCGGGGGACAGGCCAGTGCACAGGTGCTCCCTTCCCTCGGAGGCGAACGAGCTGGCACTTCCGGCTTCCAGTTCCTGAAAATTCCCGTCGACCCTCGCGGCGCCGCACTTGGACAGACCGCCGTGGCGACTGCCCGGGACGCAGGGGCGCTGTTCTGGAACCCGGCATTGGGGGCTCAACTGCAGGGCATGCATGTGTCCCTGCAGCGTGCAGCGTACTTCGTGGATGTGCAGCTGGCCGGTGCATCTGCCGTCTACAGACCCACAGGATCCAGCTTCGCGTTCGGCCTCGCCGTACAAACCCTGGACTCCGGGTCGATGGACGTGACCACAGAGTTTCAGCCGTTCGGTACGGGCGAGACCTTCGCCTTGCGCGACCTGTCTGTCGGTATCACGGCGGCCCAGTCCCTGACCGACCTATTCAGCTACGGCATCACTGCCAAGTACGTCCGGGAATCGGTTGCAGGGCTGACGAACTCGACCTACGTCTTTGACCTTGGGATTTTCTACAAAGTCGGCTCCACCGGCGCCCAGATGGGCGTGGCCGTCCGCAATTTCGGCCTGGATGGAACGCCTTCGGGCGAGTTGGAGCGGACCGTGGTTGGTCCCAATCCTGTTCGACTCGAGACGGATTTCGAGCGGGCTACGGCTCCCACTACCTTCATGATGGGTGTGGCCTACGAACTCCTCCGGGAATCTTCGCAGCATACCGCCACGGTGTCCGCCCAGTTGAACAATCCGGCGGACAACGCGGAAACGTGGAACATGGGCATCGAATACGCCTGGCAGTCGACCCTCTGGCTCCGCACAGGATACCGGCTTGGCGTGGAGGAATCGACGGCCCCCAGCTTTGGGTTTGGCCTGGCCATTCCGGGGATTACGCCATCGCTCCGCGCCGACTACGGATTCAATCGACTGGAGCGACTCGGAAACGTCCACCGCATTGGCCTGAACATCTCCATCTGAAACGGGCAATCCTAGATCTCGTGAAACTGACGCACCTTCTCGCACCCGTTCTCCTGGTTGTCCTGCTAACAGGATGCGACGACCTCTTTGGGTCGAAGAATGACCCCGTCACGGACGAAATATTCGAGGCTGGTCGGCGCGAGCCCGGATTGATATCGGACGCCGAGTACGTGCCGCTCTTCCCGTTCTTTGAGATTGGAGCCGATGGTGCCCCCTTTGATGCCCCGCAGGACGTCTACGTGGGTTATGATGAGTTTATCTACGTGGTGGACGCCCGTGGACTGCACGTCCTGGACCTGTCGGGACGCCCGGCGCTGTTTGTACCCATTCCCCGAGGCGGGGACTCGGTTGTCCAGGATCGCAAGCTGGACGTGTACGTGACGGCCAAGCGGGACACGACCCTGAACGGGAGGGACTGGGTGTTACCCGTGGTGCTGCACTATTCCGGGCTGACCACCGGTTCTCCAGAACTCTCAAACATCATCTGGCACCCGTTCGACGATGACTCGCGGAAGTTCAATCGGCCCGACCCGCTTGTGACCGATGAGCAGGTCGACTTCACCGGCGTTGGAGTGATCAACAACAACCGGATCTACGTCTCCCGTCGAGGACCGATTAATGATCGTACGTCGGTAATCCTCCCCCACAATGCCATTCTGGAGTTTACCGTTGAGGGTCAGAATGTGCAGGCGATTGGCGTCCTGGACCCCAATCGCGAGAGCCTTCGAAGCGCTATCTACCCCACCGATGTCACCACGTTTGTGCATCCACCCCAGAGGCTGGCATTCGGATCGCCACAGGAGAACAAGGAGTTCATTCTGACGCAGTCGTCCGACCCCGACGGTCCTGACGGCCCGCTGCCCGCGGGTGCATCGTTGCGCTTTGCGGTCCTGAGCATCATCACGGTCCTCACCTCTGATGGTTTGGAGTACCGACCGGATACGGACAAGCTGACCATCACGGCCAATGAGGCGCGGGGCGACGGCTTCCTGTACGATGAGTTCAAGTTCGGCCACCCCTCCGACGTCACATTCGCCGCAGACGGTTCGAATTACATTTTCGTGCTCGACGCGGCCAAGGACAGTCTTTTCACGTTCACGTCGGCCGGAGTCGAAGGTGTAGCGCCACCACCGGGCGCCCGCACCACGAAGCCTGTCATCGTGTCGTTTGGAGGCACGGGAGACGGCTCGCGACAGTTCAGGAATCCTCAGGGCGTCGGCTACTTCGGCCGCATCGTCTACGTGGCCGATACCGGAAACAACCGGTTGTCGAGATACAGGCTGAACACTGATTTCGAATAGGGGCCGCCGAATAGTCCCTCTCGCGTGGATCGCGCATGTCTCGCCGGGCGTAGCAGGACTCATGAGAAACGTCCTGACTCTGCTGATTGCGGTGTGCCTGGCACCGCTGGTGACCAACGCCCAGACCGTCACCCGAATCGGCTCCGTCGCCACCATGGACATCGGCTCCTGGAACATCAAGCAGTTCCAGAATGCGGATCCCCAAATGGGCAACGTGGTGGCCACGATGCAGCAGTCCGGCGTGGACATCTGGGCGCTGCAGGAGGTAACCTCTCCGGCGGTATTGGATGCCCTCCTGGCGAGACTGGGCGACGAGTGGGACGGCCGCCCCTCCACCTCGACCAATCTCTACACAGCATTCGTGTTCAAGAAGGACGTGATCTCCGTGCGCTCTGTGGGGCCCATGTTTACCGGGGGCCAGTTCGACTACGAATTCGCTGGCCGGCCGCCCCTGGTAATGGAGGCCGACGTCACACTCTCCGACACGACCCTGACCGTCCTCTTTGTCACGGTGCACATGAAGTGCTGCTCGGACAGCACCTCCTACGACCGCCGTTCTGGGGCTTCGTCTGCACTCAAGAACCGTCTGGACTTCCTCCATGGGAGTGACCGCATTATCGTCCTCGGTGACTTCAATGACGAGACAGCCCGTTCCATCACTTCGGGCCGTTCGTCACCGTATGCCAACTTCGTGGCCGACGCCGAGTACGACTTCCTCATCGCCGACGGAACGGTCGGCACGTGGTGCTCAAACAACTCAAGTTGCCGGACCGGGAGCACCATCGACAACATTCTGATCAGCAGCGAGCTCTCCGGAACGGTTGTGGCCAACTCGGCCGATCGCTTTGCGGAATTGTTGACCGAGTTGCCCAACTACGTCAACTCGACCTCGGATCACCTCCCGGTGCTGGCACGGTTCAGCTTCGCCTCCAGCACCGCCGTGGCAGATCAGCCCTCTGCATCCCCTGGTTTGCAGACGTGGCCCTCCCCCGCACAGGACATTCTGTCTGTGGATGCCCAAATGCCGGGGACCCTTGAGATCTGGGACCTGCTGGGCCGACGCGTGAAGCGGCTGGACATCTCCGGAGGCAGGACCGTGATGGCCGTCGGAGATCTGGCTGAGGGGCTTTACCTGATTCGTCAGGCTACCCGAGTGGGCGTCTCCAGCCGCGTGATCGTGATCTCCAGGTAGGGCGACAGGTGCCGCCAACCACAGCGGGCCTCCCATCCTGAGATGAGAGGCCCGAAAGCCAGCCAGTGGGGCTGTTGGATAGCGGAGCGCAGTTCGCGCTAGTTGTCGGTAGTCCGTTGTCCGTACTCGAACCACAGCAGCATTCCGTCCATGGTCTTTCCGAATGGATAGCCTGCCTCGCGATAGTCCTCGAGGGCAGTTCTACAGAATCCGGCGATTACATGTCGCATTTTGGGGGTGCTGGTGCGCCGAATCAGGCTTCTGGATTCGAAGTTGAGGTCACGCATAAGGCCAGAATCACGTAAGGAGTGGTCGTCCAGTTACTGAACTGATTATCGACGCACCCGCAGATGACTAAAGCAGCGCGAGCCACTCGATTCCTCAATTCTGGAGATTGAAGTACCGGGCGACGACTTCGTAGTCCTTGAGATCGATTCCCGCCTTGAACGCGGAGAATCCGTCGATAATCACCGCCTTCATTTCGCGGTCCGGAAGCAGGGCTGGATCGGTAAACGCCGTCTCATAGAAGACCTCCAGGAGACCGACCTCGTATCCGAATCCCATCGACACGGCGTCCCCGCCGTCGGTGTAGAAGGTGTACGGCATGGCCGTCCACGTTCCCTGATCCCGGAAGAAGAGCAGCAGTGCTCCCTCGTCGACAACACCCGTCGTAATGTCCGGCACGTCGTACTGGACGGAGGCAACATTGCCGTTGATCGCGGCGTCAGCCATCAGGAAGTCGAAGTTGAGGGTAAACACGTTGGCGTTTCCCGGAGGACCCTGCGGACCGGTGGGTCCAACGGTCTCATCGATCATGCACCCGGCCGCCATCGATATGAGTGCCAGGCTCAGTAGTCCTGTGGTATAGATTTTCATGGTCCTGTCCGAATTGATTGAAGGGGCTGGCAAAGCCTTCCGATGGCCTTGACTAACGCTTTGCAAATGCCACGCCGGGCCTGTGCGAAGCGGCGGACTCGATCGCTGGATCATGAAATCGGCCAAAAGGGGGGGATTCCGCATTCATGGACTGTTCATTTTTATGGACAATAGAGCGCTCGACGGGATACATCTTGGGCTCCATTTAACGAGTCGCAACGCTCGACACCCGTACATTCCCTTCGATCACGTCCCAAGAACAGCACCCAGTTCATGACCCACGCCGTCATAATGGCCGGAGGAATCGGAGCCCGATTCTGGCCTCGGAGTCGCAAGGCACAACCCAAACAGTTCCTGAATGTGTTCGGTGACGGCACCCTGATCCAAAACACGCTCGCGCGCCTCCAGGGAGTCGTCCCTCCGGAAAACTCCTATGTCGTGACGAATGCCCGCTATGCGGAGATCACGTCTGACCAATTGCCGGTACTCCCCCGGGAGAACATCCTGGCGGAGCCCTTCAGCCGAAATACCGCTCCGTGCATTCTCTACGCGGCCCTGAAGTTGGCCGCGTCCGATCCCGATGCCACGATGGTTGTCCTTCCGGCGGATCATGTCATCTCCAACGTGAGGCAGTTCCAGGAAGTCCTGAAAGTCGCCGTTGATGCGGCCCAGGAAAATGGCGCCCTGGTTACGATCGGAATCGAGCCGACCCATCCGGCCACCGGGTACGGATACGTCCAGTTTGAGGCATCCGAAGACGATGGATTGGCGCCTTCCCGGGTCAAGACCTTCGCGGAAAAACCGGATCTCGCGACCGCAGAGCGATTTCTGGATTCGGGAGACTTCCTCTGGAACTCCGGAATGTTTGTCTGGCGGGCACAGACCATCATTGACAGCATCGAGACCCTGATGCCGGATCTGGCGGAAGCCTTCCTGCCCTTCGAGCAGGCTGTCAATACGCCCGAAGAGAACGATGCACTACGCACCTCCTTTTCGTCCTGCAAGAGCATCTCCATTGATTATGGCGTCATGGAGCGTGCAGAGAAGGTGTATGTCGTGCCCGGCAACTTTGGCTGGAGCGATGTCGGCGACTGGAGAGCCGTCTACGACCTGAACGCCAAGGACAAGCAAGGGCACGCCATCCTCGGGAAGGCCGTCACCTACAACTCGACCCGATGCCTGGTCTCCAGTGAGGAGCGGCTGGTGGTGCTCATTGGCATGCACGATACCGTGGTCATCGATACCGAAGACGCCGTCCTGGTTTGCCACCGGGAAAATACCCAACAGGTGAAATCCGTCGTGGACTACCTCCACGCGAACCGGCTGGAAGACTACGTCTAGGCCGGATAGGACGCGTCTGGGCCCTGAATAGGCCACGTCTCGGCCCTGGTTACGGCCGGATACGCTCGGGCTCGGCTTCACTTTTTCTTCGCCTTTGCCGCTGCATCCCTGCCGCTGAGGTGACGTAAGGGTCGCAACATGACCGGCCGGTCACCTTGGGTTCATCAGGGTGCCCTCCTCGTCGCATCCTCACCCGTTGTTGACCCATCACCCCACTTCCGTGGTGCCTGAACCGGCGCCAGAGGCCTCCCTCGGCCGGAGAGAACGCGAACGACTCGCCCGCCGGCGCGACATCCTGGCGGCTGCCCGCTCTGTATTCGCCGAACGAGGCTTCGTCGGGGCCACGCTTGAGGAAATTGCAGTCCGGGCGGAGTTCGGGAAGGGTACGCTTTACAACTACTTCCCCGAAGGCAAGGACGAGCTTCTCTTCGCGGTCATTGACGACATCTATGAGACGCTGGGACATCTCGTTCGCGAGTCGTTCCCCGACGCCCAGCCCTTGGTCTGGCGTGAGCAGGCACGCCAGCGGTTTTCCGGATTCATCGAACGATGCTTCCGGTACTTCGAGTCACAGCGTGACCTGTTCCTGATCCTGACGAAGGAGGCCCACCGTATGTGCTTCTCCGACCAGACGGATCGATTGGCGTACTTCCTGCAGCACCGGCAAACACTAACGGCTTTGCTCGCCGAGCCGGTGAGACAGGCCATTTCCGCCGGAGCCATGCGCCCCCTGCCCGCCGAGGCGGTCGCCGAAATGCTGTTCGGCAATATTCATGGGCTCCAGATGCACCGCGCGCTCATTCAGGCCCAAACACCCGAGTCCACCCGGTCTGTCGAGGACTCTGCGGCCTTCCTGTCTGCCTTTCTGTTCGACGGTCTCCTCCTGGACCCACCCGCTTGATACCATGATCACACCCCCTCCTCCGTCCCTCCGGCGCGCCCGGCACGGCATCTTTTCGATGCTGATGCTCACTGCTCTTTGGCTCTGGCCCGCTGCCGCCCACGCTCAGGCCGGCCAGACATCGGGAGGCGTGGTCACGCTGACGGTGGACGAAGCCATTGAGATTGCCCGGGTCAGCAACAACGCCATCCGAAGCCTCAGGCTGGATGTCAGCAACGCCGACGCCCAGGTGAAGGAAGGCTGGGCCGAGCTGTTTCCCCAGATTGCCCTCAACTCCAGCTACACCCGCAATGTGCGGTCGGTGAATCCGTTCTCGGGCAGCTCGGCGGGTAGCTTCTTTCAATCGTTTGGGTTCATTGACTGGCTTGCCTTCAACGAGGAGGCACGAACCGACGGAAGCGACGCCACGCAGCCCATCTCGGCGGGTGAGTTTTTCGCCCGGCAGCAGGCTGGATTGGACGCCGCCGGTATCTCAGTCTCTGGTGGCGACAACCCGTTCGAGGTACCGACCCAGTACTCGAACAGCCTGAGCGTCACGCAGAAGCTCTTTGACGGTCGGGCCATTCTCGGAGCGGCAGGCGCATCGAGGTGGCTGGAGCCCTTCAACCAAAGGGCGCTGGACCGGCAGGAGCAGTTGGTCATTGACCAGGTTCGCACCGCGTTTTACGGTGCCCTGCTGGCTGCGGAGCAGACGCGGGTGGTAGACCTCAGCGTCCGTCGCTCCCGATCTACGCTTGCAGAGGTTGCCAGGCAGGTGGCCGAGGGGGTAGCCCCGAAATTCCAGCGCCTGAGTGCCGAAGTCGAACTGGCTAATCAGGAGACGCTGCTGCTTCAGAATCGCAGCCAGGCCGATGCCGCCGTGGACAACCTCAAGCTTCTGCTGGGTATCCCCGGCGGGCAGACGGTCAAGCTCAGGGGCGACCTCAGCGCCCAGCGCAACGCCAGTGCCCTTCTGGTCTCGCGAGATACCGCCATAAAGGACGCCCTTGCCCGGCGCCCGGACCTTGAGCAGGCGCGCATCGGCATCGAATTGGAGAATGTCCAACTGAGGGTCGCCAAATCGGAGTACCTCCCGAATCTGGACGCGTTTCTGAACGTGGGGTATACGGGCAGCGTGCCGGACAATCGGTTCATCACCATCTCAGACCCCCAGGATCCGTTTGCCTACTCGCAGCGCGAGCTCGGCTACTTCAGCGACTCGTATTGGGACAGCAGTGTCAACGTCGGTTTCCGATTGAGTTGGACGCTGTTCAATGGACTGGCCTCACACAGGCGCATCCAGCAGCGCCGCATCGCTCTGGACAAGGCCAAGGTGGATCACGAGTTCCTCCAGCGCACAGTGGCTGTGGAGGTGGACCAGGCACTCAGAAACCTGCGGACTTCCAGACAGCGCATGGACGCACAGGAAAAGAACGTGGGCCGCGCCGAACTGAACTACACCTTTGCCGAAGCCCGGCTGCGTGAAGGCGTGGCTACGCCGATAGAGGTCCGCGAGGCCTCCGAACAACTTGACGCAAGCCGCCTGAATTACCTCCAGGCCGTGCACGACTTCCTGGTTGCCGAGTCTGCCTTCGAAGCGGCGGTCGGTGCCCCCCCGATAGATCGGGACCCCTCGCTCACCTCGAATCAGTAGGCGAGTCCTGACCAACTGCAACATGACTGTATCTATGAACTCCTCTCTCCGCTTCTCCGCACTCGCCGCCGGCGTTGCACTCCTGCTTGTCTCCGGTTGTGGTACCGAGGGAGAGGGCGCGGTGCCCGACCGCCCCGAGACCTCGACCCGGACAAGTGCCCGGGTCGTCCGGGTCGACACCGAGATCGTGCAGGCCACCGATTTCGAAGACGTCATTCAGCTCACGGGTACTGTCGAGGCCCCGGACGACGCTACGCTGTCGGCGCAGGCGAGCGGCACCCTGGAGTACCTCGCCCCGCTCGGGCAACGCGTAGGCCAGGGTGGCCTGGTAGCCCGCCTGGACTCCGACCTGCTGGCCGCCGGCCTTCGGCAGGCCGAGGCCCTGCTCGAAGTGCAGAAGGCCCAGGAAAACCTGGCGCAGGACAATTTCCGCCGGCAGGAGCCGCTCTACCGGGACTCCATCATCAGCGCCCTCGAGTTCGAATCGGTTCGAACCCAGCTGATCCAGGCGCAGGCGCAACGCAGCCAGGCTGAATCCGCAGTTGCCCAGGCATCGAAAGCGTTGGCAAACACCCGGGTCCTGGCGCCCTTCTCGGGCTCGGTCGAGGAGCACTTCGCCGACGCCGGAAGCCAGGTTGCCCCCGGCTCGCCCATCCTGCGACTCGTCAACACCGCCCGGGTCCGAATTGTCGCTGGCGTACCGGAGCGCTACGTGGCAGACATCGAGGAGGGCTCGCCGCTCACAGCCTCCTTCGCCGCCTAC
Source organism: Bacteroidota bacterium (assembly GCA_029262855.1). Classification (GTDB taxonomy): domain Bacteria; phylum Bacteroidota; class Rhodothermia; order Rhodothermales; family UBA10348; genus JABDJZ01. Next base: position 21,732 of record JAJCYP010000074.1, on the reverse strand, counting down.
TCGATGGCCCCGGTAACTGGCCGGGTGTCCTTCGTGGGGCGGGTGATCAATCCCCAGAGCCGGACCTTCCGGGTGGAGGTGGACTTGCCGAACCCCGGTGGTACGCTGAAGCCGGCGATGATCGCGAATCTCCAGTTGACGCGTGACGTGAGGACCGGACAACTGGTCATTCCGCTCACCTCAGTTCTGCGCGAAGAAGACAAGTCCTCCGTATTCGTGGTCACATCTCCGGGCGACGGAACCGTCCAGATTGCCGAGCGACGGACGGTAGTGATGGGTCCCTCGCACCAGGGCCGCGCCGTAGTCGAGTCGGGACTGCAGGTAGGTGACGAAGTCATTGTTGTCGGCCAGACCAACGTCACCGAGGGCGATGCCATCACGATCGCCAATCGCCGCTCAACCCGGTAGCCGACATGACCATTACAAACTTGGCCATCAAGTACAGAATCACGATTCTGGTACTGACGGCATCGCTGGTCCTCGGCGGAGTCTACAGCTACGTGACGATCTCGAAGGAGGCTGCGCCTTCCATTGAGGTCCCCAATATCATCGTAACCACCGTCTATCCGGGGGCGTCCCCGGATGACATTGAATCGCTGATCACGCAGCACATCGAGCGGGAAGTTCAGAACGTCAACGGGATCAAAGAAATCCGGTCCACCTCCACCGAAGGCGTCTCCAGCGTCATCATCGAGTTTGAGCCGGACGTCTCGATAGACGAGGCCTTCTCCAAGGTGCGGGACAAGGTGGATCTGGCCAGGGCCGATCTTCCGGGCGACGTGGAGGAGCCGATTGTCAGCGAAATTGACTTCTCCCAGTTCCCGATTCTGGTCATCAACCTGTCGGCTCCCTATCCACTCCCGAGGCTCAAGGATGTGGCAGAGGAACTCCAGGATGAGCTGGAGGGCGTTCCAGGCATCCTGGAGGTGGACCTGATTGGCGGACTGGAGCGGGAGGTCCAGATCGATGTCGATCTCGTTGCCCTGCAGGGCTACAACGTGGCCTTCAAGGATGTGGTGGATGCCATTCGGAACGAGAACACCAACATCCCGGGCGGCTCCGTGGACGTGGACGATCTCAGTTTCCTGGTCCGTGTCGATGGCGAGTTGACGTCTCCGGAGGAGATCAACGAACTCGTCATCAAGTCACCCGGCGGCAACCCCATCTACATCCGGGACGTCGCCAACGTAACCTTCGGATTCAAGGAGCGCGAGTCCTACTCCCGGCTGGCAGTCTACAAGGTGGAGGATGAGGATGGCCATCTCCAGGTAGTCTCGCAAAACCCGGATATCCTGCCGGTCATCAGTCTCAACGTCAAGAAACGTTCGGGCGAAAACATTCTGGAGACCGTGGCCGCGGTCGAGACCGTCCTGAGCGCATTTCCCTTCCCCAGCGGGACCAACGTGATCATCACCGGGGACGAGAGCGAGGCTGTGGAGGAGCTGATCAAGGACCTCGAAAACAGCATTATCAGTGGGCTGATTTTCGTCATCGCCGTGCTCCTGTTCTTCCTGGGCGTTCGGAATGCGACGCTGGTCGGCATCGCCATCCCGCTCTCGATGTTCATCTCGTTCACGGTATTTCAGGCGATGGGGTACACGTTGAACTTCATCATCCTCTTCTCGCTGATCATCGCACTGGGGATGCTGGTGGACAATGCCATTGTCATTGTCGAGAACATCGTCCGCTACCGAGAGGAAGGGCACTCGAGGTTTGAAGCGGCCCGCCTGGGGACGGCAGAAGTGGCGGGCGCCGTCATTGCATCCACACTGACAACGGTGGCCGTCTTTGTACCCATGTTGTTCTGGCCGGGCATCATCGGCGAGTTCATGTCCTACATGCCGTTGACGCTCATCGTGACCCTGAGCTGCTCGCTCTTCGTGGCGATCATCATCAATCCGGTATTGACAGGCATTTTCATTCGCCTGGAGTCCGAGGGCGCACCCAAGCGCAGCAAATTGGAGCGGCGGATCTGGACGGGCCTCATCATTGCGGTAGCCGTCATGGTGGGAATCGCCAACTGGAAGACACTGCTGGTGCTCGGCATCACCATTCCGGTGATGATCTACCTGCATCGATACGTCATGAAGCCGGTCGGAGACCGCTTCGTGAAGACAGGACTGCCCCGATTCGTTGAGAAGTACAGGGCGTTTCTCGATTGGATGCTGGTTCGGGACTACTCAGTTCCCCGGGCCATGCTGAGAAATTCAGCGGCCCTGGTGGCGCTGACCGCCGGCTTCACGCTCCTGGTCATCGCCGGACTTGTGAGTGCCATGCTTGGCAGCACATCGGCTCTCATACCGCTCGTACCAGGCGGCATTCTGTTCGTCTTGGGGATTATCGGCGTCGTGATTCACACCTTCGAGGCCATCTACCTCGGCGGGAAGGCGTCTGTCCGGGCTGGCGTCATTTTTGGCGTCGTTTCTCTCGGCCTGCTGGGAATCATGGAACTTGGGTCGCGGGATGTGCCGCTCGGCACCATCGGAAACCTGATGGTACTTCCGATCCTGATTATCGGAGTGGGAGCGCTGGGCTGGGCCTTCAACAGGCGCAAGGTCCTGATCTTGACGGACAACCGGGCGCGTCTGCTGACACTGGCCCTCGGAGCGTTTGTGTCCATTCTCACCATGTTTGGCATCGCGCCCACCGGCACCGAGTTCTTCCCGGTCACCGATCCGCGTCAGGTTCGCATCACGGCCTCCGGTCCGCTCGGGATGAACGTCGAGGCGTCGAACCAGATGGCCAATGAGATGCACGACCGCATGCAGGGTCTCCTGGATGCCACCGCGTCGGCCAAGGCCAGCGTAAAGAGCCTGCTGGTAAGTGTCGGCGTGGGCGGCGACGCCGACTTTGGGGGCGGAAGCGCAAGCCCGGAGCGGTCGCGGGTCACCCTGAACCTCGTCGACTACGCGGACCGGCCGGAGCCTTCCACAGAGACACTCGCGCGGGTTCGGGCCCAGCTCCAGGGGATCCCGGGTGCCGAGATCGAAATCACGCAGGACTCGAACGGACCTCCCACCGGAGCCCCGGTGAACATCGAAATCTCAGGCGAAAGCTTCGCCGAGATCCAGCGGCTCACCGAGGACGTGAAGCAGATGCTCGTTGAAGCCTCCGACACCGGCTCGATTCCCGGCCTGGTGGATGTGCGCGACAACCTCAACACGGGCCGTCCCGAACTGAAGGTGAACATTGACCGTGAGCGTGCCGCCCGCTTTGATCTCAACACCAGCAAAGTCGCCTCGACCGTCCGATCTGCCATCAACGGCGTAGAGGCCGGCAAGTGGCGGGACGGCGAGGAGGAATACGACATCACCGTTCGCCTCCGCAAGGAGGATCGGGCGAGTCTCGAAAGCCTCAACAACCTCACGATACTGGAGGAAGGGCAGCAGATTCCCCTGACCGCGGTGGCGAACCTGAGCGTTGTCGGGGGTCTGGGTTCGATCACCAGATTGGACATGGACCGGGTGGCAACCGTGTCCGGCGATGCCGCGCCTGGCTTCAACGGTCAGGCCATTCTTGGACAGGTGCAGACGCTGCTTCAGCCCTATCAGGACAACCTCCCTCCGGGCTATCAGATGGCCTATACCGGAGAAAACGAGGAGTTCAACGAGAGCTTCAGCTTCCTCACCATTGTCTTGCTTGTGGGGGTCTCGTTGATCTTCATGATCATGGTCGCGCAGTTCAACTCGGTGAGTGCCCCGTTCATCATCATGGTGGCGGTCGGCCTGAGCCTGATTGGTGTTCTCCTTGGACTCCTTCTGACCCGCACGCCCTACGGCCTGATGACCTTCATTGGCGTGATCAGCCTGGCCGGCATTGTGGTCAACAACAACATTGTTCTGGTCGACTACGCCAAGCAGCTGCGCGCCAAGGGCATGGACAAGCACGATGCCATCATCGAGGCCGGCGCCACGCGCCTCCGTCCGGTAATCCTGACGGCGACCACCACGGTGCTGGGTCTCATTCCGCTGACCTTCGGGATCAACATTGACTTCGTGGGCCTGCTGATCGATCTCGATCCGAACTTCCAGTTCGGCTCAGAGAACACCCAGTTCTGGGGGCCGATGGGCACGGCGATCATCAGTGGTCTGACCTTCGCCACCTTCCTGACTCTGGTGATCGTCCCGGTCATGTACTCGGTCTTCGACTCCGTGTCCGCCCGTCTGGGAGGGGGAGATGACGCCCCTTCAGCGCCACAGCCCGCCACCGCCACCGCGAGCGCGACCGCCACCTGATGAAGGACATCTCGCAGCTTCCGGACGCGCATCTCAGGATCTTTGCGCGCCCCGAACTACCGGATCCTGGATCGCTCCAGGATGCCTATCTGATCGGCATCTGCGGAACGGGAATGGGGTCTATGGCGGGCCTCCTTCAGGAAGCGGGATACCGAGTTCGAGGCTCCGATGCGGCTGCGTGGCCGCCCATGAGTACGCGTCTGGCGGAACTCGGCATCCCGGTTGCCGAGGGGTATCGCGCGGAGAATCTCGATCCTGCCCCCGGGCTGGTCGTGGTTGGAAATGCCTGCACACCGACACACGTCGAGGCCGCGCATGCACGGGAGAACAGGCTGGTTCAGGGCTCCTTCCCCGAGACGCTGGCCCGGTACTTCCTCTTGGACAGGCGGTCACTGGTGATCGCTGGAACGCACGGCAAGACTACCACCACCAGTCTGCTCGTCCACGCTCTCCGTTCTGCCGGCCTGGACCCGGGCTTCCTGGTCGGGGGCGTCATGATGAATGGAAACCAGTCGTACGCCATCGGAACGGGGCCGCACTTTGTCGTGGAGGGAGATGAGTACGACAGCGCCTACTTCGACAAGCGCCCCAAATTTCTTCACTACCGTCCCGACGTCGGGGTCGTGACTTCGATGGAGTTCGACCACGCCGACATCTACGACAGTTGGGAGGACTACCGGGAGGCTTTTCGCCTGTTCGCGGCGTCCGTCGGACCCGAAGGACAACTGATCCTCAACGCCGACGACGCTGAGGTGATGGCGCTGTCGCACTGGTGCAACGGCTCGGTGACGACCTATGGGTTGAGTGAGGATGCGCACGTACGGGCCGTGGACATCTCGGCGGCCCCAGGCGGTCAGGAATTTCGCCTCCTGGCGCGGGGCGAGGATCTGGGGATCTTCCAGCTTCCGCTGTCGGGCCGGCACAACCTGGCCAACACGCTGGCCATCCTGGCGGTGTCGCTGTGGGAAGGTGTCCGGGTCGACGCGCTGCGCGATAGCCTTCGGACCTTTGCGGGCATCAAACGCCGACAGGAGGTTCGCGGTGAGGCAGACGGGGTTGTGGTTGTGGACGACTTCGCGCACCACCCTACCGCCGTCAGGGCCACCCTGCAGGCCGCGCGTGAGCGCTGGCCGGGTCGCCGACTCGTGTCGGTCTTTGAGCCGCGATCCAACTCAAGCCGTCGAAGTGTATTTCAGCTGGGATACGAGGAGGCCTTCAGCGCGTCCGACGCCCTGTTCATTTCCTCCCCTCCCTTCCGTCATAACGACCGCGCCAGTGACTTCATGGATGTCAACGCGTTGGTGGAGTCCGTGCGTCAGAGCGGAACCCACGCCGAGGTGGCCTCCTCTGCGGATGAATTGCTTGCGCCACTCATGAATCACCTTGAGCCGGGCGACGTGGCCGTTATCATGTCGAACGGTGGATTCGGAGGAATACATACCAAGGTGCTCTCGGCCCTGAGGGCCAGACCTTCCCTCTCATGAAAAAACTACCAGTCTTGCTTTTGCTTGCCATGAGTGCCTGCCAATCGCCCGCAGATCAGTCCCCGGCCGAGCGTGCCCTCAGCCTCGCGCAGGAGACCATCATCGTCGACGGTCACATCGACGTTCCCTACCGGATGACCGTCTGGGAGGAAGACGTGACCGAATCCACCTACGGAGGCGACTTCGACTATCCAAGGGCCCGGGAGGGCGGCCTGGATGCCCCATTCATGTCCATTTACATCCCGCCCGATCTCCAGGGGCAGCCCGAGAAGACTTCGGCGCTCGCCGATTCATTGATCGATCTGGTGGAGGCGATTGCAGAGAGGGCACCCGACCGTTATGCGGTGGCCACCACGGTTGACGATGTCAGAGCCAACCACGCCCGCGGGGTCATCTCGCTTCCGATGGGAATGGAAAACGGCGCGCCGATCGCAGGCAACCCGGATCTCCTGGGACACTTCTTTGACCGCGGCATCAGGTATGTCACGCTCACGCATGGAAAGGACAACGGCCTGTCCGACTCCTCCTATGACACGACGGCCACCTGGGGCGGCCTGAGCCCGCTTGGGAAGGACGTCGTGGGACGGATGAATCGCCTCGGCATCATGGTCGACATTTCGCACCTGAGCGATCTCGCCGCCACCGATGTACTGGAAATAAGCACGGCACCTGTGATCGCATCGCATTCCTCGGTCCGGGCCTTCACGCCGGGATGGGAGCGGAATATGAGCGATGAGCTGATTCAGGCCCTGGCAGCCAAGGGCGGTTTGATCATGATCAACTACGGCTCCAGCTTCCTGCGCACCGAGTATCAGGCGCAGGGCGCCTCGGTTCAGGAAGCCATCGAGACCCGAATCACTGAACAGGGTTTGGAAGGCGAGGAAGCCCATCGGGCCCGGGCCGACCTGCGTCGTGCCGCCCCGATTGGGACACTGGGTGACGTGGTCGCACACATAAATCACGTCCGGGATCTCGTGGGCACCGCCCACATCGGCCTCGGCTCCGACTACGACGGCGTGTTCGGTTTGCCGGCCGGCCTGCAGGACGTGAGTACGTACCCGGCCCTGATTCAGGCGCTGCTCGAGGAGGGGTATTCCGAGGAGGCCGTCCGGAATATTCTGGGCGAAAACCTGCTCCGCGTCTGGTCCGAAGTGGAGCGTGTGGCCTCTGAGAATGCGGGTTGACCGGCCCGACGTACACCGGCCCTCGGCGAACGGCTATTTATGCGGGATGAACGGGCTCAGGGCACATACGAATGCCCTCGGGACCACCGTTATTTGTAAGTGCTCGGACTCTCTGCCGATTGAGAAGGCGGAGGTGGTCCGGACGGCACCAAGATTTTTTATTTTGAGTACAACCTCTTCCTCCAGAAGACGACCAATAGAAACATCATGAGCGCATTCGGACGTACATCCATAGCCGTGCTTCTTGTCGGCGCTTTTATCGCCGGCATCCTCTCTGCCACGGTGGGAGCCAACTGGCTCGAGGCGGGAGACCGTGTCGGTTCCACGGCATCCGCCACGGAGGCGGTTGCCGCTTCGGAGCCTGCTGACCCGCCTTCGGTCCTCGATTTTGAGGCCTCCTTCATCTCCATCGCCGAGTCGGTCAATCCGGCCGTCGTTCAGATCCGCTCTGAACGGGTGGTGACCCGACCGAACCCGTTCGAGAACACCCCATTCGGCGATTTCTTCAATCAGAACCCCAACGGCGGCCAGGGCAATGAATTCAGATCGCAGGCCCTTGGATCGGGCGTGATCGTTCGCGAAGACGGATACATCGTGACCAACGACCACGTGATCCGGAATGCCGATGATCTCGAGGTTCAGCTCTTCGACGGCGAGTTCTACGAAGCCGAGCTCGTCGGTTCTGACCGAGACAGCGATCTGGCGGTGATTCGCATCAAGGCGGACAACCTGCCGCATTTGCCGTTCGGGAATATCGAGAACGTGCGAGTCGGTCAGTGGGTGATGGCTTTCGGCTCTCCCCTCTCCGAAGACCTGGGCAATACGGTCACGTCCGGGATTGTCAGTGCACTCGGCAGGACGAGCGAGAGCATGAACAATCTCAACCTATTTGCCCAGTTCATCCAGACCGACGCGGCCATCAACCCCGGCAACTCCGGGGGCCCGCTGGTGGACCTGCGCGGACGGCTCATCGGCATCAACTCGGCCATCTACTCCCGGACGGGAGGCAATCAGGGAATCGGGTTTGCCATCCCGGTCGACGAGGTCGAAAACGTCGTCGGGCAGCTGATTGAAGATGGTCGGGTAGAGCGTGGAGCGCTGGGCCTGAACTTCGCGCCCATCAGCACGACACTGGCGGATGTGCTGGAGGTCTCTCGTGGCGCCGCGCAGGTCACGATTGTGTTGCCGGATTCACCCGCTGACAAGGCCGGAGTGAAGGTGGGCGATGTGATTGTCGCCGTGAATGGAAGGCGTCTCCGGGATCCGAACGCGCTGCGAACCATGGTGGGCAACATGCCGCCGGGGGCACGCGTGAAGCTGGACATCAGGCGGGACGACGATGAGAAGTCCGTCACCGTTGAACTGGGTCGACGAGCCGACATCATCCCGGACAACACGGAAGGCGGCGAGGTTGCACCCTCCGAAGGCGGAGCCGACCCCGTGGCTGATCTTGGCATCACGCTCCGCGACCTGTCTCCCGAGCTCGCCACGCGTTCCGGTTTTGACGGCTCGCAGAAGGGCGCGATTGTCGCGGCGGTCGAGGCCGAGAGTCTGGCATTTCGTGACGGCGATGTGCGTCAGGGTGACCTGATCACCGAGGCCAACCGGAAGCCCGTGGAAAATGAGCGTGATTTCCGCCGCATCTACGCGGACATTGACTCCGGGGACTCGTTTATTGTGCGCATACTTCGTGTCCAGAACGGTCAGGTGACCACCTACTTCACGGCGCTTACCAAGCCGTAGGGAAAGGGGCCACCCCTTTCCCTACGTGGAAACTCAACAGATTGAACGACTTGTAGACGCCGCGGCAGCGGAGCTTGGCTCCGCTGCCGCGGCGTCTGCGGTTGAGGCACTCGCGTTTGAGGCGGCAGGAAACTGGCCCGGCCGCGGAATCGCGGGCGGGGCGGTTGGGTTGGAGGCGGTCCTCTCTGTTCCCCCGCAGCATGGCCCCTTTGGAAAGGACGCACTCGCGCATGCCTGGGACTGGATAAACCGCGCGCTGTCGTCGCTTCCCCACGACGTCCCGTGCCTCCCGGTTCTGGCGTCCTTCGACCGCTTGACGACTGCCATGACGGCCGACCAGGTCCTGCGACTGGCAACCGCGCTCGATGCGTCGGTCCTGGCGAGCGGCCTCCCGGCCCTCAGGCTGTGTTGGACCGACGCCCTTGCCGGCGGTCGTGGCAGCGCTATGATTCTGGATCTGCTCCCCGATCTGGTGCTGCAGACTTCCAAGCTGTGCGGTGATGTTCGCTGTGGAGACGGTCTGGGCATCGTCAATCGGAACGCCGTTGAGCGCGTGGTTGAGGCCGCATCCGGGTCTCCGCGAGCCCCAATCGGTCTCTTTGCGGGGCCGGTAACGGACTGGTTTGGGTCGGGCTTGGTCCTCAACCCGGTTGGCCACTTCCCGACGCCGGATACCCGCGTGGCCGCGAGGGCCTGGGCTGCCCGTTCTGCGTGCTCCGCGCGACGCCGCTCGGGAGTCGACGTTCGGCCCGGAGCACCCCAGGAGCATTTTGATGTACCACCAAAGACCACGGGCGGATCGCTCCCCCAGGATGCCTTGATGGCCCTTGAAGGTGGCTCTCGGCGCGTTTGGTTATAAGGTCAGCCCCCAGCCCCATGCAGATTTCGGTCTCACCACTCCACCTTCAGTTACGAACTCCGTTTCGCATCGCCCACGGAGTCAGTACGCAGCGCACCAATGTGCTCGTGGAAACCGACGGCGGCCGTGGGGAGGCCGGCCTTCCACCCTATTTGCCCACTGACTATGCCGCCGCCAAGGCGTGGCTGTCTGGTGTGCAACTGCCTGATTGGACCAGCACCGAGCCACCGCCGGTCGTGTCGTGGCTCGGCGACCTCCCTCCCGGCCCGTTGCCGGCGCGATGCGCGCTGGACATAGCCCTTCACGACTCCTGGGCCAAGCGCATCGGGCAGCCCCTGCACGTCCTGATGGGAGTGGATCCGGCCCGTGCCCCAGTCAGCTTCATGACCGTCTCCATTCCCGAGCGGATTGAGGACCTCACCCGGGAGAGCCTGCCAGACCACCCGAGGCTTAAGCTGAAACTGGGTTCCGGCGACTCCGAACGGGACATAGCCATCGTTCAGCGGGTCCGCGATCTGACCGATGCCGCCCTGTGCGTCGATGCGAACGGTGCGTGGTCCATACCCGAAGCGGTGAGCATCATCCCCCGTCTGAATGAACTGAACCTGCTGTTCGTCGAGCAACCGATTGCGGACACCGATCCGGAGGACTGGCATCTGCTTCGTCGCCTCCTTCCACAATCACACACACCTCCTCTGGTGGCGGACGAGAGCTTCAGCCGGGCTGACGACGCCATCGCGCTCGCCGGCGCGGCCGACGGCGTGAATATCAAGCTGGCGAAATGCGGGGGAATCGCCGCCAGTCGTGCCTTGATTCATCTGGCGCGGACGCTTGACCTTCAGGTGGTCGTTGGCTGCATGGTCGAGAGTTCGCTCGCCATAACGGCGGCGGCCACACTGGCTCCGCTGGCAGACTTCGCCGATCTCGATGGCGCTCAGCTGCTTGCCGCTGACCCCTTCCGTGGCGTCACCTTTGCCGGGGGACGCCCCGTGATGCCGGCAGGCGCGGGCCTGGGCGTGGAGCCGGCATAGAGCCGAGGCCGCCAGCCGCCACCATCCAGCCACCAGCCAGCCGCCGCCAGGCCGCCATCAGCCTGCCGAGGCCGCCCGCAGTCCGTTCCGCCTCCACCCACACCTACGCCGCCTGCAACTCGCTGGTCTTCACCACGATGTCCCCTGTGAGCGTACGATGCACGGGACATCTATCGGCGATCTCCAGGAGCCGCATCCGCTGCTCCTGATCCAGGTCACCGTGCAGGGTGATGACACGACTGATCAGGTCAATGCGGCCCGTAGCGGTTGTCTCGCAGTCGCAGTCCTTGGCGTGGACCTTCTTGTGCGAGACCTCCACGTCAATGGCTTCCAGAGGCCATTCCTTCCGATCCGCATACATGCGGAGCGTAATGGCCGTGCAACTACCGAGTGCCGCCGCGAGGTATTCATAGGGCGTGGGCCCCTGGTCACTCCCACCCAGGTCGACCGGCTCATCGGCCTTCAGACTGTGCGTGCGCGCGGTGACTGTGGATGCGTAATGGTCTCTGCCCAGGCGTACCTGAACCGGAGAATGATGTGCTGCCATCAGAGTCGTGAGGCGATTGGCTCGAGAGCCATGGTAAAAGTTCGATCTTCGAAAGTGCGTCCGTCTTCCGAAGGAAACGTCCGCTCCAAGAAATGACACAGACCATCCCTCCCCAGCAGCACGATCGTTGAGCACCGGGTGCCGTAGCCCGTGGTCCGAATAAAGGGCGGAGACAAGGCCCGCTCCAGATCCACCGGTACACCCGTCTGAGGCAGCTGACTGTCCGGTGCGGGATCGGCATCCCGAAGAAGGAACAGAAACGGATTCCAATCGATTCGGCCCGGGTCCAGTCCCTTCAACGCCTGGGCCAATCTGATACGCCCCTCCACCACTTTCGGCCAGGGCGTATCGAGACTCGCATTGCTCAGTCCGTGAACACCCGACGTGACAGAGGTCACCTCAGGAAGGACGGCAGAACCCCGATTGGACGCATGGACGGCCACGCCGGCCTCAACGCTCAGCAGGTTGAACCCGTTGTAGGCAGAGCCGTCGAGCGCCTGCAGGAAGTCAACCGGAGCACTGTCATGCTCCAGAAGTCCCGTGACCAGCTGACCGCGCGATTGGGCATCGGCGGCGAAAACCCCGGGCTCGCGGACGTTCGTGACGGCCGCCAGTCTTCCCGATGGACTGACGCCCAGCCACGTTCCACCTGCAGTCAGATCCTGGCCGCCGAGAATACCCTCGCCATCGCTCCACCGTCTGGCCGGGGCGGCGGGGCGCTGCAGGAACTCGTCCCGGTTGGCCGCCAGCACCACGGGAAAATCCGGGTGTTCGTTGACGGCAAATAGAATCAAACACATGCGCGACTGGCAGCGGGCCTGTAGGGTCGAGGGCTCCTACGAGCAGGCCCTGCCGTAGTGCCCGACTCTCGGAAATCGCAGACCCGACAACGGGCACGGACAGAAAGGTCCCGGCCGTCGGTAACCAAATTGGGCAAAGTCCAGTACCTTGGGGAGCACATCGATGAGCGAGACTCCCCAGACATACCAGTCGCCAGTCGACAGACGCCTGTTCAGAGGCGAAAACCTGATCCTTTTCTTGCTGGCCCTGGTCGGTGTCACAGCATTCGCGCTGCGATATCCGGAGTTGCAGCCCGCAGCCGGCACCGCCATTGAGGTTGGTCGGTCCGAGGCCGCCAGGATTGCGCTCTCGCACCTGCAGGCTCTCGGCTACCAGGTCGCCGAACTCGATGTCGAAAACGTGTCCTTCCGCGCCGACCACGCCTGGAACGCGTTCCTTCAGTCCGAAGCCCAGAATCCCGACGCACTTCGCAGGTTCAAGCCGGATCGGTGGTGGGCCGTCTTGCTTGCGCAGTCCACGAGAGGGGTACCGGCTCAGATTCGCGTGGGGCCGGAGGGAACCGTCTTCTGGGTCTCGCACCCGGTACCGAGGACGGAGGCGGGTGACCGCCTGACTCCCATCCAGGCGCAAGCGTTGGCGAGCACCTTCTTCGGTGACGTGGTCGATATGCCTCTCACCGACTGGACGCTCCACAATTCAAGAGTGGACCAACTCGGAGGCAGGTCGGACCATACCCTCACCTGGAGGCGCCCCATCGAGGGCAGCCCTGGCTCCTTTCAGACGCTGGGTCTCGTGATCTCGGGCAGCAAGGTGTCGAGCTGGTCCAGATCGGCGGAGTTATCGGACGATTTCCGAGCCCGATTCGGCCCCAAAGAGACCCTGCACACCTTCATGGATTTCGGTCTTCTGCTGCTGGTTACCCTGGTCTGGGTCAGCGCGATGGTGGTCTTTGCCCTGCGCTTTCGCTCCAGTGAGGTCGGCGTGAAGAACGGATTTCTGGCCGTGTTCGCCCTGATGCTGGTCTTTATCTGGTTCGGTTTCAACACCGCCCCCTACACGGCACACGGGGCCATCGTCAATTCCGAAAACCCCTTCCAACTGGCCGTTGTCTATGCGAGCATGGCCATCCAGGTTTTCTTCACCTCGCTGGGGCTGTTCTTCGTGTGGAATGCCGGCGAGTCCGTGGCCCGGGAGGCGTGGCCCGGCAAGCTTGCCTCGTTCGACAAGCTATTCGCCCAGCGCTACCTCTCCCGCGACATTGGGGCCGGGGTGCTTCGAGGCGGCGCCATGGCGGCCATCACCCTGGGTACCTGGTACCTGCTCTTGCCCATCTTCGCACAGGGCCAGTGGACCATCATGGGACAGGAGGAGCTCCTGCACCTCTCGGCGGTCTTTCCTCCGGGTTTCGCGTTGGCGTCGGGCTTGCTAACTGCCCTGCTTGCCTCGGCGTACGCTCATCTGTTCAGTCTGGCACTCCTCCGCCTGCGTACCAGGCGAGTCTGGCTCGCGGTCGGCATCACGGCAATCCTCTTTGGGATTTTTTTCAGCGAGACCACGGTCATTCTGGACCGGCGCATTGGCGCGGTGCTCTCCATTCTGACGGGTCTCATCAGCTACTGGTTCTTCCTTCGCCACGATCTGTGGACCGTGTTCTGTGGCCTCTTCTTCACGAGTGTCATCCTGTTCGGCACGCTGTATGTGACTCATCCAGCATTCCGTGTCGCGGGCATGATCTCACTCGCTGTCGTGCTGGTTGCCCTGACATACGGCGCGTATGCGGTGATTAGGGGTGAGGCAGTGCAGGACGGCCTGGTTTCGCCGAGTTACGTCAGGCACATTTCGGAGCGGGAGCGCCTGAAACTGGAGTTGGACATTGCCCGGCGGGCACAGTTGCGCATGCTCCCGGCCCGCGTTCCCGAACCTGCCGGGCTCGAGGTGGCGGCCTTTTCCGAGCCGGCCCGTGAGGTCGGGGGCGACTTCTATGACTTCCTTCAGCTCCCTGGAGACCGACTCGGCGTCGTGGTCGGGGATGTCTCGGGCAAAGGCATGTCCGCCGCCCTCTATATGACGATGCTCAAGGGTTACCTGCAGTCCCGCTCAGAGAGCGACGCCTCCCCGATCAGCGTGCTGGCCCATGTCAACCGCATGTTCGGGCTCAGTTCGGATCGGAGCATGTTTGCCACGATGGTGTTCTGTGTATTCGACCTCGCCAATCGCCGGATGACCTTCGCCCGTGCCGGCCACTGCCCCGTTCTGGTCTACCGCGCGGCCGACTCCTCAGTCTACGTTCTGCAGCCGCAGGGTATCGGCATCGGACTGGAGCGCTCCGACCTGTTTGAGCGACTGACCAAGGAAGAAACACTGGATCTGCAAACCGGTGACGTGGTCCTTCTGTACTCAGATGGGATCCCCGAGGCGCGTGATGCCCAGGACAACGAGTTCGGGCGTCAGCGACTCATTGACATCATCAAGGACCCATCCACCTCGGCTGAGGATATTCTCACCCGCATTCGTGCAGCGCACCGTAGTTTCGTGGGTAGCCATGAGCCCCACGACGATCTCACGTGCGTGGTGGTACGGGTAACAGGCGCTGACAGCCATCAAGCCTCGACTGAATGAGATCCGATTCCACGCTGCGAGTTCGCTTCCCTTCCGGTCAGGGCTATCCTGTCGCCTTCCGCCCGCTCGGGGAACTGGCCATGGTAATGCGCGAGGCGGGACTCAGGCCTGGAAGAGTCCTGATCGTCAGTGATCGCAACGTGGCCGAACTCTACGGGCTGACCGTGGACCGGGTCCTTCAGGACGACGGCTGGGAGCCCCGGCTGCTGGCCCTGCCTCCGGGGGAAACCACCAAGACGCCCGAGCACCTTCAGGCCATCTACTCGGCCGCGCTGGAATGGGGGATTGACCGAAAGACCCCGATTGTCGCCCTCGGGGGCGGTGTGATCGGGGATCTGGCCGGGTTTGCCGCCGCGACGCTGCTCCGCGGTGTGCCGCTCGTCCATGTGCCCACCACCCTGTTGGCTCAGGTCGATTCCTCCATCGGCGGCAAGACAGGCATCAACCATCCGACGGGGAAAAACCTCGTAGGGGCGTTCTATCAGCCCACCCTCGTCCTGTCCGACATTCGGACGCTGGCCACCCTTCCGGAGCGGGAGTGGGGCAGCGGCGCTGCCGAGGTGGTCAAGCATGCGTTGATAGGAGATCAGCGCCTCTTTGAACTTCTGGTCGAGTCCTGGCCACTGTTCTCAACCCGCGACGTTGCCACGGTACAGGAAGTACTCCAGCGTGCGTGCCAGGTGAAAATCGACATTGTCGGTCGGGACGAACGCGAGCACGGGCCCCGCGCCTTCCTCAACTTTGGTCACACGTTTGGGCATGCCCTGGAGCAGGCCACCGAATTCAAGGTGCTGACGCACGGCGAGGCCGTAGCCATCGGCATGCGAGCGGCGCTCTACCTGTCGAGGCGCTTCAACCCGAAGCTGGATTACATGCGAACCGACCAGTTGGTGTTGCGGATTCCGGTTCCAACCATCCCCGCCGATATTGCGCTGGGAGAGGTTATTCAGGCCATGAGGAACGACAAGAAGGCGGAAAGCGGTCGATTGCGATTTGTCTTAATAAAGCGGGTCGGGTCTCCCTACGTCACGGACAAGATTGCTGCCGCGGATGTCGAGGCCGCCTGGCGGCACGTGCTGGTCAGCTGAATTCCTGGGACCGGCGCCCCGCCGCCGCTCGGCTCTCGGGCCCCTCCCCCGGCCCCGGGCGCCGGCCTGCACCCGCGCGCCCACCCCGGGCCACTGAAATGACCGCGCGCGGAGCGTGAGGGTGGCGCTCTCGGGCACCCCTACCCCGTGGGAACGTTCACCCCCGCGATGGCCACCCCTCTCAAACATTTTTCCCAACGCACGGCGCGGGTTCTGGGCACGGTACTGGTGCTTCTGGTAGTGGCGTTTTTTGCGGCCACCCGAACCGAGCAGGGCCGGGATGCCGTCGCCCGACAGTTGGAGGCCCAGTTCGCGCGATCCACCCGTGCGCAACTTCAAATAGGGCGGCTGACGGGAAACCTGGTGCAGTCGTTCACTGCCACAGACGTCCGGATTCGGACACGCGATGGGCAAATCCTCCTGGCCGTCGATACGGTGTTCGTTCGGCCCTCCTGGAATGACATCCTCCGGCGACGTCTGGACACCCGCCGTGTAGAATTACGCGGTCCCCGGCTCCATCTCGCGCGCGATTCGAGCGGTTCCAGTTCCTGGTCGCAGCTGCTGTCGGGGGCGGGCGTGGCCGGGCGCGAGGCCTCGGCCTGGTCGTTCCAGTCGGCACGCGTAGTTGTGACGGACGGGAAGATCACGGCCCCCGGGCAGGACGATCCTGCGTCCGACATCACCATCGGAAGCAGACTAAGGCTCGACGCGCGCGTCGAACGTCTCGACGATGCCTACCTGGTCAACGTGCTCTCGGCATCCGGCACGGGCGACGATGCACAGCTTGAGCTGGTCAGTGCTTCCGGACAGGCATTATGGGATTCATCCAGCGTCGTGATCAACCAATTCAGCCTCACGACCGGAGGATCCCAGATAGATCTCGCCGGAAACTGGTTCGCGACGGTGCCCGCATCGTTCAACCTTGACCTCCGGTCCTCCCGCATTTCGTTTGACGAAGTCAGCCGGGGCCGTTCTGACTTCCCGCTGCGCGGATCGGGACAGGTCCGGGCCGCCGTTTCCGGACGAGTGGATGATTTCGTGATCTCGGAGCTTTCCGTGCAGGCCGGGTCTTCACGCATGTCACTGGATGGCACGGTTATCGGTTGGCCCGATTCAGCACGAGTAGACCTGACGGCCGCAGCAAGCCCTCTTCTTCGCAGGGATCTCGACCGATTGGCTCCCGGCTTCCCCATCCCCCAGCGCGTGGTGGTCGATTCACTGGCGAGCACCATTCTGGTAGATGGCAATTTGCTGGGCGACCGGGCGCGCGCAGTGGTAACCATCACGGCGGGGTCCCGAGGCGGCCAGGCCACGTTCGCAGGCCAGCTGGCCCGCCTGCCTGCTGGATTACGCATCGCCGGCAATCTGGAGACACGGGATCTTGATCTGGGGCAGGTCTACCTCACTTCCGTCGGCCAGACCCGTTTGAACACCACAGCCACCCTTGATCTCACGCGGTTGACGGCCGAGGCAGGCGGAGGCTTTTCAGGATCCCTTTCCGGCCTGGCGCGCAATTCCCTCGTGGGTGCGACACGGCTCGATCTCGTCCGGGTCGACGGAGACCTGGCGGGCCGCAGCGGCCGGGTGAACGCGGAGGTCGATCAGGCGGCAACCACGAGTACGGCCAGCCTTTCCTGGGAGTCCGGCCGAGTCCGGTGGGAAGCGCTGGCGGCCGGACTGGACCTGGGACCGCTGCTCGGCAGTGATTCGCTGACCACCGCCATTTTCGGTCGCGTGGATGGGTCGCTACTGGACGGGTCGTTGCCTACGGGATCCCTCGCAATTGTTGTCGATTCCGCGCATGTCTCCACGCCCGGGGGCCAGTCAAGCATTGGGTACCAGACCTATGTCCTGGACCTCGCGCATGAAGACTCGCTCGTGGCCCTGAATATCCGGGGTACTGAGCTTGTGGGTCGAGCGGTGACCGATGCTTCTCCGGGCGTGGCGCTGCTGGCCATGAGGTTCTGGACGAGAGCACTTCGGGACGCGGTGGAACGGGAATTGAACAAGCCCCTCCGAGGCCTCGCCACTATTGCCGGCACCGCCGGACTGGAGGCCTCGATCTTGAGGGACGAATTCCGGGATGCCATTTTCGCTATGCCCGCGGCCAGGCAGGTATCGGGTGTTTCACTCCTTGCCGACTTTCAGGCAGTGGAGCTTGCGCGCCTGCGGAGCTGGAGTCCCGGTGGTTCTCCTCTCGAGGGCGGGGCGAAGGTCACCCTCTCGTTGAGGGCAGACGCCGAGACAGTGGACTATGAGGCTTCGCTGACGTCGGACTCGCTGGCGGTAGGCTCCAATCGCCTCCACGGGCTGCTCGCCGGCGTGTCCATGCGCACACGATTCCGCGGTCCCGTCGAGGATGCCCTGGACCTTCGGGTTTCCGCCAAGGCAGACAGCGTCTTGTCCGCGGTCTCGTCGCTTCCCTTCCCGACCCTGAATGTGACGCTCCTCCGCCGAGGCGGGACGATTTCCATCCGCTCGAATCAGGGCAATCGGCTGGGACCGCTGGCCATGGATGCACGCATCCAGCTCCTGGATGACCGCAATCGCGTGATCCTTGACACCCTATCAGTAGCGGCCAGACAGCTGGCCTGGTCGCTGGATCAATCAGCCGTGTTGGACTTCTTCAGCAATGCGTTGACGGTCGAGAATCTGGCGATCTCCGAGGAAGTCGCCTCGCAGCGGCTTTTTCTGAATGGCACGATTTCGTCCCAGAATTCCGATACGCTGTCTATCGTGGCGCGGTCCCTTCGTCTGGCGGAGGTGACTGAATTTGCTGGGTTACCCAGGCAACTCGGGGGACTCCTGAGTGCCGACGTCCAACTGACCGGCGGAATCGGCCGCCCCCGGATGGACGGCAGCATCCGTGTCCCGGCCTTCATTCTGGATGACCGGCTGCTGGGGAATGTCCGACTGGATCTCGGTCTTGCTCCCGGAAGGGACGAGGTCAGCGTCAATCTGGATGTGTCGCCGACTCCCCTTCCTGCTGTCGTCGAAGCCGTCTCGGAGGTAATTGAGAACCGGTTGAGCGTGCGGGGAGATGTTCGACTTCCCTCTGGAGCAGATGGCGGTGCGTGGAACCTGAACCTGGCGGTAGAGCGAGCCGATCTCTTTTTTCTCAAGTACATGTTCAACACCTCCGTGGACAGATTCACCGGCCATCTTGTTGGTGAAGGCAGGATCTCGGGGCCGTTCGCGAGCCCCGTCGTCGATGCATCGCTGGAAGGATTCGATGGTGAGTTCGGGATTCCGAAGACCGGGGTCCGCTACACGGTGGATGGCGCCATCCGAATCGACCGGGAGGCGATCCACTTCGACCGAGCCACGCTTCGTGACCCCGACGGAGGGCACGCGGACCTGTCGGGGACCATGCAGTTCAACGATTACCGCTTCTTCTCATTTGATATCGCCGGTGAGCTGAACGATCTCCTGGTGATGAACCGTTCAGAAACCGAGGACCTCCCGTTCTACGGATTCATCCGCGGGACCGGGTCGGCCACCCTGACTGGCCCCCTGGCCAACGCGACGCTTCGCATTCCGAATGGGCAGACGCGGTCCGACAGTGAACTCTTCATTCCCATCACGGATGCCATCGAGGAAGGGGATGCGTCCTTCATCATCTTCGCCGACTCGACCGGACGAAGGCCGGATATCCGGCGACTGATTCGGCGCCCATTTGTGCTTGCGAGACGCGCCTCAGCGGAGCGCCAGTTTCTCGATGGATTGGACATGGACATGAACATCGAGGCCCCGCGCGGATCCCTGATCCACCTGGTGATCGATCCCCTCCTCGGCGATGTGATCAACGCCGAGAGTACGGGCCGCGTCCAGATCCGTCGTAATCAGGGAGAGTTTGAGGTCTTCGGGCAAATGGAGGTGTTGGGCGGAGACTATCTGTTCACCGCCGGCGAGGTTTTCGTCCGTCGATTCACCATTCAACCCGGCGGAACGCTGTCCTGGGTGGGGGATCCCACCAATGCACGCCTGAACATTTCGGCCGCCTACCGCACCCGGGCGAGCACGACGGGCCTTGAGGACGTCAACCTCGGGGGTGCCCTCATTCCACTCATCGTCGAGCTTCAGATTACTGGCCTGGTGGCCTCCCCCAACGTGGGCCTCGGACTGACCATTGACCGATCCAATCAGAATGCGCTGGGAGACTACCAGGCTCTCGAGGCTCGACTGAATCAGCCCGATCGCGCCACCGAGTATGCCACGAGTGTCCTCTTGACGAACTCGTTTCAGCTGACCACCGACAATCTATCGGCTGGAGCCGGCGAGCAACTGGCGTTCAACAGTGTGTCCCAATTGGTCTCGTCCCAGTTGAGCCGATTCCTGGATGCTGCGCTGCCCAACGTGGATTTCAATTTCGGCCTGCAGGGTGAGCGCGCCGAGGATCTGGACATCACCTATGGTGTCGCGCTCCGGCTGCTCGATGAGCGACTGATCATTCGGGGAGAGGGCGTTTACCAGGGTTCGAGCACCGACAACACGCGGGCGAATACGCAGGGCCTGCAGGGCGAGTTTGTCGTCGAGGTCAGGCTGAGTCCCTCGGTCTCTGCTCAGGTCTTTTTCCGGCGTGAGGGGGACATCCTGCAAAACGCAGACCTCACAAACACAGCCGGCGCAGGACTTACCTATCAGACGGATTTCCCGTCCTGGAGGCAAGCCCTGCGCCGGCTGTTCAGGCGCGAGGAGTCGGCGGTTATACAGCCGCTCCCGCCCGATGACGACGGACGGTGAACTCAGAGGGGTTCCGCCCGAAGTGTTCGCGGAAGCACTTGGCGAAGTACGAGAGGCTGTTGAAGCCGACTGCGTAGGCCACCTGTGATACCGGTTCTGATCCCTGCTCGAGCTGGCGGGCAGCCTGCTGGAGGCGAATCGAACGGATGAAGGAGTTCGGAGACTGGCCGGTGGTCTCGCGGAGGCGACGCTGAAGCTGACGGGCACTCAGTCCCATCTCGGTCGAGAGCTCACGGACACCGAAGTTCGGATTGGAGATGTTGGCCTCCACATCTTCCTGGGCCCGGCGAACGAAGCGGACATCCTCGTCATTCCCGTTCGAGAACACGCCCCAGGCGCCGTCGCCGCCCCAGGGATCCTCGCGGCCTTCGACGAGGCGTGCGACCGTGCGGCCGACCTCCTCAATGAGTAGTGGCTTCCGCAGTACAGCGCTGGGCTGGTACGGCAGGTGGTCGAAGCGATCGGCAATGTCTTCGTGCGCGGTGAGAGCAGTTACAAGAAGCACAGGCACTGCACCCAGCGTGTCCGAGCGACGCATCCACTCCCAGAACGGACGGCCGTGGCGATCCTTGACGTTGGATCCGACCACAGCCAGTGCTGGCTGGCGACGCGACATCATCGACACGGCACGGCCGGCGTTCTCCGCCTCCACGACCGAGTAGGTCTCACCCAGTATTTCTCGTAGGCGGTTGCGGACCTTCTGATCGAGGTCGACCACCAGGATCTGGTCATTGGCCGGCGCCTTGGCGGCACCATCGCCACCCAGTGCAGCGCCTGCGTCCTCGATTTCGCGAGCGGCGCGTTCAGCGTTGAAGCCGTCACCACCCACCTTGACGGGTGCACGGTCCGGAGCGCCGAGAGAGGTCGCCTCAGGAATCGAGGGGGAAACCTCGACGGGAAAAGCTTCGGCTGCTGCCGCCAATTGGGTTGCCGACGCGTCTGCCGAGGCTTCGCCGCGATTGAAGAGGGTCTTTTCGGCCCGGTACAGGCCGATCCCTGCAATTGCGAGGCTGATAACGAGGAGTATGAGTCCGATCATGGCTGGGTGGGGCTCGTCGTCGCCCCGCTCTGGTTGATGTCCACCTCCCGATTGCAAAAGAGGGGCCGAAACCGGATTTCTCAACCAAAGTCGCTTCAATCGCTGTTTTTGGCCTTTTTTAGCGTGTACGACGTCTCTGGTCCAGTTCCATTTCGCGACGTGGCCGTCTCAACCAGAGAATCCGCACAATGAAAAAGCGCGGGACCCCGTTTCCGGGATCCCGCGCTTTTTCGGGTGGGAGACGCTGGGCCTCCCCGGATGTGGTCGGGGGGGCGAACCAGTGGTTGCGGCCCCCACAGCAACCCCAAACAAAACCCCCCCCATGGGGAAAAAAAAAAAAAAAAAAAAACAGTTTAATA
>JAJCYP010000073.1 GCA_029262855.1 Bacteroidota bacterium | reverse complement strand
TGGTGTGCAGGTCGACGCCGCAGAAGTATTGGTACTGCTTCTGGGGTTGGTAATACCGCATGGCTTTCCTCCTGGAGTTTGTGCGTGGAGGTCACCTCCTACGTCACAGGCTTCAGGGGGTGGCCATAAACAGTATCAAGCGCATGTTGCGGCCAGCGGCGAGCGGCGCTGCCTCATTATGCCCGAGCAACTGGCCCCCTCCCCGGCCCGCGTTGTGCCACAATGGTGCGAAACTGCCATTGACGGGCGGCCGGGCATGAGTTAGGATCTACGGAGGCGGCCCGGGCCGCAAATCCGCCAACCGTTATGCGGGAGGCCCACCTTGACGAGAGGTCAAATGACTAGCACACAAGCTTTCTGGTCATACGTCCATCAGGATGATGAGGCGGAGAAGGGACGCATTTCCCAGCTCGCCCGGGATGTCGTTGACCAGTTCGAGCTTGTCACCGGCGAGCAGATCAATCTTTTTCTGGATAAGGACCGGCTCGCCTGGGGCGAGGATTGGAAGACCACCATCGACGAAAGCATTGCTACGGTTGCGTTCTTTGTGGCCGTCGTCACGCCGCGGTATTTCCAAAGCCACGAGTGCAGGAGAGAACTTCGGTACTTCGCTGACAGGGCGTCGGCGCTGGGACTAAGGGAGCTCTTGCTGCCTCTACTGTATGTAGATCCGCCCGGCATCCATGAGGCGGCGCCGGACGACGACCTGTTACGCATCGTCAAGAAATACCAATGGGAAGACTGGCGTGATCTACGATACGCCGAGGAAGCTAGCGAGCAATATCGAAGAGGTGTGGCAGCCCTTGTTGCCAGGCTAGTCGAGGCAAACCAGGCGACAGAATCGCGCGGTATACGAATCGAAGAGCCAGGGGAGAACTGGGAACCGGGTCGCGACCGGGCCTCCCTCACGGAGGACGACGACAAGCCCGGCACTCTCGATAAGCTTGCAGCCTCAGAGGCAGCCATGCCCCGGTTGGAGGAAAACGTCACCTCAATCTCGCACAACGTCACGGAGATCGGTCGCATTTTCGAGGATGCAACGGCTGAAATGGAAAGACAGTCCTCGGCATCGAAGGGATTCTCCGCCCGACTCGTGGTTGCCAAGCGCGTCGCTAAACAGATGGAGGACCCAGTAGATCGGATCCGGGGGTTGAGCGCCGATTTTGCCTCAATCCTACACGACATTGACCAGGGTGTCCTCACTCTGATAGAACACGCGCCCGCTGAGGTGGCCTCGAATCTTGACTCCAGGGAACAGTTCTGCGAGTTCTTCGAAGCTGTGAGAAGCATGACCACGGGCTACGCCCAAAGCGTCGAGAGTATCTGCGGATTTGCCGACACTGCCCAGGCGCTAGAGGGCTTCTCCCGCGACCTACGCCCCGTCCTGAGAAAACTCAGTTCGGGCTTGACGGTAATGATCGATGCAAAGGCAGTAACCGATTCCTGGCTGGACGCGATCAACGAGTCCGGGCTGGAGTGTCCGAAAGTCAACGATTCCGCATAACCAGCAAATCTTGCGGACTCGCAAATACGTTCCGCAAGATTCACGGTCGAGGTGCAGCTCGCCGCAAATCCGCCAGCCGTTATCCAGACTCACCAGCGGCCAGGAATCCGAGACGCGGATCGCCCGTATGAAGGTTTGAGCAAGGAACACTCGGATGAGGCGACACATGGAACGGTCCAACATATTCCATTCAGACCCTGAGATATTGGGCGGGACACCGGTGTTCACCGGGACTCGAGTTCCGACCGAGACCTTGTGGGTTTACCTGAGAAAGGGCAAGCGAATCGAGGACTTTCGGGATGACTTCCCGACCGTTTCTCGCGAACAGGCCGAGGCCCTTCTTGAACTCGCCAAGCGTGAGTTGACTGCGGCCCCGTGATGCGGATCTTGCTCGACGAGAATCTTCCTCGAAAGCTAAAATGGAGCCTGGACGCCGACGCGCCGACGGTGCCTGAACGTGGCTGGGGCGGCATCAAGAATGGGCGCCTTCTCAGACTCGCGGCCGCTGAATTCGACGTATTCCTCACCATGGATCGAGGAATCGCCTTCCAGCAAAACCTGACAGGGATTGAGTTATGTGTCGTCCAACTGGATGCCGTGAGCAATGATATCGACGACCTGCTTCCCTTGGTACCGGCCATTCATTCGGCCCTTGTCCATGCGTCATCCGGTAAGATCATCCGTGTCCCTGGATAACCAGACAATATCGGTCGCCCTCCGGTCGCCGCTGATTGCCCATCCGTTATACGCAGGACGAGTAGGACGACGAGAGAGCAACGAGTATGGTGACCGACCTAAGTGGGCTCGTCCAGGGCCTCTGCGCTTCGACGGCTCCGCACGCTTTGCGAGCTACGAAGCGCTGCTCGCGGCACGCTGACTTAGATTCCGCCTACGCCCTCCGTACTTGACGCCAACCCGGTCCACCATGAAACGCATCGTTCTCGCCGGTCTCTTGCCAGCCCTTCTGGCCTGTAACCAAACCGCGCCAGCGCCCACACCTGAGGCGGAGTACACCATCACCGCCGAGAACACACACAACAAGTGGAGCCAATCGATACCGCCCGTCCTGACCGTTGACCCGGGGGCGGTGATCGAGGCGTTTCTCGTTGAGGCTTCCGGCGGGCACGTGACGGTCGAATCAACGGCAGACGACATCGAGTCAATCGGATCAGCGGATCCGTTTCATGCATTGACCGGACCAGTTTATGTGCGCGGCGCTGAACCGGGCGACCATCTCGCGGTGACACTTCATGAGATTGAAGTTCAAGACTGGGGCTGGTCTGCCATCTTTCCTGGATTTGGCTTCCTGGCCGATGAATTCGACGAGCCCTACATGAAGATCTACCGCTTCAATCCGGGCGACACAGAGGCAGATTTCGGCAACGGAATCAAGATCCCTTTCAGGCCCTTTCCGGGCGTGATGGGCGTCGCGCCGGCTACCGACTCCCTTCTATCTACCATACCGCCCCGTTCCAACGGTGGCAACATGGATGACAAGGACCTTGTGGAAGGGACGACCGCGTACTTCCCAGTCTTCGTCGAGGGAGGCTTGTTCTCTCTTGGGGATCCGCACGTCGCGCAAGGGGATGGTGAGGTTTCAGGAACGGCGATAGAGGGCTCGTTGCGCGCGGTCTACGAAATCAACCTCATTAAGAACGGCCGCGACATTCCCTCGCCACAGTACGAGAACGACCAGTACTACGCGGTTACCGGCTACGGTACCTCAATCGATGATGCTGCGAGAATGGCCACACGAGCCATGATCGATTATCTCGTTTTTGAAACTGACCTGAGTCGAACGAAAGCCTATGTTCTTGCGTCCCTGATCGCGGACTTGAAGATCGCCGAGACGGTCGATATTCCGCATATGCTCGCCACCATGCGTGTGCCTAAGGACCTCGTGAACCACTAGCGCTGTTTTCTCAACTTGAACCAAATCTCCCACCTTGCCCACCCCACGGACGTTGGAGGCGACACAATAGGCCGAGACTCTCTTGAACCGATCCGTCATCCACAATCAGCGAGGAGTTCTCGGGACCACGGCTATTGCCCTGATCGCGGCGGCCCTTTTCTACATCCCCTGGCAGGTGTGATTCAAACACCCATTTACCCAGAGACCGTCATGAATAGTCACCGTGCGATTTTCTCGTCGTTGTTTTTCGCCTTCGTCTTTTCTGGTTGCGTGGAGTATTCCGAGTCAGTCAATTTCGAGGCCGAGACTGAAACTCTGATCGAATTAGGCGAGAGATGGGCGGCGGCCGAAAGTAATAAGGATTTGGAAGGAGCTGTCCAGCTGTATTGGGATGATGCGGTGATGCTCGTCCCAAATCAGGATCCAATTGTAGGGACGGCGGCTCTTCGAGCTGCATTTGAGCAGTTCTTTTCTCTTCCGTTCACATCTTTGGAATCTGGTCCAGTGGAAGTCAGCATCGCAGGTTCCGGTGATATGGCCTACACCTGGGCCAATTATTACATCACGTTTCCAAGTGCCGAGGGCTCCATGAGAGTCTCAAACAAATTCATCGCCGTCTGGGAAAGGAGAGATGGGGAATGGAAGATTATTGCGAATATGAGTAATTCAAATCCCACTGGTTGACGACCAAAGTGGCGCGAATCCTCGCCGCAAATCCGCCAGCCGTTATGCCGCATCCAACACCATCCAGAAAGGCATGGCGGAGGTAGCATGCTGAGACGCCAGATCAACCAGGACCCAGTGCGCCAAGGCTTGATGGCCGCCGGTGTGCTGGCAGCGGCGGCGTTTCTTGCGCTGTATTTCCCCAACCGCGACGATACAGGGGGCGCCATACTCGGCACGGCCGTCGCCTTCTGCGCGAGCGCCATCGGACTCGCGGCGGTTGCACGCGTTCGCCCGTTGCCGAAACGACCGCTAAGAGAGCGGGCCCGTTTCATGGGCCTGTCGCTGATGATCGGGATCGCGTTGGGACTCGTAAACCTCACAGCCAACTACAGCGTTGCGTCGCTGGACTCGCGAATCTATGTCCGGATGAGCGAAATGTATGCGCGGTCATCAGCGTGGTCCGGTGTATTCGCCAGCCCTCTTCTGGAGGAGATTGGGTTTCGGCTGTTTCTAATGGGCGGAATCGCGTGGCTTTCGAGTCGATCCACCGGTGACCGCCGCAGGGTCTTTCTTGTGGCGCTGGGCGTGTCGGCGCTGGTATTTGGACTCTTGCATCTCCTGCGCCCGCCCGCCGGCCTGCTAGATGCGGCAGTGGTGGTACTGAAGACTGGGGTGGCGGGGCTGTTGCTCGGCTGGATGTTCTGGCGGTGGGGGCTGCCGTACTCGATTGTTTGTCATGGCACGACGAATGCGATCCATCTCTTGGCCGTGCCGCTGTTCTTCTGATTCCCGTTAAGCTAATGAGTGACAGGACCGTCACTCGAAGCTGAGATGATGAAGCTGCCGCGTCCGGTTCGGGCACGTCTTGCGGAACGACTAATAGAGAGTCTCGACGGAGACTCGGAGATCGAGCACGCATGGGTCCGCAAAGTGGTGATGCAGCGTTTATCCTTTTATCGAGGTCCATCGCTATGAAAAAGGTCGGGCATTGGTATTCGCCTTGGCCCTCAGCGACGCCATCCAGATTTCTGGCTGCGTCGCACCTGACATCCACAGCATAATGAAGAGGATTGTATCCGGGGTGCCAAAACATAGGTGTGCTTGATCTGCCTAAGCGGCCGAGGGGCATTCCGGATACAATCGGTTGAACTGAGCCGCGGTCAGTTTGGCTATGGGGATTGAATGGGGCGGGAGGTGGATCCGAGAGACTCGGGAAGAGCCTGAGGTCTTGAGACGGGGGGTGTTGCGATCGGCGTTGACGTGGAGACCGGCGTTGGGGAACCTGTTACAGCGGGAAGATTGTGTGCCGAAGCCATCGATTCCTGCGGGTCGCGTGCCCGGTGGACGCAGCCCTGCCAGGCCCTGGTTCGAAGAGGGCTGCGGTAGTGGAGATAGCCGGGGTCAGTGAAGCGTTCAGTCATGGTCGAATCCGGTGGGGCCAGCTCTGGCTGGAGGAAGCGGTGTGACCACGATCATGTGCCCGTCTTGGCAGACGGGACACCGATCACCGGGAGGCTCATCTGCGGCCGGGGACTCGCTCTCGGCGGAGTCCGTCTGGCCTGGGGCAGTACTGCCCAGCAGTGTGCGGCAGAGTGCCAGTTTCTCCTTGCGCGACCGGTTCGAGAGGAAGCCGAAGTGCCTGATGCGCACGAACGCGCAGGGCAAGACGTGCAAGAGGAAGCGCCGCGTGAACTCGGCCGTGGTGAGACGCATCACGCCTTTGGCCGAGCCCTTTCGGTAGTCTTTGTACCGGAAGCTGACGTGGTCGCTCGTGACCGAGACGAGGCGTGCGTTGGAGATGGCGACCCGGTGGGTGTAGCGGGCGAGGTACTTCAGCACCTGCTCGGGTGAACCAAAGGGAGGTTTGGCATAGACGACCCACTCCACGCCGGAGAGCGGTCCGAGGAAGGCTTCCCAGGCGTGGGGATCACGCAACTCCTGAAGCGGGCCACCAAAGACGAGCGCCCCTTTCTGGTAGGCCTGGCGCAGGTAGGCGAGGTACTTCTTGCGGAAGAGCCGGGAGAGGACGCGGACCGGGAGAAAGAACTGCGCCCGGGCCGGGATCCAGCGATCTCCGTCCGGGGAGAGCCCGCCTCCTGGGACGACGCAGTGCACATGGGGATGATGCACGAGCGTTTGCCCCCAGGTATGCAAGACGGCGGTAAAGCCAATCCGGGCGCCCAGGTGCTTGGGGTCCCCCGCGATAGTTGTCAGGGTCTCCGAGGCTGCTCGGAAGAGCAGCCCGTAGAGGGTTCGCTTGTTCTGAAGGGCGACAGGGCCGAGTTCTTGCGGCAGCGTGAAGACGATGTGGAAGTACGGGACTTCGAGCAGATGCGCGCACTGCGCCTCATGCCAGGCCGCCTGTTTGGAGGCCTGGCACTTGGGACAGTGGCGATTGCGGCACGAGTTGTAGGATATCTCATGGTGACCGCAGGCATCACAGCGGAGCCGGTGCCCCCCGAGGACGGCAGTACGGCAAGCCGTGAGATCACTCAGTACCCTCCACTCAGCGGACGATGCCCGATGGAGGGTACTGAGTTCGTCTTGACAGGTGCGGAAGACCTCGGCCACTTCGTGCCGAGGCGGCCGCATCAGGCCACAGCAGCGGGCCTCTGTTCAGCAGGGAGCGGCGGCGCCAAGAGGTCAAGCCTCGACCGAGCACCTCCCAGCGCCTGAGCGGCCACGTGCAGGTAGACCGACGTCGAGCTGAGACTGCGGTGTCCGAGCATGACCTGGATCGATCGCAGGTCTGTTCCCGCTTCCAGGTGATGGGTGATGGGTGATGGGTGGCGAACGTGTGACGGAGCGTATGCGGCGTGAGGTGCTTGGTCAGACCGGCCTTGCGGCCGGCCTTTTTGCATACCAATTGGGTAGCGTGCGCCGTCAGGGGACGATCAGGGTCGGTGCCGGGAAAGAGCCAGAGGGGCGGGCGTTCCTGAAGCCAGTACAGGCGGAGTCGATCCAGGAGCGTTGTTGAAAGGGGCACGTAGCGATCCTTGTCGCCTTTGCCACCCCGAATGTGAATCAGCATCCGTGCGCTATCGATATCCCGGAGTTGGAGGGCCATCGCCTCCGAGATGCGAGCCCCGCTTGCGTAGAGCGTCATCAGAATCGTGCGGTGCTTCACATTCTTGACGGCCTCGAAGAGCGTGGTGACCTCCTTGCGACTGAGTACCACGGGCAACTTCTTTGGCTGTTTGGGGAAGGGCACGTGCTCGATCAGGTCCTTCTTGCCCAGACAGACGCCGTAGAAAAAGCGCAGGGCGCAGACGCTCTGATTGAACACGGCCCAGGAACTCTGACCAGAAACAGTTGGTACTCGCGGATCTGCTCTGAGCCGAGCGTGTCCGGCGATTGGCCGAAATGTTGAGCGAATTTGGCTACGCGACGCACGTAGCAGTCAATGGTCCTGGGCGAGTAGTTGCGAATGGTCAGATCCTCGATCATCCGTTGGCGTAAACTGGTCATAGCAGGTCTCTCCGGTGAGTGGGGAAAACATGGTTTGGTCACCACGAGAATACCCCACCTCACCGGCGGCCTGCTATGCCTTTGGAGTGCTCACGCCACACCCAGCGACCCTTTCACGGTGGTCCATGCCAACAACCCCAATACGCCGCGACTCAGCTACCGCGGAGCGGTTTAGTCCACCCTAAATTGGGATGGCTTTGGGCCAGCTCGGGGCGATCTGACCACGGTTTTCTGATCCAGTTTTTATGTTAGGTGCAGCGCTCCATTTCAAGCTGCATCATGAAGAGAACCAAACACACGCCCGGCCAGATCGTCGAGAAGCTCCGCAAGGTGGAGGCCCTGATTGCCGGGGGGCAGACTGCCGGCGAGGCCGTCAAGTTCATCGAGGTCACTGAGCAGACGTATTACAGGTGGAAGAAGCAGTACGGCGGGGTGGACAAACACGATGTCCGTCGCCTGAAAGAGTTGGAGCGTGAGAACGTCCAGCTCAAGAAGCTCCTAGCCGATCAGGTGCTCGACAATTCCAGTTTGAAGGAGGCCATCGAGGGAAAGTACTAAGCCCGTCGCGCCGCAGACTGGCCGTCCGGCACGTGCAACGTGTGCTGGCGGTCAGTGAGCGGCGGGCTTGCCGAGTCCTTGAACAGCCGCGGTCAACGCACCGCTACCAGGGCACTCTCATTGATCGTGACAAAGGACTCGTGGACGCCATGAAGGAAAAGGCCGACCAGAAGAAGCGGTGGGGATACCGCCAGATTACTGCCCACCTGAACAAGGCTGGTTGATCCGTATCCACCACGCGGATCGAGCGCCTGTGGCGGCTTCATCGGCTTCAAGTGCCTCAGCGACAAAGAAAACGGCGATATCTGCATCTGGAGGATGCTAGTGCTCGGTATCTGACGGCCCAGTATCGTGGCCACGTATGGAGCTACGACTTTGTCTTCGACGTCACCGAGAACGGCCGGACACTGAAAGCCATGCCGGTGGTAGACGAGTTCACGCGCGAATGCCACAGCATCCTGGTGGGCCGCACGATCAATGCCGCTGGCGCCGCGAGAGAGATCAGACGGCTGGTTTGCCTGCACGGGGCGCCAGCATTCATCCGGTCCGACAATGGCCCGGAGTTCATCGCCCGCGCGCTCCGGGAAGAACTGGCTGCCCTCGGCACGGAGACGCGCTACATTGAGCCAGGATCACCCTGGCAGAACGCCTCCGTCGAGAGCTTCAACGCCCGCCTTCGGGACGAAGTGCTTGACCGAGTGACCGAGAGCTCTTTGGCAACTTCCTGGAAGCCCAGACGCTTATCGAACGGTGGCGTCTGGAATACAACAAAGAACATCCACACAGCAGCCTCGGATACCAGTCACCCTCCGAGTTTGCTCAATCCCTGAATCCCAAACCAGCGCTCATCCTAACATAGAGCTGGTACAGAAAATCAGGTCAGGTCAAGATCATCACGTTATGGCCTTGGTGGCGCGCCGAGGGAATCACCATTAGCGGGTCGCATCCTACCGGATGCGGCATCATTCCTCCAGAACGCCGACTGAAGAATGGTCAATTAATGCCATTGACATGACGGGTGCATGTTGCGATAGTGTGCATACAGAAGACCAGGCCAGGTCACTGGTAGATCGTGGAAGCCCAATATTGTGAGTTTTAGAATGAACCATCGCAGGAACTGGATTATTGTAGCCACTCTTTTCCTCACCGTCTCGATTTCGTCAGCTCAACCCGCGTTCCCCGGGAAAGAGGCTCGCCATGCGGAGTACTTGCGCTTCATTTCGACAAAGGGGGCGGGTGCGAGCTTCGAATGGGATCATAGACGCGGAATCCCAAAGTCAATGTCGCGGGCTTCAATTCGAGTTCCCAACGTCGACGCCAACAATCCGCGGGCGGTAGCCGAGGCCTTTTTCCAACAAGAGAAGGGTATGTTCGGGATCGACGGTATCAGTCGAAAACTAGTTCATGAACACACAAACCATGGCTCTACCGGGAAGACCTATCTGATGTACAAACAGTTGTTTAAAGGCGTTCCGATCTTGGACCGAGGCTACACCATCGCAGTCAGAAGCAAGGATATCGAGTCCGGCAGGAGAGGTGACATAGACTATTTCCATGGCTCAGTTTACCCAGATATATCCATCGATGTGTCACCGACACTATCGACCGAGGAGGTTGAAACGCTGATCCAACGGCACTTTGGACGAGAATTCGTGACCTTTCAGAGGGAGCCCTTCCTGTCGATCTACGTCGATAACAGTTTGGACGAGCTTGCCCGCCTAGTTTACACATCAATAGTTGAGACAGCAGAGGATGCCGTCCATGTTAGCTTCGACGCCCACTCAGGCTTGATGGTGCGTTATGTCAGCCTGACCGCGAATCACCGTGGTCGGGCATCTGAGAGCAGCCGGGCGATAGAGAGCACCACCGTTGTTCTTCCACCACAGACCAAGAGCGTGTTTTCTTGTGGTACGTCGCCGTGTGGTCGCGTGTACGACCACGAGCCGTATAACGCGGCCAATACCGATTCAAGCGAACAACAGCTATCCTACCTGGAAGGAAACGATGAGTTGGACGGCAGGGAAATCACCGTGAGAAAGGGGACCAAAGATACGGGATCCATTGCCCAAGCCGTGAACGGAGACTTTCTGTTCCCTCTAAATTCGTGGCAAGGAGAGCATACCAACGTCTACTACCACCTGATGCGAGCGTTGTCCGTGCTGCTTGAGAATCCAGAGGAGAAGATACAGGTGGTGACCCATGCCGGGGATGTCAGGGCGTTTCCAGATATCACCCTTCCGTATACCGATTCATACATCAAGCTCGCGAGCGAGGACGCCCTTTTAGAGAACTCTCACTACGCCGCGGCCACCCTGGTTCACGAATATTGGCACGTCATCGTGGCATTCCACAACACTCACCTGGCCAGCACTACAGATGGACAGGCCATGTCGGAAGGGTTTTCGGATTTTGCGGGGATATACTATCGTAGCCAGTCAGGGTGGTCCTCTACGGTCATGGGACAGTATCTGGACAAGCCAGACCAAAACTGCGAATGGGAGCGTGATATAACCGATTCCAATGACTACGAAGACTACCGCGTTATCCCCGATGGTGACTACGACGCTTGTTTCGGGATAACTGCTCATGACGGCGGAATGCTGATGGGGTCGACGATATGGAAGTTTTTCGAATTGAATTCGGGCTGGGAGCTTCTCAAGCTGGGCGTTTTCAGGGAGGGTGTAATGGCGCTTGACCCCAACCCGACAATCCCACAGATGTACGCCGCCATGCAGGGGACTGATGAATGCGGGTTCCTCGACACCCAGGGGGACGATTGCACTGGCGACTTGCAGACGGCGTTTTGTTACAACAACATTGACGAGCACTCTGGCTACTCCTGCGTCGGGGCTCCAAAGGCATTTCTCCCCGGCGTAGATCAAGCGCCAGCTGATTCCGAACTGCCCCAAGCGACCTCAATCGTGGGCAATTACCCGAACCCGTTTAATTCGGAGGCGACCGTTGAATACCAGTTGCATGAAGGCGGACCCGTTAGTCTTCGAATCGTCGATACACTCGGGAGACTTGTACAAACCCTCGTTAATCGCGACCAACCCGCTGGCATTCACCGAGTGCATTGGGATGGTCGTGATCTTGCGGGACAGTTGGTCGCCTCAGGGAGTTACATCTATCGCCTCAGGGTCGGCTCGGCCGTCGATTCGCGTGTCATGATACTGGCTCGGTAAACGATACGATACACGAAGGGAACGCAATCTGCGCACCCCGCCGCTCGTCTTCGGCGGGGTGCGCTTACGTTGGCAATGCCCGAGCAGGGAAGGATCGCGGTAATATTTATCGGGCTCCCATGAAGGGATCGAGCTCCCTGCATTATCAGCAGTTCTGCTCCACATAGCCAGAAACCAAAGGCGATCAACCGAAATGGGTAGATCGTGCGCCGTGGTCAGAAATTGGCGAAAGATTGGCGCCTGGCTCGGATATTGAATCGGGCGGCACTCATCGCGTTCGTATTAGGGGCTTAAGCCCCTCGGCGTCCAATCGAAATGGGAAACGCCAGTCGCGCCCGGTAAGTCCGTACCAGACAAAAGATCTGACAGGGCGCCCGTGTCGAAATCGAAAGACATCAGCTTCGCCCTTTCTAGGTCTCCATCTCGCACTTCCGACCGATCGAACACAAGCAGGCCATTCGGGCCCCACCTCGGCCTCCTGTCGACAAGCCCGTCTGGAGTGATGGCAACCAAAGAGCCCGTGCCTTTCAAATCACTGATCCCAATCCCGGAATTGGAATCATCTGCGTCACTGACTACAAAGGCCATCAAGCGCCTTGCCGGATTCCAAGATGGGGAATACAGGAGTCCCGTTGAAACGGTGAAGTCCCCCAATGAGTCGAGCGGGATCACGCCGATGGTCGCACCGTCTAGATCGAGGTAGCGTAGAGACCTAAATCCCACGTTAGCTCCGAAGAGTCCAGCAACGAGGGTATCCAATCCAATCCTCGTTGACGCGACTACCTCGTGCCGCAGCCTGATTGCGCTGCTATCGAGCAAAGAGTAGCGCCGGAGCATAGGCTGTCCGGAAATAGACGCTCGCTGGTCATAATAGAATCGCGATCCCCCTGGCATCCAGACAACCGTATCCATTTCTGGTAAAATGGGGGTTCCTCCTTGGTCCCTCAGGCTGGTCGTGCTGCCAGAAACCAGATCGGTCAAATGCGCATAACCCGGATACGGATGGACTCCCACATGCAGAACTCGATGCCCTTCTGGTGAAAAGCGGCCCCCGGCCCACGAGCCTTCGCTTGGAGATACCACACGCGACTGAGTGATGTCGTCGAAGGGCGCAACGTGAACCGAAGAGCTGCGATCAGCCCAATGAACCGTAAACGTGGCTTGGCCGGCTGGCTCAACTGGATAGGCGGGTCCTTCTGCTTGGGCTGGAGGTTCGGGACCCTCCGGATCGAGGGCCGGCTGCGAATCGCACGCCCCGATCATCCCAAAAATGAGCAGAATCGAAAGACTCTTTATAGGTATTCTTTTCATGCCAGCTACAAATACTGCTGTGAAAATCCAACACAAGAATTGCGGCCCGGCCCGCCCGACCATCATACCGGGCTCTACGGAGGATTGCAATGGTCATTTCGCACCGTTCTGATGGTGCAAGCATCCCGATTATTCGGACCGCTCGAAAGTAGACAGGTAGGAGTTCTGACCTCTCCCCTTGCGAACGCTCTGCCGCCGTCGCCCTCGATCAAATCCTAATCCGCTCGATCTCGTTCTTCAAGACCGCGTTGTCGGTGTGGTCGTAGAACTGGCGCGTGGTATTGATGGAGGCGTGCCCGGCGATGGTTTGCGCCGTGGCTAGGTCGCCGCCATTACGCAAATAGATGGTGATGCCGGTCGCCCGGAAACTGTGGCAACATATCCGATCTGGTGCGATCCCCACGTGCGCCGCACGTCGCCGAATCATCCGAAAAACATGAGTCTGCTTCATCGGCCGAACTGACAGACAGCCCTACGTCTACCTGAATGATCAGCGTCTCGAATCGGGTTGTGTGTCTCCGGATTTCCCCTACATGGACATTGCGCAGCCGCCAATTGGCCATCCCGCTTTGGCGCCGCCAGCTTTCGGATTGCTTTCCTATAAATCACGCGAATCGGGAAAGCTCTACATCCGCGCGATGTCAAACGACAAGATCGGCCCCGAACGAATAATCGATGCCCCGGAAACTGTTGGTGGCCTGGATTTTGCGATCGCCGAATCTCAGATCGTCTTTCGTATCAACGCAATAATCGATGGTCGCGTCGTTCCCATGATGGCGACGTCGAAAGACAACGGCGAAAGCCTCACCGACTTTGAACCGCTTGACCTGACCGAAACTCCATTTAAGGAGTTCCTGCCAGCAAACACGCCAGTGCAACTCGATCACCTTGGGAACCCACATATTCCGGTTGGCGCGGTTGATGACTCGTCATTCCATCTCCTCGACTTCATTCCCGGCCACGTTGTCACCGACTCTTTGGTTGTTGACAAGCAGATCCGAAACCATGAACTCTTGATGGCATTTCCGAAGAAGCCGGACAAGGTGGTTAACAGCCTTGGCGTTGGTAACGGATTGACTGACGGCGCTGGGATTATCGCGACCGCGATCTCAGCTGGTAAGATATTCTCCGCAAATTCCCAGTCTGGCGGCACCCACTATCCCGATCCCGCATTCCTCAACTACGACATGCCTCGTGTCTTCGCCCTCAAGGCGACTCCGTGCTATACGCGCGGCGCACGGCCGAACACGGTGAGTATGGACTATCTGTTTATCGAATCTGATGATGACGGCACAGCCATCTCACAGAACCTGTGGCTTGAAACGTGGGACATGCCGCTCCCAGCTCCGGTGGCTCAGGCATTCTCGTCAAGAAACACTATCATCGTCGAGCTGCAGAACGATGGGTTTTTCTATCCAGCGGGCTCAACATTTACAATCAATGATCCCGCTATCCAAATCACCAATGTACGTCTCGAAGGCGAGCGGAAGGCCGTTGTCACTTGTGATTCTGCCGATCTGAAAGGCCGCGAGATTACCTTTGAATCTCGGAACACGTTCTACTATCATTCTGGAACAGCCCTAGTCGAATAGCAAAAAGCCAGCCAACAGAAAATGCACCGGAGTTGCCGGCCGGGCCGAAATCGACGTCGCTGGCGGCAGCCCGGTGATTTTGGACGTTGGGCTGCTACTCTCCGGCCGGGAGCAATCCTCTTCCGACCTTGCTGCAACCAGAGCCGCCATAACCTCTAGCGCTGGAAACCATGACAACTTCCCAACTCGAAGCTGAGATGATATAGCTGCCGCGGCCGATCGGCGCGCGTCTCGCGGAACGCCTGATTGAGCGCGTGCCTGCCTCTAGATCATCGACATGGACTGTTGTGATTGTATACGACGACAACCGACTCGCCTACACGACTGCGAGGACCGTTTCGCGACTTCCCTGGGTGTGCGAGGATGCGCATGAAATCCAACTTGATCGGATCCGCGAAATTGCGGAGGCCAAAGGCGGGACCTATCGATTAATCGCTGACGAAAGGGCTGGCGAACCCGTTTATGGCCCTCAATGTCAAGAGGCCGTAATCGTTCAAGGGCGGGTTTTCTCCGCCAGTGCTTCTTGATCGTCGTCGACCGTTGTCAGCGCCACTTCTGCGGAAAGGTTCTGTCTTCTGGTTTGCAGCCTGCAGCTGCACCCTGCACGTTTCGGGGGTCCCCGCGCCTGCCGGAGTCCGGTGACGCTGCGTCAATCCATTCGTGGTGACGCGCCTTAGCATCAGTTCCGTCCCCACCGGTGTCCGCTCAAGAGACTGGCTCGACCCCAAGGGTCGTCCCGTTATCTGGCTGGCTCAGCCGGTAGGTCAGCAGCAGTCTGATGCCGGTGTCACGCATCAAGCTCGTTGTAGTACGGGGGGCGGCGCTGGTGTCCATTCAAGCGCAACGCGGTCCGGGTGAGGACGAGCCTCAGACTCCATGCAGACGATTGTTTGGACTCGCAGTCCATTGGTGGCCGTTCTGCCCGGTAGAGTTCACCCTTGTCGCCGCAGTCATACGTCCGGTTCGCCGGCGCCGCCGGGCCCGTTCGCTCTGGTG
Organism: Bacteroidota bacterium; assembly: GCA_029262855.1. GTDB lineage: Bacteria > Bacteroidota > Rhodothermia > Rhodothermales > UBA10348 > JABDJZ01. Next base: position 269 of record JAJCYP010000073.1, on the reverse strand, counting down.
CATGTGCAGGACAACGGCTTCGGAGAAGGCCCACCTGGGCGATGTCCTTCGCCTAAAATGCCGATTTCCCATTTTGCCGCCCTGCGAGCCGAGTCGTTTGCCCGCCGAACTCTTCTGGCCCTTGACGGGGCGGGCGTAGCTGACGAACTGCTGGACGCGGGAGAATCGGTTGATGTCTTCAATCTCGTAGAGGATCGTCATCGCCAAGATCTGCCCGATCCCCGGAACGGTCCGCAGCCGGTGGAAGGTCTGCGTGTCGTGCACTTTGG
>JAJCYP010000072.1 GCA_029262855.1 Bacteroidota bacterium | reverse complement strand
CGGGAGTGTCAATCCGATGCTGCCGAACGCGGCGCTCGCTTCTTCGCTCCGAGTTGCACGACACGGCGTCCGCCTTCCTCTTGCCGCTTCCGCAAATCGCGGCATATAGCCTGCACGTCAAAGTCAAACTGCTCGGCGTATCCTTCGCGTACCTGGCGCACTTCCGCTACGATCTTGTCTTCCCACTTTTCCATCTCTATTCCTCGAGTAACTCTTCAGGGGTACATAGAATCGGTGGAGTGTGACCACTTGAACGAATCACCGCCTCTATCTTGTTTCGCATCGACGCACTTGCGATGTGCCTGCAGTTCCAAGTCAACAGGTAGTCCATGCCATGCACGGCGGCGGTAGCAATGTGAACAGCGTCCACGGCGGCCTTCCTCGGAAGCGGCCCGTCTCGGATCAGACGCTCGGCCAAGTTCGATACCTCTTCCGTGATGTCGAGCACGCAGATCGCCTCCGTGGGCCTGGCCAAGGCCAAGGAGGCGGGCCACGACATCAAGGTGGGCAAGTTTCCCTTCCAGGCCTCCGGCAAGGCGTCCGCCTCAGGACACACCGAGGGCTTCGTCAAGGTGATCTACGACGCCAAGTACGGCGAGCTGCTGGGCTGCCACATCATCGGCTATGACGCCACGGAGCTGATCGCTGAGGCCGTTGTGGCGCGTCAGCTGGAGACCACGCACACGAGATCATGGAGAGCGTCCATCCGCATCCGACACTTTCGGAGGCGGTGATGGAGGCGACGAAGGCGGCTTACGGCAGGGCGATCAACATTTAGGATGGCTGTTGTGCCGTCACGATGAAATAAGTCCGATATGCTCCCAATGTTGCCGCCATCTAATTCTGAGCCGGCGGAATAGAGTACGCACGGATAGCCGGGTGTGGACTTGAGTGACTCAGTTCGTCAACAACCGAACGGGACGAGAGTGGCTCCACCCAAAACGCATCGAGTTCGAGTGGATTGAATCCTCCTGGCGGACGCAGTTGGGGTCAGGGTTACTGAGAGACAGAGTCGCTCTCACGGCCGCTTGTCAGACCAGACGGCTAATTCGTAGCCTGATGGGTCGCGGAAATGAAAGCGCCGGCCACCTGGAAAGTCAAAGGTCTCCTTGACGATCGTGCCGCCATGGGCCACCACGGCCTCTGCCACCTGCTCCAGATCGAGGGCATAGGCAATGACCAGGGGTCCGCCTGGCTGTACGGAATCGCTGGTGTGAAAGCCGCCCGAGAGTCGACCATCGTTAAAACTGGCGTAGTCGGGTCCGTAGTCAGTAAACGACCAGTCGAAGACGGCTCCGTAGAAGCGTTTGGCCTCCCCTATGTCGAGGACGGGAAATTCGATGTAGTCAATGCGGCGATTCTGGTCTTCCTGGGACATGGCGAGCCTGAGTGGGAATTGAGGTACTCCACAATAGGTGACGAGATTACGCGAATCAACGCTCTCCGAGCCGCCTGGCGCACTCCCCACTGTGCTCGACAATCCCGTCCTTCAACCGATCCAGAATGTCGTGCTCGATCCCCTCGGCCCGCAGGTCCGTAGCAGTCTCCACGGCTGCTTCGGGCAGCGCTTCGAGTACCTCTCTGACCCGCCGGACCACGGGCTCTGCGTCGAGGTCACACCGGACCGCCAGTCCCTCCCAATGCCTGCGGCCGATCTTCCACATCTCGTATTCCCGATCGATGCGCATCGCCAGTTTCCGTTTGCGCGGAGGAAACTGAGCGGGATAGGGAAGAGCGCTCAGCAGGTCGTATAGCGGCGCCAGTCGGACGCCGTCCGGCAAGAGCAGCACGGAATAGTTCTTGGCATGCGCGTCGGTACCGGCGATGGCCCAATTCAGGGCGAGGGCGTCGATGAACGTGCCAATGTCTGCACCCGGATCGCTCGACTCACGCGCCAGAAGGTCGACAATCTGTGGCGCACCTGGCCCTCCCTCGTTTTCGTACTTTGCGGATGAGGGGGCTGCGAGTGCCTGGCACATGTCCTCCTGGTGGAGGCGTACGACCCTCCCTATCTCGGCAGGAAGGCGATCGTACCGCGTGAGCACAATCGCACGCTCACCGTCGAACTCTCCGATGACGGACTCGGCCGCTTCCAATCCGAGTTGCCTTGCCAGTTTCAGGCAGAAGTGTTCATTCAGCGCGAAACCGTCGAGGCCCGCCTGAGCGGGCGGCTTCAGGATGTGGGTGGTCGGGACGGCCCCCGACGGGATCCCCCATCGCGCCCCGTCGAACGCGAGCGCCGTCTTGGGCTGCGCGCCGGCAAGGCTGAAGCGCCCACGGTCCTCGGCCAATCGACCGGTCCCGTGTCGACGGACAGCGTCCCGGAGGCGCTCGGCGACCTCGGTCTCGCTCAGCCAGGAGATGGCGCCGCTCCCCCCTGGCTGGAGTTCGCGCAGGCGCTCAGGCGCGACCAACTGCACGGCCCCGGCACAGTCTTTCCCCATGTGCGCCAGGAGCACGAAGGGATTCCTCGGAGAAACGTGGAACTCCCTGGCCCATCTATCCAGCACACCTGCGTTGTCCGGTAGCAGTCCCTCGAGGAATGGCCGGACAATTGAATCTGGATACTGGCTTCGCGCCAGCGGCATCGACAGGGAAAGCGGATACGCGTCGCTCCGCTGTCGCCACAGGTTGTGGTAGGTGAAGCTGAGTCTTCCGTCGGACTGCTGCTCCGCAATCCCGGCCTCTTCTCCGTTCAGAAGGACGAGCAGCTTCATGGCCGAGTCCCGCGCCGGCTGAGCCGGCGGCTTCGCAGTGGTTTCCCCTGGCGGGTCAGGGGTGTTCGGGTTGGACCATTCGATCGCTCCGGGGCATCGGCACGCTGCACACTCGCCGAGTAGCCCAGAGCGTGCAACGTTCCAATCACCAGGTGGAATTCGACGCTCGTCTTCCCGTTCTCCACCATGGAAATCCAGGGCCGAGACACACCCGCCGCGTCGGCTACCTCTTGTTGCGTCCAGCCGCGCTGCCGCCTTGCATCCCGGAGAATGTCGCCGATGTCACTGGCGGTTCTAAGCAGCATGGCCGGTTCCGTGTAAACGTTTGTTGACGCAACAACGGGTTTCTTGATCGCTGGTTCCATCCTGTATACAGACGCATGCGTTTTATGTTTACGTACGTTAGCATCAATCAATGGTGTCTACGATCGTTTGCATCGAGCCCGTAGCGCCGAACGTCCGGCGGAGTCCCGGGCTTGGCAAGTCGTCAATGCACCTCCAAGCTCATTGACGACATGACTAGCCTGATCGTGATCAATCGCCTTTGTGCGCTTTCCGCCGGTGCGGAGTCAGCGGAGACGCCCCGCCGAGACGGCCTGGATGTTAGACGTCATCGGGTATGTTCACTACGGCTTTCGCCCAATCCAATGCATACTCCATTTCGGCATGCACCGAGTAGTAGCGGCGAAACTGTGCCAGTTCGGCTCGCATGACTTCCACGTCGACGCCCGGATATACGACAATTGCCAGGCCCTTCATCCGCGCACATAAGTTCAGAGCCAAGTAGGCGCCCGGGCCGACAGTGAATTGCCGACTCCGCTGAGACACGAGGACAAAATCTTGCGACACCAAGTTCTCAACGAACGAAATCATTTGACGAGTTTCCTCGAAACGAATCACCTCGTTTTCTCGAGGTTGAATGATGACGATGTCGCCCCTCACCTCTATGATATCGGCGTAAGGGAGCTGGGCTACCGGGTCTGCCTTTGGGGTTTCCATGCCTTAACCCCGGGACGCTGAATGGGGGGTTGGCCCGATCCTGGTGTCGTATCGCATGAAGTCCGACACCGTTTTGGCCGTACCCGGAGTTAACGCGCACCAGAGCTTGTAGCTCAATCTTGCGGCGTCCAAGAACTCATGGTCCATCGCGGGATCACTACCGTTCTCAAGCGCATCTTCGGCGATTCTCTGCCGGAGTTCTGCGAGACACCACAAATGGGACAGGAGTTCGTTTCTGTCCAGATCCAGCCGATACCGTGCTTCGTCTAGCATGACCACACCTCGTTGATTGGTTGATTACCACTCTGCGAGGCTCAGTCTCTTGTATCGGCAGCACGGAGAACGGCTTAATAGGCGTTTGGCACCGTTTTTTGAGATTTGGAACCTTACCGCCCCTTGAGCACACAACTGAGTTGAGTTAGTGTGGAGAGACCGACCGGGACCTCGTTGTCGATTCGCTACAAGGCTTGGCTGTTTCGCTTGAATTCCCCGGCCGGAATGGCTTGCCCCTTCCTCTCAGGAGTGAGTTGTTGTCCGATCGCTGCGTAGCTACCGCCCATAAGCTGGATAGCCACGTGGCCGTTTCCCGCTATCGTAATTCATAAAGCTAGCCACCGTCAAACCGAAGCCCGGACTCATCGCGACCCAGAGCTTGTGGCTTAGCCTGGCGGCGATCAGAAATGACGGATCCAAGGCTGGATTGCCAGGGCATTGCGCAGTGATAACGTCATCGGCAATTCGTTGCCGGAGCTCCGCGAGACAAGCCAAGTTGGACGTAATCTCGGTCTTCGATAATTCGATCACATGGCAATCGTCGTTATCAGACATCACACACCTCAATAGTTGGGCACGAGCGATCACCCTTCGTTATCGGCTTCGACGCAGGTGATCCCCAAGGGAAATGCGTGCAGTCGACTGGTGGAGGTGCGCATCGCCATCGTCTATGACCTCGCGTGGTGGCACGCGATTTCTTGGACCGGCCGCATTCCTGCCGCCGCCGGACTGGCTCTGGTTGCCGAAACCGGGCCTTCGACCGAAGATGTTGCCGGGGCGGCGAATACCGTCATTCTGGTGAGGCATTTCCTGTAGGTGAGTCCATTGATTGACGTCGGTCCCCAGCCAACCCCAACTCTCGCAGCCAAGCATCAACCTGCATAAAGGCGTCTACCTGAACCTGATCAAGTGACATGTCGCCGAGGGCATCCGATTCAGCTAGAAACGTCCTGACGGTTTGGGGACCGAAGTCGTCCTCGCCTCCGAACTTGGCCGCGATGTTTCGATACCCCGACATCACGGATGAGTCAGTGCACACCTCTCGGCATGCTGCCGCAAGCTCCACGGGGCCGCCCTCGAAATTCCTCACCGAGAAGTAGATGTCGTAGGCGTCTTTCTTTTTGTCGCGGCCGGTCAGCGCGTAACCCTTCATTGCCAAGAACGCAGGAATCGACGCGACGAGCAGGTCGACCGCGTTGGCACGGCCGTCTGGCATGTGACCTTCCAGGTGGTACCAGACGTTGTGATCAAGGGCCGCTTGTGCACCGCTCGCTTCGATGACACGCAGACCAGGGACCAAGCTCGGCCGGTTCTTCTTTGGCTCAGACCGTCGGGCATCATCAGGTCGATAATGACGGCAATCGGATCGCCCTCGTCCAGAGATATCCAACGGCGGAGTTGAAAGGGTTTCAGACCGGCCCGGCCTCGTTCGTAGCCCGCTTCTTCCAGATTCCGGACTAGTGTTGCGTATCCGCCTCTTGAGAGTGCTTCCGGCGAGAGATTCAGGTCCACGTCAAGCGTTCCGATGTGGGACGGCCGCGCGTCAGGCATCAACAGCCACGGGACTGCGCCTCCGACAATCACAAACTTTTCGCGGTAGGACCCGAGCACCTAGCCCAGTTCAAGTAGTACGGACTCGACCGCCGCAGTGCCGCGTTCGTCATAGTCCCGCGCCAAATCTGGGAACTTCATTCTTCGGCCGTCCAAAGTGGTTCGATTCGATGTCGGCGAAGGTGCTCGGCAGCCTCAGCACCGCGTTCCCCAGCGACATGGAGATCGAGATAGGTCTGCACCAAGCCTGTGCACCAAATACCGGGAGCGGCCTCGATGCGATCCGCGAATATGCCAGCGTCTTCAGTGTGCTTGACCAGAACATTGGCCCCCTTGTCCGCTCGCTTCAGTTGTAGCTGAGAACGCAGAATCCCTTTCCCATATTCATCTGCGTAGAAGACGTGGAGCGGCTGACGTGCGAACGGTGCGAGCCACCGTCCCGCAGAGAATGAGGCCGACAACACGTGAGCACCCTGGCCGCTGGAATCAAGCACCGACTTGATCTCGTGGTCCAGTGCACTGCCATGCATCAACGTGTAGTACAGCTCCTTGCCCAGGGACCGGTCCTTGTAGACATCACGCCAGGCATCCAGCAACGCACGAGCCTGGGTCAGTACTAGCCCTTCCGGACCGACTCGTGCCCACTCCCGATCCAACAGCGCGCGGCGGACGTTGCTCACTTGACCAATACTAACCCCAGCCGCGTCATTCAGATCTTTGACCCGCCACCCACGTCCCGGATCGCGGAGCATGCAGCGGAGGATCCGGGCCGCCTTCGGCGAGAAGAGTGAGCGCAGCTCCCGCCTTTTTGTTTTCGGACTTGAGGCGCCACGACTCTCGATGAAAACGTTCCCGAAAACCAAGCGGTAGTTGCCGACGAAGTCCGAATAGCCGACCCCCGCCTCCGTACAAATGGCGGCCGATTCGGGTGATATACTGGGAGCCATCAACACGGGGTAGACTTTCGGGTTGGCGAGGGATGCCAGGTAGCTGTTTAGTTCGAGCACTGCCAGTCGCGTATGGCGTGGCTGTGCTTCCCTTTTGATCTGGCACGCTAGCTTCCAGTTTTCCTTGCCAATGCGCACCGGGAGGACGAAATCAGGGGCGCCCAGCACAGACTCCCTGCAGAGTTGCCCGGTTTCCGCGACGCCCTGAGAGATGAAGGTTACGCGCTTCAGAGCTTCTCTCAGTTTAGCCTCAGCTTCCTTTTCGGGAGCGATTTCAGTTTTCACGGTAGTTTCAGCAGGTGTTGAAAACCGCTCCTATACTGAAAACACGTCGGTCGGTTTCATGATAAATCGTCATTTCAACGCGTGTTGAAAACACAGTCTAATAGTGAAGTATTTCGGTCTAAAGTGCCAGGCCCGCGTCCACCTCACTCCTCACCGCATATAGCCCCCCCATTCAGATCCAGCACCGCCCCATCGGCCACCTGCCGGCCCAGCCTCACGTCGGTTGCCAGGTACACCACCCCCATCCCACCGCGGCCTATTTCGCGCTCAATCTTGTGGTGGGAAATCTGCTTGCCAATCATTGTCCGGGGGTTTGCCCAAACCTAAATAGAAAAACTGACGGTATGCTCCGCCCCCCGCGCACGAAGACACGCCTCCTGATACCGCTTGCGCTGGCCTTCGCGGCGTGCTCGTCCCAGCCAGAGCCGCCCGCGTCCATCCTGCCTCCCGCCGCGCTGGAGCCCGTGATCGAGAAGCTCTCCGCCTTCATCAAGCACGAGATGGAGTCCAAGCGGCTGAGCGCCCTCTCGATCGCGCTGGTCGATGACAAGCAGACTGTCTGGGCTGCCGGCTTCGGCGAGGCCCGCCCCGGCGTCCCGGCCGATGCCGCCACGATCTACCGTGTAGGCTCGCTCTCCAAGCTCTTCACGGACCTTGCCGTCATGCAGTTGGTCGAACGGGGCACGCTCTCTCTGGATGAGCCCGTCACTACCCGGCCTCCTTGGCCTGGTTGATGTAGCCCCGAACCGTCTTGCGGGCAACGCCCAGAGCGCGGCTGATCCGGCTTGTGGCCTGACCGCGGTTTTCCGATCCATCGGCGGCACTCAAGTACCAGTTGCACACTCAAAGAGAACCAACCAACACCTCCAGCCACTCCAATCCCGCCGCCCTCTAAGCTTTGTACGGCAAGGCGATTACTATCTAGGCTGATCGCGAGTCGATAAGCGGTACGCCGCACTCCTACCCTTCGTCCGACACCATCCGAGCCAGCGCCTGATCCAACCGCCGTTGCGCCTCCTCCAACCGCGGTCGGTGCGCGTCATCCGCGACCTGCCACAGATCTACGAACCGCTGACACCGGTCTGCCGCACGGCCCCACTGGCCCGAGATTCTCGTACGTCCGGCAGCATCTCGGGGTTGAAGTCCTGTAGACCGGCGTGCACACTCTGTGCCCAGCGAAGGGCCTCCTCGTTGCGGCCCAGCGCCACGAGAATCCTCGCCCTCAACAGCCGAGCTCGGTGACTGTTGTTCTCTTGCGAGACCGACGCTTGATTGTTTTCGATGGCGCGGAACGGCTCGAGTGCCGTCAGGGCGGCGGCAGCGGCCTTCATGCTCCATCGACGGCATAATCCCCGAGGCGGAGCCACACACGACGGTGGCACTGCGTGCGTGCATTGACCTGTTGCGTTCCGAGCGCGCCTGGGGTGCGGAACGGCCGGAACAGGTGAGCCGGTTTGGCTGGAAGCGGCGTTTTTAACCCCGTGAGGGCCGATGGGCAGGTCTACCAACGGTTCCGGACTCCTGGAACACCTCAGAGGGTCAGCTGCGTCTGCTCGTGTTTGGGAGCGGCGAGCGTCCAGCCCTTTTGCTTCCGCTCCACGACACCCCGGGCTTCGAGGACGAGGAGCGTCTCGCTCAAGCGGGTGTTGTTCACCTTGAGGGTCCGCCGGAGGGCAACCCGCGAGAGCTGGGCTGCCGCCCGGCGCAGTTCGGCTGGTACGGCACTCGTCCGTGCTTGTCAAGCCAGAAGTGGTTGACGAAGGCAGAATGGTCAATTTCTGCCACCCGTAATGGTTCATTTTTGACGGGACTGGGCCTCGTAGTTTGCAGTACGGCCCCGGAAGCGGTCTTCCTTAAGCGCGCCGTCAGCGTTTCCTCGATGGACGAAAAACTTGAATTGAGGTGCCACCGATGTAAGAAAAAACGTCAAGCCGAATAGCCCCTGAAGCCATGAAGGGCACAACAGTCACTCACAGATTCTTCCATGACCTCACGACACCTGAAACACCTGCTCCTCTCGATTGCCGTTCTTGGTCCATTAGGATGCGACGGCTTTGAGCCAGAACCACCTCCGCCCGTTAACGCGACGACTATCCTGAGCCTTGAGGTGGTACCGAACCCGGTGATCTCCGGGGATAGTCTGACCGTCCGGGCTGTCGTTGCAGATTCGTTGCGTGATGACCTCAGATTTACCTGGTTCATTGGATTGCAACCGACCGTTGTAACGAGAACATCCGCCTATCGAACCGTGGCGTCTCAGCCACCAGGAGTGTACCGCGCCTCAGTGCATGTAGGTCGCGATGGATCCGGGTTCGGCACGGTTAACGCGAATAAGGAATTCCAGGTGCTTCCGAGGTCAACCAATAATTGATATGTACCGAAACCTCCTTATGATCTTTCTAGGCCTCCTAATCATGGGTGGCCTTGCCCCTTCCGTAGTCGGCCAAGTTTCCTTGCCGGACTTACCGCCCGAGGCCTCCAATACCCGATTCGCTACCGATCTGATATCAGGGATTGATCGCCCTTCTCTTACGCTCAATGGTTTTGACTGCGGAGCGGCCTGCGGAAACGGCCTTGGCCTGCGACAGATTCTTGAAGCCTCACAGCTCAGTACTGAGCTTGAGGGCATCATTCAAGACGCACTTCAGACCGTTGTAGCTCCTGTCAGCTTGAACAACGCGAACGAGCAGGCCGCCCGCCTCGAAGCGTACGCCTTCGTGACTCTGGCGAGCTACGTCGTAGAGTCCAATGGCTACCCGAGCCAAACGCTCGGACTTCCGGATCACCCTGTTGCCGCCGACAGACTGAGGGAAGCCCTAACCAACCCGAGCAACTGGCTGATTGACGAGTCGCTCGACGATGACGTAGTCAAGTGGGCCACGCACTATATGAGCATGGCGCGAGCGCTCGACCTCTACCTCGCGCTGGAGAATGCCTACTGCTACTACGGTGCAAACGGTGACTCGGCAAGCCAAGCCGAGTGTACGGGGACGACTAACTCTCGACTCCTTTCTGCCTCCGAGAAGTCAGTCCTTCCTTCTGACTTCGATTCACAGGGCGACCATCTCTACAGCCTAAGGATGGTTGGGCCATGGGGGCAACCCGCTAGTTGATCGAACCGACTTCGAGAAAGGTAATGTCGACCTGAAACTCAAGACGTCATTGGCCTATGGAACCCTGGTCCGTCAAACGAACCTGATCAATCCGATCCCGGAGATAGTTCTTGCTACCGGGATCTTGGAAGAGGGCATGGAATCCGCGCTAAGAGCCGCCACCAGTCAACAGCAAAACCTGAATTATCAGACGGACAATGGGAAAAAGTTCTTTGCGGAGGGCCCCTATTACTGGCATTTCGCACTCGCAGATGTGATCCCGTTCTGGCACGCCATTCGCGTTAATAACATGTTGACCCGGCATCCAGACTTCAACTCGCCCGACCCGTTCAATACACCAACTTTTACCGTTCCACTGGAGTGGCTCGCAGATGTGGCGACTCCCGATGGGGCCACGCCGCCTCTGGACGACGGCAACAAATGGCCGATGTCTATGGCGGCCCTCCTGAGCTGGGATGCGAGCTTCGGGACCGCCTCAACCGGGCAAAAATTTGCCTGGGTGCAATCTCGACGCGCGAGTCCAACCGCACCGCCGGTCAACCTGAGGCTTGTGGATCTCGCGATACCGCGCCTGAATCCATCCCTTGGCGTATCTCCAGGTGATATCGGCAATACCTCTTCCTCTCAGACAGGCGTAACCGGCGAGCAACAAATCGTACTGCGGCCGAGCGCCTGCGCCCCGGGTGGTACAGGAAATTGCCACTATGTACTTCTCAATGGCGAGTCGGGCAGGGCCTACGGCGGTGGTGAGGGCCACGAGCAAGCGGACCAACTTCAGCTTCTCTAAAGGCTCGTACGGCACTCGTCCGTGCTTGTCAAGCCAGAAGTGGTTGACGAAGGCAGAATGGTCAATTTCTGCCACCCGTAATGGTTCATTTTTGACGGGACTGGGCCTCGTAGTTTGCAGTACGGCCCCGGAACCGGCCTTCCTTAAGCGCGCCGTCAGAAGCGTTTCCGGGATGGACGAAAATCCTAAACTGAAGGTGCCACCCATGTAAGAAAAAACGTCAAGCCGAATAGCCCAATAGAGGGCACAACAGTCACTCACAGATTCCTCCATGACCTCACGACGCCTGAAATATCTGTTCCTCTTGATTGCCGTTCTTGGTGCGCTAGGATGCGACGGTTATGGGCCGCCAGAGGCACCCCCGCTCATTAACGCCACAACCATCCTGAGCCTTGAGGTGGTACCGAACCCGGTTGTCTCAGGAGATAGCCTGACCTTCCGGGCTGTCGTTGCAGATTCCCTGCGTGATGATGTTCGGTTTAACTGGTTCATTGCGGGACGACCGTTCCTTCTAACGAGGACATCCGTCTATCGCACGGTGGCAACTGAGCCCCCCGGAGTCTACAACGTCTCACTGCATGTCAATCGCGATGGGTACGGATTTCAAAGTGTAAATGCGAATGTGGATTTTCAGGTGCTTGCCGAGGTCAACAACAATTGATATGAACAGAAACCTCCAGATGATCTTTCTATGCCTCCTATTCATGGGCGGCCTTGCTCCTTCCGTAGTCGGACAAGTTATTTCCTTGCCGGACTTGCCGCCCGAGGTAGCCAATAACCGATTCGCTGGTGATTTGATATTTGGGATTGATCGCCCTTCTCTTACTCTTAATGGCTTTGACTGCGGCGCAAGCTGCGGGAACGGCCTTGGACTGCGACAGATTCTTGAAGCCGCGCTGCCCAGAACAGAGCTCGAGGCACAAGTTGCGCAGGCAGCGCTGGCCATATTCGCTCCCGCCAATTGGGATGAAGCGAACCAAAACGCCGCACGCCTGGAAGCGTACGCCTTCGTGGCCCTGGCGAGCTACGTAGTAGAGTCCAACGGCCACCCGAGCCAAACGCTCGGACTTCCGGATCACGCTGTTGCTGCCCAACGCTTGAGGGGAGCCTTGGTCAATCCGAGCAATTGGCAAATCTCAAAGGGGCTTGACGATGACCTAATAAGGTGGACCACGCATTATATGAGCATGGCGCGGGCGCTTGATCTCTACTATGCGCTGGAGAACGCGTACTGCTACTACGGCGCCAACGGTCACTCGGTCAGTCAGTCAGAGTGTACCGGAGCCACCAACTCTCGATTGCTCTCCGCCACTGAGAAAATAGACGTTCTAGATGATTTCAATGCTCAAACTACCTTACTCGCATCCCTCGTCAACTACTTGGGTATTGCGGACCGGACCCTGGTCGAGAGAGGCAATGTGGAACTGAAGTTCAAGACCTCTTTGGCCTATGGAACTCTGGTTCGTCAGACCGACCTGCCCTACCCGATCCAGCAGGTGGCCCTTGCTACGGCGATATTGGAAGGTGGCATGGAGTCGGCGCTAAGAACGTCCACAAGCCAGGAACAGAATCTCAACTACCAAACAAAGAACGGCAAGAAGTTCTTCGCCGAAGGCCCGTACTATTGGCACTTCGCCCTTGCCGACGTGATCCCATTCTGGCACGCGATTCGCGTAAACAACATGCTGGCACGGCATCCCGCCTTCAATGCGCCGGACCCGTTCAACACGCCCAGCTTCACGGCACCATTGGAGTGGCTTGCAGATGTCGCCACTCCCGATGGGGCCACTCCTCCTCTAGACGATGGAAATAAGTGGCCGATGGCTATGGCGGCCCTCCTGAGCTGGGATGCGAGCTTCGGGACCGCCTCAACCGGGCAAAAATTTGCCTGGGTGCAATCTCGCCGCGCGACTCCAGCCGCGCCGCCACTCAACCTGGCGCTTTTGGAGCTCTCGATCCCGCGCTTGATCCCCTCGCAGGGGATCTCTCCCGGTGACATCGGCAATACCTCCTCCGCCCAGACTGGTGAATCTGGAGATCAACAAATTGTACTGCGGCCCGACAATTGTTCCACCGGCGGCTCGGGAGATTGCCACTTCGTACTTCTAAATGGCGAATCAGGGAGGGCCTACGGAGGCGGTGAGGGCCACGAGCAAGCGGACCAACTTCAGCTTCTCTAAAGGCTCGTACGGCACTCGTCCGTGCTTGTCAAGCCAGAAGTGGTTGACAAAGGCAGAATGGTCAATTTCTGCCACCCAGAATGAGGCGTAGCTGCCATTTTTGAGGGGACTGAGCCTCGTAGTTTGCAGTACGGCCCGGGAACCCGGAACCGGCCTTCCCAAAGCTGGCCGTCGGTGTTTCCTCGATGGACGAAAAACCTAAATTGGAGGTGCCGCTTATGTAGGAATATGACGTCAAGCCCAATAGCCCCTGAAGCCATGAAGGGCACCCAGTCACCACCAAAATTTTCCATGACCTCACAACGCCTGAAACACTTACTCCTCTCTAGTGCAGTTCTAGCATTAGGATGCGACGGCTTTGAGCCAGAACCACCTCCGCCCGTTAACGCGACGACCATCCTGAGCCTTGACGTGATACCGAACCCGGTTGTCTCCGGGGATAGCCTCACCTTCCGGGCTGTCGTTACAGATTCGCTGCGTGATGATCTCCTGTTTAGCTGGTTCATTGCGGGACGGCCGTTCCTTCAAACGAGGACATCCGTACATCGCACGGTGGCA
>JAJCYP010000071.1 GCA_029262855.1 Bacteroidota bacterium | reverse complement strand
GTCGGTCTGCAGCGCCATCATGTCCGACATCGTGTGCGCCCTTCCGCTTGAAAGAACCTCCTCGAGCCGATTGAACCGGGAGGGATCACTCCACTCCCAGCCGACGGCATCCCGGTAGGCGTAGTCCTTGGGGACCAGATTGTTGTTCGCCGTGGCGACGAATCCCTCTGGCGGGTCTATCCGGTGGGGCTTTCTGCGAATGGGCAGGTATCCATCCCACTCGAATCGACCATCCCCGGGCACCGGTACCAGCCCGCTCCAGTTGGGACGAATGGGCGCGATTCCCACGGCCTGCCAACCGATCGTGCCATCACGCCCCGCCCAGACCATGTTCTCGCCCGGGATGTGGCTGTATTCACAGGCCTCCCGGAACTCCTCCCACGTGGTGGCCTGATCCATGCGGAGGCTCGCGAGGTAAGGCGCTCCGCCGATTTCCAGCCAGGCCGCCCGGACCGCGTAGGCAGTGGACCCTTCCTGGAAGGTCACCGGGCCATGGCGGGTGTACCGATGCTCCACGATAACGGGCTCTCCGTCCCGGACATGTATCGTGTCTGCAATAACGGACATCGGCTCCCATCCGGAATCGTACCAGTACTCGTTTGGGTTCCTGGGATTGGTCTCGTAGACGTACAGGTCCTCGCCGTCCGTCTGAAAGACCGTCAGCCCCCAGGCCCCGAGCTCGTTGTGGCCGATTGAGACGCCCGGGATTTCAGGCTCTCCCCCGCCGATGACGTTCCAGCCGGGCCCGTTCAAATGGACCCAGTAGCGGAGGGACGGCGCGGCCTGCGTCCGGTGCGGATCATTGGCCATGATGGGATAGCCTGACGCAGTGCGCTCGCCCGCTACCACCCAGTTGTTGCTCCCGATGGCTTCGCGTTCTTCCAGCGGCATTACCTCTGGAATGGCTTCCACGAGGTCCTCGAAAGCCTCTTGACTCCCGCGATATTCGGCCGCGAGGTCCTCCGGGCGAAACCGCACGGGCCGCCGGTAGGCATTGTAGATGCCCAGGATGTCCGCCGAGAGCGCATCGCCGTCGATGATGCCATCCAGTTCGATTTCCGGCGTGCCGGGCTGAAAGTCGGTGTGCTTCAGCACTTCCTCGACTCCGAGCGCGGCAACGGCCCGGCCGTAGCGCAGTTCGCTACCGATGTTGCCGAGTAGACCCTGGTGCCTGGATATCACATCACGAACGGTCCAGAACTCGGGCCGGGTACCCAGAAGGCGGAACTCCAGTGGCAGAAGCGATGGGGCTGCGCGGGTCTCGGCGATGTAGGCATTCACGCCCTTCACGAATGCCCGGATTATCTCCGCACCGCGGGGGTGGTAGTAGTTCATCTCCTGCTCGATGTCACCGCGAAACTGAAAGAGCCGGGTGCCGATGTCCCGTCGCAGTTCGCGCCTCCCAAGCAGCTCTGCGACAGTGCCCGTGGTCTGGCGCCGCCAGACCTCGAACTGGAAAAGTCGGTCTTTTGCGGCGGCATAGCCCTGGGCAAAGAACAGGTCATGCTCGGTCTCTGCGTAGATGTGATTGATGCCCCACGGATCGCGAATGATCTCGACGGGCTGCTCCAGGCCCGGGACCTGGAGCGTCTGGGCGGAGGCTGGGAGGACCAGCAGAAGAAGTCCAAGAGTTGCAATACGCATGGAAACACCGATTGGAATGGGGGCCGCATGCAATCTAAATCTTCGGCGACCCTCCGTGCCTACATTTGCCGGCCACCACAACACTCAGACCTCCAGCGAAACCAAGTTGCCCAGCATTCCCATCTCTCCTGAAATGCTTGCCCTCGCAAGCCTCATCGTCTTCGTCGGCGCCGCGCTTCAGGGATCCATCGGGTTCGGCCTGGGCACGCTGGGCGTCCCGCTGCTTCTGCTGATCTACCCTCCGTTTGTCCCAGGGCCGACACTCATGCTTGCGTTCTTCTTGACCATTGTGGTCTTCTACCGGGAGCGGACGGAGGTTGTGGTTTCAGAAATAGGTTGGGGTGTACTGGGGCGGGTTATTGGCGCTTTCCTCGGGGCACTGGTCGTGGGATACGTGGCCCAGGAGTCGCTGAGCGTGATTGCCGCCGGCCTGGTATTCGTGGGCCTTGCCCTGGTGTTGTCCGGCCTGCAGCTCCCCATATCGAATCGCAATGTCGTCGCGGTCGCCACACTGTCTGGATTCATGGGGACCACCTCATCGATTGGCGGTCCACCGATGGCCCTCCTCTACTCGCGTCAGGCGGGCCCGCAGGTCCGCGGGACCCTGTCGGGCATCTTCATCGCCGGGACCATCTCGGCGCTTTTTGCACTGTGGACGGTCGACAAGTTCGGTTGGGACCAGATCTTTCTCGGCAGTCTGCTGCTGCCCGGAGTGGCATTGGGGTTCCTGGCGTCCAGGTACAGTGCCCCCTATCTCGACAAGGGGTTCGTCAAGCCGCTCATACTGACGGTCTCTGCCTCTGCCGCCGCGGTGATTCTGGTGCGATATTTTCTGTGATGAGCGGGGGGCGCGGGCGCCGGCCCCGGCGCCGGCTATCGCAAATACGAACCGCCGTTGAGATCCAGAATGGAGCCGGTCGCCATCTTGGCGGATGCCAGGTAGACGATGGCCTCCGCAACCTCCTGGGCCGTGGCAACGCGACCAAGAGGAGACTGGGCCCTGATCCCGTCGCCCTCCGGTCCCGCCAGTCTGGCTACCGTGCCTTCGGTTTGAACGAAGCCCGGTGCCACCGCCGCCACGTGGATACCGTGCGGACCGAGGGCCAATGCCAGCGAGCGCGTGAGGGCGTTGATGCCTGCCTTTGCGGCGCCGTAGGCGGGCATATCCGGTTCGCCGCGAAGCGCGCCGCGCGATGAGACGTTGATGATCGCCCCGCGAATGCCCGCCCCAATCATGTACCTGGCTGCGTGGAAACAGATGTCGGCCGGGCCCACCAGGTTCGCTTTGAGGATGCGCTGCCAGTCGACCTGCCAGGTGTCGATGTCCGTGGTGGCGATGGGGTGGTGCCCTCTCACAGCGGCGTTGTTGACAACCACATCGAGTCCATTCAGGCGCTCGATGGCTCGATGGACCAGGCTCTCGGCCGCGCCGGCGTCTTGCAGGTCGGCGCGTAGCACCACGTGCCCCTCACCGGGCAGGCTTCCACAGACAGCACGGGCGGCCTCCTCATTCGAGCGGTAGCAGACCGCCACGCGCAGCCCGCGACCGGCCAGTGCACGCGCGGTTGCCGCTCCGATTCCCCTGGACGCTCCAGTGACAAGCGCCGCCTTTGGCCTCTGACTGTTCATCTTACCGGCGGCATCACGCAACGGACCAGGATATGCCAAGCAGTTCCTCACTCAGGGCCCAAAGTCTGGAAGCGGCCTCCTCGTCCTTCGCGGCGTCAGAAATCCGGCTTTCTCCCACCGGGCCACGCATGTCTCCCATCCGCGTGGGTCCATAGTAGCCGCCGTTCCGAGCTTCGTCCCCGGCGGCAGCGAGAACTTCCGGCAGTGCACCATCCGTCGCCGACTGAGCTACGATTCGGTTCGTTACCCTGTACAACGCTTTGAAGAATCCGGTCGGGCCAGTGCTCTGGAGGTTTGTGGCCGAGTATCCCGGATGGGCACTCGCGGAGATCACCGAAGACCCCGAAGCTTCCAGTCGTCGGGCGAGTTCCAGTCCGTACATGAGGTTGGCAAGCTTGCTCTGGCAGTATGCCGTGATGGGCGAGTAGCCCTTCGTCAGCATCGGGTCCTCGAAGTTGATTCCCTTCGCCTGGCGATGGGCTATGGAACTCACCGGCACGATGCGTCCTGACCGAGCGGAGACAAGGTCGAAGACCAGGTAGTTGAGCATGAAATGGCCCAGGTGGTTCGTGCCGAATTGAAGCTCGAATCCCTCTACCGTCTTCAACTCGGGGGTCTGCATGATCCCCGCGTTGTTGATCACGGCATCCAATCCGTCCACGTGGCTGCGTACCGCATCGTTGACTTGGCGCACCGAATAGAGATCTGCCAGATCGAGCCTGACCATGGTGACTGTACCCGGACTCGGGATATCAGTCAGGCGTGAGGCCGCCGCTGCTCCCTTCTTCTCATCCCGCGCGGTGATTATTACGTTCGCCGAGGCTCGGCGGAGGTGGGCCGCCGCCGCCCAGCCGATTCCCGAGTTTCCCCCGGTGATCAGGTAGGTCTTGCCGGTCAAATCACTGAGTTGATTGGCTTTCCAGTTCACGGTATTGGTGTGTGTTGTGGAGATGCGTACTACGCACCGGGCCAGGATCAGACCCGCGCCAGCCCCCCGATTTTCAGTTGATCAACCGCGTAGTGCGCCGCCCGCGCGGTCAGCGCCATATAGGTCAGCGACGGATTCTGGCACGCCGACGAGGTCATGCAGGCCCCATCGGTCACAAAGAGGTTGGGGATCTCATGGCACTGATTCCATCCGTTCAGAACGGAGGTCTTTGGATCGCGACCCATTCGCGCGCCTCCCATCTCGTGATTCGTATTGCCGGGAGCCACCTGCGCGTTGTCGTAGGTGTTCACGTTCTTCGCCCCCGCGGCCTCAAGCATCTCGGCGGCCGTCGCGGCCATGTCCTTTCGCATCGCCAACTCATTGTCGAAGCGGCCCACGTGGAATCGGGCCGAGGGCATCCCCCACTTGTCCGTGAGGGTGTCATCCAGCGTCATGTAATTCTCGAAGTAGGGGAGCACCTCGCCGTAGGCTTGGAATCCGATTCTCCACTCGCCAGGCACACGCAGGCCCGCCTTGAAGTCGGCTCCGAATCCGGGCATGTTGCCGCCGCGACTCCAGCCGCCGCGACCCGCGCCGCCCTGCAATCCGTATCCGCGGACAAAGTCGCGCGGGCCGTCTGATTCCAGGTTGCGGAAGCGCGGGATATAGATCCCATTCGGACGATTGCCCCGGTAGTATCTGTCCTCCATCCCCTCCATGCTCCCGCCCGCACCGACGCGCGCGTGGTGGTTCAAGAGATAGTGCCCCAAAATCCCACTTCCGTTGGCGATGCCCTCTGGAAACTCGGTGCTCTTCGAGTTGAGCATGATCCTGACGGTCCCCGGGCTGGAGGCACACAGGAAGACCACCTTGGCGGTGTACTCTTCGAACCGTCCCGACTCCATGTCGATGACGCGCACGCCAGTGGCCCGGCCCTCTCGATAGACCACACTGTGGACGAGCTTCCGGGACAGCAGCGTCAGCTTTCCCGTCGCGCGAGCCGCCGGGAGGGCGCTGGACTGCGTCGAATAGAAGGACCCTGTCGAGCAGCCCCGGATGCAGGGACCGCAGTAGTGGCAGGGCGCCCGGCCGTCGAGCGGCTCGGTAAGCACGGCCGCCCGCCCAATGATGACCCGCCTCCCCGGAAAGGTGGATTCGATCCGGTCGCGCGCCAGTTTTTCGGCCGCGTTCATTTCCATCGGCTGCTGAAACTTCCCGTCGGGAAGCTGCGGAAGCCCCTCACGAGATCCGCTGACCCCAATCGTTCGCTCAACCAGATCGTACCACGGCGCGAGATCATCGTAGCGAATCGGCCAATCCACCCCGTGTCCGTCCTTGAGGTTCGCCTCGAAGTCCACCGGGCTCCAGCGGTAACTCTGCCGACCCCACATCAGGGACTTGCCGCCGACCATGTCGGGCTGGATCCAATCGAACGGTTTGTCCTCCACGTAGGGAGCATCGGTATCCTTGATGTACCAGTGCCGCGAATACTCATCGAATGCCTGATAGCGTCGCTGGACGGGGTAGTCCTCACGAACATCCGGGTGGACCCGGCCTCCTCGCCACGGCATGTCCCAGGGCTGCTTGTGCTCCGTGGGATAGTCGCCGTGCTCCACCATGCGCCCACGATCGAGCGCCAGTGTCTTGAGGCCCGCCTCGGTCAGGACACGCATGGCCCAGCCGCCGGACATCCCGGTGCCGACCACGATGGCATCGAACTCGTTCACGCCCATGTCTTGCCTACTTCGCTCATCGGGACGTCGCCGTCATAGGCCCCGAATGGCGATTGGTGGAGTTCCATGGTGGCACCCATCTGGGACGTGTAGTATCCGGCCACGGTCCAGGGTTTGATCCGCCTGAGGAGGGGTGTCTCGCCTCCCGGGAGTCCGGTCAGGCCGGCGGGTACAAGGCCGGCCACGGGAAATGCCTGTTGATCCAGCGCCAGCATGAGCCTGGAGGTCTGAGCCTCGCCGAGTTCGTAGATGCTCTGCGCCCCATGATCGCCAATCCAGTCCTGAAGCTCGCCCAGTTGGGCTCGCACCTCATCGCGCGTGGCGTCGCCAGAGAAATGCTCCAGCAGCATGTCGATATAGTCTGCCACGCCGGCCTCCCGGGCTCCGGGGGTATCCGTCTGCGGGATGATCAGCTCTGCGAGGTCGGCCACCAACTCGTGCTCCGAGCGGGTGAGGAAGCCCGGACCTGTGTCAAGCTCAGGACGACAACCGGACAGGATCGCGGCGACCGTGCCCGGAGCAAGGACCACGCCCATGCCGAGGCCCAATCGTTCGATAAAGTCGCGTCTATCCACGTTCTCGGTTTCTGCGGGGTGGTGGAAGGTAACATCCGACCCCCCATCGGGTACCTACGAGCATGAAGCTGTTTCTGATATTCGCTACCACCCTGCTGGGTCTCGGCTGCAAGGCCGATCCGACGTGGTCCCCCTCCCCCGAAGCCGCGCCCCAGTCCACCGACTACGCCGAGGCGTTCACCAACTTCCTCAAGGATGTCCTGACCCCGGACGGGCTGGTCCACTACGACCGTCTGGCTGACCATCCTGAATGGCCCGCCGTGGTGAAAGGCATTGAGGAATTCAACTTCTCCCTGGATGCGCCCGACAAGGAGAAGCTCGCGTTCTGGCTCAATGCCTACAACGTGCATATGCTGAACAAGGTGGCCCAGCGTCCAGGTCGCGACAACGTTATGGGACTTGACCTCGGATCTGTCTTCTTCAAGACCAACATTCGCGTGGCCGGCCAGACCCTGACGCTTGACCAGATCGAGCACGGCATCCTTCGCGAAGGCGAGGCGGCCTTTGCCCGGTTGCGCCCGGCCCAGTTCGATCCCCGCAACCATGTGGCCCTCAACTGCGCCGCTGTTTCGTGCCCCAGGCTTTGGCCGGAGGCCTTCCGCGCGGCCGATCTGGACGCGCAACTGGATCGGGCCATGCGCGAGTTCGTCAACAGCCCGAGGCATTTTCGCGTCGAGAACGGGAAGCTTCTAGCCTCCAAACTGCTTGACTGGTTCGGAGACGATTTCGATCGGGCAGGCAAGCCGGCCGGTGACTTCCTGCTGGGCTACCTGGACCCCAATCGCCCGCAGGCCGATGAGCTGCGCGTACTCCTCGAAGGCCGATCCGCGAAGGATCTGGCCCGCCAAGGCGCAGATTTCGAGTACGATTGGTCCGTCAATCGAGCGGGCTAGCGGCGGGCCGGGCGATTGGGAGCTTACTGGCCCTCGCTCTCCAGCCTCTCGTCCAGCAATTTCCCGGCGATCCGTGAGAAATCGGACTCGGTGATGATGCCCACCAATTGACCGTCTCGCGTGACCGGCAGGGCGCCAACCTTGCGATCGCGCATGATCTTGATGGCCTCGACCGTTGAGGTGGTCGGCTCCACCGAGACAGGATCCTTGATCATGATGTCTTTCACGGTCACGTCGTCGTTTCCGGCAAACGTTCCGTCACGCTCGGAGAGATACCGCAGGATCCTTCGGTGCGGCACCAGGCCCACAAGCCGGTGGTTGTAATCTTCCACGACCACGTGGCGAATGTCTCTCCAGTCCATCAGCACGGCTACAAATTCGACCGCCTCGTCCTGATGGACGGTGAAAAGGTCGGTCGACATGTAGTGCTCGACCCGCGTTTCCCGAAGACGCTTGAGGGTGGTGCTCTCGGCCAGGGAGGCCAGTCCCCATTCGTGGCCCGGAGCTCCAGTTTCCTGACGGGCGATGGTGGCTGCCACCAGGGCATCGAGACGCTCGGCCCGTGTGCTCCCTTCCTTCTTCATGGCGGCCAGTGATTCCAGTTGCCACTGAGCTCCGTTCATGCGGGTTTCGACCCGCTCCTTGATGACGCCCAGGTATCGATCCACGTCGGCCGCGTCGATGCCGGCACCGGACAGTCCTTCCCGTGCCATCGGAATCAGCTTGTCCAGGATCAACTCCGGTGCCGGATAGCGCCCGCCATCGATCCACTTCAGCTGCGAGCCCATGCCAAGCCGGGAGGCGGCCACGAAGTTTGACTGCGCCTCGTCGAACTCCATCAACGGCCGAATGTCGTCGTACTTCCTGGTCAGTCCGAGCACGAGACCAAACCACAGGGCAGCGTTGGCCACCTCGTCTACCACACTCGGCCCAGAGGGCAGGATGCGATTTTCGATGCGGATGTGCGGCTTCCCGCCCGAGACGCCATAGATGGCCCGGTTCCAGCGATACACGGTTCCGTTGTGAACTCCCAGTGCCCTCAGCTTCGGGATCTTGCCCTCGCGAAGTTCCACGAACGGATCATCGTAGTCCGATGTCATGATGACACGGAAACGCGCGATATCCTCCTTGTAGAGCTCCGTCACCGATTCATTCACCCAGCAAGTGCCGAAGTGCACCCGGGGACTCATTTCCCGGAGGTAGAGATTGCTCGATCGGGTGTCGACCGCCTGCTGGAAGAGCGCGATTCGGGTCTCCTTCCACAGGCGCTTGCCGAAGAGCGTGGGCGAATTGGCTGCCGCCGCCAAGACCGGGGCCGCCACCAGTTGGGCGACGTTGTACGCGTGCGCAAAGCTCTCCGGATCAACCTGAAAGTGGGTCTGGAAGGACGTATTGCAGCCTTCCACCATGATGTTGTCATGCTGAAAGAACAGCTCATCCGTTCCCCGTATGGCATACTGGGCGGGACCGGATCGAAGACCCATGATCGCGTCGTTCAGCGCGTAGTAGCGCGGCATCGGCGTCATGTTCTCGATGGCCAGATCCGAGAGGTGGATGGTCGGGAGAATGCCCGTCATCACAACCTTGGCGCCGACCTTTTCCGCAAGCAGTCGAACGTCGCCGAGCACCTCATCGATCTGGGTCTCCATCTTGCGGAGACAATTCCCTCCCAGGTCGCAGGGGTCCAGATTGAACTCCAGATTGAACCGCGTCAACTCGGTCACGAGACGCTCGTCCGTGTTGTTCTCAAGCAGCTCCATGACCAAGTTGGCTGGCTGGCCACTTGCGTCAACCAGAAACAACTCCTGCTCGGCGCCAATGCGCGAAACACCGGTCTCCAGCATGTTGTTTTCGAGCATGTATTCCAATGCTCGGACGTCCTGAATTACCTGCCGGGTGAACCGCCTGGTAGCAACCGGATCGACCGTCTTCTTTACGTCGTGCTCGCCCATCGATTCTGTATTGTGACCTGTGCATGCAGGGTAAGACCGGTGCGAAGGCCGCGCAACGGTCTGAATCCCTCGCCGACCCGCGAAACCTGCGGTTTGGGGCCTCGTTTTGCTTTCATGCGATTGAGGCTGCTGTTACTTATCTGCCTCCTGGGGCCTCTTGGGGAATACGAACTGCAGGCCCAGGTACCGCAGGACCCCGTTCTTGTGGCCTCGCGACTCCTGGTCCGCGGGATGACCCGCTCGTTCCTTGGAGATCTTGAGGGAGCGGCGCAATTGTTTGATCAGGCACTCAGGTTCCAGCCTGAGGAAGCGGCCATCCACGCGGCGCTGGCCTCCACCTACGCGGAGCTGGGCGATGCCGGCCAGGCCACCTTCTACGCCGAACGGGCGCTGAAGCTGGCTCCGGACCGGCCGGAAAACATCACACTGGTGGCCGAACTGCGCGAGGCGACGGGCGATGGGGTCGGAAGCCTGGAGGCCTACGACCGACTGGTTGCCCTCAAGCCTCTCCGCGTAGAGGCCCACGTAGCGCGAGCGAGACTACTGTCTCGACTCGAACAACGGGTTTCAGCAGCCGAAGCCTATGCGACGGCGCTTTCGCTCACGCCCCTGAATCCGGAGATCCTTCGTGAGTATCGGGATGTGACGCTGTCACTGGGCCATCTGGACGTTGCTCTGAAGACGGCGAACTCGCTGGTCGGGTTGGACCCGACTGCGCACGATGAACAGATCCGGGCAGAGATCCTGGTGAGACTCGGCCGCACGTCCGATGCCGTGGCGGCGTTTCAGCGTGTTCTCGTCCTTTCGCCTGGAGATCAGGAAGCCAGCGCGGCGCTGGAGAGCCTGGCGCCCGGGCTCATTGTGACACCCAACACCGAGGCTGGCGACCCGGTCGCCCGGGCAGCGCGACTCGCCGAGGCGGCCGACGATGACGTCCGCAATCTTGCCCTTCGAGTCGAGGCCATTGTTGCCAATCTGGATATCGGGAATCTGGAGGTCGCCGTGCCTCTTGCTGAGGACGGGCTGCTGTTCTTCCCGGGAGACCAGGATCTCACGCTGGCCGCGTTTGAGACCTACACGCACGCCCTTCGGCTGACCGAGGCGGCCGAAACGCTGGAGCAGGGCCAGGCGATCTCCGAGGATCCCGCTTGGCAGGACAAGGTGCGCGGAGCACGGACCCTTCTTCAGTGGCTCCTGACCGGCGAACCGACAGATTTTGACACTGCTCCGTTCCTTGGCGAAGCGGGATCAACCAGGACCGCCCTTGAGTGGCTCATCCTGGGCGACATGCATGCCCGGGCCGGCAACCGGACCCGCGCCGTCGCGGCCTGGCAAGCAGCGCTGGCCGCTGCCCCGACTTCGGACCTCGTACTCGCCCGGTTGCAATAGACGTGCGCAGACTCCTGGCGTTGGTCCCGCTGATCCTGGGCCTCACGGCCTGCACGGGAGCACGGGAGGCCGCTCTCCCTACACCGGACGGGTTTCCCAACCACAGCGCGGAGGAGATCATTGCGCGATTGCCTGTGCCCGACTCTCTGTGGAGCAGCTTCACCGGGGACTTGTCGGTTGCGTACAGCGTCCCCGGAGACCGGGGCACGTTGAACGCTCGAATCGCCTATCGACGTGCGGACTCCGTCTTGATTCGCTTCCGTGCCCCACTCGGCATCGAAGTCTCACGTGCGCTTGTCACGCCGGACTCCATGTTTGTCTACGACCGATTGGAGAAGAAGCTATTCTACGGCCTTCGCGGGGTCGCCGAGCGCATGCTCCCGATCGGCTTCTGGCGCTCTGACATTGCGGCCGCCGTCTTCGGGTACGATGACCTCTCCGGCGAACGCTGGACGGTCAGTCTGGATGATCAGTACTACGTGCTGCGCAACCTGGATAACACACGACAGGTCATCGTCGACCCCAAACGCTGGCGCATCATCGCCGCGGATCGACGCGATGCCACGGGCACGGTTCTTGAACAAAGGAGGTTTACCGATTTTGAACGTACCGAGGGGCGATATCTGCCGCGCCGAATCGTCACATCCCGGCCGAACGAGGAAGTTCGTGCCAGTATCTCGATTCGACGCATCAGACCTGACCCGGAGGAATTGTCGTTCGATCTCGGGCTTCGCTCCGACGTTCAACGCATCCCCGTCTACTGATTGTGCTCAGGCTCTTCCCGCCTCTCGCTGTCGCTCTGGTGCTGCTGGCCTCTCCGGCTTTCGCCCAGACCCTGGCCTCCAACGGTACAGAATCCCGGGAGGTATTTGAGGGGCAGTTGACATCGCTACGATCCAAGATTTCGGCCGATGAGAAGGAGCTCAGTACTACGCGATCCCGCGAGACGGCCACGCTCCAACTGCTCAATCGCCTCAACCGGGACATCGCCATTCGCGAGGAGGTGGTCCGGACCTTCGAGGATCGCATCACCGAGCTGTCGGCCGAACGCGATTCCGTTTTTGCCCAGGTCGAGCGCCTCTCGCGTGAAATCCAGGCCCTCAAGGACGAGTATCGAGCCCGGGCAACGCACGCCTACAAGTATGGGCGACTGCACGATCTGGCGCTGATATTCTCCGCCGCATCCATCAACCAGATGCTGGTTCGCGTGAACTACCTGAGCCGGTTCAGCGATGCCCGGACGGCTCAGGTTGAAGAGATTCGCTCGTCCACCTCGACCCTGGAGGCCCGGCGAGCCGACCTCCTGGAGACCCTTGCCCACACCGAGGAAACGCTCCGCGGTGCGAGGAAGGAGCAGGAGACGCTGGTTGACCAGAAGCGCGAACGCGAACGCGTCGCCCGGCAGCTTCGGCAGCAGAAAGGGCGGCTCGAGTCGCAGCTTGCCGAGCGCCGCCGCGCTGAGTCACAGCTCGCCGGCCGCCTTGAGGCACTGATTGCCGAGGAGCGTCGTCGCGCCGCAGCCGCAGGCACCGGATTCAGCGCCGCCGAATATGCGGCCTTGACCGGCTCCTTCGAGACCAACCGCGGCCGCCTTCCCTGGCCTGCCGGCGGCACCCTGGTCGAGCGGTTCGGCGTTCAGGTCAACGCGCAGTACGGTACCCGAACCACGAATCAGGGCATCGTCGTCGCCACCGCTCCGGAAGCCGACGTCCGGTCTGTCTTCGAGGGCCGGGTGATCGGAATCGACGTAATGCCGGTTTACGGCAAGTATATCATGGTCTCTCACGGCGACTACGTCTCAGTCTACGGAAACCTCTCCAGCGTCTATGTCACGCCGCAGCAGACGCTGACGGCCGGACAGCTGGTCGGGAAAGCCGGGACGGACTCGGAGCCTTATGGCGCCGGGTACTTCTTTGGGCTTTCGAAGGATGGGTTCGTGGATCCGGCGAGGTGGTTGAAGTAGGCACCCGCGTTACGAAGGCGAGCCCGGCGTCTCTATAGTCGAAACCCGACTCACCGAAACGCGTGTTGATAGCGACTGGGACACATCCAATGACCACCGCATCCGCCCTCATGGACACCCGCGCCACTCCGGTTCAGCGTCGATTCAACGTTGATGACTATTACCGCATGGCGGAAATCGGCATCATCGGTCGAGACGATCGGGTCGAACTGTTGGACGGACAGGTGGTGGAGATGTCGCCGATCGGAAAGACCCACGGGATGGGCGTGGACGCGTTCACCATGATGATGACCGAGGCCGTGCGCGGGCAGGCCATTGTCCGAATTCAGGGCGTGGTTCGGCTGGACACCTTCAACGAGCCGGAGCCGGATGTTGCGGTCCTCCGCCTTCCCTTGCGGAAGTACGGCGAGGCGCACCCGGCGCCGGAGGATGTATTCCTGATTGTTGAGGTCGGCGATTCTTCGAGGCGGTTCGACAAGAAGGTGAAGTTGCCGATGTATGCCAAGTTCGGGATTCCGGAGGTCTGGCTGGTGGACCTTGTCAAGCGACACGTGGAGATCCATCGCTCTCCCGACGGTAACGAGTACCGGGACTTGACCACGCTCGGTCCGACCGATATTGCCTCGCCGGAGGGCTTTCCTGAAGCGCGGATTGATCTCAAGGAGGTTTTCTGATAGTCCGCTGTGGTGCGGCACCTTCGCACGGGACCAGTACGCGGCCCCATTTGCCAGCAATCTCGAATCCCCCGCCCTCGTGGCGCGCGCCACCCAGCAGATCGCGAGCGCAGTCCAGCGGCAGGTCTACTGTGACCGGCCCTTCGGAGTTGTTGATTACCACGATGACGCGATCGTCGCCGTGGGTCCGCTCAAACGCAAACACGTCCCGCTCGTCGTCTGCAATCAGCGTCCGGTAGTCACCCAGGTTGAGCGCCGAGTGGGCCCTCCGGATGGCGATGAGGCTTCGATAGTGATCGAGGAGGTCGTGGTTCACGGCGACAACGTCAGGCGTCCGACGCGACCCGTCCGGGTTCGTGACTTCGTCCGCGTACTCCAGGTCTTCCCAGACCATCGGCTTGCGGTCGTCTGGATCATTGCCGCCCCACATGCCCACCTCATCGCCATAGTAGATCATGGGCGCGCCGACGTAGGTCATCTGCAGGATGGCGAATAGCTTCTGAAGTCGGATGTCTTCCGCCACGGGCTTCGTGACCCGGTATGCCGGGTTTTCGCTGGGTTTGGAGAGGCCGAAGTAGTTACCCCAGTCGCGGAAGTTGCCGATGCCGCGGTTGACGATGTGGGAGCCAATCCGATTCGCGTCGTGACTCCCGAACAGATTCTGTGATACATAGGCCACGCCGGGCGGGTACAGCTCGCGCATCCGCTCCAGTTCCCGATCGAAGGCGGTTGCCGATATGCGCATCTGACCCGGGTTGAACATGAACTCGGCGGCAGAGAAGGCAAAGTTGTAGTTCATCTCACCGTCGAACTCATCGCCTTCCATATAGGGCTGAACCCGCTCGGGCGTATCAACGATCTCGGCCGTCAGGTAGGCCTCTGGATTGATCCCCTTCACATGCGATCTGAATCGCTTCCAGAAGGGGTGACCCACGTCCCAGGCCACGTCGAGCCGCCAGCCGTCGATGCCGTGTTCGATGCCGGCCCCCTTCGGATTCATCCATCGCGAGACTGCTGCGAAGATGTAATCCCGCGGCCCGGGCACGATCCCCGTCTCGTCCTCCCGGA
Organism: Bacteroidota bacterium; assembly: GCA_029262855.1. GTDB lineage: Bacteria > Bacteroidota > Rhodothermia > Rhodothermales > UBA10348 > JABDJZ01. The sequence continues at coordinate 4,595 of JAJCYP010000071.1, read as the reverse complement.
AGGCGGGCAGCGACTTGACGCCCACCCAGCCCTCATAGTCGAACGCGGTCCCGGCGGCCGGATCGTCCCAGGAGTGAACGATAAACCAATCGGCATAAGAAGACTCCTGCTGGTTTGCCATCAGATCCTGGAAGGCAAAACTGTTGATCCCCATGTGGTTGAACACTCCGTCGAAGATCACGCGCATGCCGCGCGAGTGGATGCGGGCGATGAGTTCCAGAGCGAGTTCGTCGGCAGACGTCCAGACCCAGGTGGCCGGATCCAGGGGGTCCTCAGTCGCGATCATCGCCCGGTCTCCTGCGGGATCGGGACCGAAGTTCGGATCGATGTGGTGGTAGGTCGCCCCGTCATACTTGTGCAGGGACGGCGCCGTAAAGACCGGGTTCAGATAGATCGCACTGACGCCGAGCGAGTCCAGGTATCCCAGTCGGTCTATGATGCCCTGCAGATCGCCTCCGTATCGGCGACGCAGCATGTGTTTCCACAACTCGGGTTCGCCGTTTGCCCGCTCCCACGGCTGCATTTCGTACCAGTCGCTGCCCCAAGGGTGGCGCTGCCACTCTTTCGGCGGCTCGACCGGATCCGCTCCGGCCAGGTCGGCGAGCGTTGGGTCGTTCGACGGGTCGCCGTTTCGGAATCGGTCAGGGAAGATCTGATACCAGACCGCTGACTTGGCCCACTGAGGGACGAACTCCGGGACCGGGGCGGGGCGTTCTTCGCATGCGGCGAGGGTCAGCACGACGAAGAGCAGAACAGAAAGGCGCATCGACTTCCGTTTTTCTACGTTTGTGGGCCCGGTAGGGGGTGAACCTAAGGATTGGACTCAAACAGGATTCCAGCCTACACGAGCCGCCAGACAAGTTAGGGCGGCACCCTCACTGCTCAATGAGAATCCCAAACTGGTTGCCTCAACATTGCATAGTACTGCCAAGAGGGAACTGTTCTTATTAGGTGTAGTATCGCGCACGATACCACAATAGATGAAAAGAGTTGTTCTTGATACCAATGTTCTAGTGTCGGCGCTCCGATCCAGGAACGGCGCATCGTTCAGATTCCTCTCTTTGGTTGGAACGGGACAGTTCGAAACGGTGGTTTCGGTGCCGCTTGTCATTGAGTACGAATACGCGGCGGCGAAGACGGCCCTGGACATTGGTCTGGATCCACCCACGGTGGACGCACTCTTAAATTATCTATGCAAGGTCAGTTTGCACCAGGACATTTTCTTCCTTTGGAGACCTACGTTGCGAGATCCAAGTGATGAAATGGTGCTGGAGGTTGCGGTTGCCTCGTCTTCGTCGGGTATCGTCACTTTCAACAAGAAGGATTTTGACAAAGCGGCCACGTTCGGTTTGTCTCTCTGGACTCCCAAAGAGTTTCTACATCAGGAGGGCCTGATATGAGTACGCTTAGTTTGAGACTTCCCAATTCACTTCACGATCGGGTGCGCAAGTTGGCCGACGCGGAAGGAGTGTCCATCAACCAGTTCATTTCAACGGCTGTCGCTGAAAAGATGTCTGCTCTCATGACCAGCGAGTATCTGGCAGAACGAGCCGAAAGGGGTGATCGGGCACTCTTCGAATCCGCACTGAGTAGCATTCCTGATGCGCCAGCAAGAGATGACGACTCTCTTTAGCCCTCACCGGTGTCCGCAGGGGAGGCCGGCTTGGCCCGAGGGTCGTACCTTCGGCGATTGACCCCCGTCGGTGCGCCTTCCCCCCGCAGATCGTAGCTTCCGGCCTTGGCAAGAAGGTCCGTCATATCAGAGCAGAAGGTGCGCGACGCGCATCGCGCAGGCGAGTCTTTTCTGGTTGTCCCGGACAAGGCCATCATCACGCCGCTGGCTCACGACGCGTCGCGGTCCCTGGGGATCGAACTCCGGGCGGCCGGCGAGCACCCAGACACCCCGGCACCCAAGCCCAGCGGCCCAAAGAGAGTCGCCATCGGCAGTGACCACGGCGGATTTGCTCTCAAGGCTGAACTCACCCCCTTCCTCGAGCAACTCGGATGGGCCGTCCACGACGTCGGCACCCATTCCGAGGCCTCGTGCGACTACCCCGATTTCGCCTACGCCACGGCCCGCATGGTGGCCGATGGGCGCGCGCGCCTCGGCATCATGATCGATGGCGCGGGGCTCGGCTCGGCGATGGTCTGCAACAAGGTCTACCGTATCCGCGCGGCTGCGCCATACAACGAGTTCACTGCCTGGAACGCCCGCGCCCACAATGACGCTAACGTGCTGACGCTCGGCGCGCGGACGCTGGGCATTGAGGTGGTCAAGTCTATTGTGCGGGTGTTCCTCGAGACAGACTTCGAGGGCGGGCGCCATGCCAAGAGGGTCGGTAAGATTGCCGATGTGGACGAGGCGTACCGCGGCAAACAGTAGGGTTTTCGGCAGAGTAGTCCCTTACCCGAGGCGCAAGAAATCCTACTGGCCTTGAGGGCGGACAGTTCGCGTGTCGTTGCGAGGTCCCGGTGCGTGGACTCTATGGGAAAGCCTGAGCCCATGCCCCGCATCTCATACTTCTACGGGATAGCCGTGTATATGTACTATGACGATCACGCGCCACCGCACCTTCATATCCGCTACGCCGAACACGAAGCCAAGGTGCTGATTGAGGGTGGCGCCGTGCTGGTCGGATCCCTGCCGCGAAGGGCGCTGAAGCTCGTCCGAGTGTGGCTGGACCTCCACCAAGTCGAGGTAATGGAACGCTGGGAGAACGCACGCATTCGAAAACCGCTTGCGCCAATTGAACCGCTGCCGTGAGAACAGATCATACCTACCGGCCGATCCTCCATATTGTAGAGGCGGAACACACGGGGAATTTCCGGCTTCGCCTGCGATTCGACGACGATGTGGAGAAGGAGGTCAACGTCCGTCCGCTTCTCTGGGGACCTATCTTCGAACCGCTCCTGGATCCAGATTTTTTTCGGCTTGGCCGCGTCGATGATGAAGCGGGGACGATTGTCTGGCCCAACGGCGCCGACTTCGCGCCAGAGGCCCTATGGGACCTACCCGACATCAGGGACGCCGCGTAAAGGCTGCGTCAGCCCTGAGCGTTTTCAGCACGCCATTCACGAACCCGGCGCGCACACATCGGTATCATTTGGCTGAGTATTTCCGGGCGCCCGGAGCCCGAATCGCCCCCGAGCAACCCATCCAGATAGACATGGCTTCCTACGACGTACTGGTCATCGGCACCGGCCCCGGCGGATACGAATCCGCCATTCGCGCATCCCAACTCGGCCTGAAGACGGCCGTTGTGGAGCGAGACAAGCTGGGAGGCGTCTGTCTGAACATCGGTTGTATTCCCACGAAGGCCCTCCTGAAGAGCGCCGAGATCATGGAGAGCGGCCGGCACCTGGAGTCCTACGGACTGGCCGGCAAGGTCGAGGCGGACTTCGGCAAGGTCATCGACCGTAGCCGCGGCGTGGCCAACAAGATGAACAAGGGCGTCACGTTCCTCATGAAGAAGAACAAGATTGACGTCATCCTGGGTCATGCCACCCTGGCCGGAGGCGGCAAGGTGGACGTGGTGCCCTCCACGGACATGGACGGCAAGAAGATTGGCGAGAAGACCTCCGTCACCGCCAAGCACATCATCCTCGCCACCGGCGCACGTGCCCGCGAGATCCCGCCCCTCCCCATCGACGGCAAGAAGATCCTCTCCTACAAAGAGGCGATGTTGCAGAAGACCCCGCCCAAGCGACTGCTCGTGGTGGGTGCCGGAGCGATCGGGGTGGAGTTTGCCTACTTCTATCACAACATGGGGACCGAGGTCACCATCGTTGAATTCATGGATCGCCTGGTCCCCATCGAGGACGAGGACGTCTCCAAGGAGCTCGGACGCACGTTCCGCAAGATGGGCCTCAAGGTGATGGTCAGCTCGCAGGTCCAGAAGGTGGACACCTCCGGCAAGGTCCTCAAAGTCACCGTCAAGACGGCCAAGGGCGAAGAAACGCTCGAGACCGATCAGGTGCTTTCAGCCGTCGGTATCGCCGGCAACGTGGAGAACCTGGGCCTCGAGAAACTGGGCGTCAAGACGGATCGCGGATCCATCGTGGTGGACGGGTTCGGTCGGACGAATGTCGAGGGGATCTACGCCATCGGCGACGTGGCGGGCCCGCCCTGGTTGGCCCACAAGGCCAGTCACGAGGGCATCAACTGCGTGGAGAAGATTGCGGGCGAGGACGTCCACGCCTTTACCACCGACAACATCCCCGGCTGTACCTACTGCCAGCCGCAGATCGCCTCCGTGGGCCTGACCGAGACCAAGGCCAAGGAAGCCGGCCACGACATCAAGGTGGGCAAGTTTCCCTTCCAGGCCTCTGGCAAGGCGTCCGCTTCAGGACACACCGAGGGCTTCGTCAAGGTGATCTATGACGCCAAGTACGGCGAACTGCTGGGCTGCCACATCATCGGCTATGACGCTACGGAGCTGATCGCCGAGGCCGTTGTCGCGCGTCAGTTGGAGACCACGGCGCACGAGATCATGGAGAGTGTGCATCCGCATCCGACTCTTTCGGAAGCTGTGATGGAGGCGACGAAGGCAGCGTACGGCAGGGCGATCAATATTTAGGGATTCCGGAAAACGCGA
>JAJCYP010000070.1 GCA_029262855.1 Bacteroidota bacterium | reverse complement strand
TCCGCAGGCCGGAACCGGTCTGGGCATACTCAGCACGGCCGCTGGGCTAGGCCAGATTCTGGGTCCGCTTTTGGGCAGCAGCCTCTTCGCCTGGTACGTCTATATGCCGTTCTACGCGGCGGGCGCTGCAGCTGTGGCGGTCGCTGCCGGAATGGGCGTGCGGCACCTCCTACCTCGCCGCGAAGCTGCTCCGGTCGATGCAGTCACACAGACCCGAACGCGTCAGGGGCGTCGAGCGCGATAGAGTCGCAGCGTTCCGAAGATCGTGTCAAACCGCGTCGAACTCTCGACATCCTGAAAGCCCGCCGTCTGGAATAGAGGCACCAGACGGCCGGCGCAGTTGTCTGCCGTGGTTTCGAACCCATCCAGGAGCTGAACGAAAATGAACAGCCCGCGCATCAGGAGGTTGGCCGGTCGCCCCCAGTCCGCCACGTGGAGTTCAGCGCCCGGCTTCATCACCCTGAACAGTTCCTGGGCAGTCAGACGCTTGTCGTTCCAGTTCAGGTGATGAAAGAACAGGGTGGAGACAACTCGATCGAATTCCGCGTTCGCGTACGGCAGGGTGGAGGACAGGCCTTCGCGAAACTCGATGTCCACACCAGCACCGAAGGCCTTTCGTCGGGCCAGGTCGAGTACCCGCGGATCTCCATCCACGGCGTGGACGATCGAATTTGGGTAGCGCTCCTTGATCTGAATCGCCAATGTACCCGTACCTGCTCCGAGGTCGAGGATCTTGCGACCATCAGAAAAATCGGCCTGGTCAATCAGAGCCGACTTGAACGTACGCTCTCGCGTGGTGGTACGAACGACGGCGTCATAGAAAGGGGTCAGCCAGTGAAATCGAAGGGCTGGGATCAGCGGAGGGGTGGCTGAATTGTCCATTCAGGCGTCTGAAGTATGGGGAAGGGGGGTAAAGAATGCGGAGTTCCCGGCAACCGCTGTGCCAGCCACGACCAGCGGGTGCCAGGATCCGCACAATCGACGGAAAGGAGGTACCGTCGAAAATCGCAGGGTCAGTTTGCTCGTTGGTGTTCGGAGATCAATGGCTGTGATCGTCGTGACCGTCTTCTTCAGCAGCTTGGGGAGCGGCCGCGGCGGCCGACTCAGCCGCTGCCGACTCGGCGGCCGCAGGGCCGCGGAGCGGCGTTATTCCGAGGCTGAGGACCCGGATGGTTCCGGACCCTGAAATGCGCAGCCCAGCCTTGCCTTTCAATGGCGCGTCCGCGTGACCATGGGTGACCAACTCACCGGCCAGATAGCCACGGCGATGGGTCAGGTCCGTTACCGCGCGCATGACAAGGATGCCGTCGGTACGGCTCGTCTCGCCTCGATCAAGGACGGTCAATTGTCCACTCCTATTGAAGCCCTGCTTCACCTCCCCTGCTCCTGCACCGAAAAATTCGAAGGTGCCCACGTCCTGGACGTGATGGATCACTTCAACGGTCCCGTCAAAATCGGAGACATCCACCTCAGCGTCCATTTGTACGTTTTGGGACGTCCACGGAGCCAAGAAAATTCCAGGCTGCTCATCGGAAAACACGTAGGTACCTGGAACGGCACCCTGGGCTGGCGGGCTACCTGCGAGTGCAGTCAAGGGCCACCCGGGGGCCGACTCAACGGGAGTCCATAGCCATCCACCGGCATCCCGCTCCTGGAGCGCGCTCCCGTCGCCGGTTTCGTCAACCAATGGTGTTTCAACGTGAACCGCTGCCGTCTGAACACCAACTCCGTACAGGAACACCAGTTTGGCGCCGCGCTCTGCCGTCTGCTGAACCAGACCCATGGCAATCGCTCCGGCCAAGAGGAGTACCCAATAGGCCTTTTTGGTCCAATTGCGGGTTTTCGCAAACGAGAGGGCAATTCTGACGGTCGAGAAAACCCCCAGATACCAGACCGTGCGCAGCGCCCAGTCTGCATGATCGGTCAGCGCAACACTCGCTTCGCCGTCCAGCATGACCGCGTCTCCTGCCGATCGGCCGGTAAAGAACACGACTACTGCGGAGACCGCCCCGAGACCGTATAGGAGGGTCGCGCTGAAACGAAATCTCTCGCCGTCCCGCACCAAAAGACTCAGGAAGTCAAAAAGCAGTGCCACCGCAAACAGCACGATCGGAAAATGGACCAGCAACGGGTGGATGCCGGGCGCCCACTCGGGGACGAAGTACATGGAGGCCTCAAGATTTCGGTGAGAATCACAGAATCCGTCCACAAACCTTATGCGAACCTTTGAGCCGTCTTAAATCTGTTGCAGAACTCGTCGCCGGGCCAAAATTCTATCACAGAATCCGAGGTGGTCGCCGAATCTGAACGAAATTTCAGGCAATCAAACGGGACCCTATCTCACCAGTTGGGTTACCCGAACCACGCCGCTATCGCAGGCTCAGCAGTGCCAAATTCAGGCTATACAATGTTTACACGCCGAAAATTTCTTCGCAGTTCTGCCGGCGTAGGACTCGGTGTTGGCCTGGGGTCCATGTTGCCGGGCTACGCCACGGGCAGCATGGGGCTGAACGCCTTCGCCCGTGACGTTCCGGTAGACCTCGCCATAGGGCACGCGTCCGCAAGAATCGCCGGGATAGATACTACGGTAACTGGCATCAACGGAACGGTCCCGGGTCCCCTCCTCCGATTTGTCGAGGGACAGGAGGCGATCTTCAGGGTGACGAACAACCTTCAGGAGGATACCTCCATTCACTGGCACGGGCTCCTGCTTCCCTTCCAAATGGATGGCGTGCCGGGAGTGAGTTTCCCGGGGATCACGCCTGGGGAAACCTTCGAATACCGTTTCCCGATTCGACAGACCGGGACCTACTGGTATCACAGCCACAGCGGCCTCCAGGAGCAGAGCGGAGTGTATGGACCGATCGTGATAGACCCGGCAGGCAGGGAGCCGCAGCCGTACGACCGCGAATTCGTCATTGTCCTGGGTGACTGGACGTTTGCCGACCCTCACCACATTCTGAATACCCTCCGGAAGAATCCCGCATACTTCAATTTTCAGCGGCGCACGATCGGCGACCTGATAAGGGACTCGTCCCGCGATGGCCTCGGCAGGACGCTTCGCGAGCGATTGGCCTGGGGGCGCATGAGGATGGACGCGACCGATGTCGCGGATGTGACGGGCGCGACCTATCACTACCTGATGAATGGAATGGCGCCGTCGGACAATTGGACAGGCATTTTCCGGCCGGGTGAGCGCGTCCGACTGCGGTTCATCAACGCGGGCGCCGGGACCTTCTTCGATGTCAGAATTCCCGGCCTGCCCATGACGGTGGTTCAGGCTGACGGTCAGGACGTTCAGCCCGTAACGGTCGATGAGTTCCGTATCGCGATCGCCGAGACCTACGACGTAATCGTTGAACCAAAGGAAGACCGTCCCTACGCGGTGTTTGCCGAGTCAATGGATCGAAGCGGGTACGCGATGGGTACGCTCGCTCCGAAAGTGGCGATGCAGGCGCCGGTCCCGGAGCGGCGTTCTCGTCCGATTCGGGGAATGGGCGACATGGGCATGGACATGCAGGGCATGGATATGGGCGGTATGGACATGGATGCCATGGACCACTCTGCCCACATGCCCCCTGGTGACCTGGCTCCGGCGGGCTCGATTCCGTCAACCGTTTCTCACGGTCCGGATACTCACGGTCCCTCCAATGCGGCCGTGCCGATGGAAATTCGAAGCCGGCTTCACGAGCCTGGTCTCGGCCTGGGTGAGGACGGAAGGCGTGTCCTGGTCTACACAGATCTCAAGGGGCTGAATCCGGTGGAGGACAGGCGAGAACCGGGCAGAGAGTTGGAACTCCATATAACGGGCAACATGGAGCGGTACATGTGGTCATTCGACGGGAAGGCATTCTCGCAGGTGGATGGCCCGATACAGTTCCGGCACGGTGAGCGGCTTCGCTTGACCCTCGTCAATGACACCATGATGGAGCACCCGATTCATCTGCACGGAATGTGGATGGTGCTGGAGAACGGGACGGGGGATCAGTTGCCTCGAAAGCACACCCTGAACGTGAAGCCGGCAGAGCGTCTCTCGGTATTGATCACGGCTGATGCACCTGGCCGGTGGGCGTTTCACTGCCACATTCTCTATCACATGGAAATGGGAATGTTCAGAGTCGTCGAGGTTACCACATCCGATTCCAGCGAGGTCGAATAGTGGGCGCACGAATGAACAGATCAGCTTGGGCGATTGCGCTGTCGCTCGTTGTGCTGGCAGCCATGCCTGAGACGTCGACCGCCCAGCGGATGGACAAGGCCATCGGCAGCTTTGCTCTATTTGACATCCTCGAATACTCGGGGAGTGCAGATGGCCGCCCTGTACGATGGGACTCGGATGCGTGGATCGGCAACCAGTACACCAAACTCTGGATCAAGAGCGAGGGCGACATAACAACAGCTGGCGAGGGTGGGGAGGTCGAAGTCCAGGCGCTCTACAGCCGCATAGTCACGGCTTACTTCGATGCGCAGGTTGGCGGCAGACTCGACCTCGAGTTCGAAGACGGAGAGGTCTCCACGCGCGCGCACCTGGCGGTCGCCATGGAGGGTCTTGCACCTTACTGGTTCGAAATTGAGCCGTCCCTCTTCGTGAGCCAGGATGGGGATATTTCCGCGACGTTCACCGCCAGCTACGAGATGCTCTTTACACAGCGATTGATCCTTCAACCCAGACTGGAGGCCTCCGCTGCGGTCCAAAAGGTTGAGGAATGGGGGGTCGGCTCCGGATTGAACACGGTCGGCCTGGGCGCCAGATTCCGCTGTGAATTGAAGCGGGAGTTTGCCCCCTACCTGGGGGTCAGCTGGACTCGGTTCACTGGAGAGGCGGCGGACATGGCTCGCGCCGCAGGACGGGAGTCGAGCGAGGTCACGATTGTGCTTGGCATTCGACTCTGGAAATAGCCAATCCGAACATCCACTACCTTGACTCTCACGAAATGCAGGGTCAAATGTGGCGATGAAGGATTCCTTGACTGAAGCTGGAACCGGTGAACGCCCGCATTCGGGCCAAGCCGGTCGGGTGTTTGTAGATGATCTCGAGGGGCACCGGTCTCTCGGCTTCGAGGCGCTGGATCCGGAAGCATGGTTCATCTCACTGAGATGGATCGCAATTCTGGTGGCTCTTCTGATGGCGGCCATGGCCGTGTTCGTCGTCGATTTTCTGCCTGAGCGGGCGTGGGTTCCGTTGATCTCGGTCATTGGGACGCTGGCGGTTCTGAATCTGTTCTATACCCGTCTGAGCCGGAACAGCCCTGGATCGAGCGTCCGGTTGCTCCGGCAGGCGGCGGTCGATTTGGTGCTCCTCACGCTGCTGGTACACTATTCCGGTGGGGTGGAGAATCCGCTCGTGCTCCTGATGCTTTTCCATGTCATTATTGCCGGGATCACGCTCTCAAGGCGGCTTTGCTACGCCATCGCCGCCTTCGCCACGATACTGGTAACACTCATGGCGGCCGGAGAGGCCTCCGGAATCCTGGAGCACTACACCTTGCAGCTGGTGCCGCACTATGAGATTCTTGGCGAGACCGCCCATGTGGCGTTCGACACGGTGTACGTTGCCGGCTACGTGGGGCTTCAGGCTATCATTTTCTTTCTGACGGCCTTCTTTGTTACGGCGTTGTCCGAGCGGCTGCGGAACCGCGAGCGCCAGTTGGCCGATTCGGTAGATCGGGCCAGAACGCAACGCCAACTACTGGAACGCTCACTGGAGACGACCGAGACCGGGTTGCAGGTTCACGACAGCGACCTGGACTTGATTCTGGTGAACAGCCGGTGGAAATCTTGGGCCGCCAGGTTCGGCGGTGACCCCGAGCTGGACCCGCTTTTCAATGGAGAGCACCCCTTGATCAGAGGCACCCTGGAGAGCAAGGCCATCAAGGTGTTGGAGTCGACCGGCTCTGGCGAGGAAGGGCAGGCGCCGACGTTTCAGACTACCACTGCCCCCCTTCTCGACAGCGCCGGACAGGCGACTCATGTGGTGCAGTTGGTCCGGGACGTGACCTGGCAAAAACGGGCCGAACGCAGAATGATCAGGGCCGGCCAGTTGGCGGCCGTGGGCGAGCTGGCCGGGCAGGTAGCACACGAGGTAAACAATCCCATCGCCATCATCAGTGCCAAGGCCAGGCTGCTGGTTTCGGACTACGCGTCCGAACTCTCCGATCGAACTGCCAGCGAGCTGGAGAAGATCATCGGGCTTTCGGACCGTGTGGCCCAGATCGCGTCCGGCCTTCTGTCCTACGCCAGGCCTTCTGGAGCACAGCATGCGCCGGTGGACATGACACGCCCGGCCCGCGATGCGTTGTCGATGATCCAACAGCGCGCCGAAAATTCGGGCATCCTCGTGGCGGACAGGCTCCCTGCCAGCCTGCCAACTGTGTACGCCAACGAGCGGGAACTTGAGCAGGTTTTTCTGAATCTCTTTCTGAATGCGCTTGACGCCATGTCAAACCGAGGCGCACTGGAACTCACCTCGAACGTGGTGTCGCTGGGGACGGACGAATCGATTCTCGAGATCCACGTAGGCGATTCGGGCTCGGGGATTCCACCTGATGTGATTCCACGGATTTTTGAGCCGTTCTTTACCACGAAGCCGGAGGGGAAAGGTACCGGGCTTGGTCTCTCGATTTGCCAGGGGATCGTTCAGCACAACGGAGGGACGATCCGCGTGGAGAGCAGTCCAGAGGGCACGCAGTTCACACTCGCGTTTCCGCTGGCGGAGCCGGAGGCAGTCGATGGCTAAGTTCAGAATCCTGGTAGTCGATAACGAGGCGGGGATGCTGGAGGTTTGCCACGACATCCTGCAACGGCTTCCGGAGACCGAAGTGGTCACCGAGTCCGATGCCGTCAAGGCGGCGAAGCTCCTCAAGGAAGAAGTATGGGATCTCCTGTTGACCGACATCCGGATGCCGGGCATGACCGGAATCGAGCTCATTCGAGAGGCGCGAGCACACGACGAAGGGATCTCGTCGCTCATCATGACGGCGTTTCCCAGCGTTGACTCGGCGGTGGAAGGCATGAAGCTCGGGGCAGCGGACTACCTGGTGAAGCCCTTCAAACCTGAAGACCTTCGTCTCACCGTTCGCCGCATGCTGGACAACAAGCGGCTCCGGGAGGAAAATCGACTCCTTAGCCGTCAGGTGGAGCATCCGCACTGGTTCGGCGAAATGATCGGCGCCAGTGCATCCATGCAGGATGTGTTCTCGACCATCGAGATGGTTTCGGATACCGATGCGGACGTCTTGATCACGGGCGCGACCGGCACCGGAAAAGAGCTGGTGGCGAGGAGCGTGCACCGGTTGAGTCATCGCCGATCAGGCCGGTTCGTTCCGGTGGACTGCGGAGCAATACCGGAGAGCCTGATGGAGAGCGAGTTCTTCGGACACGAGCGGGGAGCGTTCACGGGGGCGACGGCCCGAAGCCTGGGGCTCATGGAGTTTGCTCACGAGGGCACCCTCTTTCTGGATGAGATAGGAGAACTGCCCCTGAACCTCCAGGCAAAGCTTCTTCGGGCGCTGCAGGAACGGCGATTCCGGCGCATCGGTGCCAAGGCGGAAATCGACGTTGACCTCCGCGTGGTCGCGGCCACCAGTCGGGATCTCGAGGCGGAGGTGGAGCAGGGCCGATTCCGGGCCGATCTCTTCTACCGGATCAACGTCATTCGTATTCGAATCCCCGCACTGTCCGAGCGAGCGGATGACATTCCGCTTCTCGTGGAGCATTTCACCGGCAAGTACGGTGAGGAGATGAATCGAACGGGAGTCCGTGTGGACGATGCGGCCCTGGAGATTCTCAAGAGATACGAGTGGCCGGGCAATGTCCGCGAACTCCAGAACGTCATCAAACGCGTGCTGGCCGTGGCGACCTCCGAAGTGGTCACGGTTGAGGGATTGCCGCCGGAGCTGGTTGACCGGGCCACACAGAGCGCTCCGTCGGGAGGATCGAGTTTCTTTGAGATGCGGGAGCAGGAGATTTCACGCTTCGAACGGGACTATTTCGCGTCCCTGCTCCGCGTTCATGGCGGGGATGTTACCCGGGCCGCGGAGGAGGCGGGGGTGCCCCGGGGCACCCTCTATCGCCTGCTGGCAAAGCACGATATCGCGCCGGCTGCCTACCGGAGTTGACTCGTCAAGGCAGATCGTGCGATGTCACATTCTTGTGACTTTGCGTCCCATCGGTGTGAATCCGGCGCTGGTGCTGCCTATGGGCCCTTCGTTGGCCGATCGGCGCCTCAACCCGAGTCACGGGGCCATGGAGTCGTCACGGACATGTGACGCGAGAGTCGGAGAAATCCGAATCGCCCGCCGGAATAGGATTTACGTAACGCGTTAGGCCACAACGATTTACATATACTTGTCCGAGATAAATACATGCACTTGGCATGGTTATTGAGGAAAACGTAGGTATATCGTGCCCTCAGCACGAATCTGGAGAAACCAACAATTGATCGCACCGAGCTATACACGTCATGAACCACGTAATCACTCTTCTACTCTTTGCCGGCCTGGCAACGGGCGCTCTCGCCCGACAGCCAGCTGCAGACGACGCCACAGGACGGGTCATCGTCATCAAAATGGTGGACAAGTCCACGGCTCAGTGGCGATTCGAGCCAGAGACCGTCACGGTCCATCCGGGTGACACCATCCAGTGGGTCCAGGAGGACGTAGTACCCCACAATGTGGAGTTCAAGACGGTCCCTGATGATGCGAATCTTGGCGATGCCGTCATGGGCCCCTTTGTGTTCGCCAAGGGCGAGGTATACGAGTTGAAGATCGACGAACGCTTCACGGAGGGTCTATACGACTATATCTGCACCCCCCACGATCCACTCGGAATGAAGGCGTCCTTCACGGTGGCTCCCGCCTCCGTTGATGTCACCAATTGATAGAGGCTCAACAATGAAAGCACTACTGACACTCACGCTGGTCGCAGGCCTGATCCTGACCGCCGGATGCGCGGACGATACCCTCTCCGCAATCGATGACGAAGTCACCTACGAGGTCGAGCTTCGGTTCTCTGATGATCACGTGGCTACACTGGACCACGTGGAAATCGAGGTCTTCGTTCGCGACGAGAACGGGAATCTGACCACAGCCATTCCCGAAATCGAGGTGGAACACCGACTGGAAGGCACCACTGAATGGGATGCAATCAGTCTCGAAGTGCACGGGGATCATTACGCCGCAGAGCACGAGTTCATGACCAGCGGCGAGCACGAATTTCGCGTCATGGGCGCAATAGACGAACATGCAGATCACCTTGAGGAGATGTACACCATGCCCGGCCACCTGGAAATTGAACGGGCGCACATGGAAATGGACGGCCTTGAGATTTCCTACGAACATTTCCCCGGTGACCTCCACGAAGGGGCCGAAGTCGAACTGCGCTTCTGGGTCGAGTCCATGGCTGGAAGCATGATGACAGGACTCAGCGCCACGATAACTGTTAATAACCCTGACGGAAGCTCTGCAAGCTACTCAGCCGATGAACACGACGCCGGGGTGTACGAGGCATTGCACACCTTTGGATCAGCCGGAGAGGCCACAGTCATGGTCGAGTTCATGCAGGGCGGCATGGCGAGGCAGGCGTCGTTCGGAGTTCACGTCAAAGAAGGGCACTAGGTCTTGGACCACCCACCACTCAATCCATGCAACGAGTCGGAACATGAAACATCGTGCGAAACACAGTGCGCTCCTACTGGTCGTCCTGACCGCCGCCGCAATGCTGGCGGCGCCTGCCAGAGCACAAAACCTGGGCGGGCCCCTCTCGGACGTCGTTATATCGGGGTACGGCAACGTTACCTGGCAGGCAGCGGATGATGCGGACTTTACCAATGACTTTACTGCGGGCTTCTCCCCGGTACTTCTGTACAGCCTGGGATCGGATTTCATGTTCGAGAGCGAACTGGAGTTTGGAGTCAGCGGAGAAGTCACTACCACCTCTCTTGAGTACGCTCAGATAGACTATCTGGGCTTCAACAACGTGGTGGTGACGGCGGGCAAGTTCCTGGTGCCATTCGGGCTCTTCGGGGAGCGCTACCATCCCACGTGGATCAACAAACTCCCCACGGCACCCGGCTTGTACGGACATGCGCACGGTGGTGTCGCAGAGGGTGGCGCCGTACTTCCGGTACTGTCCGATGTGGGCCTCATGGTCAAGTACCGGAAGCCACTGGACTCCGGGTGGGGTGTGAATCTGGCCGCCTGGGCCACCCAGGGTCCGCGGGCAGTTGCAGCGGAGGGGGATGACCATACGGAGGAAGAGGAAGCCCACAAGCTTGGGGGCATCGCCGGGGACGGTCACGGCGAGAGCGTACTCGCGACCGAGATCCCGGCCGTGGGATTCGGCGTCTCGTTTCCCGACAACAATTCCAACAAGATGCTCGGGGCCCGTCTGGGTCTCGTAAAGGGTCCGAAATTCGAAATCTATGCGGGCGGCTTCCATGCGCGCTACGACGACAATGAGGATCTGGACGTGCTGGGGAGTCATCTGTCCATGGACTTCAGAAGCAACGACTACGAGCTGCGCTTCGAGGGCGTAATGCTCTGGCAGGATGTCGAGCATGAGGCTGCCATCGAGGTGCTGCGGCGGAAGGGATACTACGCGCAGGCGTCCCGACGCATCCGTGCCTGGGAGCCGGTCCTGCAATGGTCGCACGTCCTTGAGTCGGACATTGATGGCAGTGTCGCTTCCGAGGAACAGAGAGAGATCTCGGTGGGACTGACCTACTGGTTGGAAGCATCCATTCCACTGAAGCTCTCCTATCACGCCGACCTGGAGGGCGACAACCATGTCTTCGTCCAGTGGGCCTACGGATTCTAACCCGATAGAACAATGAAAAGGATTCTCTTTCTCGCTGTCCTCCTGACCGGAATCGCCGCACCGACCCGGGCGCAGGACCAGTCAGCCGTGGCCGAGGGCGCCCGACTCTGGGCCGCCAATTGTACGCGCTGTCACAATGCGCGAAGTCCCGCCGAACGCACGGACCGGCAATGGACCACCATCGCAAATCACATGCGCGCCCGGGCCAACATGACCCGGACCGAGACGGAGCGCATCATTGCCTACTTGCAGGCCATCAATCTTCCGCCCGCCACCGTGAGCAGCGTGGCGGTACCGATCCGTGCCGGCTTTACTGCGCAGACCGCCACAGCCGGCAATATCACGGGTTCCGTCCGTACGGACTCCGGCGTGGAGTCAATCTCGGTGAGCGAGGTCACGCCGTCAGCAGCTACCACCGGAAGGGTGGTTGTTGTCAAGATGGTCGACAAATCCACGGCCCAATGGCGGTTTGAGCCGGCCACGGTCACCGTTCGTCCCGGCGACACCATTCGGTGGATTCAGGAGGACATCGTTCCCCATAACGTGGAGTTCAGGGATGTACCAGAGAGCGCCAGCCTCGGAGACGCCACCATGGGTCCGTACGTCATTGCCAAGGGCGACGTGTACGAGTTGGAGATAGACCAACGCTTCGTAGATGGGCTGTACAATTACGTGTGTACGCCACACGAGCCGCTTGGAATGCGGGCATCATTCACGGTGGATGCAAGCGCTGAGAATGCAGACGTTCGCCAGGGGGTGCCGTCGAATCGGTGACCCGCGTGCTGGTGCAAGGCCGTGGGGACGCCTCAGGGCCTCCGTGCACTGTATAGCCGAAGCTCACTTCATCACGGTCATCCGCCGCGTGATCGTGGCCTGCGCGGTCTCCATCCGGTACAGGTAGACGCCGCTCGATACCGATGAAGCATCGAACAGCACCGACTGGCCACCCGCGGGGAACGTCCGGTCCTCCAGGACCCGGACGAGTCGGCCCAAGACATCGTAGACGGTCAGTCTTACCCGTTGCGCTTGCGGGACGGAAAAACCGATCGTAGTCACTGGATTGAACGGGTTGGGGTAGTTTTGCTCCAGCAGAACGGGCCCGGGTGGTACAGGGTCATCCTCGGAAGCAGTTGAAAACGCGTCCAGCCGCTGCAGATCGTCAAACACCAGCGTTCCTGCGGATGCGCTGCCTTCCGATCGCGTCAACTGGAAGCTGTCGATGCGGAGCTGCCCGTTCAGCACGCCATCACCGATCCACGTTCCCACGGGGTCCTCATGCAGGACCCACGTGACCGGCTGCCAGCCGATCCAGTCGACCGTGTACCACTGGCTGACTTCGTGGTTGGAGGAGGCGGTGTCAGGCACCCGGTCGTCCACCGCAAACCGGAATCGCGTCCCACTTCCGTCCCCGAAAACGTATACCCTCAGGGCCTGTCCTGCGTTGAATATCTCGGCGCGTGGGATCCCTCCACCCAGATACTCGCGAATGAGTGGTTCGGCCGCCTGCTCGCTCCAGCCATAGGCCACCCGCATCCCGACGCGGCCCCCGAACAGGGCGTTGGCGGTCAGGGTATCTGCGGCCATGGATGTCGAGTCGGTTCGGATTCCGGTTGTGGACCCACTCTGCTGTGGCTGCCACCAGTTGGCCGTGAGGTCTTCCTCAAAATCGTCGATTACCATGAACGACTCATGGGTTGATCCGGTGGTAAAGCGCAGCTGCTTGACACGCGTCTCTTCATTCAGAAACAGGTCACGCAGGCCGGGAAGCACCACGAGCTGGTAGGCCGTTGCAGGTTGTAGCGGGGCGTCGGGAAAGAACGAAATGAGTCCGCGCTGCCCTACGCGCCAATATCGCACGGTACCCGGCACCGCCACCGCTGTGGAGGTCTCTTCCAGGTGAATCCGGCTCTGTACCGTTGTGGAGTCGAGCGGCTCGTCGTACACCAGGTTGAGAACCGGTCGAAGAGCCACGTCGCGACTGTTCTGACGGGGATAGCTTGTGGTAATGGTCGCGGCCCTCGTGTCGGGGAATCCGGTCGTGAACACCGTCACAAAAGAACCGCCGGCCGCCCCGTCTCCGTCCCCGTCAAAGGCGTGCCCGTGCGCGCCCGCGGCGCCGGAAGCAATGACCACTGTGTATTCCGTCCGGGCGCGCAGAGAGTCGGGACGAAAGGTCAGTCTCCGGTCACCGGACGACCAGGCGAACGACCCATCGGTGACAGGATCGATCCCGAATGCCGCCTCTGTCTTTGATCGATCCATGGGGCGGTTGAATTCGATCCGGATCTGGTTTGTGATCGGAAACGGGTCCTGGCGGGCCGTGGGATTGGAGGAAGCCACCCGAGCCAGAGCGGTTGAAATGAGGCCTACATCGTGAAAGGTGAATCTGCCCTCGAGCGGCGTCGCGGTATCGTCGTAGGATTCGTAGCCATCGGCCTCAACAGAAATGGGGCGCTCGCCTTCGGCGAGCCGATCGAGGTAGTAGAATCCGTTCGAAAGCGCACCAGGATCGCTGGAGAACTCGCGAAACAGCCCCTCCCAGGTATCGGTGACATAGGAAGTGTCGCCGAACGCAATCTGCGCCCCGTTTATCGGAATTCCAGACTCCAGGTCACTGACAATTCCCGTCAGGATGCGGTCCCGCTCCCGTTCCAGGCCGTGATACGCGAGGATTCCCCAGTACTCGGACCGCGCTTCGAGCCGTTTCCAATCCGCATTCATGTTGCGGAGATTCTGCCCGGGATTCGTGTGAAATCCAGCCTCTCCCAAGGCCGAGGCCATGTTCGTGAAGCTCTGCACGAAATTTCGTGAACCCCCTTTACCGGTCGACAGATTTCGGACCCGGCAGTTGCTGGCTCCATAGAAATCACACTCGCCGATTCCACCACGAGAATCGATCCGCATGCCCTCGGAAAGAGCGGCGGCGACGGTTTCAGCCATGGCCCGCCCGCCTTTCGGCTGGACCTCTGCTCCGTCCCGATGCTGGGGCCAGAGGACAAAGGCAAAGTTGGCAGTTGGCCCCGCGGCGTTGCTGTGGATCGACAGGTAGAAGTCGGCCCTCGTCGCGTTGGCGTGATCTACCCGTTGCGTGAGCGAAACCGACTGCTGATCACTGGTCCGTGAGACATAAACGGTGTCGATATCCGTGGTCTCCAGCAGAAGCCGTCGAAGCTCCAGTCCGATGCGGAGAGTCTTGCGAGCTTCGGAATAGCCGTAAACGCCAACGTTTTCATTCTGGCTGTGGCCAGGATCGAGATAGATGCTCCAGCCGGAAAGCCCTGTAACCTGTTGGGCTGCGGCAGGGAGCGCCATTCCAGAGACCAGCACGGCAATCGCCAGGCAAGATAGAAGTCGATTCAACAGGAGGTACCTACCGGGTGAGCGGAAGCAGATAGATGACGCCGTCGGACAAATCGTCGAAGGCAATCCAGGCTCCATCAGGGGACCAGGATGGATTCATTTCAAGCCGGCCGGCCGTATTTGTCAAAGCCACTTCGGCCTGTCCGTCCGCTCGGACGGCCACGAGGTCAGACGCCACGAAACGCTCTCCATCATCCTCGGTCCGCTGGTAGACGATCCAGGTTCCGTCGGGTGACCACTGGGGTCGATGGCCGCGTCCGATATCCACTGGCGCCGAAGTTGGATTGGCCAGATCGACCACAAACACATGACCACCCAGGATTTCGAACGCCACATGGTGTCCGTCCGGTGCCGTGACAAGGTTAAGCAGGGTTTCCCGGGGGAAGATGTCGATGGCCCGGGCCGAACCCGTGGTCCCGTCCGTAACTACCGGCCGGCCATCGACCAGCGCCACAACCATGTCGGTACGCCCGGCCTTATCGGCCACCACCGGAAGGCCGGTTTCAAATCGCTCGACACGATTCGCATTGAGGAGAAGGACATCCGACGATCCGGGACTCCAGTCGGGGAACGAGGGCACCGCAGAGCGGAATGGCGTCAACTCATGTACCCTGCCGCCCTCCGTCTCAAAGACCCTTAAGGCGTGGGTCCTGCGGACTCCCTCCTGACGACTGACCGTCGTGACGAGAGCCGAACCGTCCGCCGCCCACACGGCACCGAGTCCTGCTGACGATTCACTGGTCAACAGGCGCCGTCCCGATCCGTCAGCCCGGATGAGCCACAAGCCGTCATACCCGTATCCCGTCACCGCAATCTCCTGGCCGGAAGGAGACCACCGTGGCTGGAAGAACGCCCCGTCTGCGGCCCTGGTGATGGCTACGGCAGATCCGCCGGCACGGACCGGGTCCTGGGCGGACGCCGCCGTTCCGACAAAGAACAGGCCAGCGACAAGGATGGCAAAACGCATGGGTTTCCGCTTCCGACGTGAGGTCGTGCGGCTTGGTGACTTCGGTGGAGGACAAGATACTCTGTCACCCCTCAGCCGAACAGTATGGCAACGCCATATCTCGCGTAGAGCACGAGGGGCGAGTTTGGCTCAGATCTCCGCTTCGAAGCGGTCCGTTCATGGCGGGGCGACGCCGAGTCTATACGTCGCCGCACTTCTTACTTCGCGATGATTCGCGACGGAGTCTCCTCAGTACCGCTCAGACCGGCTACTGCTGCATGAATGAAGACCCGGGCCAGGACAAGCCCGACAGTATCATACCAAGCACGTCTCCAGACACTGGATCCCGCATGGGCGGAGTGGCGGTACCGATCCAGGCTGGACTCGACGAGGTATTGACGAGGTACGCGAATACCCATTTCCAGAAATTCTGCCCATAGCACGCGGACAAAGGCAGCCTGGCTCTTCATGACCCTCCATCTTCTTGGACTTCTCGGGCGAGTCGCCTCATAGGCGACCGAACCGAGGTAATACGCAAGAGAATGAACCGGATGAAGGGACTCGCACGAGGGCTCCGGAAGGTGGTGAGGAGACGCGACGTCGAGAAACCAGACTTCCTTCCTGTCCTGATCCCAGATGGCGTTCACCGGCGCGAAGTCGTGAAACGCGTGGCCGATCACCTTGTCGTAGAATGCCATTCCTTTCGCAACTACCCGTCCTACTTCATCGGGGAGGGTTCCCTCTTCGGCCGCTTCTAAGAGGGTTCTTCCCGGAGCGAACTGCATCTCGATCTCTAGACTCTCCGGTCGTAGCGCGACCAGCTTCGGAAACCTCACCTGTGCTGGTGTAGTGTGCAAACTCCTGTTCAGTAAGGTGAGTCGCTCGGCCTCGCGCCGAACACGATCAAGGGTCGTGTCCGCCTCAAAGAACCGCTTGATAACGCTGTTTGAGTTCTCCGCGATGACGACAAGTGCCTCAGACCCGGTGCCAACCACATCGCCAGGCTTAAGCGCGGTACCAGCAGGTGCCCCCCTTGGCGGGACAGGGAAACGCTTCCCCCACCGTCGCCGCGTGGCCGCAAGAATCCGGGCAATAGTTCTGGTCATGCGCGGGTTACGGGCGTTTGAGCAACTGGTGCGGTCCAGGCCGGCGGGGCCCGAGTCGACGCGCCTTTAGAAGGGGCATAGAAAAGTCTTCTTGACACCCTTAAGTGAATCTGAACGCTTCCTTAACAATCTTTAAGACTGGGGCCGCCTGAAGTACGGAGCCCTATGGATGGGAGTACCTTCTTGGCGGGGACGTACGTCACCGAGAGGAATAGTGCGCCGATGAGGGTAAAGCTCACCGTCAGCGCCATGGCCTGAACGGCTTGCCCTCAATTCCCTCGAGCGAGATGATGGGGAGATCACCGGTCCCGCTGGCTTCAGACGCAGCCTGGAGTACCTCACCGAGGTTCAGGCCGTACGTTCGCCGTGATGTCAGAACCGGCCAAAGCCGACCCCAATTCCGAGCGCCGCATTGGTGCGTTCGATCGAGGCTCCAGCATCCTCCTCCAACTCCGTCAGTGCGCGAATGGCATCGATGGTCTCAGGGATGACAATCGCCTGGTTGTCAACCATGTACGCATAGAACGCCTCATCGCCTATGACGGTAAGCATGTCTTCCCACAGGGCTACCTCATAGAGGTTGTCATGCGGTCGCCCCAGGTCTGCCATCAGTTCCTTGATGGAGTTGATGGCTTCGAGGCCATCGTCGAACCGGGGAAATGCGATCCGCGAGGAGGTCTTCAAGGCTCGAAGGACTTCCTCCTTGGTTGACGGGCGGGTCAGTTGAATAGCCCAGTAGTGAAGATGCGCAATCGTCTCAGGGACCTTCACGGCCATCGTCAGCACGTCCAGCTCGGGATCCACAGTCTGTGCATCCGGACCTTGGTGGCTCGGGATGTCTCGCTCAGGAAGGAGGGTATTCATGATGCCACCGCGGTGGCTCTCCCAGGGGTCGGTAGCGCGTCTCAGGAGTGTCCCGCGGGCGCGCTTGAGAAGCCCCGCCCGCTTGAGTGTGGACAGGGTCCTGACGGTGGATGTCGTATTGCACGAAACGACGCGGGTTGAGTCTCGGCCCAGGGCAGACGAATAGTTCTGCTCCGAATTGAACGAGTGGCCGGTGACCGAGTGCTTCTCGCCACCCTGAACGATAAACTTGATGCCGCGAGACCGGTACCGGGGAATGTTCATTGCCGCGACACTCTTGGGCGTGCAGTCCACGACTACATCGGCAATTTCAAGCAGGTCGTCCAGAACGCCTTGCGGAGAAAGCCCGGCCTCCTGCATGTTGAGGAAGTTCTCCTCTGCGGCGCCATACACCGGGTAGTTCTTGACCATGGCAGTTCGTAGGCGCCAGTCGGTGGCGACGTCGGCTATACCCGCCAGCGTCATGTCGCTCTGGACACTGACCGCATGGGCCACGCGTTTGCCTATGACGCCGTAGCCGTTTATGGCCACGCGAACGGACTCGGATTTTGCGTTCATAGTTTTCCTCTTGCGATGTATGGTGTCAGGCTTGGTCGATTGGAAGACTGCGGAAAGGCGTGAGGCACCGCTCCATTTCGCTCAGGTCCACGTCCCTGCCGTGCCTGCACGCAACACACTCGCAGTCGTCCTCGCCGCATTGTGGATCTCGGAAACCAGACTCCAAGCGTCCCTTGGCGATTTCGAAAAGGATGCGCTTTGGTGCTGACGGCGAGTAGTGTTCGCCCAGCTTGGAGATGATGTCCAAGCCTTGTATGCGTCCAAGGACCCACTCGTATCCGTGATTCCCCAACTGGGAGAAAATCAGACGGTTCGAGTATCCAGTTCTCATCTTGGGTACGATTGTGGCGTCGCAGAGGGCTTCGTAGTCCTTGCCTTCCACAATAGCCTTGGCGGCCAGAACACCGGACCGGATGGCGTACCTGAGTCCGAAGCCCCACAGCGCGTCCTGGAAGCCAGCCCGCTCGCCAACAAAATAGATCCGGTCATTCTTCACCCACGGTCCCCGCAATCCGAAATTGATGTATCCCCCGAACGGCTTGGGGTCCCGAATGTCCATGGGCACCGCCTTACGGATGGCCTCCAGGGATCGTCGAAAATAGTCGGTCGCGTTTTTGAAGTCGTCGAACAAGCACGTGGCAAGTGTAGCCCGATGGTCGTTGACCAGCAGATAGGCATAGCCTCGAGGTGCTATCCTGTCGTCGAGGAAGCCGAAATAGCCGTCAGGGAGTGAGGTATCGAAGGTGATTCCACGAGCGATCGCGCTGGGCGTCCGGGGGCCGGTCGCGACGATGACCTTCTCGGCGGAGGCCACTTCCACCCTTTGGCCAAACCGGATATCAATTCCGGCTGCCAGTGCCTGGCGTTTTAGCCCGCTATCCAGAGAGAAAACAGCGTTCCCACGCTCCACGAGGTAGAACAGGGGCCGCGAGGGCCGAAGTTGATGCGGCTGGCCGTCGGGGCCATAGATGGTGCCGTCGGTGTAAGGCACGCATCGAAAATCGACGTCTATCCCGGAGGACCTCAAGACCTCGGTGACATCCTCCGCTGTTGACCAGTTTTCGAGCCCCTGGAAATCGCCGCCGAACCGATGGCCGACATCACTGGCCTGCTCAAAGACCACAGGGTTTTCACCGTTCCGGGCCAGATAGAGCGCGGCTGACAAGCCTGCCGGGCCCGCGCCGACGATATGAATGGTAGCCTTCGGCATGTCGGTCAGTCCGACACGGTCAACACACCCTTCTGGCCCAAGGCGACGTGGGCAGTGCAGATATAGGCATATTCACCCAGCGCGAACCGGTCATCGATCACCAATTCATAGGTCTCTCCGCGGGTGATGATGAAGGATCCAAACATGGCTTCACCCAGTTTGGCGGCCTTGGGAGTGTCCTTGAACTCGACGTTGTGAGGGACGATATCGTCCTGCACCCATCTCACCGTGTCGCCAGGGCTGACGGTGACGTTCTCCGGCTCGAAGCGCCACTCGGCGGTTGACTTGTCGATCATTCGAATGACGACGAGCGCGCCTTGCGCTGCATCTTCGGGCGGCGAGGAAGAACCCGCGAGTGAACTGACCGCGAGCGCGGACAGCAGGATCCCGGACAGAAAGAGTACGGAAAGTATCTTTGCTGGAGCTTTCATAAGGTTCGGCTTTCGAATGGGGTTCAGTTGGGCAAGGAGGAGGCAGTGGTTTGGACCACGCGCTCCGAGACGAGGAGTGCCTGTTCGATGAGTCCGACGAGGCCCGACAATCGGGCCGACAGGTGATGGAGGTTCCGCTCGGACTCCAGGGAGTCTCCCCGTTCCCGGACACCGGCTTGTAGGGCAAGCGCCCGTTCAACGAGATCTGTCAAGTCTCTCTGGATCTTGCGCGCGGCATCACCGAGACCCTCTGGAAGGCGGCAGCATTCCTCCTGGCAGGTCGCCTTGACGACGGGGGCGCTACTCGCGCCGCTCGGGGCGGGTTCTGGAAGAGGTTGGACCATGGGGGGCCTCCGCGCACCGGGGACCTCTACTGAGACCCCCAGTATTTTTCTAGTGTTTGTGTTGACGGGGCTTTTCCTCCCCCTTCTGATGCTCCATTGCGGGCATGTCGCCCATAGAGCCGTTCATCATCATCCCGGCGTTACCTCCTTCGTGCATCAGCCCCATCACTGCAGCGTGGCTGGAAGAGCCCATGGCGGCCTTGTGGCGTGTCATGGTGTCCAGTTGTTGATAGGCCTGAAGCTGACCCTCGGATAGCGCCGCACGGGCCTGGAGGGCCGACTCATACAGAGCCGTAAGCACCTCTGCGCGTCGGCTCAGGTAGGCGGAGACCGCAGAAACACCAGCACCCGGTGAGAGCGTGGCGCCGAGCGAATTTACCTCAGTTGCCAGCGTGGCGGCCTCCGAGGCTCTGTGCCCCAGATCAGCGCTCAGTTGGTCTGATAGCTCCAGCTCGGACGAAAGCATGGGAAACGCCAACAGGTCCATCATTGCTTGGTGAATCGGATTGGCAGGCATGTTCGACATGTCCATATTCATCATCCCCGACATGGCCCCGTGGTCTCCCGAGTCCGCGCTCTCCATCTGCTGCTGCTGTTGAGTCTGGTGCTCGTGTTGTTGGGCCGATGCGGGAAGCGTCACTACAAACGCCATCGCCAGGGCGAGTATGACCGAGTTATTTGGTTTCATCGTCATTGTTGAGTTCATTTTTCGGAAGTCCTGGGAAGGCCGGTGGTGTTCCGCCAGCGTCGACAAAAAAATCCGACACCACGCCTTACAACGGCCTGAACCAAACCTGAAAAATCATTCAGGGCAGGTCGGCCTGCCGCTCTCTTCCTTACGATTTTTTAAGTCTTAGCAAAGGTTCACATAAGGAGGCCGGAGCTTGACTGTCTCCGCGCTGTGGGAAACTCCATCACATACCGCTTTGCCTTGAGGCGTCCGAGGGCCACCATTCTCGGGATAGCGCTCATCACCGCAGTGATGGTCTGGCAGGCGTCTGGACTTGAAATAAGCAACTCGGTAGACGCCATCCTCCCGGCGGACCATCCCGCGCTGCTGCAGGATCGCGAGATCAAGTCCGTTTTTGAGAGCCGCGAGATGATTCTCATTGGTTTTCTTCTGGACGAGGGCATCTTCAATCAAGCCACGCTTCAGAAGGTCGCGGACCTCTCTGGAGAGATCGAAGACATCACGCTGATGGATCCGGCGACGCGAACCCGCCTCGCCGAGCGGTATACGCGCCTGCCCGAGCGGTACCAGGAGCGTTTTCTGAGTGCAGTCCGGGAGTCGTCACGCGCGCGGGCGAGTGCGCTGGCCGAGCGCATGTGGAGGGAGGCCCGTCGGGATTCAATCGGTGCCGATGCACAGGGTCTTCTGGAAGAACTCCGACTCCGGACTCATCCGGTCAGCGAAGTTCTGAGCCTGAGTACGGTCGACGATATCGTCGCGACCGAGGACGGATTGGCTCTTCGGCGACCCATGCCTGTTGTCCCTGTTTCCTCGGCAGCCATGTCCAGGCTACGCACGTCAGTCTACCAGAACCCGCTGTTCGTCAATGGTCTGGTTTCCAGGGATGGCACCGGGATACTGGTTCTGGTGGAGATGTCGTTCTACTACGATGACCACATCGAAGTCGCCAAGGACCTTCTGGACAGCCTGTCAGCGATAGTGCGCACGTACGAGGGCCCCGAGAAGACTGTCGTCGCGGGCGTACCCATGGTAAACGTGTTCACTTCAAGCCAGATGAACGCGGACCTTGCGCGGTTGATGCCACTGGCGATTGGTGTGCTCTTTCTGGTCTTGTGGTATGCATTCCGGTCGCCAATGCTGGCGACCGTCCCTCTGGTGCTCGTCCTGATAACGCTGGCCTGGACGCTTGGAATCATGGCGCTGGCGGGTCGACCGGTGACGCTGGTCGTCTCGGCCATGCCCATCATTCTGATTGCGATCGGCGTGGCCGATGGGATTCACCTGATAACCGAATATCGAGCGCAGTGGCCTCTGGCTGAGGACAAGCGTTCGGCACTTACCGCGACCATGGGGACGCTGGCAGGTGCGGTAGTCGTGACCTCACTCACGGATGTCGCAGGATTCGGATCGCTGGCATCCTCGGGACTCGCATCGATCCGGGACTTCGGTGTCTTTACGTCTGTCGGTGCGCTGGTGGCGTTGGGTTTGAGCCTCACTCTGGTCCCGGCCGTTCTGGTTCTACTCCCGCCGCCCCCTCCATTGAGGGAGGAGGGGCGACTGCCTCGGGTCCCAGGGATTCGGCGCCATCGACGTCGACCGATTTTGATAGCAGCCGGTGCGCTGGTGCTGGTGGCCGGCCTGCTGATCCCAACGCTGAAGACGGGGGGTACCATGGTGGGCTACTTCAAGACGGATAGCGAAATAGCAGAGGCCAGCCGTCTCATCAATGATCATTTTGGGGGTACGGAAGTCCTCAATGTTGTCGTCGATACCCACGAGGTCGATGGTCTGAAAGACGCGACGGTCCTCCGGGGAATCGCGGCTATCCAGGATTCCCTGGAGGGCCTGGATGTGGTGGGCTATACGGCATCAATTGCCGACTACGTGGCTCGGATGGACCAGGTCCTGACTGGCCGCGACCAGATACTGGGGCAGGACCGAGTCGAGGACGAATCAGACCCTCGGGATCGAGCACGGATAGCCCAGTACCTGCTTCTGTATGAAAACGCGGGAGGGAACGACACCGAGAAGCTCGCGGATTTTGACTACCGCAAGGCCAACGTGGTCGTTCAGATTCGAACGGACCGCACTCCGATCCTCAGGGAGGTCAGGAACGTCGCCAGCAGGGTGGCAGCCACCATGCTTGGGGCATCCACGTCCGTGACCTATGCCGGCTGTTCCAACCTCTGCATTGTTGCCGATGACCTCATCATTCCGAGCCAACTACGATCTCTGGGCACGGCAGCCCTGGCTGTCTTTCTGCTGCTCCTCCTGCTTTTTCGATCCGCCTGGCAGGCAGCAGCGGCGATGGTACCACTGGTCATTACCATCATGGTCGTGTTTGCGCTAATGAGCCTGTTCGGAGTGCATCTCGACGCAGTCACGGCACTGATTGCCAGTATTGTTCTGGGGGTGGGAATCGACTACAGCGTCCACTTCATTTCGAGGTTCAAGTTCTTTTTGCGGGAGGGTTCTGGATCAGAAGCTGCTGTGCAGGCAGTGCGGACAACGGCACGACCTATCCTCTTCAATTCACTCGCTGTGGGCCTGGGATTCTCGGTGTTGCTGTTTTCGAGTTTCTGGCCACTGATCCACATCGGATGGGTGGTTGGGTCAACCATGGTTCTGGCCGCGGTTCTGACCCTCACGGTGCTCCCCGCGTTACTTCCTCGAGACTGATGAGATCAACCTTTTTGACTCTGCTGGGTTTGCTAATCGCTGGCTCAGGCCAACTCACTACCGCGAGACAGGACGCGCGGTCCATAGTCGCCGGAATGGTGACCCAGGACAGAGATGGTGACGCAACGGCAGAAGTGCGTATGGAGGTGGTCGACTCCAGAGGGCGTTCGAGATTTCGAACGCTGACTCTTTGGTCCAGGACGGCCCAAGAGGGCGAGCGCCAGCAGTTGATCAGATTCACGGCTCCGGCAGACATCCGCGGCACCGGGTTTCTCTCGCTGCAAAATGGAGCAGTGCGTGAAGCGTGGTTGTACCTGCCGGCCCTCAAGCGGACACGGCGTATTGCGGGCACCGGTCGGAATGATCGTTTTGTCGGGACGGATTTTTCCTTCAGGGACCTGGAGCCGGAGCGAGTTGACGAATACAGCTATGCCCTGGTAGAGGAGACCATGCTTGACAGTTCTGCTGTCTGGGTCGTCGACGCGCGACCAGGGGAATCATTGGACGATCCGTATTCTCGGCGTCGCCTGTGGATCTCCAAGGCAGAGTCGGTCCTGCTGCGCGCAGAATTCCATGATCAGGATGATCTTGTGGTCAAGAGCTACTCGGCATCCGATGTGCGGCAGCCCCCGGGTTCCACGAAGTGGAGGGCCCATGTATTGAAAATGGAGAGTCCCGGGGAGGGGACCCGAACGGTTCTGGAAATCACCTCGTATCTCCTGGACACCGGGCTCGACTCCGCACAGTTCACCAAGCGGTCGTTGGAGCGTGGGGGTTGAACGCGTTGCCGAAGGCCCTGATTCCGCTGATCTGTCTCCACCTGATTCCCGGACTGGCAAACTCACAGCCAGTTCTGAGCGGAATGCTGGAGACCGACAATCTGGTGTACCTCAGACAGGCGATCGACGGTCGTGTGAATGCCAGAAATCAGGTTCGACTGCTGACTGAGCTGCGTCTCGAAACCGAGTCCCCCCACGGCATTCGTGGCTCTCTCGAGTTTCGATACGATCAAGCGGATGCGAGTCGAACAAGGACGTTTCTGAAAGAGGCGTACATCCAGTCGCAACTCGAATCTCTGGACCTGAGACTGGGGCGGCAGATGATCGCCTGGGGAATGGCAGACGGATTCAATCCTACGGACAACCTCTCTGCCTGGGATTACAGCGATCCGCTGGACTACGAAGGCGAGAGACTCGCGCTAAACGCATTCAGGGCCGATTGGTACGGAGAGATGTGGACCCTGCAGCTTGTGCTGGCCCCCGGCTTCGAGGGTAGCCTTCTGCCTGACGCTGACTCGAGGTGGTTTCCAACGGTTCCGGCAATTCCCGAGCCACCCGGCAATCCGCGGCGGATGCAATACGCAGCTCGTCTCGTCGGCCAGGTTGGGGGCGCAGATCTCGCAGTCAGCTGGTTCGATGGGCTTGATGATCTTCCGTACGTTCGACCGGTAGCCGCCGGAGCCGACCCTGCCACACTTCGACTGCAGTATCAATTCCAGAGCAGAAGGGCACTTGGATTGGAGTTGGCCCGTCCTGCGGGGCCGTTCATGGTCCGGGGGGAAGCGGCCTATTTCCTCACCGATGACCCGGACGGCTCAGACCCCTGGGTGGACGACCCCTATGTTCACTTCGTGGTCGGCGGCGATCGGTTCTTTCGATCTGAAGCAGAAAATTCTCTTTTCCTGACACTGGAGTGGAGTCAAGAGATTGCCGTTTCTGGAGGAGCGCCGACCTACCGTGTGACCGATTTGAACCACCTTCTCCGAAGGTCTGTACTGGGCCGTGCCGAATTTCACCTGGGGTCATTCAAAACTCTCGCGCTGGAGGCTGCCGGGAACCTGTATGACGGGGGGTGGCTGGTCAGGCCATCGGTTAAACTGAACCCGTCAGACGGTTTGGCACTCCATCTGAGTGCGGATATCCTGGGTGGTCCTGGCGACTCGTTCTTCGGCATGTTCGCCGACAATGACCGCATTCAGGCCCGGGTCTCCTACGCGTTCTGACCGACCAGCCCTCATTGATCGCGGTGCTACGAGGGAAAACGATGGCGAATGTGCGCGACGGCCTCCTCGGTATTCAGGGCGCGGGTACTGTTTCCGGTGCGGACGAAGTAATCCCGGACCGTCCCGCGTTCGACATAGGCTGGCCGATGGGAGGGCAGGACCGAGACGATCCCGATGTCGTGTCCGTTCATGGGCTCAATAACCACGTCCACCCACAGGCAGAGATCAGCCCCCAGGCGGGACGCAACGAGATGCATAAGATGCTGATGTAGGCCATCGGCATCCTGCTGCCTGAGCGTCGCATAGTCAGCCTCCAGTCCGGTGACCTCTCCGCTATCGGCAATACCGAGCAGCAGGATGCCTCCGTCTGCATTCATAAACCCTGCCATTGTCTTCACCACTGAAGCTTCGAGGCCCTTGTTCAATCCGTCGAGCTTGCGGTCCCAACGAAGCGACGACTTGAACTCCAGTTCGCCGTTCTCTCCTCCCTCGATAAGCCGGGGCAGGTTTCGGGCGATGGCTTTTCGCTGCGATTCCCGAAGGGCTCGACTGCTTCGCACGGCGGCGCCATATCTCGCGTAGAGCACTCCTGCCAGGGCCCCGAGACCGGTGTAGGCCACCGTCATGAGAATCATGGCCGGGCCCGCGGAGGCCGCCAGGCCACTGGCAAGGGCACCCAAGTCTACGGTTGCTGTCGGGGTGAACTGGAAAAAGTGGACCACCATTGAAAACGGGTGGAGCACAAGCAGTCCCAGCAGCCCGCCGACCGCCGCGGCCTTGATCGAGCCGACAGCATTTCTCGGCAAACTGGCGGAGGGCGAGTTCACGTTTACTCCCGGTCCAGCCGGAGCATGCGGGCATTCACAGCCACCACGACCGTGCTGACCGACATCAAAGCGGCTCCTGCCGCGGGGCCCAGCAAGATTCCGTAGGAGTACAGAACGCCGGCGGCCACCGGGATGGCGAGGATGTTGTAGCCAGCCGCCCACCAGAGGTTTTGAACCATTTTTCTGTACGTCGCCTTGGAGAGTCTGACAATCGCTGCGACATCCTTGGGACTGCTGCGCACCAGAACAATGTCAGCCGTTTCAACGGCCACGTCGGTGCCCGCACCGATGGCGATGCCCACATCGGCCTGAGCAAGTGCCGGGGCGTCGTTGACGCCATCCCCTGTCATTGCAACCGTAAGTCCGCGGCTCTGAATTTCCTTGACCTTGGCCGACTTCTCGTTGGGGAGGACCTCTGCGAAGTACTCGTCGAGCCCAATCTCATCGGATACCCATTTCGCGACCTTTGCATTGTCACCGGTCAGCATCATGGTCTTGATTCCCATCGCCTTCAATTCGGCAAGCGCCTCCTTGGACTCTGGCCGGATAACGTCGGCGAGCGCCAGCGCTCCCACCACAGCACCGTCAACCAGGACAAAAACGACCGTTTTTCCCTGGCCGGACAGTTCCTCGAATCTCGGGTCAGTGATTTCATGTCCGAGCCCCCGAACGTAGCCAGGGCTGACAACCTGGACGCGATGGCCATCCACCGTTCCCTCGGCGCCCTTGCCCGGAATGGCCTGGAAATCGCCAACCGGCAGTGGTGTGTTGACCGCCTGGACCACACCCTGCGCGATGGGATGCTCGGAGTGCGCCTCAACAGCTGCGGCCAACTCAACGATCCGCTCGGGGTGGAAGTCGGTGCCGAACACCAGGGTATCGGTGACACCGAATCGTCCCTCCGTGAGGGTCCCGGTCTTGTCAAACAGGATGGCGTTGAGGTTGCGGGCAGCCTCAAAGGCGGTGCGGTCACGAATCAGGAGACCATTGCCCGCCGCCAGTGCCGTCGAGACGGCGACAACCAGGGGGACAGCCAGGCCAAGCGCGTGTGGACAGGCGATGACCATCACCGTGACCGTCCTTTCGAGCGCAAAAGCGAAGTCTGCTCCCATCACCATCAGCCAGACGAACAGGGTGACCGCGCCACCGCCGAGGGCTACAATGGTCAGCCACACAGCCGCCCGGTTGGCCAGGTCCTGAGTCTTCGATTTGCTCTCCTGGGCTTCTTTCACCAGGGTTATCACCTGGGACAGAAAGCTGTCGGCACCCGTTTTTCGGACGACCACAGTCAGGGCGCCCTCACCGTTGATCGAGCCCCCGATCACCGTGTCTCCCGCCGCCTTGGAAACCGGAACAGACTCACCTGTGAGCATCGCCTCATTTACGGAGGAATGTCCGTCGATGACGTCGCTATCGGCCGGTACCTTTTCTCCCGGCTTGATCAAAATGCGGTCATCCTCCCGCAGCTCGCCGAGCGGGATGTCCATAATCTGGCCATCCTCTCCAATCCGATGAGCTTCCGATGGCATCAGCCGAGCCAACTCTTCCAGGGCTCTGGAGGCGCCCATTACGGACCGCATTTCAATCCAGTGGCCAACCAGCATCACGTCAATCAGTGTGGCCAGCTCCCAGAAGAACATCTTGCCCTCGAGACCAAACACGACGGCCGTACTGTAGACGTAGGCCGTGGTAATCGCGATGGCGATGAGGGTCATCATCCCCGGTTTCGCACCCTTCATCTCGTTGAACAGCCCCTTCAGAAAGGGCCAGCCGCCGTAGAAGAAGACGGTACTCGAGAAGGCCCAAAGCAGCCATGTGTCTCCTGCAAACCGGATGGAATCACCCAAGCCTAGGAATGTCTGGATCATGGGAGCCAACACGAGGATGGGAACCGTCAGGATCAGCGATACCCAGAAGCGTTTCCGGAAGTCCGCCACCATGTGCTCGTGGTGGTTCGCATGCCCGGCGTGCTTGTCGCGGCCTGTGGGCTCATCATGCCCGGCGTGCTGGTCGTGTCCGTCTCGGTGCTGATCTGTCATGATCTCGCGATAGTGTGATGCATGGTCGCCCCCCCGGATCGGGAAGCAAAGGGACCTGAACATACCCAATCTAGCTGGCCTTGCTTAAGGTCTCCTGAAGACCGCCTTAATTACCTTTAAGGGAGTTCACTGGGGCTTTTTGGTCGGTCTGAATATTTTTTCAGGTTGGATTAAGGTAGACCCAAGGAGGTGTCGGTCATCTTGACGGTGTTCACTCGCCCCTTACGGCCATGAAAGAAATCAAAGCCTTTATTCGGGCCTCCAAGACGGAGTCAGTTTTGGAAGAGCTCGGAAATCTGGGAATCGACGGGATTACCCTGGGAGAAGTAATGGGGTTCGGAGCGCTTGCCGACCTCCGCAGCGCGCGCTACTCGATATCTGCGGTCAAGCGTTATTCAAAGCTGACCAAACTGGAAATCGTCTGCTCCGATCGAGATGTCCACGCAATCGTGGAGGCTCTTCGCGAGACGGCGTATTCCGGCCAGCCGGGCGACGGCATCATCTTCGTGTCCGAGCTGGACATGGCGGTCAAGATTCGCACCGGGGCCACTGGGGATCAGGATTTTGCAATCAAACGGGAAGGAACATGAACACGACGCCCGCCAGGGATCCAGTCTGCGGCATGGCCGTGAATCCCCTTGAGCCCCCGGCTACGGTCCAGCACGCACAAGTGGTATACTACTTCTGCTCAGCGGCCTGCAAGCGGCTCTTCGAAGAATCACCGGAGACGTATACGACTGCCACCGGCGACATGCCCCCCTTGCCGAAAACCAACCAGTAACGTCCCTCCCCAACGAGGTCAGATCCATGCCGTACGTCGTTGCCGAGCCCTGCATCAACTGCAAATACACCGACTGTGTCGAAGTCTGCCCGGTGGACTGCTTCCTGGAGGGTCCCAATTTTCTTGTGATCAATCCCGATGAATGCATTGACTGCAACGCCTGCGTGCCTGTCTGTCCATCCGAGGCGATTTTTGCGGAGGATGAGTTGCCCGAAGAGTACGCGCACTATACCGAGTGGAATGCCTACCTGACCAATTTATGGGGTCCGGAGCGAACCATAACTGACAAGAAGGATCCTCTACCGGACGCGGACGCCTGGCTGACCAGAGCCAAGTCGGTTGAAGACCTGAAAATGTGGGAGTAGACAGCCATGGACTTTATCTCTGAAAACTGGTTCTTCCTCCTGGTTCTGATCG
This sequence comes from Bacteroidota bacterium, assembly GCA_029262855.1. Classification (GTDB taxonomy): domain Bacteria; phylum Bacteroidota; class Rhodothermia; order Rhodothermales; family UBA10348; genus JABDJZ01. The sequence continues at coordinate 57,810 of JAJCYP010000070.1, read as the reverse complement.
CCTTCATGGCCATGCACATGTTTGGCCACGGAGGCCACGGAGGCCATGGAGACCATGGAGAACCCGATCGGTCTTCCGGCCACACGCAACACTAAGCCACAAGCTCAATGCCATGTTGAACACCAAAATCGTCACCTGGTCCGCAGCCCTGTTCACAAGCGCCAGTTTCGTGCTGTGCGTGGGATTTGGTCTGATCACGCCAGACGCTCTCCACATGCATGGTTTCCTGGAGGCGGTTCTCCCTGCTTTCAAGTGGATCAGTTTCGGCAGCTTCCTGCTGGGTCTGGGAGAGAGTTTTCTCTGGGGGGTCTACCTGGGCCTGGGCTACTCCCTGATCTACAACGCCGTTAGTGCCAGGTTGGGGCATTGACTCAACCTGGGCCAGTGGGATGAAGAAGAGTTTGCGCTCTCGAGGGCCCGCCGCCCGGGAGCATGGCCACTCCAAGACCTTCGCTCTGGTCCTTTCAGGAGGAGGGGCTCGGGGGTTTTCCCACGCCGGCGTGCTGTGGGGTCTTCACCAATTGGGCTACGCGCCGTCGGCCATCGTTGGAGTCTCCATGGGTGCCGTGGTGGGCGTTACCTATGCCCTCCGCGAGGATTGGTACGGTGCCATTCGAAACCTGCAGACAGACGAGTTGCCTGGCCCGCTCAGGGATGGCTCTCCTGAGGATCAGCGAATTCGCGCTCGGCTTCAGAAGCTCATGAGCCGGGTGCGGTTGGTACAAGACGTAGCGTTCGACTGGGGCCCGGGAGTTCATGCGCTGGATGCGGGTTGGAACCTGCTGAGGGGCCTCACGCTTGGGAAGCGTTTAGAGGATGCACGGATTCCCGTAGTGACCGCAGCCACGGATCTTCGCGAAGGGAAGCGGCACATACTGAGGACGGGCCCTGCCGACGAGGCGATCTACGCCAGTTCCGCACTTGCCGCCATCCTGCCACCACTCCGAAGAGGAGAGATGTTTCTGGCCGACGGGGCTTACGCGGATGTTGCTCCCGTTGATGTGGCTCGCGCTTTTCAGACAGACGTAGTAATTGCGGTGGACCCTGGTCAAATGGTAGGCCCGGTGACGGTAAGCAACGGGTACCAGGCTCTGGTCCGGGCAGTCGAAATTTGTCACTTTCAGCATGCCCACGCCCGGTTTTCGCGGGCAGACATGGTCATCCGACCAAACTTCTCGAGGGTGGTGGACACGCTTGACTTCGGGGCGCGGAGAATGTGCATGGCAACCGGAATACAGGCAGTCCGAAACCAGCGAGCGAATATTGAAGCCCTTCTCGGGGGTGCGTGATCCTGCGCCGCACCTCAGCGTGCTCTGAGGCCTAAGCCAGCGGAAGGGCGATACCGAATGTGCTTCCTTTTCCGTGTCCGTCGGAGGTAGCCCAGACTCGGCCGTCGTGCGCGGAGACGACGGCCGCTACAATCGAGAGCCCCAGTCCGCTTCCCTCACGTTTTTGTACCGGAGCCGCGCGCTCACGATAGAATCTGTCGAAGAGCTGCGGCCCTGCCTCTGGAGCAAATCCGACACCGTCATCCGTGATCGTGAGTTGGGCATCTTCGCCCTTCCGAACGAGGGAGACCAGAATGGATCCTCCGGGCTCGGTGTACTTCAGGGCGTTGTCCATCAAGTTGTCAACGACCGTGGAGAGGCCTTTCCGGTCTGCAAGCACCCAGAGCGAAATGGGTGCCCCGAATTCCAAGGAGACATTCTGAAGGTCAGCTCGGTCCCGAAATCGCTCCAGTTGCTCTCCTGCAAAACCCGCCAGCTCCATCCGGGCCTTGGTGCCATCAGACAGCCTCTCCGCAGAATGGAGCATCAGAAGCGATCGCACGATAGTGCTGATCTGATCAATGTCAGAAATGGACGCGACCAGCGTGCTTTCGAGCGGATGACGGTCGTCAAGTGTCCTTAGCGCCAGTTCCAACTCCGCCCGCATGGTGGCCAGCGGCGTAACCAACTCGTGTGCCGCGTTGGCCGAGAATCGCCGTTCCCGCCGGAAGGATTCCTCGATCCGGTCCAGCAGGCCGTTTATGGTTTTTGTCAGGGCTGACAGTTCGTCCTCACCGCCACCACGCAAGGGGATTCTGTCCGAAAGATTTGATGCCCTGATCCGGTTCGCAGTCTCGGTAATATCTGCGACAGGGGAAAGTGCACGCTGGGCGAGCAGGTATCCACCAACAGACGCGAGCAGGACAGCCAGCAGAATGCCGGCCGCGAACATCTTGGTAAGTCGATCGAGTTCTGTATGCAGAGACCACTCGTAGCCTGTTACTTCCGCCCATCCATAGGGGAAGCCGTCCTCGCTGGCCAATTGGAAATAGAGGCTGCGGACGGGACCGGCCGCCCAGGTTCGTGACACCGACTCGGAGATATCCGTGGCCGGTATCTGAACATCAAGGGCTTCCTCTCCCTCAAAATTGGGGCTTTGATACACGACGCTGCCGTCCAGGGACAGAAGCCGGACAAACGTGCCGAAGATCCCGTTGCTTTGATAGGCAGCCGCAGTCAGTTCCCTCTGAGGCGGGAAGTAAGGGCCTTGCTGGCCGCTTTCGATGTCCGGAAGGAACACGCGGAGTTCGTGAGTCAGGTGCTGGTCGAAATCCCGGTGGAGGCTCCGGTGAAAGTTGACATAGGTCAGGACAGCGAATCCTATCAGCAGGAGTGCGATCGCGGAACTGAACCACAGCGTGAGGCGCAGGGAAATGCCCCAACTGCGCGGGTGCCAGGGGCGAGATCCTGCCTTTGTACTCACCTTCATCAGGAGGTTTTTTCGATTTCCCGCAAAGAGTACCCGACTCCACGAACCGTCACGATCTCGAGATCCGGAGTTGTCCCTTTGAAACCGGCGTTGAGTTTGGAACGCAGGCCGGAAACAGTGACATCAATAACGTTGTCTGTAACGTAAAGCGCGCTGCCCCAGATTCGTTCGGCCAGGACGCTGCGAGAGATCACATCCCCCCTTCTTCGGAGCAACATTTCGAGCAACGCGAATTCTTTGGGACGTAAAAATTCGGGCTCACCGCTGATCTCGACCGACCGCCGATCGCAGTTGACAACCACTGAACCGGCGGTCAGGATGTGATCGAACTCGGCGATGGGGGGGCGGCGCGTCACCGCGCGAAGGCGGGCCACGAGTTCCTCGAAGGAAAAGGGTTTGGGCAGATAATCATCTGCTCCTGCCTCCAGGCCGGCCACCCGATGCTCAACGTCTCCAAGTGCCGTGAGCATAATGGCAGGTACCTGATTGCCCGCGGCGCGAAGGTTCTTGATGAGCGTCCGGCCGTCCTGCTTCGGGAGCCTCCAGTCAACGATCAGCGCATCGTACCGATTCAAGGCGGCCAGTTCCTCGCCCTCGACGCCGTCATGGGAGACCGCTACCGAAAACCCCTCAGCCTCCAGACCCCTGCGAATGAGGTCGGCCAGGCGGATTTCGTCCTCAACAATAAGAACCCACATCGTACTCGCGGCAAGGTGACTGAAAGTGGGGTACGGTACCCGGGGGTGGGCGATCCGCCCCTTAAAGAGATTTAAGAGAGCCTTCAGCAACTCTTAAGGGCACCATCCCGACCTTTCATCGATGGTCGACTAATTCCGATGCCGGTTTCAAAAGAATAACTATGAGAAGGTCCTCTTCCTCGTCCCGAATCCGATGCGGCGCCCTCGCCGTCACCCTCCTGACGGCAGGCGTCGGGATGGCTGCGGGGCAGAGTCCAGACACCCTTCACGTGGAAGGAATAGAGGACATCATCGCGGAAGTGAGACTCAGCAATCCCATGCTGACGGCCACATCATTGGCGAGCCTGGCCCTGAAGCAGAGGCCGGCGCAGGTGGGGGCTCTGCCGGATCCGGTGGCCGGACTGGCTCTCCAGCCGTTCCCGATCTATACCGCTCGGGGCGCCCAGCGCAGTCAGTGGCAGATCAGTCAGGCAATTCCGTATCCAGGCAAACTCTCTCTGCGGGCCGAAGAGGCATCCTTGAGAGCCGATGAAGCGGCCGTGTCGGTGGCCGTCCTTGAACTCGACCTGGTCGAGCGGGTGGGCCTCTTGTACGCAGATCTCTTGCTGACGAGGCGCCTGCGCACGGTGATCCGAGAATTTCAGCAGCAGCTAACCGATTTCGAAGGCATTGCGGATGTTCGTTACAGGGTAGGCGAAGGGATGCAACAAGCGATTCTAAAGGCTCAGTTGGAGCGGAACGCACTCTCCAATCGGCTGATTGCCCTCGATCGCAGAGAACGGACCCTGGTGGAGCAGATGTCCAATCTTGCCAATGGGCCAATTTCACTCGCCGAGAGCCTGCGGCCGGCCGTCCTGGTTTTCGAAAGCCCGTCGGAGTCCGAAGTTCGTGCCCTGGCGCTCAGTCAGCGGCCCGAACTGGAGGCCAACGACCTGAGTCTGCAGGCATCCGAGGTGGCGCAGGAGTTGGCCAAGAAAGAACGGCTTCCGGACTTCGGCGTCTCCCTGACATACTTCGACATTCGAGACTCGAGTATTCCACCTTCCGGGGACGGTCGGGATGCCATTGCAGTCGGGGTGTCCGTAAAAATACCCCTGCAGCGGGGCCGCATCCGAGCAAGGGAAGAAGAGACGCGCGTGCGAAGCCTGCAGATCCAAGCTCAACGGGAGGCGCTGGAATCGTCGATTCGCACAACCGTAGACGATTTAGTCTTCCGATTGGACCAGACCCGCCGGCAGATCGCCCTCTTCGAGACGGCCCTCATCCCACAGGCTGAATCCACGCTTGAGGCAACCCTGACCACCTACTCGACCGGTCGCAGCGGCTTTCTGGACCTCCTGGATGCGCAGCGCATGCTCTTTGAGCTGAGTTGGGCCCACGAGGAGGCCATCACCGAATTCGACAAGGCGGGAGTGGCCCTTCAGCGCGCCCTCGGCCAGTCTCTCTCAACCCCATCCGCTTCGAACACTGATTGACCGATGTCACAATCCAACAAGAATAGATTCGGTGCCGCGGGATGGATCATCCTGGCCCTCCTGATGGGAGGTGCCGGGTACTTCTTCGGTACACGCACCTCAGGGCCCGACGACTCCGAGACTTCGTCCGCACCCACCGAACGCACCGTACTGTACTGGCAGGCCCCGATGAATCCCACGGAGATCTACGATTCGCCGGGCAAGTCTGCAATGGGCATGGATCTGGTGCCGGTATATGCAGACGACCAGCCGGCCGCTTCCGATTCAAATATCAGCATTGATCCCAGCACCATCCAGAGTATGGGCGTCCGTACGCAGGTGGTGGAACAGCGGGATTTCAGCCGGCAAATCCGGACCGTGGGGGACGTGAGCTACAATGAAGAGAGACTGCATGTCGTCAACTCGAAGGTCTCGGGTTGGATTGAGAAGCTGTATGTGAGCTATGTAGGAGAGGAGGTCCGGGTGGGCGGTCCCCTCATGGATATCTATTCGCCCGAGCTGGTGTCCACACAGGAGGAATTCCTCCTGGCCGTCCGGAATGCCAAGATGGTCTCACCGAATGCGACTCCCTCGGTCCGTGCCGATGCTGAGCGCCTGGTGTCGGCCGCCCGGACTCGCCTGGAGTACTGGGACATACCTGAGTCCGAAATCGAAGCCCTGGCCAACACCGGAGAGGTCCGGAAAACCATTCGGATCAATGCGCCTGCCACCGGAATCGTCACGGAACGGAACGCCATTGAAGGAGCCTACATCCAGAGTGGCATGGACCTCTTCAGAATCGCCGACCTGAGGACGGTCTGGGTGCACGCGAGCTTTTTTGACAACGAGGTTCCGTGGATTTCGCTGGGTCAGCAGGTGGAGATGACGCTTTCCTATCTGCCGGGCAAGACTTACGCCGGGACTGTCGATTTCATCTATCCCTTCCTGCGTGAGAAGGCCCGCGACGTCCACGTCAGGTTGGTATTCCGCAATTCGGCCTCCTATGAATTGAAGCCGGGGATGTATGCCAACATTCTGCTTGAAGGCAAGCCGATCAAAGACGCGGTGGTTGTTCCCACGGAGGCCCTCATCCGAAGCGGATCCCGCACGATGGCGTTTGTAGCACTGGGTGATGGGCGATTCGAACCGCGCGAGGTCCAGACTGGAGAGGTCGGGGGGGACCACAATGGGGAGACCCGAATCCTGAGCGGTTTGTCCGCCGGCCAACTCGTGGTGGTGTCGGCGCAGTTCCTGCTCGACAGCGAGAGCCGGTTGCAAGAGGCCATTCGGAAGATGCTCGCATCGGGAGGGAATCAGACGATGGCGCCGGACGAAGTGATGCCGGACACCGAAATGCCGGCTGACAGCGCAGCAACCGGGCAGGATCACAACATGGACCACGGCGCGTGATGCTTGAACGAATCATTGAAGGCTCCATCAACAACCGGCTGCTGGTCATTATCGGCACCCTTCTGCTGGCGCTGGCGGGCGGATATGCCCTGCTCAACACCCCGATCGACGCCATTCCCGACCTGTCGGACGTCCAGGTCATCGTCTTTACCGAATTCCCGGGGCAGGCGCCCCAGGTGGTTGAAGATCAGGTAACCTATCCGCTGACCACCGCCATGCTGGCGGTACCGTTCGCCAAGGTGGTCCGGGGCTACTCATTCTTCGGCTACTCGTTCGTCTACATCATCTTCGAGGATGGGACGGACATGTACTGGGCCCGAAGTCGCGTCCTGGAGTACCTCAACTACGTGAGTGGACGGCTGCCTGACGGAGTCAATCCCTCGCTGGGGCCTGACGCAACCGGCGTTGGTTGGGTCTACGAATATGTCCTGGAGAGTGACGGCAGACACGATCTCCAAGAGCTTCGGTCCATCCAGGATTGGTATCTCCGCTATGAGCTTACCAGTGTGGAGGGCGTCTCGGAAGTCGCGAGCATCGGGGGCTACGTCAAGCAATACCAGGTCGAGGTGGACCCGAACAAACTGGCAGCCTACAACATCCCGCTGGCCAAGGTTCGCACAGCGTTGTCACGGAGCAACAATGATGTTGGTGGCCGCCTGGTTGAGATGGGCGAAACCGAGTTTATGGTCAGGGGCCTTGGATATATAAAGTCCATTCAGGACATCGAAAATGTGCCGCTTGGCGTGGATGGGAATGGCACGCCGATTCTGATCCGAAACGTCGCGACCGTACAGATTGGCCCTGAGATGCGGCGCGGTCTGGTCGAGTGGAATGGCGAGGGCGAGGTTGTCGGTGGCGTGATCATCATGCGCTACGGGGAGAATGCCCTCAAGACCATAGACGGGGTCAAGGCCAAGCTGGCTGAACTCGAGAAGGGGCTCCCCGAAGGAGTCACGATAAGTGCGGCCTATGACCGCTCGAGCCTGATCCGGCGTGCCATAGACAACCTCGAGTTCAAGCTGTTCGAGGAGAGCATCGTGGTGGCGTTGGTCACCATCATCTTTCTGCTCCACTTCAGGAGTGCCCTGGTGGCCATTGTCACGCTGCCCCTCGGCATCCTGATTGCGTTCCTGATCATGTATCTGCAGGGTCTGAACGCGAATATCATGTCGCTGGGGGGCATCGCGATTGCCATTGGGGCGATGGTGGATGCGGCCATCGTGATGATCGAGAATGCGCACAAACATCTGGAACGCGACGCCGGCAAGAAGGACCACTGGCAAATAGTCCTCGATGCCTCCAAGGAGGTGGGGCCGGCGCTGTTCTACTCGCTGCTGATCATCACCCTGTCCTTCCTCCCGGTGTTCACTCTCGAGGCGCAGGAGGGCCGACTGTTCAAGCCGCTGGCCTTTACGAAGACGTACGCGATGGCCGCTTCCGCTTTCCTTGCGGTGACCATCGTCCCAGTCCTGATGGGCTACTTCATCCGCGGCAAGATTATGCCGGAGAAGAAGAATCCGGTCAACCGGTTCCTGATCTGGATCTATCACCCGGTGATCGAATGGGTGCTTCGCTTCAGATGGACCACGATTGGTGTAGCAGCGGCCGTTCTTGTGCTGACCCTCTTTCCGCTTCAGCGTCTCGGATCCGAGTTCATGCCGGCCCTCAACGAGGGAGATCTGCTCTACATGCCGACGACGGATCCCGGCATCTCGATCACCAAGGCGAGGGAGCTCCTTCAGCAGACAGACCGGATCATCAAGCAGTTTCCGGAGGTGAAGTCGGTACTTGGCAAAGTCGGGCGGGCAGAGACAGCCACCGACTCCGCTCCGCTTTCGATGATCGAAACTACCATCCAGCTTAAGCCGCAAGAGGAGTGGCGGCCCGGCGTAACGGCCGAATCGCTGGTCGAGGAGATGGACGCGGCGATTCGATTCCCGGGCCTGACCAACGCCTGGACGATGCCCATCAAGACCCGGATCGACATGCTGTCGACCGGAATCAAGACGCCCGTGGGAGTCAAAATCATGGGGCCGGACCTGAGCGTGTTGTCTGAGTTGGGTCAGGAGGTGGCCGCTGTTCTACGGGACGTGGAGGGCACGCTGACGGCATTTCCTGACAAGACCGTTGGCGGCCGATTCCTGGATTTCAAGATCGATCGGGTCGAGGCGGCCCGATACGGGCTGACGGTCGGAGACGTACAGGATGTCATCATGTCCGCGATCGGCGGAATGAACGTCACCAAGACGGTGGAAGGCCTCGAGCGCTACCCCGTCAACGTGCGGTACAGTCGTGAGCTGCGAGACAACCTGCCGGCGCTTCAGCGGGTGCTGATACCCACGCCGAGCGGCGCCCAGATTCCCCTCTCGTACGTGGCTGACTTCGAGACCGTTATGGGGGCGCCCGTGATCAAGAGCGAGAACGCCCGACGCACGTCCTGGATCTATGTGGACATCCGTGATATCGATGTGGGTACCTACGTCGCTAACGCCAAGCCCGTGGTGGAAGAGCGGGTTGATCTGCCCGAGGGCTACAGCCTGGTGTGGAGTGGGCAATATGAATACATGGAGCGGGCGAAGGAACGGCTGGCCCTGGTCATCCCGATTACGCTCGTGATCATCTTCCTTTTGCTCTACCTCAACTTCCGCAACATCCAGGAGAGCCTGATCGTGATGCTCTCGCTACCGTTCTCGGTGGTCGGCGGCGTCTGGTTGTTGTACCTGTTGGACTATAACCTCAGCGTGGCGGTCGGCGTCGGTTTCATTGCCCTGGCTGGGGTCGCGGCAGAGACCGGGGTCATCATGCTCATCTACCTGGATCAGGCGTACAAGGAACGTGCAGACCGGGGCCAGATGAACTCCGTTCGCGACCTCTATGATGCGATTGTCGAGGGCGCAGTCGAGCGTGTCAGACCGAAGATGATGACCGTCACGGCCATCATGGCCGGGTTGTTACCCGTCATGTGGGGTCACGGCACCGGTTCCGAAGTCATGCGCCGCATTGCCGCGCCCATGGTCGGAGGAATGGTCTCTTCCACCGTTCTGACCCTCGTCGTCATTCCCGTGATCTACTATCTCTGGAGGTCACGTAGCCTCGAGACGAACCCTCAAACAGAACCTGCACAATGAAAACACTACTTGCACTCCTTCTTGCCGTCGGCCTGACGGCCTGCACCGCCAACACGGATGAGCATGCCGGGGAGACCATGGAAAACATGGACCACGATGCCATGGACGGTGAGGTCATGGACCACGATGCCATGGACGGCCAAGCCATGGATCACGACGCCATGGACTCTGGCGGAGCCATGGCCGAGTCAGCGGCCGCGGCAGCGGATGCATTCAGGGCGGCCATTGTGGCCAACGACTCAACCGCCGCTGCCTCGATCATCCTCGAGGACGCGCTGATTGTCGAGGGCGGAGGCATCGAGACCCGCGAGCACTACCTCTCGGGACACTTCAACGGAGACGGGGCCTTCCTGTCGGCGATGACGCGCGAGCCTCTTGAGCGCACTGTGTCTGTGGCAGGTCACGCGGCCTGGATCACTTCGACTTCCCGGCTTCAGGGCAACTTCCGGGATCGCGATATCGACATGACCTCGGCTGAGCTTCTGGTCCTGAAGCATAGCGACGCGGGTTGGAAAGTGGCTGCCGTTCACTGGTCGTCGCGGCAGAACTAGGCCAGTTCAATTGTGAGGATTTGCCAAAGGAGCGATTGGGGTACCTGATCGCAGAAATGCCGGGGAACCGCACATATGGTGCCATGTTCTATCCGGCTCGCTCCAAGTAACCACTCTAAATGCGGGAGCTGAGGTCGAGGGACCCCGGCGCTAGAACCGCGTTGCTGCATGGCAAAGAAAATAGACGGCTACATCAAGCTGCAAATTAAGGCCGGTCAGGCCAACCCGGCGCCTCCGATCGGTCCGGCGCTGGGTCAGAAGGGCGTGAACATCATGGAATTCTGCAAGCAGTTCAATGCTGCTACGCAGGAGCGAATGGGACTCATTCTCCCGGTCGTGATCACGGTGTTCGCCGACAAGTCCTTCAACTTCATCGTCAAGAGCCCGCCGGCCGCCGTTCTGTTGAAGAACGCTGCCAAGATTCAGAAGGGCGCTGCCGATCCGCTTCGCGACAAGGTTGGTACGGTCTCCTGGGCCCAATGCCGTGACATCGCCGAGCAGAAGATGGAAGACCTGAATGCACACGACCTGGATCAGGGCGCACGCATGATCGCAGGAACAGCACGCTCGATGGGCCTCAAGGTATCCGGCGCGCCGGTTGCCTGATCTGAATCTCCCGCTCTCGCGGGAATTCGCAAGTACTCACAGGCGGGAGCGGCCCCCATGCCGCGCCTGAACCGCAAAGATCACAAAGCAATGGGAAAAAAGGGCAAGCGCTACAAGGCGATCCACCAGAAAGTGGCCGCCGGCGAAGCGCCGTTCAGCATGCAGGAAGCATGCTCGCTGGTCAAGCAGACGGCCTCGGCCAAGTTTGACGAGTCGGTAGATGTGGATATGCGATTGGGTGTCGACCCGCGCCACGCCGAACAGATGGTTCGCGGGGTGGTCGCACTCCCGCATGGGACCGGTAAAGAGGTTCGCGTCGTGGTTCTGGCAAACGAGGCCAAGCACGCCGAGGCTCAGGAGGCCGGCGCCGACCATGTGGGTCTGGATGATCTGGTTGACCAGATCCAGAAGGGCTGGACCGACTTCGACGTCATGATCGCTACGCCGGACGTGATGGCGAAGGTCGGACGCCTCGGGCGTGTACTCGGTCCGCGTGGACTGATGCCGAACCCGAAGAGCGGCACGGTCACCATGGACGTTGCGTCTGCGGTTCGAGACGTCAAGGCGGGCAAGATTGACTTTCGCGTCGACAAATTCGGGATTCTGCACACGGCCATTGCCAAGTCATCGTTCCCCGAGGAGCAGATCCTGGAGAACCTGGAGGCTTTCGTCAAGGAAGTGATTCGGCTTCGTCCGGCGGCTGCGAAAGGCACCTACGTCAAGTCCATCACGGTTTCGACGACGATGGGTCCCGGCATCCCGCTTGACCGCACCGAAATCCTAGCTGCGCTCCGCTAGCGCCCATTCCTGAGGTAACACCATGGCGATGACTCGCGAACAGAAGGCGGAGGCAATCAAAGAGCTGGCTGAGAAGCTGGAGCAGACCCCCGTCATCTATCTAACCGACTATGTCGGTCTGACAGTCGAGCAGGCAAACAACCTGCGTTCGGCCTTCCGCAAATCCGGCGTGGAATTCCGCGTCGTAAAGAACACGCTCCTCAAGCGCGCCATGGATCAGCTTGGCGGCTACGACGAGCTATATGGCGCCCTTCGTGGGTCGACAGCCGTTGCGTTCAGTGAGGAGCCCAGTGCTCCGGGACGCGTCCTGAGGGATTTCCTCAGGGACTCCAAGCTGGAGATCCCGTCGTTGAAAGGCGCCCACGTGGACGGTGCCGTCTATGGCGATTCCGCCCTCGAAACACTTGCCGAGCTCAAGTCCAAGGACGAACTCCTTGGAGACATCCTGGCGCTGCTCATGTCGCCGATGACCAACGTCATCGGGGCCGTTCAGGCTCAGGGATCCAACCTCGTTGGTGCGATCAAGGAGATCGCGAACAAAGAGGGCTGATCCGGGCTCAACCAAATTGGCTTCGGCCAAAACTACACCATCACCATAACAGGCAGTGTAGCCTATCGCTTGCGATGGGCAGAGACCACTGCAGGGACTAAAGAGACAACATGGCAGATATCAAGGAAATCGCAGAAACCCTCGTCAACCTCACCATCAAGGAAGCCAATGACCTGGCAAACATGTTGGAAGAGGAGTACGGCATCAAGCCTGCTGCAGCCGCCGTTGCAATGGCAGGTCCTGCCGGCGCCGGTGCAGCCGAAGCTGCTGAAGAGCAGACGGAATTTGACGTCGTTCTGACGACTGTTGGCCCCAACAAGATCAAGGTTATCAAGGAGGTCCGCGCGATCACCGGCCTGGGTCTGAAGGAGGCCAAGGAGCTCGTTGACGGTAGCCCCAGCACGGTCAAGGAAGCTGCTCAGAAAGAAGATGCTGAGGCCGTCAAGGCCCAGCTGGAAGAAGTTGGCGCTTCTGTCGAGCTCAAGTAAGCTCGACGTGTCGGCCAAATACCGACACGCGTCCTGATTCGCGAGGGCCGACCCCTGATCTGGGGGTCGGCTTTCGGCGCTTCCGACGGGTACACCGCCGAAAGCACCAAGAAACACGGGGTTAGAGCTAGCGTAAGCTATCCGTTTTGCCCCCGCCGCATCCGCGATCTCCGTATCGCACAATGAGAGACCAGCCCAGCCTATGTCGGTCTTAAAGGGAGAGGCTAACCGCCAGTCGTTCGGTCGTATCCGTCCGGTAAAGGACTATCCAGATTTCTTGGATGTCCAATTGAAGTCGTTCGGCGACTTTGTACAGGACCTCGTACCGCCCGAAGAGCGTGAGCCCGTCGGCCTTCAGCAAGTATTCCTGGATCACTTCCCGATTCAGGATAGCCGTGAACGTTACATCCTGGAGTTCATCCACTTTCAGTTGGATGCACCCAAGCACTCGGTCACCGAGTGTGTTGCCCAGGGTCTCAGTTACTCGGTGCCGCTGAAAGCCAAGCTTCGACTTTCCAGCAAGGAAGATGAAGATGAGGACGAGCCGGAAGAGGCCATTGAGCAGGAGGTGTACCTCGGTAACCTTCCGTTCATGACCGAGCGCGGAACGTTCATCATCAACGGCGCCGAGCGCGTTGTGGTGTCACAGCTGCATCGTAGCCCCGGCGTGTTCTTCGGCCAAAGCGTTCATCCGAACGGTACGGAGCTGTATTCGGCCCGCGTGATTCCCTTCCGCGGATCCTGGATCGAGTTCTCCACCGACGTTTCCAACGTCATGTGGGCGTACATCGATCGGAAGAAGAAGCTTCCGGTTACCACGCTTCTGCGTGCGCTTGGTTACTCGACCAACGAGGACATCGTCGGGCTCTTTGATCTGGCCGATGCGGCCGAGATCAAGACCAAGAGGTCCTTCAAGAAGGTGGTGGGCCGCAACCTGGCAGCCACCATCACCGTCGAGCGTCTCACCGAGATCGTCGACGAGGACACCGGCGAGGTCATCGAGGAGCGCACCGAGCGTGAAGTACTTCTCCCGGTTGGCCACGAGGTCACCGAGGAGGACTACGACCTGCTGAAAGAGGCCGAGGTCAGCAAGATCTTCCTCCTGAGAGACAATCAGGATGATGATGATGCGATGGACAAGACCACGCTCCTCAACACGCTGAAGAAGGATCCGACGCATACGCACGAAGAGGCACTGGAGTACCTGTACTTCCAGCTTCGCGGAACGGAAGCCCCCGATATCGCTACGGCCGAAGGTGTACTGGATCGCCTGTTCTTCAGCGACAAGCGCTACGACCTCGGCGAGGTCGGCCGCTACCGGATCAATCGCCGTCTACGGATGGAAGAGGATCTGAAGCAGTTGACGCTGACGCGCGGCGACATCATTGCCATCATCAACGAGCTGATCTCCTTGCAGAACGGCAAGTCGCACGTCGATGACATTGACCACCTGTCCAATCGTCGCGTCCGCAGCGTCGGTGAGCAGCTGGCCGCGCAGTTCTCCCTGGGTCTGGCCCGCATGGCCCGGACCATCAAGGAGCGCATGAATCTCCGCGACGCGGAGAAATTCACCCCCCAGGACCTGGTGAATGCCCGGACCGTCTCGAGCGTGATCAACACGTTCTTCGGGACGAACCAGCTGAGCCAGTTCATGGATCAGACCAACCCCCTCGCGGAGCTGACGCACAAGCGTCGTATGTCCGCACTGGGTCCGGGTGGTCTGACGCGTGAGCGAGCCGGCTTCGAGGTTCGTGACGTGCACTACACGCACTACGGCCGCCTCTGTCCGATTGAGACGCCGGAAGGCCCGAACATCGGCCTGATTTCTTCCCTCTGCGTCCACGCCCGCGTGAACGACTACGGCTTCATCGAGACCCCTTACCGGGCGGTCAAGAAGGGCGTTGTGACCGACGAGATCCAGTATCTCACGGCCGAGGAAGAGGATCAGACGGTCATCGCTCAGGCCAATGCGCCTATGGATGAGAAGGGTAACTACACGAACAAATATGTTCGCTGTCGTCACCAGGGTGACTTCCCGTCTGTGGAGCCCAAGGATATCCAGTACATGGATATTGCTCCGAACCAGATTGTATCCCCGGCTGCATCGCTGATTCCGTTCCTGGAGCACGATGACGCCAACCGTGCCCTCATGGGCTCGAACATGCAGCGGCAGGCCGTTCCGCTCCTGCGGGCCGAGGCTCCGTTCTGCGGGACGGGTCTGGAAGGTCGCGTCGCACGTGACTCGCGCGCCGTCTTGGTTGCCGAGGACGAAGGCGCAGTCGAGTACGTCGATGCCACCAAGGTGGTGATCCGCTATGACGAGAAGCCGGAAGACGCGGCGCTCTCGTTTGACGATCCAGTCAAGGAATACCACCTTACGAAGTGGCGCCGGACGAACCAGGACACCTGCATCAACCAGCATCCGATCGTCAAGGTTGGACAGCGCGTTGAGAAGGGCACGGTCCTGACCGACGGCTTCTCCACCGACAAGGGTGAGCTTGCACTGGGCAAGAACGTGCTGGTGGCCTTCATGCCCTGGCGCGGATACAACTTCGAGGATGCCATTGTCATCTCGGAGCGCCTGGTAGCCGATGACGTCTACACGTCGGTCCACATCGAGGAGTTCGAACTCCAGGTGCGTGACACCAAGCGCGGCGAGGAAGAGCTGACCCGTGAAATCCCGAACGTCTCCGAGGAGGCCACGAAGGATTTGGACGAGCGAGGCATCATCCGAATCGGCGCAGAGGTCAAGGCGGGCGACATCATCGTCGGCAAGATCACGCCCAAGGGTGAGACTGATCCGACGCCGGAAGAGAAACTCCTCCGCGCGATCTTCGGCGACAAGGCCGGAGACGTGAAGGACGCATCTCTCAAGGCGCCTCCGGGCATGAAGGGCGTCGTCATCGACACCAAGCTCTTCAGCCGCCGGAAGCTGGATCCCGCATCCAAGAAGTACGAGCAGCAGCGCCTCTCGGAGATCGAGTCAGAGTTGACCACCAACATGGCCAACCTGAATGAGACCTTCTGGGAGAAGTTCTTCAAGCTGGTCGTGGGTCGTAAGGCTCTGGCTTACATCGACCGCGAAGGACGGACCGTCGTCCCCGAAGCCGCCAAGGTGGCCAAGGAGATGTTCGACGGCGTCAATCCACTCAGTCTGGATCCCCGCAATCCGATCTCGGCCGATGCCAAACTGAACACCAAGGTCAAGCGCCTCATCCGCAACTACGAGCGTCGCCACCGCGACGTCCAGGGGATTGCGAAGCGCGACAAGCACCAGGTTCAGATGGGCGACGAACTGCCTCCGGGCATCGTCCAGCTGGCCAAGGTCTATGTCGCCAAGAAGCGCAAGATTCAGGTCGGTGACAAGATGGCCGGGCGTCATGGTAACAAGGGGGTTATTGCCCGCATCGTTCCCGTGGAGGACATGCCGTTCCTGGAAGATGGAACGCCGGTCGACATCGTCCTGAACCCGCTGGGCGTGCCTTCCCGAATGAACCTCGGTCAGATCTATGAGACGCTCCTGGGTTGGGCAGGCAAAATGCTCGGCCACACCTTCGCAACGCCGATTTTCGACGGCGCGAAGATGAGTGACGTCGAGGGCGCCATGCGCGACGCCGGACTTCCCGAGAATGGCCGGACCCAGCTGTGGGACGGACGATCCGGAGAGTCTTTCGATCAGAAGACCACGGTCGGCTACATCTACATGCTGAAGCTGAGTCACCTTGTGGAAGACAAGATCCACGCACGTTCCATTGGGCCATACTCCCTCATCACGCAGCAGCCGCTGGGTGGAAAGGCGCAGTTCGGTGGTCAGCGTCTCGGAGAGATGGAGGTCTGGGCGCTCTACGCCTATGGGGCTTCCAACGTGCTCCAGGAGATGCTGACCTACAAGTCCGATGACGTGCAGGGACGCTCCAAGGCGTACGAAGCCATTGTCAAGGGCGACAACATGCCGGAAGCAGGGATCCCCGAGAGCTTTAACGTCCTGGTACGTGAGCTGCAGGGTCTCGGCCTGGAAGTCAAGCTCGAGTGATCTGGCACGCGGCCCCTTCGGGGGCCCTGTGGCCATGACGAATATCAACTGCGCCCCTGGCGCAATCGCATAAGCAAACAAGCATATGCCTTACGGGAAGACCCAGAAGATCAAGAAAAATTTCAGCTCGCTGACAGTAAGTCTGGCGAGTCCCGAAGCGATTCTTGAGCGGTCGTACGGTGAAGTTCTCAAGCCAGAGACCATCAACTACCGGTCATTCAAACCGGAGAAGGAAGGACTCTTCTGCGAGAAGATCTTCGGTCCAGTCAAGGACTGGGAGTGTCATTGTGGCAAGTACAAGCGTATTCGCTACAAGGGTATCATCTGTGACCGCTGTGGTGTTGAAGTCACCCAGAAGTCGGTTCGCCGCGAGCGGATGGGGCATATCACCCTGTCGGTGCCGGTGGTACACATCTGGTACTTCAAGACCCTTCCGAACAAGATTGGGCATCTCCTCGGAATCCGCTCCAAGGATCTCGAGAAGATCATCTACTACGAGCACTACGTGGTGGTGCAGACCGGTTGTGCCGCGACGCTGGGTGTGGAGCACAAACAGCTCCTCTCCGAGGATGAGTACTTCAACATCCTCTACCAGATTCGCGAGGACAACAACCGTCTGGACGACGACGACCCGGAGAAATTCATCGCCATGATCGGTGGCGAGGCCATCGAAGTGATGCTCCGCCGGATCGATCTCCCGCTGACCGCCCAGGAACTCCGGTTCCAGATCAAGACGGAGACCAGTCAGCAGCGTAAGGCCGAGGCCCTCAAGCGACTGACGGTCTGCGAGGCGTTCCGCGACGCCCATCGTCGTCAGGAAAACCGTCCAGAGTGGATGGTGATGCGCGTGATTCCGGTTATCCCGCCGGAGCTTCGCCCGCTCGTTCCGCTTGAAGGAGGACGCTTCGCGACTTCCGACCTTAATGACCTGTACCGACGGGTCATCATCCGGAACAATCGTCTCAAGCGCCTGATCGATATCAAGGCGCCTGAAGTCATCCTCCGGAACGAGAAGCGAATGCTGCAGGAAGCAGTCGATTCGCTCTTCGACAACTCTCGCAAGGCCAACGCCGTCCGAAGCGACTCCAACCGGGCTCTCAAGTCCCTGTCGGATATGCTCAAGGGCAAGCAGGGCCGCTTCCGCCAGAACCTCCTCGGAAAGCGCGTCGACTACTCCGGCCGTTCCGTGATTGTGGTTGGTCCCGAGTTGCAGCTGCACCAGTGCGGTCTGCCCAAGGAAATGGCGGTCGAGCTCTTCAAGCCGTTCATCATCCGCAAGCTCATCGAGCGTGGGATCGTGAAGACGGTCAAGAGTGCCAAGAAGGTGGTGGATCGCCGGACATCCGACGTCTGGGACATCCTCGAGAAGGTCATTCAGGGCCGACCGGTGATGTTGAACCGTGCCCCCACGCTTCACCGTCTCGGTATCCAGGCATTCCAGCCTGTCCTCATCGAGGGCAAGGCCATCCGTCTGCACCCGCTGGTCTGTACGGCGTTCAACGCTGACTTTGACGGTGACCAGATGGCCGTGCACGTCCCGCTTTCGCTGGACGCCGCGATGGAGGCCATGTTGCTGATGCTTTCGAGCCACAACATTCTGAGCCCTGCTCACGGTGGCCCCGTGACCGTGCCGACGCAGGACATGGTCCTGGGTCTGTACTACATCACCAAGTCCCGCAACGGAATGCGCGGCGAAGGGATGACCTTCTCCGACATGATCGAGGCCCGTCAGGCCTATGATCAGGGCGTCCTGGAGATGCACACCCGGATCAAGGTGCGCGTCGATGGCGAAGTCATCGACACGACGCTTGGCCGCGTCCTCTTCAATGAGGTCGTTCCAAAGGGCGTGGGCTTTATCAACGAGGTCCTGACCAAGAAGAACCTCCGGGGCATCATCGCCCGCGTACTGAAGGCATCCGGATTCCCGGCCACGGCCCGATTCCTGGATGACATCAAGGAGCTCGGCTTTGAGCGCGCCACCGAAGGCGGTCTGACCTTCAACCTCTCGGACATTGTCATTCCTGACAAGCGTCAGGAGCTCATCGACCTGGCTGAGACCGAAGTCGACAAGGCACGCGGCAACTACGCGATGGGCTTCATCACGGAGAACGAGCGCTACAACCAGGTCATTGATATCTGGACCCACACCAATAACCAGGTGTCCGAGGAGCTGTTCGATACGCTTCGCAAGGACCGTGACGGTTTCAATGCCATCTACATGATGGCCGATTCCGGAGCTCGTGGTTCCAAGGAGCAGATTCGTCAGTTGGGCGGTATGCGTGGTCTGATGGCCAAGCCGCAGAAGAGCCTTGTGGGTTCTGCCGGTGAGATCATCGAGAACCCGATTATCTCCAACTTCAAGGAGGGCTTGACCGTCCTTGAGTACTTCATCTCCACTCACGGTGCGCGTAAGGGCCTGGCCGATACCGCTCTGAAGACGGCCGACGCCGGTTACCTGACGCGCCGTCTCGTGGACGTTGCCCAGGACGGAACCGTCACGCTGCGCGACTGCGAGACCCTCCGTGGAATCCGCATCTCGGCCCTCAAGGACAACGAGGATATCGTCGAGCCCCTGGCCGACCGAATCCTCGGTCGCGTCTCGGTACACGATGTGGAAGATCCGCTCACCGACGAACTCATCGTCGGCGCGAACGAGGTCATCGACGAAGAGAAGGCACGCCAGATTTCAGAGACCTCGATCGAGGAAGTCGAAATCCGATCGGTACTTACCTGTGAGTCACGCCGCGGCGTTTGCGCTCTCTGTTACGGCCGAAACCTCGCTTCCGGTCGCCTCGTGGAGACAGGCGAGTCGGTGGGTGTTGTCGCGGCCCAGTCCATCGGCGAGCCGGGTACGCAGCTTACGCTCCGTACCTTCCATATCGGTGGAACGGCCAGCCGCATCTCGGCTGAAAGCACCATCCAGACCAAGTTCGCCGGTAAGGTGGTGAGCGAGAACCTCCGCACAGTCAACTTTGACAACGGCGAAGAGGCCAAGGACGTCACGCTGTCCCGTCAGGGTGAAATCCGGGTCATGGATCCGGAGCAGGAAGGCCGCCAGCTGATCTCCTACCTCATCCCCTACGGTGCCGAAGTACTCGTTACTGACGGCGACATGGTGGAGAAGGGGCAGGTCCTCGCCGCCTGGGATCCGTACAACTCCGTCATCCTTGCCGAGGGTGGTGGTACGGTTCGATTCCAGGACATCATCGACGGCACGACCTATCGCGAAGAGTCCGATGAGCAGACCGGCTTCAAGGAGAAGGTCATCATCGACTCCCGTGAGCGCACGCTGACGCCGGCCATTGTGATCGAGCTCAAGGACGCCAAGCGGGAGTACCCGCTGCCTGTCCGTGCCCGTATCCAGGTGGACGCCGGTGACAAGGTTTCGGCCGGTCGGGTTCTCGTCAAGATTCCGCGTCAGTCTGCCAAGACCCGCGATATCACCGGTGGTCTGCCGCGTGTGACCGAGCTCTTCGAAGCGCGGACGCCTGCGGATCCTGCCAAGGTTTCTGAAATCGATGGCGTCGTGTCATTCGGTGGCAGAAAGCGTGGATCACAGGAGGTCATCGTCACCTCGCGTGACGGCACCGAATCGCGCACCTATCTGGTCTCCATGACGAAGCACCTTCTCGTTCACGAGAATGACTTTGTTCGGGCCGGCGATGCGCTTTCCGATGGTCAGATTTCACCGGATGACATCCTGAGCATTCTCGGCCCCCGCGCCGTGCAGGAGTACCTGGTGAACGAAATCCAGGAGGTCTACCGGCTCCAGGGTGTGACCATCAACGACAAGCACATCGAATGCATCGTCCGCCAGATGATGCAGAAGGTCAAGGTTGTTGATCCGGGCGATACCACGCTGCTTGAGGATCACAACGTCGATCGCTTTGTGCTTGAGGAACTCAACGACGAACTCTACGACAAATTCGTCATCGTCGACCCGGGTGACACCATCCTGGGTATTGGCGAGGTGGTTGACCGTCGCACGCTGCGTGAGGTGAACTCCGAAATGAAGCGGAAGGACCAGAAGTCGGCCACCGTGCGCGAAACGCACCCGGCCGTCGCTGAACCGAAGCTGCTCGGAATCACCCAGGCTGCGCTGTCCACGGACTCGTTTATCTCGGCGGCTTCCTTCCAGGAGACCACCAAGGTGCTCACCTCGGCGGCCATCAATGCCACCATGGATCCGCTCTACGGTCTGAAGGAGAACGTCATTGTCGGTCACCTCATCCCGGCAGGTACCGGTCAGCGTCGATTCAAGGACATTGTCGTTGGATCGAAGGCCGAACTCGCCGAGATGACGGCGTTGTCTGCGGAGACCGGTGCAACCGAGGAAGTCGGCGCCTAGTCTGGATTCTCAGTTCTGAACGTGCGAAAGCCCCGGTTGCCTTTGGTTGCTGGGGCTTTCCTCTTTTTGGCGGGGACCTGCGGTGGGGCTCGGTGGGTGCCCCCGACGGACTGTTGGCGGGCGGGATGCACAGCCTGAACTCAAGCAGAACTTATCGAGCCCGGCTTCCTGTCCGTCGGGGGCACCCACCGAGCCCTGACGGAGGTTGCTGCTATGAGAACGATCCTGCCGATTGGACGTGCATGGCTTGAGGGCTTTGCCATTTGCCTGGTCGTGGCATTCGTTGCCACGGACCTGCTCTGGGAGAACGCCTGGCTGGCTGACTGACATGGAGTCGAGGGGGCATATTCAACATAAACGGGGACACGCGCCTCTCACGAGTGGAATCTTGCCGAGTATTCTAGTCGCACCGGGTCCCAACAGCCGCCGAAGTGGAGAATGGGCGGTGTTTTCTACTGATGCGCTAAGGGTGGCCTCCCCCGGATAGACCGGCGCCAGGCTACCCGTGTCGAGCCCAGTAGCCCAGAAGTCGCTGCACGTAGCGATGCGCCCGCTCCAGACTCTGCACTGTGTTCCACTCGAAGCAAGAGTGGTAGTCGTGGCCGCCGTTGAAGATGTTCGGTGTCGGGAGGCCGAGCTCTGAGAGCCTGGCGCCATCCGTGCCACCCCGAATGAGTTCTGACTTCAGCGTGATTCCCATCTCCTCCCCGGCCGCAAGAGCGAAGGAGACGGCGCGTGGATCGGCCTCCTCGATGTAGGATCGCATGTTCTTGTAGTTGTCCTCAATCTGAAGCTCAACCCGGGCTCTTGGATGACGCGCGGCCAGCGTCGCGACGGCACCGCGGAGCAGCTCCTTTCTGGCTTCCAGGCCATCGTGCGAGAAGTCTCGGATGATGATCTGCAGGCTGGCCTTGTCTGCTCCGGCGGAGCCCACAGTATGAGGGTGGAAGTAGCCCTCGCGCCCCTCGGTGGTCTCGGGAGCCTCATCGGCGGGCAGCATCTGAATGAGCTCCGCCAACAGGCGGAGCGCATTCACCATCACCCCTTTGGCGTAGCCCGGGTGGACAGCCACTCCGTGGATGTCCACCCGCGCGGCGGCGGCGTTGAACGTCTCGAAGTTCAGCGAATCGATTCCGCTGCCGTCCAGCGTATAGCCGACGTCGGCTCCCAGCGAGGCGAGATCAAGGTGGTCGACCCCGCGGCCGATCTCTTCATCGATGGTGAAGCACAAGACCGTGTCGGGCAGCGGCCCCGGGAGGTCGCTCCACTCCGAGGCGAGCTGCATCATGATCGCGACACCCGCCTTGTCGTCGCTGCCGAGAAGCGTCCGACCGTCGCTGGTAATCAGATCCTCGCCGACATGGGCATGGAGTGCGGGGTTGCGCGCCGGATCAATGGTCACGGAGGGATCTCCAGGCAGCTGGATCACCGAGCCGTCCCAGGAAGGATGAATCACTGGAATCACACCGTCTCCCGGAGCATCTGGGGCGGTGTCCATGTGGGCGAACAGTGCTATCCGAGTCTTGGAGGCCGGGCCAGTTGAGCCACCCCCGCCACCCGGCGCCGGCTTCCCCGCCAACCTCGCCGTCACATACCCGAACTCATCCATGGTCGCGCCGCCCACGCCAATCGCCCGCAATTCTTCCACGAGCAGCCGCCCGAGGTCTTTCTGCTTCTCCGTCGAGGGCACGGAGACGGACTCCGGATCGGCCTGCGTGTCTACGCGGCAGTAGCGGACAAAACGATCAACGAGCGGGGAGGGTGTCTCCATGACGACTGCAGGATTAGCTCCCGCAATCTACCAGAATCGCCGACATGACTTCCCGTTCAATCCGGTCGCCGCTCGGGCTGTTCAAGAGCATCCCGTTGACGACCAGTGCCGACGATCCACCGCCGTCGAGATTGACGCCGTCGACGGCCCCGGTGGATGCCAGAAGCTCCGCGAGTTCGTTCAGGTCAACGCCGCGACTGTCCCTCTGGCGGCCATCGACCACCAGGAGAATCAGCTGCCCTTCCGCCGTCACGCCGGCTGCGGTTCGCGGATGCACGCGCGGGATGGAGGACCCGAAAAACACCTCCTCATCAACCGTGATCAGGATGGATCCATCCTTCAGCAGCCTCGGTCCGGCTGAGACGGCATCGCGCATCGGCCACGGGCTGGCCTTGGTCAGATCGGGAAACTCGGCGGGTGCTCCCGGCCGGTTCGGGTGGGGGCGGGGCCAGGCAATAGTCGAGTCGTTCCTGGAGTTTACCCAGTCGATATAGACCCGCCCACCATCGGTGATGCCCAACGTTGCGCGGGCGGTCGGGTAGCGCACATCGTCCCGGATCACGCTTCCGATCGCGGCTTCGATGATCTCGCCGCCCGCCATCAACAGCCCGACGTGCGTGGCGGGGTCATCGCCCATCCTGAAGTAGCCCCCATTCACGGCCACGCAGGCACCCTCGTCGCCGGCGAAACCCGAGACGGTCTCTCGCAGATCCGTATCGTCGGAGACGGCCACGCGGGCTCGGGTCGGTCCGGCGGTCACATCAACGGAAACGTACCACGCGTGCAGGGGCAGCTCAGAATTGACACCCTCGTAGACGCGCACGGACTCGGGGAGCCCAGCATTCAGCGAGTCGACGCCTGACCATTGAACCAGCCCCGGCGGGGTGTCGGGAAGTGCGGTCGGCTCCGGAGTTTCACACCCCGGAAGCAAGGCTCCAAAGAGAAGAATAGCGGCACGTGGAAATCGCATTCGGGAAGAAACGTCAGGGGGTGAGGCGCCTCGCGGAAACTGAGCCCAGCGGCGTGAAAAGCCTGGCCGATAATCAGAACCGCGTCTACGCCGTAGGTTGCGGCCCGGTCCCGCAGATGCCGCGCAAACCTTCGGCGGTCTCAAGGTGTCAAACGCGTGCACCAAAGAGGCGGATGGAGTCCAGAGAATCGTCATGGATTGAGCAGGCGCAGCGCGGCGACGCGGGCGCCTTCGATCGCCTCGTTCAGGCGAACGAGGGCCAGGTGCTGCGTGCCATCGGCGGCATTCTGGGGCGTTGTCCGGAAGTGTACGATGTGTATCAGGATTCCCTGGTGAGTGCGTTCACCAAGTTGCCATCGTTTCGGCAGGAAAGCACGTTTTCCACCTGGCTGACGCGCATCGCCGTAAACCGGGCCTTGAACCAGCGAAGGAAGACGCGGAATGCCAGGCAGGATCCGCTCGAATACGCGGACCACATACCGGGGTCGGAACAAGACGCCAGCGGGGCGATGGAGCAGAGTGAGCTACGCCGCTCGACCGAGCGAGCACTCGAGTCGCTCTCTGAGCGCGAACGTGCGGTCTTTGTCCTCAAGCACACGCACGGATACAAGCTCAGGGAGATCGGATCGATGCTGGGATGCGCCGAAGGGACCGTCAAGAATTACCTGTTCCGGGCTACCCGCAAGTTGCGCGTGGTGCTGGAACCCGCATATAGAGAATTGTGACCATGAACTGTGAACA
This sequence comes from Bacteroidota bacterium, assembly GCA_029262855.1. GTDB lineage: Bacteria > Bacteroidota > Rhodothermia > Rhodothermales > UBA10348 > JABDJZ01. Next base: position 33,507 of record JAJCYP010000070.1, on the reverse strand, counting down.
CGAGCTGGAGCAACTCATCCTGTTTCAGGCAGGAGAGTTGCAGGAAAAGGAAGCCGATCAGGTTCGACTGCAGGTCGAGACCTGCGGCGATTGCCGGGAGGAGTTTGATCGAATCGCCTTTCTGGCGGATGCGCCGCTGACGCCGGAACTGGACAAGGAGGCGATTGCGGCGGCCCGGGCCATGGCGTATGCCCGAATAGGGTCATCGTGGCGCCACCGGTTCCGCGTGCTCGCCGACGGCCTGAGTTCGCTGGCTCGCGGTTTGCGCCCGCTGCCGGAGCTGGCGCTTGGGATGGCCTTGATTGCCTTCGGCTATGTTCTGGGCAACTCCGGAGGCGGAGACGTCGCATCCGAGTTGCCCGCTACGGCAATAGTGGATGTTCACGGCATCGAGTTCGACGAAGCGACCGGTCGCGCAACTGTGCGCTACGATCGGCCGCGGTCTCGGGCCGTGACCGGCAACCTGGGTGATCAGGCCGTGGCGTCTGTCCTCCAGGCCGCCCTCATGAACGGAGACGACAACGGAATCCGAATGCACGCTCTCAAGACGGTTCGTGCGCTCGCCAGCTCTGGGACGCCGGAGAGCGACCTCTCCGACGCCATAGTCGGACTGGTCAGGACCGAACAGCAGGAGGGTCTAAGACTCCGTGCAATCTGGGCGCTGGATGCCCTCTATGAATCGTCTACCCTACCGGAGGCGGCCCGTGAGTCCCTGCTTTCCGTCTTGACTTCAGAGGCGGGTGACGGGGTTCGAATCGCCGCACTGAACACGCTGATGGCCCACGAGCCGTCCCGGCGGGACGCAGTCGCACTGCGGCAGGTGGTCTCCGGCGATTCCAATCCCTACGTCCGCTCGGGTGCCGCCAGGACACTTGAGAGAATCGGCGTCCCGCTTGAGCAACTCAATTGACTGGATCTGTAACCTGTGAATCGAAACCCCGTAAGTTCGTTTAAACAAGGACTTCCGAGAACACCATGAATCCTGCCAGCACCCTGAATCGCCTGAGTCGCCTGCTCGCATTGATCGCTGCGGTCACGCTGTTGAGTGTGACTGTGGCGCAAGCTTCCGCCGAAAAGGACACCATCAAGCGGAGCTTTTCGGTTGAGCCGGGCGGGACGATTTACATCGACGTGGATCGAGGAAACGTGGTTGTGGAGACCTTTGACGGTAATCAGGTGCATGTTGAGATGGATCGCCTTGTCAACAGCAGCAATGCCGATCAGGTCAAACGAATTCTGGCGCGTCACGAGTGGGAGATCAAGCGCGATGGGAGCGACATCGTCGTCGAATCGCAGTTCGAGAATAGCGGTCGTCGCCGCAGCGAGGAGTTTCGCCTGAAGGTCCTGGTGAAGGTGCCTCACGAGTACAACGTTGATTTCAGCACTGGAGCAGGCACCGTGGAAGTGTCGGACCTCCGGGGCTATGTCAACGGCAAGACAGGGGCCGGAAACATCACTATCGGCGAAATAGATGGAGACGTTGAGGTCCGCTCCGGGTCCGGCAATATCAAGATCGAGGGTGTGGCAGGCGATCTTGAGGTGCAGTCAGGGGCCGGTAACATCCGTCTGGGGTATGTCGAAGGTCAGATTGATGCCGCTACGGGTGCCGGCGACATCACCGCCCGGATCACCCGTCAGCCCCGCAGTGACTCCCACATTGAGTCGGGTGCCGGCAATGTGGTTGTGTACCTGGAGGGCGAAATTGGACTCATGGTGGATGCCAAGGCAAGTGTTGGATCCGCCAGATGCGACTTCGGTCTTGAGGTGGAGGGGCGTTGGATGAGCAAGTCATTCAGCGGCCGGATCAACGGTGGCGGTCCCGAGCTGACCCTGCGATCGGGCGTCGGCAACGTGTCTCTCAGGCGCTTGTAGGCCAGGGCGCGCCAGCCCAATTCGGGCAATCTTTCAGAAGCAGGGGGCCTTTCCGGTTGGGGAGGCCCCCTGCTTCATGAAATAAATGTCCAGACGATTGTAACTTAACGGTGTTAACCGCATACTTAAGGCTGTCTGGCCACCTTGTGATTGATGTCTGCTCCCTCCGACTCGAAAGATCTCCGTCGCGTCATCCTCGACGAAGCACGCCATCAGCTGGTGAAGCATGGCTACAACAGCTTGTCGATGCGCCGGATTGCCAAGGAAATAGGCTACTCCGCCACGGCCATCTATCTGCACTTCGACGGAAAGGATGCGCTGGTCCACGCCCTGATTGATGAGGGCATGGAGAACCTCTTCAAGCGCCTGCAGGAAACCTGCCCCGAAAAGATTGAGCCCGCAGCCCGGTTGCGGCAGGCCTGCCTCGAGTACGTCCGCTTTGGCCTGGAAAACCCCGAGTACTACGAGATCATGCATCTCATCCATCCCGAACGGATGGAGCGGTTTCCGGCCGAGATGTATCGCCGCGCCCGTCGTAGTCTCGAGTTCATTCAGGACATCCTGAATCGCGGCGCCGCGGCCGGCCAGTTTGTGCTCGACTCGGCGTCCGTCTCCGCAGCGGCGATATGGGCCATGCTGCACGGCGTGGTTTCGCTCCTGATTTCGCGCCGCGTCGACGTCCGGATTGACCCGGACACATTGATAGGCACCCTTGTCAGCCACGTAATCGCCAGTGTCACCCTCCAACCCGTTCGGGTACAAGCATGAAAGGAGCCGCCGAGCGCCCACCTCTTGCCCGTCTTGGAGCGACCATTCCACAGGTGTTTTTTGAGGCCCGCTCCCGCTACGGCAACTACAACGCCCTGTATCGGCGATTGGGCATCGGATGGGAGCCGACCACGAGTGACTCGCTCTACGCGCGGGCCGGAAACATAGCGCTGGGCCTGCGCGCGATGGGTCTGAAGGTCGGTGACAGGGTAGCCCTCTACATGAACTCCGACTCGGCCTTCGTCACGGTCGACATGGGCTGCCTGATTGCCGGGGTTGTGGATGTGCCGATCTACCTGTCTCAGGCACCGGATCCCGTGCACTACGTGCTGGAGCACTGTGAGGCCCGGATGCTGTTCGTCTCGAATGCGGATCTGCTGCGCGAAGTGACGCCGGCACTGAAAAACCTGCCCGATCTCGAGACCATTGTCGTGGCAGACGGACCCGTGGCTGAAACCCGGGGGATCACCGTAGTCCCGCTGGCCCAACTGGAGGCGCGTGGAGCCGAGGAATCGGCCCGGGACTCCGCGGCCGCCCGCACCCTGGCCGACCAGCGCTACCCGGATGACCTGGCTACGATCATCTACACCAGCGGCACCACCGGCACACCCAAGGGTGTCATGCTTTCGCACGAAAATCTGTGCATGAACGCCCTCTATACCTACCAGGAAACGGGCAACTATCGCTTCGGGCCGGAGGGGGAGACTTCGCTCTCGTTTCTGCCGCTCAGCCACGTGTTTGCCCGGACCATGTGCTACGCGTCGCTGGCGTTTGGCACTCCGATCTGGTTTACGACTCCGGACAACCTGGCCGAGGATTTCCAGCACGTCAAGCCGACCGTCTTCTCGACGGTGCCTCGCGTTCTGGAAAAGCTGTATGCGAAGATCGTCGAGAAGACGGAAGCTGCCAGCGGTGTCAAGGGGAAACTCGCAAAATGGGCCCTGGAGCGGGCGAGGACCTGGGAAATGGGGAGCGAGCCAAAGGGACTGGACGCCATCCGGCATCGAACGGCAGACAAGCTGGTTTACGCCAAGTGGCGCGCGGCGATGGGTGGACGGATTTCCACCATTTCAGCCGGTGGCGCAGCCCTGAATGGCGAAATCGTGCGGGTGTTCGCGGCCGCAGGCATTGACCTGCTGCAGGGGTATGGACTGACCGAGACGAGCCCCGTGATCACGTTCAACCGGCCAAAAACAAACCGTCCCGGATGGGTCGGCGTGCCGCTGCCCCACGTAGAGGTCCGGATTGCCGAGGATGGCGAGATCTTGACCCGGGGCCCGCACGTCATGAAGGGCTATTACAAGGCGCCCGAATTGACCGCAAGAGTCATTGACGACGACGGCTGGTTTCACACGGGTGACATCGGTGAATTCAGCGACGGATTCCTTCGAATCACGGATCGCAAGAAGGACCTCTTCAAGCTGTCGACGGGCAAGTACGTCATGCCCCAGCCCCTGGAGAACGCCCTGGCCATCAGCCCGCTGGTGGAGCAGGCGGTCGTGGTTGGGGAAGGCAAGAAGTACACGAGCGCCCTGATTTTCCCCAATCAGGACGCCGTCCAGAAGTTGGCGAATCAGTTCGAACTGCCCCTGGCAGACCTGATACTCGAACCGGCCGTCCTAAAGGCATACGCCGAGCTGGTTGAGGCCGCCAATAGCGGCAGGAGTCACTGGACCTGCGTCAAGCGCTTCCGCCTGGTGCCGGACACGGTGAGCATCGTCAACGGATTGCTGACACCCACCCTGAAAATCAAACGATCCCGCGTCCGCGAGCGCTTCTCGGAAGAAATCGAGAGCATGTACGTGGGCACGGAATGCAAACCGCCAGTGGTGGCCATTGAGCTGCCAAAAGAAGCCGAACATGGAAGCCACTCTGACTGAGAAAGCATCATTGGTTCATCGCCCATTCCGCCGCGCTGCGGTACTCGGAGCGGGAACGATGGGGGCCCAGATTGCCGCGCACTTTGCGAATGCGGGCATGGAAGTTCTCCTCCTGGACATCGCGGCCAAGGAAGGTCCCAAGGATGCTGTCGTGCACGGAGCGTTCAAGCGCGCCTCCAGGCTCAAGCCTGCGCCGTTCTTTCGGGACGCCGATGCCAAACGCATTCAGTTGGGCAATTTCGATGACGACTTCCACCGATTGGCGGACGTGGATTGGGTCGTGGAGGCCGTCATCGAGCGCATGGACATCAAGCGCTCCGTGATGGCCAAGGTGGCCGCGGTGGTCGGGCCAGACACCGTGGTCACGACCAACACATCCGGACTGCCAATCGCGGACATCGCGGAGGGACTGCCGGAGTCGTTCCGGCGTCGATTCCTGGGCACTCATTTCTTCAACCCACCCCGGTATCTCCGGCTGCTGGAGCTGATTCCGACCCCCGATACCGATCCCGATGTCCTCGCTCGCGTCTCAAGATTCGGGCGCGTCCAGCTGGGCAAGGGCATCGTGGTCGCCAAGGATCGGCCGTACTTCATCGGCAACCGCATCGGGATCTATGCGATGATGGGAGCCATGAAGACCTTCACGGACGGAGACTACTCCATCCCGGAGATCGATGCCCTGACCGGCCCTCTCGTGGGCCATCCCAAGTCGGCCACCTTCCGGACCGCCGACGTGGTAGGTCTCGACGTGATGAAGCACGTCATCGAGAATCTCTATGAGGCGGTTCCCGACGACGAACGACGCGCAGCCTTCAAAATCCCGACCGTCCTGGAGCAACTGGTATCGGCGGGTGCTCTCGGCGCCAAGACCAGGGCCGGTTTCTACAAGAAGGACGGATCCGAGATCAAGTCGATTGACCCGGCTTCCGGGCAATACGCTTCGGCCGCAGAACTGAACCTGGGCGATATAGGAGTTCTGAAGAGTGCCGGAAACCTGAAGGCACGCCTCAACGCACTCTACGAAGACCAGGGCCGAGCGGGCGCCTTCTTCAGAAAGACAACGCTGGACCTGCTGGCCTATGCATCCCGGCGGATTCCGGAGATCAGCGACTCGCCGGCCGATGTGGACCGCGCCGTGTGCTGGGGCTTCGGATGGACCATGGGACCCTTCGCCAAATGGGATGCCCTCGGGTTTGACCGGGTGCTGGGAGACCTCCGCGAAGGCGGCGAGGAAATTCCGCCGTGGATCGAAGAGATGGCTTCGGCCGGCATCAGCAACTTTTACGACGGCGATTCGGTGTACCTGCCCGGAGAGGGTCGGTATGCCCAGATGGACCAGCACGCCGACGAGGCGGGTTTGGCACCCTTGAAGGCCGACCCGGATCGGACGGTTTGGCAGAATTCCGATGTCTCGCTCCTCGACATGGGGGATGGCGTCGTCTGTCTGGAATTCCGCTCAAAGGCGAACAGCCTCGGCCAGTTCGTGATGGAAGGAATCCAGGAGGCCCTCGACCGGGTCGAGGCGGATCCCGACATCAGAGGCATGGTGATCGCCAACGAAGGGACCAACTTCTCGGTTGGTGCCAACCTGGGCGAGGCCGCGATGGCGGTGATGATGGGCCAGATGGATACCGTCGAGAAATTTGTCGACGGCTTCCAGCAGACCATCCAGCGTATCCGGTATGCCGAGAAACCGGTAGTCGTCGCTGTTCACCAGCGGGTCCTCGGCGGAGCCTGTGAAATGCTGATGGCCAGTCCTCAGCCCGTTGCAGCGGCGGAAAGCTACATCGGACTCGTCGAGCTGGGTGTCGGGCTGATTCCCGCGGGAACAGGGACCATGGAGCTCGCCCGACTGGCGGCGCATCGAAGCGCCAATGGTCACGACAGCGAGATCCAGGGCTTCCTGCAGGTTTATTTCCAGCAGGTTGCGATGGCTCAGGTGGCAACGAGTGCGGCTCAGGCCGTCGACATGAGCTACATGGCCCAGCATGCCCAGATCGTGATGAATGCCGAGCGGCGTTTCCACGTGGCCAAGCAGGAGGTCATCCGCCTTTCTGAGGCCGGGTATATGCCGCCGCCTTCGGACCGACTCGTCCGGGTCCTTGGGCGGACTGCCGGCGCGGCCCTTCAGACTGCCGCCTATCAATTTCTCCAGGGCCGCTTCATCAGCGAGTACGACTTCCACCTGGCCGAACGCTTTGGCTATGTCCTGACCGGGGGAACGCTGACCGGTCCACAGGACGTGACCGAGCAGTACCTGCTGGATCTCGAGCGCGAAGTGTTCATGGGGCTCCTCGGCGAGCAGAAGACCATGGACCGCATTCAGCACATCCTGACCACCAACAAGCCCCTACGCAACTAGAATGGAAGCCAGGAACGCGGGATACAACGCAGCATACATCGTCAGTACCGTCCGCACCGCGGTCGGAAAAGCCAACAAGGGTACGCTCAAGAACATGCGCCCGGAGTCTTTGGGTGCCCTGGCGGTCCGCGGTGCGCTGGATCAGGCAGGCGGAATCCCCGACGAGCGAGTCGACGACGTCCTGATTGGATGCGCCATGCCTGAAGGACCGCAGGGCCTGAACATGGGCCGGATTGTCGCACAGGCCGCCCGTCTGCCCGACTCGGTCCCCGGCGCGACCATCAATCGCTTCTGTTCGTCGGGCCTTCAGACCATTGTTCTGGCGAGCCAGGCCGTGGCGGTAGGCCAGGCCGACGTCATGGTGGCCGGAGGAGCGGAATCGATGAGTCTGGTCCCCATGTCTGGCTACTATTTCTCGCCCGATCCGGCCGTTGTGGCGCAGGATGCGGACGTCTACATCTCGATGGGAAATACGGCCGAGAACGTGGCGGCCAAGTACGGTATTTCGCGCGAGGATCAGGACCGATTCGCGCTGCAGTCCCATGAACGTGCCCTTGCCGCGATTGAGGAGGGTCGCTTCACCGAGGAGATCGTCCCGGTGGATGTTGAGGAGACACGGTTCGTCAATGGGGAAGTGGTTACTACCAAGACGCGCTTCGCAACCGATGAGGGTCCGCGGGTTGGAAGCACCTACGAAGCACTGGCCGGCCTCCGCCCGGTTTTCCGGAATCGAGGGTCGGTGACGGCGGGTAATTCATCCCAGATGTCGGACGGCGCGGCTGCTGCGGTTGTGGTATCCGAGCGTGCGCTCAGCGAATTCGGTCTTACCCCCATGGGCCGCATTGTCGGCTTCTCCGTGGCCGGGGTTGCCCCGGAGTTGATGGGTATCGGTCCGGTTGAGGCCATCCCGAAAGTCCTTCGCCAGACCGGACTCGAACTCAAGGACATTGGACTCTTTGAGCTGAATGAGGCCTTCGCCGCCCAGTCTCTGGCGGTCATGCGGGAACTGGGTCTGGATCCTGATCGGGTGAACGTCAACGGAGGTGCCATTGCGCTCGGGCATCCCCTGGGTTGCACCGGCGCCAAGTTGACGGCCACGCTCCTTCACGAAATGCGTCGACGCGGTGATCGATACGGAATATGCACCATGTGCATTGGGGGCGGCATGGGTGCCGCAGCCGTCATTGAAAACCTGTCCGTCTGACAACCTGAGTGGCCACGCAGGCCATCGAAATACTGCCATCGAAGCCATGACTGATCTTCCTTTCTACCAATTCCTGCACGACGTGCTACCGCTCTGGGCCAGTGTTACAGGCGCGGCGGTCCTGGGCCTGGCACTGGCCTTTGTGGGCGCCGCCGCTCTCCCATCGCTGGTTTTTGTGGCTGTGGTGCTCTTCGGGTTTGGCGCACCGGTCTGGCTGTGGGTCACCTTTGGCGTGATAGCCCTCGTCACACTGGTAAAGCCGCTTCGTCGCGTCCTCTCGGGGGTACTGATGCGCCTGATGATCAAGATGGAGTTCCTTCCGGTCATCTCGTCCACCGAGCGGGAAGCCATCGACGCGGGCACGGTCTGGCTGGACGGCGAGCTCTTCTCAGGGAAGCCGGACTTCAAGAAGATCATGGCGGCCGGTTATCCTGGACTCACGGCGGAGGAGCAGGCCTTCATGGACGGCCCCGTGCAGCATGTCTGCGACATGACCGATGACTGGGATGTATTCCAGCAGCGAGACCTCCCCCAGGCCACATGGGACTACCTGGCCAAGGAGCGTTTCTTTGCGATGGTTATTCCGAAGGAGTACGGCGGTCATGGCTTCTCGCCGTCGGCAAACTCGGCGGTAGTCGGCAAGCTCAGCGCGTCCAGTGCCGTTCTGGGCATCACGGTCATGGTGCCCAACTCGCTGGGCCCGGGTGAACTGCTCACCCACTACGGGACCGAAGCCCAGAAGAAGCACTATCTGCCGCGTCTGGCCACACACGAAGAAATCCCGGCGTTCGCCCTGACCGAGCCCGGTGCGGGCTCTGACGCCGGCGCCATGTCGGCTACGGGTGTCGTGTTCAAGGGAGAAGGCGACAAACTCTACCTGAAGCTCAACTGGAGGAAACGCTACATCACGCTGTCTCCCATCTCGACGGTTCTCGGTCTGGCATTCAAACTGATCGACCCCGACAATCTCCTCGGCAAAGGGAAGAATCCCGGTATCACCTGTGCGCTGGTTCCGACCAGCACGCCCGGCGTGGACATCAGTCAGCGCCACGATCCGCTTGGCATTCCGTTCTACAACGGTCCGACCGAGGGTCACGATGTGGTAGTGCCACTCGAAGAGTCCATCATCGGTGGCGTGGACGGCGCCGGAAAGGGATGGAAGATGCTCATGGAGTCTCTGGCCGCCGGCCGGGGTATCTCGCTACCGGGGACATCCACCGCGGGTGTCAAACACGTCGGCCGTGTGGCGAGTGCGCACGCGGTGGTTCGCAAGCAGTTCGGCATGTCGATCGGGAAGTTCGAGGGCATCGAAGAGCCGCTCGCCCGCATCGGCGGGTTCGCCTACATCCTCGAGGCCGCGCGTCGCTTTACCAACGGCGGACTCGACTCCGGAGCGAAGCCGGCCGTCGTGACGGCCATGATGAAGTACAACTCGACAGAGTTGTTCAGACAGGCGGTCAACGACGGGTGCGACATCATGGGTGGCAACGCCATCTCGAGGGGTCCCCGGAACGCTATCGCCCATGCCTACATCAATACTCCGGTATCCATCACCGTCGAAGGCGCCAACATCCTGACCAGGACGCTGATGATCTTCGGACAGGGTGCCATCCGCTGTCATCCCTACGTGCTGAAGGAAGTCAACGCGATTGAGAAGCGCGACGTCGCTGCCTTCGATGAGGCCTTCTGGAGCCATGTGGCGCATGTGGGTCGCAACAAGGTGCGTGCGCTTCTCCTGAGTCTGACGCGCGGCCGACTCGCCTCGAGCCCCGTATCCGGTCCCACAGCCAAGTACTATCGCAAGATGGCCTGGGCCTCCGCCACGTTTGCCTTCTGGTCTGACATTGCCCTGGCTACGCTGGGTGGAACGCTCAAGCGGAAAGAGAAGCTGACGGGCCGCTTCGCCGACATCTTCTCCTGGCTGTACCTGGGATCTGCGGTCCTTCGCAGATACGAGGCCGAGGGTCGCCGAAAAGAAGATCTGCCCATGGTTCAGTGGTCGATGGAATATGCCCTGAGCGAAATGCAGAGAGCTTTCGACGGGCTCTTCGACAACCTGCCGGTGCCCGGATTCACGTGGCTGGTCAGCGGTCCCATCTCGGCTTGGAGTCGATTCAACCGGCTGGGGTCCGGTCCGTCCGACGACCTCGGGCACCTTGTGGCCAGGATCATTCAGACTCCCGGCGAACAGCGGGAGCGCATGTTCTCCGGCGTGCACATCCCAGAAGACGAGCTTCGGCCGGTCCGGCGTCTTGAAACCGCCTTCGAGGCCTGCGCCAAGGCGGACGATTTGAGTCGGCAACTGCGCAAGGCCGTCAAGTCTGGCCAGATCCGGCGAGGAACGCCGGCTGCGATGGTCTCGGCCGCGGTCGCGGCAGGTCTCATGTCAGCCGAGGACGGCAAGCTGCTCGAGCGTGCCGAGGTCCTGAGAGAGGACATCATTCAGGTTGACGCATTTACCAAGGCAGAATATTTTGCCACCGCTCTGGACCCTGAGAGGACACCGGTGACCGCTACGCCGGACGATTCGACCGGCGGAGACGGCGCAGAGGCGATTCCTATGGCGTAGAGCAGAACCTTTGGTCTTGGGCGCGTTCTTTGCTTCACGGTAACTTGACAGATGCCGTTCACGAAGCCAGCTTACCGCGTCACCATGGCAAGCCTTACAGTCGAAACCTTTCTGACCGCGGGTCCCGATATCGAGAGGGCCCAGTACTCTGTACTCGCGGGACTGCAGTCCATCAAGGACGACTTCGCCCGGACAGCCATCTATCCCCACCTGGGGGAGCTGATCGAGTTGCACTCGTCTCTGGACACGTTGCAGGGCCAGCTCGGCGAGATTCGCGATGCCCTGCCGACAGAGATCGAGTCTGTGGATCTGGAGCAGAACGAGGTGGTCTACAGCAAGCCTTCAGAGGATTTCGGGCCGATGGGTCGGCTGACCCAACTCATTGAGTGGGCCATGCCGCGCATCAAGGAGACCATCGAAGAGGGACGTACCATCTTCGAGTTTGTTGATGGCAGCCTGAAGATCGAGGAGGTCGGCATCCTCCCGAATTACACGGAGGAAGGCTACCTGATGGTGCCCGACAGGGAGGCAGACGAACTGTGCGTGCTGCGGTACCACATGTCGATCGTCACGCGCGCGAATGAGCGGTACCGCGGGCTTCGCACGACGCTGGTGAAACGCATGCCGGATCGTCGGGTCGTGCCTCCTCAGCACATCAAACTCGAACTCACCAAAGAGCGCCCGGACCTGCCCAATCCCGCTACATACTACGTCGACACGGACATCTCCTTCCCCTTCGATGCGACGGTGATGCCCATTGCAAAGCGCAAACTCATGCGCCACCTGTTCGCCAGCGGATCGACCGGCTGACGGCCTGCGCCGGCCTCAGTCGACTCGTTCGAAGTGGAGGTCCCAGACGCGGGACTGGGTGAGGCGGAGTCCGGTGGCCCGGTCGCGAGCGTCCCGCACCACCCGCATGATTCCCATTCCGGTCCGGAATGTGTCTTCGTACAGGGGGGTCATCGGGGCTGCGCTGCCGTACCGGTCCACAATCTTGAGTCCCGTTGCATCCAGGGTGAGTCTGTAGGTCACTTCGGCTTCGGCGCTGTGGTAGCCGCCCACCAGAGATTGCAGGGCCTCGTCGTCAGGCTCCCAGGCCAGGACCCGCTCAAACCGCAGCGAGTCGCCATTGGCTCCAATGAGCGTGAAGGTATCGTCGTCCGAGTACTCCAACGCACGACTCCCCGTGCCCTCGAATCGGGTACCTGTTTGGGGCGAGAACCGGCCCCACGGTCCTCGAATGCCCTCTGTCGTGGGCTCCAGCAGAGCCAGCGAGTGATTTCGCGTATTCCGAAACCGCCCTGTGATCATCTGCAGGCGGTCGCGCGGTAAACGGACCAACGGTGCCGGAATGGGCGCCTGCACCGATGGCGGTTCACCGAGATGGTCTGCCAGGTACAGATCAACCACTTCGTGGGCCAGCCCGCCGGCGTTTGCTCTGGCTGCGTTGCACATCACCGCCACGGCCAGGCCGTGGTCCGGGTAGCGGCTCAGGTATCCCCGGTATCCGGCCGTGGCGCCGCTGTGTCCCACCTGGCGGATCCCCCGGTACTCATCCACAAACAGCCCACTCGCATACGAAATCACCCGCCCGTCGTTGAGGACACCTTGTCGGTGCATTTCCTCGCTGATACCCAGCTCGTCAGACTCCAGTGCGTGCGTGAAAGCAAGCAGGTCGCCCACCGTAGTCAGAAGCCCTCCGTTGCCGTGAACGTTTTCAAAGGGCATCAGCATCGCAAAACCGCCGCTTCGATCAGGCCGGTAGGCTATAGCCCGATCCTTTACCACCCTCGTGAAGTCGTCGCGCCACTGGGTGCTGGACAGGCCGAGAGGCTCGAAGACGCGGGTACGCGAGAACTCGGCGAATGACATGCCGCTGACGCGCTCGACCAGTACCGCGAGCAGGTTGTAGCCAGTGTTGGTGTAGGAATAGAAGGTGCCCGGCGAATAATTGAGACTCAGTTGTCGGGCCGAGATGTCCAGCATCTGGACGTGGGTGTGAACCCTCGTCGTTCTGGGCCAGCCGCCGATGCCGGCGACAGCGCCCCAGTCCCGAAGCCCCGAGGTGTGATTCAGCAAGTGTCTGACCGTGACGGTCTCGCCGTAGTCGGGCAGCTCCGGGAAATAGGTTCGGATATCATCCTCCAAAGACAGAAGCCCGTCCTGCGCCAGGAGAATGGCCGCCGCCGCGGTGAACTGTTTCGACACCGAGCCCGGCTCAAGGACAGTGTGCGGCGTGTTGATGACGCCGTGCTCCAGATCCGCCATCCCGTAGGCCAGGGAATGTAGGACCCGGCCGTTCTGGCTGACTCCCACGACACAGCCAGGGCCCGCGGTGCCCTGCCAGTCGGAAAAAATGGTGTCTATTTGAGCCGGGGTCTGTGCCCGGGCAAGGGTGCCCGCCAATGCGAGAAGGGTGACCACGATCAGGGCGAGGGGACGCGAGCGGAGGGGCATGGCGAGGAAAACTGAGCTGCACAAGGCGGTATCTACATCAACTTTGTCCCCTTGGCAAGACAAATGGGCCGACGGCCGAAACCTCAATTGCCTTTGCCTGTAAATAAATTGATCGCAAGTCCCCAGAGCAGAAAGGAAATAGAGATGGCCACCACGGCGATGAATGACAGTTGGGCACGAGTCAGGCAACAGATCGACACGGTCTGGGCAGACATCGAGTTCGGCGACAAGGAGATGAAGAAAGCCCGCGGCAACCTCAAGAAGATGGTCGAGCTCATTCATGAGAAGACCGGCGAGCCGCGCCCTGCGATCATGCAGAAGATCTCGGCTTTCCTCTAGAGGACTCGCCGGAAATCGTTTGAAGGGCTCCGTCTGTCAGGCGGAGCCCTTCCTTTTCGTCCAAGCCCGGGATCGTCCCGGTTCACGCCACGGAGCATCGGGGCGGGCCTTCGGATCCCGAGGGCGTGCACCATGGAGCGAACGTCTCGATAATGGCATCACTGGGAAGGGGACTTACCAAGAAGGACTCTCACGCTGGCGCATATGAAGCGCTGCTCACCGATTGGAGGGACAGGGCAGCCCAGGTGAGATTGGGAGGCGGTCAAAAACGAATCGATCGTGAGCATGCCCGAGGCAAGCTGACGGCCAGAGAGCGCGTTGCCCGGCTGATTGACTCGCCGGAAGACTTCCTGGAGGTCGGCCTGTTTGCCGGAGACGGGATGTACGAAGCCGAAGGCGGCTGCCCGGCCGCCGGGACGGTAATGGGGCTGGGCCGCGTCAGCGGGCGACAGTGCGTGATCGTGGCCAACGACGCCACGGTAAAAGCCGGAGCCTGGTTTCCGATCACCGCCAAGAAGAACCTTCGCGCCCAGGATTTCGCGCTCGAGAACCATCTCCCGATCATCTATCTGGTGGATTCGGCTGGCGTATTTCTCCCGATGCAGGACGAGATATTCCCCGATCGCGACCACTTCGGCCGGATGTTTCGGAATAACGCGATTCTGTCCTCCAGGGGCATTCCCCAGATCGCCGCCATCATGGGGTCATGTGTTGCAGGGGGAGCCTATCTCCCGATCATGAGCGACGAGGCGCTGATCGTGGACGGCACGGGCTCGGTGTTTCTGGCGGGACCGTTCCTCGTCAAGGCCGCCATCGGCGAGCAGGTGGACAACGAAACGCTCGGTGGAGCGGCAGCCCACTCCCAGATCTCGGGAGTCACCGACTATCGTGTGCCGGACGACGAGACCTGCCTGCAGACCGTCCGCGACCTGGTTGGTCGTCTCGGGCGCCGCGACCGGGCGGGATTCGACCGCGTGAATGCTGTTGAGCCGGCCTTTCCGGCCGAAGAACTGACATCCGTGGTCCCGACAGCGGGCAACATTACCTACGACATGCGGCAGGTGCTGGCGCGTGTGATTGACGCCGACTCGTGGACCGAGTACAAGGCCGAGTACGGGCAGACGCTCATCACCGGGTACGCCCGGATCGATGGTTGGAGTGTCGGTGTCGTCGCCAACCAGCGCCTTCTGGTCAAGGCCCGCACGGGCGCCAGAGCGGCCTCGGACGAAATGCAGGCGGGCGGCGTGATCTACTCGGACTCGGCGGACAAGGCGGCCAGGTTCATCATGAACTGCAACCAGAAGCGGATCCCGCTGGTATTTCTTCAGGATGTGACGGGGTTCATGGTAGGCACCCGGGCTGAACACGGCGGGATCATCAAGGACGGCGCCAAGATGGTGAACGCCGTCGCGAACAGCACCGTCCCCAAGTTCACCGTGGTGATCGGGAATTCGTACGGTGCCGGCAACTACGCGATGTGTGGTCGTGCCTACGATCCGAGGCTGATGCTGGCCTGGCCGACGGCCCGTATTGCGGTCATGGGCGGGTCCCAGGCCGCCAAGACCCTTCTCCAGATCCAGATGGCCAAACTCCGGCGATCGGGGGACGAGCCAGATGAAAAGACGCAGAAGGAATTGCTGGAACGGATCACTGCGCGCTACGATGCCCAAACATCGCCCTATTACGCCGCGGCGCGTATGTGGGTGGATGAGATCATCGACCCCCGCGAGACTCGCCGCTGGCTGTCGGCCGGAATAGAGATGTCCGATCACAACCCGAATATCCCGGCATTCAACCCCGGAGTAATGCAAACATGACAGATTCCATTCCCCGCCAGTTCATGTCCTGGTCCGAGCGGAAGCCGGGCGGCACCGCGTATGCGGTCAGGCAGGATGGGGAGTGGAAGAAATCGACGTGGTCTGACTATGTCGGGGACGTTCGCCTGGCGGCGCGCGGCTTCATCAGCCTTGGCCTGAAGGACGGCGAGTGCGTCGGCATCATGGGATTCAATCGTCCCCAGTGGACCATGTCCGATCTGGCGGCGATGTCCGCCCACGGAGTACCGGTAGGCGTGTATTCCTCCTGCTCGGCCAAGCAGACCAGCTACATCCTGGGCCACTCGGAAGCGCGCATCGCGGTGGTGGAATCGGGGAAAATTCTGGATCGCGTCCGGAGCGTCCGCAGCGAACTGCCGAAGCTTGAGCATATCGTGGTCATGGATACCGACGATGTGCCTCCAGATACGATCTCCTGGTCGCAGCTCTTGGCACTGGGCGCCGAGGTGGACGATGGCGTGTTGCAGTCCCGGCTCGACGCGATCAAGCCCGGGGATCTCGGAACCCTGATCTATACCTCGGGCACCACGGGGCCACCCAAGGGATCCATGCTGTCGCATGGAAACCTGGCCGCGGCTACCCGAATGGGACGCGAATTGCTGCCGGACGTAATCACCGATGACTCGCGGATGCTCTCGTACCTGCCGATGGCGCATGCCGCCGAGCGCGCGTTGACGCTGCTCGGACCCGCCGCGTTTGGAGTAGCCATTTACTACGCCGAGTCCATTGAGCGGATGGCCTCGAATCTGGTCGAAGTGCAGCCGGATGTGTTCCTGGGTGTGCCCCGTGTCTGGGAAAAGATCCACGCAGGACTGACGGCCAAGCTGGCCGAGGCCACGGGTACGAAGGCCCGGGTAGCAGAATGGTCGCGGCAGGTTGGCCTGGCCTATCATCGTGCGCGTTCGAACGGGGAGTTGCCCTCGGCCGCGCTTCGATTCAAATACAAGGTGGCCTACAAGCTACTTTTCGGCCGAATCCGGGCTGTCCTCGGGTTTTCACGAGCCCAGGTACTCCTGACCGGTGCTGCCCCCATCGCGGCGGACATCCTGTATGACCTGGCCGCGCTGGACCTCCCGCTTCGGGAAGTCTATGGCCAAACGGAGGGGTCAGGCCCGACCACGCTCAATCGGGCTCTCGCCAGCCGGTGGGGCAGCGCCGGGCAACCCTTCGACGGAGTCGAACTCAAGATTGAGGACGACGGTGAGATCCTGATGCGCAGCGAGGCTGTCTTTCAGGGCTATTTCAAGGACCCCGAGGGGACGGCCGAAGTGCTCAAGGATGGCTGGTTGTACACCGGAGACCTCGGATTCCTCGACGAAGACGGCTACCTGTTCGTCACCGGACGCAAGAAGGAGATCATCATTACGGCCGGCGGGAAGAACATCAGTCCCCGAAATATCGAGGAGGCCCTCAAGACCCACTCTCTGGTGATGGAGGCTGTGGTGATCGGCGATCGACGTCGCTTTCTCAGTGTCCTGGTTTGCGTGGATCCCGACGCCGGGATCCCAGATGATCTGGCCAAGGCCCAGGTGTGGGAGCATGTCGAGCGCCTGAACCAGAGCCTGTCCAAGGTGGAGCAGATCAAGAAGATCGCTGTGCTGCCAGAGCCCATGACCGTGGAGGGGGGCGAGCTCACTCCGACACTCAAATTGAAGCGGTCGGTGATCGCCGACAAATACCAGAAGGAAATCGAGGCGCTGTATGCCTGAGACTTCCCCGCCCGAAGCTCCCACGCCTGAACCGTCCACGCCTCAGGAAAAGACCGCCATCTGGTTCGCGACGCCGCGGTTGGAAGACGCGAATGCCCGCGGCAATGGCACGATGGTGAGTCATCTTGGCATCAGGGTGTCCGAGATCGGCGCTGATTTCATGAAGGCCACCATGCCGGTGGATGACACGACGCGGCAGCCGGTCGGGATTTTGCACGGCGGTGCGACGCTGGCGTTGGCCGAGACAGTGGGCTCCATTGCGGCCAACTACTGCGTCGACAGTCGGAAGCAGTACTGCGTCGGCCTCGACATCAACGCGAATCACATCCGCTCGGTCAAGAGCGGCGTCGTGACGGCCACCGCAAGACCCCTGCACCTCGGCCGTTCCACGCAGGTCTGGGAGACCCTGGTCCACGACGAGCGAGGGCGCCTCGTGAGCGCCGGGCGGCTGACCATGGCCGTTCTCAATCGGCCCTAGCCCACAGGAAATCGAGGACCGCTTTACAGAGCGTGATATCCTGCCTCCGCACGAGCCTTCGTTTTTGACCATTACTCCGGCCGGTGGTTATGACATCGATTTGGACTGGAACGACCTGTCCTATCTCGAGGAGGGATACGATGTGGAGCATCGAGTGAATGGCGGATCGTGGTCGACGATGGACGAACTGTCCGCCGGGACTACGACCTATACAAACTATGACGTAATCTGCAAGGCTGGCGAAAACAACCATGAGTATAGAATCAAGGTTTATGCCAACGAAACAACACTTGATGGCTATTCGCCTATAAGGGGATACGATCCCTGTATGGCACCTCGGGTTGCGGTAGCGCCACCCAAACTGGCGACACCATTTACTGACGGTGCGCCGACACTATCGATCACTCCGACTGAAACGGAACTTGTAGGCTCGTATCCGAACCCTTTCAACCCTTCCACGGTAGTTCGGTATTCGCTGAAGGAGACCTCGGAGGTCCGTCTCAGTGTATACAACCTGCTTGGTAGACTCGTGGCCGAGCTTGTAAGCGGTGTCCAGAACGAAGGCCGTCACGAGGCCGTTTTCGACGGAGGTCATCTCCCGAGCGGTGTCTATCAGGTGGTCCTAGCGACGCCTTCTTCAACTCACAGTCAAACCGTCCTCTTGCTAAAGTGACTTATCCCCGCTTACTGCGAGCGCTCCAAAGACTCATCTATGGAGCGGCGTCCCACGGTGGCGCCGCTCCGGTGGCATGGTGTTTCATGCTACTGGTCTCTTCCCCAAACTGGGTTCATGCGCAGTCGGTTGACTATTCGATCGCAGATACGACCATATGGGCGGGGGAGAGGATTGCGTTCATAGTCTCGGCCAAGAACTCGGCCGGCGTGGGTGTGCCAGCCGAAGTCGTGGAGATGCCACCGGGGGCTACCTTTAACGAGTTCCGCGGCGAGTACACCTGGACCCCGGGCGAGCCGCAGATAGGCCGCTTTGCCTTTAAGCCTGAGGGGGCAGGAACGGGCACGGTCAGCGATTTGATCGTTGTAGCCCTTGGAACGCTCTTCCGGGACGATCCGGACTTAATCGGAGCACTCCGCCAAAACTACGGTCCATCGCTGACTTTGACTCGCGACCAAGTAGAGGATTCGCTCTTCGTTCTGTTTGTCGGCGATGATAGACTCGTGGAAGGACTCTATACCGGACACACGGCGAAGCTAGCAGATGGTGATCCAAGTACGGTCATGGCCGATTCTGGGCTTGCGGTTGAGCACCTGTGGCCCGAGTCGATGCTCGGTTTGGATTCGCCTCTGGGTAGAGACCTGTATAATCTGGCGCCGGTCACAGAAACTGCCAATAGTGCACGCCTCGACAAGAGGTTTGCGACTATATCCGATGGAGAAGTGGAGTTCTGGTACAGGTCTCAGGAGGTCCTTCAGACGCCTCCACCGGAGGCCCGGGGAACCTATTCAAGGTCCACACCGGGTAGGTGGACTCCGAGAGATCTTGTTTTGGGGGACGTTGCTCGGGCAGTCCAGTACGCTACTCTAATGTATGCAGATGATCCAACCGGAAACGCTCATTTCTTGCAAACTGCCTCGATTCAGCCCTGGACCTATATCGATCCGCCCAGCATGGCCGAGTACCGCCGTGCCCTCAGAATTCAGGCCTGGCAAGGGAATGTCAATCCCTTTCTACTCGATCCGAATCTCCACCTGCAAGTTTTCGGCTTGCCCGATTTGTCCAACGAGGACGATCCCGAACTCGCCGGGTTTAGCGTTTACCCGAATCCTGCGGCGACTGTTCTCCAGGTCGATTCATCGGTGCACCGATCCCCAGGAGGTATCCTCGTCTTGTACGACCACCTCGGTCGCAGGGTGAGGACAGCGACACATTTCGGAAGCACCCTGATTGATGTCGGCGGTCTTAGCCCAGGTCTGTACTTCGCAGTCCTTGAGACAGAGGGTGCAAGGTCCATCAAGCCGGTGGTCGTCGTGCGGTAGGGGCTGGGCCTCACCTAAAAACGGGCAACCATTGACATCTCTTTCACAATGGCTTTCGAGCCTGAAATATCCGACCCGGACTTCGCCACGCTCGCCCTCGAATGCCACCAGACACGACCGCAACGCAACTACACCATCCGCCCCAGAAGCTGACTGCGAACCGGCGAAATCAGGGAGTTATTCTTTCCCCGCCCCACCAGCCCGGGCCACCAGATAGTGCAGGGAGAACAGGTCTCCCGAATCGGTCCACGTCTGCGCGGTATTGAAGCCCGCGCGTGTTGCCATTTCTGCGAATCCTGGCAGCGTGTATTTGTAGGAGTGCTCCGTCACAATCGATTCTCCGCTGGTCAGTGGGATCACGGCATCGCCAATGCGAACTTCCTGATCGAACCGTGACACGAGGTGCATTTCGATTCGGCTGGCCTCGCCGTTCCAGACCGCTCGATGGCGGAATGCACCCAGATCAAAGTCTGCGCCGGCCTCGCGATTGATGTGGCGAAGTATGTTCAGGTTGAAGGCGGCCGTAACCCCGAGAGCGTCGTCATAGGCCGCTTCGAGCACCGACGCGTCCTTTCTCAGATCCACGCCGATCAGCATTCCACCGCCCGGCCCTACCAACTTCGCGGCCCGCGTGAGGAACGCCTCGGCTTCGGAGGGCTGGAAGTTTCCGATGGTTGAGCCAGGGAAGTAGACTACAGCTCGGTGCTTGGCCGTCAGATCAGCCAGGCCTGGAATCATCGTGGTGTAGTCTGCCGCGACGGGGTAGATGGCGAGGTTGGGGTGTCTACGGGCGATCCGGCTTGCGCTCGCCAGCAGATGCTCGCGGGAAATGTCGATAGGCACGTAGCCAGCCAGCTGATCCAGACGCTCGAGGAGGATCTCCGTCTTGACGCTCGATCCGCTGCCGTATTCCACCAGAAGAGCGCCCGCGCCCACGGCCTCGACAATCTCGTCGAGACGGGTCCGCATGATGCCGATCTCGGTCCGGGTGGGGTAGTACTCGTCCAGTTCGCAAATGGCATCGAAGAGGCGGGATCCCTCCTCGTCGTAGAAGAGCTTTGGCGGGAGACTTCTGGGGCTCCGGGAAAGGCCGGCCATCACGTCATCGCGAATGGATCCGGTTGGAAGTCCTGCATCAATGAAAAGCGGGACCTCGGCCTGGCGACTCACCATCAAACAGTCCGGGCCAGACGGACCCCGGAGAACTGCCACCGCGCGTAGGCAGGGAAGAAATTCCGGTAGGTATCCCGAATGTGTGAACGGCTGGTGGCGCAGGATCCTCCTCGCAGCACGTACTGATTGCACATGAACTTGCCGTTGTACTCACCCAGCGCTCCCGGAGGCGGCGTGTAGCCCGGGTACGGGCCATAGGAACTGCTGGTCCACTCCCAGAGGTCGCCGAGCATCTGGCGTAGTTGGGGTTCGGCCATGGAAGCCCCACCGGCGCGTTGATCCTCCGACCCACCCGGGCTCGACACAGGGTGATAGAACCCATCGTCCACGAAATGGCCCTCGGTGCCGCCCCCGCGCTCAACCACCGCTGCTTCCCACTCAAACTCGGTGGGCAGCCGGGCCCCCGCCCACCGGGCGTAGGCGTCGGCCTCGAAGAAACTCAGGTGACAAACGGGAGCGTGAGGGTCGAGGGGCCGAAGTCCGGACAGCGTAAAGGAGTGCCACCCGCTGTCGTGACGTTCCCAGTAGAGGGGCCTTGTCCAGCCTTCGCTCTCGACCCTGCTCCATCCTTCTGACAGCCAATGGAGGGGGTTCCGGTACCCGCCGTCATCCACGAATGCAGCGAACTCGGCGTTCGTGACGGGCCGGTTGGCCAGTTCGAAGGGTTCAAGGAAGACCCGGTGCCGCGGCGTTTCATTATCGTAGCAGAAGCCATCGCCGCCGTGTCCAATTTCGCGGATGCCTTCGCCAAAACGAACCCATGTGAGTGGCTGCTCCTTCCCGACCGGGAGGTCCACCTCACGAAAGACCGGATTCAGTGGGTTCTGGGCCAGCATGTGCTTGACGTCGGTCAACATCAGTTCCTGATGCTGCTGCTCGTGGTTCAGGCCTATTTCCAGAACCGGGCGGGCCCGCTCCAGGACCACGTCCGGGGCCGTCGAGAAGAAGCGGTCCATGGCCCCGTCCACGTGGGCCCGGAAGACAAGAATCTCGGCCACTGTTGGGCGCGACAGAAGGCCCCTTCGAGGCCTGTCGAATCGCTCGCCGGCCTGGATGTAGTAGGAGTTGAAGAGGTAGGCGTACTGCGGATTCAGGGGCTTGTACCCCCGATCAAACTCCCCCAGCACGAACGTCTCGAAGAACCACGTGGTGTGGGCAAGATGCCAGCGAATGGGACTGCAGTCCGTCATGGACTGAATGACGAAGTCCTCCGTCTCCAGTGTTTCACACAGGTGCTCGGTGAACGCGCGCACGGTGTGGTACCGGTCGGTCAAGGCGGACAGGGTTGGAGGCGTCTGAGGCTGCATTCGGGGCGAAGCGAGTGGAAGCGAGTGGAAAGACAGTCCCAACGGGAGGGGAACGGGCATGGTTTCTTCCGTCTGCCCCAAACACGTCCCTATAAAAGCGGAACGGCCGTCCCCCCTTGCGGGAGACGGCCGTCCAATCGCCAAGAAGGGGGCGGCGACTATTTGAGGAGACTCATCGTCTTGGAAACCGCTCCGGCGGATGTCTCCAGTCGGTAGAGGTACGTGCCGCTTGGCAGACCCGCTGCGTCGAACCGAACCTCGTGTCGTCCGGCCGTCATTTGGCCGTCAGCCAGGAGCTTGACCTCACGGCCCAGGATGTCGTACACCGTGAGGCGCACTGGCGAGGCTTCAGGTAGATCGAAGCCAATGGCAGTGGTCGGATTGAACGGGTTCGGATAGTTCTGTGTGAGCGCCGTCGTAGTGGGCAGGTCCATGGGATCGGCCTCCGAATCGGTGGCATACGCACCCACCGACATGAGCGTCAACCCGAGGCCGTCGGTTCCGGCAGCCAGACTGCCAGACCAGGGCTCATAGAACACGGTGGTGACGTTGGCTCCGTCCAGGTTGACGAACTCCCAGACCGTGTTGTACCTGCGGTTGTTGAGCTTGTACACGCCACCACCCCAGACTGCCACGAAGAGTGGGCCTTCGGCGTCCGGGTGGAACGCCAGGGATCGGGCCTCACGGAAGGGGAACAGTCCTCCGTTGAGTTCCTGCCAGTTTCCGCCCAGGTCCATCGAGCGGTACACGCCGCGTGCGGTGGCCGCCCACAGCGTGGGCTTGTTCGGCGTGGCCGGGTCGAACTCCAGATCGAAGACCTGGATGCGACCGTCATCCGCCAGACCCTTGCCCTCGAGGCGTGACCACGTGAGGCCGTAGTTGTCCGTGGCGTAGACGCCATTTCCAAAGGTCCCGGCGAATACGAAGCCGGGTTTGGCCGGATGTGACGCGAGTGCATAGGTAAGGTCAGAACTCGCACCAGGTAGCTCACCGGCCAGATGCCAGGTCTCGCCGCCGTTGAGCGAGCGGAAGATGCGACCCCGGTCAGCCGCGGCGTACAGCGTTCCATCGGGACCCTCGTCGAGTGCGTAGACGATCAGGTTGCCCGATGACAGGCCCGTCTCGTCTTCGAAGATCATGCCGCTCCACGTGCGTCCACCGTCGGCAGAACGGTAGATCCCCTCGTAGCCCCAGGTGGCAATGAAAATGTCGTTGGCCTGCGTCGTAATGGCATCATTGACGATGACGGGGTTCGGCAGTCCTTCGTTCGCCTCCACCCAGAGCTGGACAGATGTCTGTCCGGCCGGAAGGCCACGGAACACGCCGCGGTTGTAAGTGCCCACCACGGGATGGACGTTGCCCGCCTCGTCACGCCAGAAGGTGCCCGCCTGAATCTGAACCTTGGCAGGGAACTGCTGCGGAATCAGGGCCTCGAAAGACGCGGTGGAGGAATTGTTGGTCGGGAATCGATCGACAACCGCCGATCCGTGCTTTACCTCGGCCGTGTTCGTGATGGTGCCGTAGTACGGGTACTGAACGGTTGCCCGGAAGCTCAGCATGGCCATTTCGCCAGGCCAGAGCTCGCCGACCTCCCAGTTGACTTGGCCATCGCGGACAAAGACGTGTCCCTGGCTCGCCACCTGAGTGTCGTCACCGAAGAGCAGTGAGGGAGGCAGATCATCCGTGACGATCACCGAGGGCGCATTGCCCGGGCCACTGTTGGTGACCTGGATCTCTACCAGCACAGCATCGCCGACCGTCGCGCCCCTCGCATCCCCAAAGCGCTTGAATATGGCCAGGTCTGCCTGGTCGCCGCCACCGGGCGTCCCGTCAAAGTGTGTGAGGCCGAGCTGCTGCTCGAAGGGTCGCAGGATATTCGGAAGGGTGCGGTATCCGAACCGGCCCACGGCCGGGACCTCGGCGAGTTGGGTCTCAGCGCGTCCTTGTTCATCCGGTACGACATACGTGTGGTCTCCCGTGTGCCCGACCGGAATGAAGATCTGCGGATGGTCAAAGGGTGCCTTGTGACTACGAACCCGCTCGTCCGTCAGCGTCAGCATGAAGGCCACCAGAGCGTCCTTCTCGTAGTCGTTCAGGTAGAGTTTCTGGACGTTCGGGTGCATATACTCGACATTCTCCTCACTGAAATCGCCTCCCCGGTCGAAGAAGTCCACCACCTGGCGCAGCGTGGCGAATCCGCCGTTGTGCATGTAGGGAGCGGTCAGTTCGACGTTGCGCAGACCCGGCGTCTTGAATGCGCCCTCGATGGCGGCCTGCGGGCGTCCGACCATTGGTTCGTCGAAGGTGCTCGGATCCACGTAGAAAACGTCCATCCGCGGCCCGCCTTCCTGCTGCTCGGAGAAGGTGAGGTTGTTGCCGAAGTCATCGTTGCGGCCCTGTCCGGCGTCGTCATCGTACCGTCGTACACCGATGTTGAAGCTGCCCCTGTCGTGGAGCATGACCTTGCCGTCGCGCCGACGAAAGCTGTTGACCAGTGCGTCGCGGCCTGCCTGTCGATGGAGGTCCACCCCCGCGTCGGTAAGGTCCGGACCGGCATGGCAGTCGATGCAACGGCCCTTGCCCATGAAGAGCTCGAGGCCTTCCTTCTCCTTCGGCGTCAGCGCGTAGTTGTTGCCCTGCACGTAGTCGTCGTACCGGCTCTCGTCCGAAACCTGGGTTGACACATACATCATGATGGAGAGCCCCGCATAGAAGGAGAAGTTGTCCTCCATCTGGGTGAACTCCTGCGTTTCGTTGTTGCCATCCACACGCCAGGCCACGGGACGATCACCCCAGTACTTGCTTCGGAAGGCTTTCCGGACCAGATCCGCATAGGTCCCCTTGAGGCCCTTGCCGTAGGTGTCCCTGAGATAGGCCAGATGGGAATCACCGGGATCCACCTCCTGAGCAACCAGCGGTTTGGCGGCCAAGAGGCGCTTGCCAATGAACGGCCAGGTTCGGGCGACACTGCCGATTTCCAGGAAGTCCGTCGGCGGGCCGGTGGCCACGGAGGCCATGGAGGCGTTGTCAATCAGGATTCGCTCGGCGGAGACGTTATAGCCGTTGTTGACCCAGACACGCGCATTCGGATCACGTGGACCAAACGGGTTGCGCCCGTTGAACTGCCTGTTGGCACGCGAATCCCAGAGCTGTCGCAGATTGAAGATGGCATTGACAGTCGAAGGCGTGTTCCGAGGCTCAACGGCCCGGGTGTTGTACCCGTTGACGTTGAAGGTATCATCAGGCATGGCCGAGACACTGTCCGCCGGCGCACCGGGGGTCACCCCAAGGAATACGGCGTGGTAGACCCCCTGCGAGGAGATGACCTCGTTCGTTTCCTTGTTCAACGGGAAGTTGAATGATCCCAGGGTGTAGTTGGGCCCGCCAAATGAAAAGGTCCGATCCGGGTTGTCCTTCCCGGCCGGGCTCATCTGGTTCTTGATGCGGTTGTCCGCCCCCGCGTTGAAGTGGCAGCTGGCGCATGTCTGAATGCCGTCGGACCCCAACTGCATGTCCCAGAACAGGGCCTTGCCCAACTGGATCGCTGCGTTCCGGTCCTGGACGAACTCGTCCAGATTCTCGGGCAGCGGGACCTGGACGCCTTTGAGGGTTTCCAACTGATTCGACCGCACGCTCAGCTTCCAGCCCACTGTAGTCAGCAGGACCGCCAGAGCGAAAAGATTGAAGTAACGTGCTCGGGGGGAGCTTTTCATGCCAGCCATATCGGATTCAGGTATTCCGAGACGGCGGACGCAAACCAGAGGCCCAAACTTTCGCAGGGCCCAAATCGGCCTGAATTGGCCCATTGGGTCGGCCAGACGTCCCGATCCGAGATGAATCGGGACCCGCCCGTATCCATTTCGAGACCGGGAAAGAGATTGGGACGGTGGTACGAATCGGCGCCTTCCGACCCGTAGTTTGGGTCGAAATGGCGAGCAGATTGATGCACATGGACACGCCACCCGAGGCGCGAAACAAGCCTCCTTTTGACACGGCCGCCGCCGAAGCGGTCGCGCTCGAGAGGTGGGGAATTTCCGGCGTGGCCTCTGAGCTTCCGGGTGACCGGGACCGCAACTTCAGGCTGGTGTCAGAACGCCGGTCGCACGTCCTGAAATTCCTCTCGCCGGGAGACGATCCGGCGTTGATCCAGCTTCAGCGCCAGATGATGGAGTTGGCGCACAAGGCCGGATTGTCCACTCCCAGACCCGTGTTTTCGTCCAGTGGTGCCGCCGTGGAAACGGCCGCCGGGCCGGATGGCGAACCCTACCGCATCGTCATGCACTCATGGGTAGAAGGCATCCCGTGGGCGGAGTATTGTCCGCATTCGCCGGAACTGCTGGCGATGGCCGGCGGCCACTTTGCGGCGCTGGACAAGGCGCTCGCGGGGTTGCGACACGCGTCCGCCGATCGGGTCTTTCCCTGGGATCCCCAGCAGGCGCAGGATGTGGTGGGCCGCATGCTCCGCCACGTCCCCGAGAATCGCCGTGACCTGGTGACAGGACATATGGCCCGGTTTCGGGACGTGGTGCCCCATCTCCGAGACCTCCCCCGGCAGATCATCCACGGCGATGGCAACGACCACAACCTCATGGTCAAGCCAGGCGGGGAGCTCGGCGGCAGGCTGCCTTCGCTTGGCATCATCGATTTCGGCGATGCCGTCTTCTCGTGGCGGGCCGCCGAGATTGGAGTCGCGGCCGCCTATCTGATGATGGGGCATGCCGATCCAATCGCGGCCCTGGAGTCCTTCACCGCGGGATATCATCGCGAACTACCCCTGACCGACGACGAGCTGTGGGCGATTCCTCATTTGGCGGCCGCCAGGCTGTGCGTGAGCGTCTGCCACAGTTCACTCCGAGCTGCCACCGAGCCCGACGACGCGTACCAGACCGTCTCCCAGCGGGCCGCCTGGGAGCTGCTGGAGCGACTCGCCGAAACCCATCCCCGCCTGACCGCCTATCGGATCAGAGCGGCCTGTGGCCTTGAACCCTGTCCCGCATCCGTCAGTCTTCGAGCCTGGCTTCAGGACTCCCGGCCAGCGCGCGTACTGGACGCGGACCTGAAGGGCCCCGTCTTCGATCTGAGTGTCGGCACAAGTGAGTTTGACGGGACGCTTGATCCGACCGACGCGTCGGCGTGGGAAAGGCCCTTTCAGGACCGCCTTGACGTGTCCGAGGCCAGGATGGCGTTCGGCCGGTACCTCGAGCCGCGCATCTGCTACCGGTCCGGGCAGTTTCAGGAGGAAGGCGCCGGGCCCGAGCGTCAGCGGACCATCCATCTGGGAGTGGATCTCTTTGCTCCGGCCGGTACGGCCGTGATGACCCCGTACGCCGGGCGGGTCGTGAGCGTGGTCGACAACGACGAGCCGCTCGACTACGGGCCGACCGTAATTCTGAGGCATGACGCAGACGGTCAGGCATTCTGGACGCTCTGCGGTCATCTCGGAAGGTCGGTGCTGGAACGTCTGACGCCGGGCAACTCGCTGGCCGCCGGCGAGCCTTTTGCCCGACTGGGCTCGGCCGAGGAAAACGGTGGCTGGCCGCCTCACCTGCATTTCCAGGTCTACACGGATGACCTGGACGCGACGGGCAACCTTCCCGGCGTGGCCCTGGCGTCCCAGAGGTCGGTCTGGGCCTCCCTGTCACCCAATCCAGACCTCATTCTTCGCTCCGGGCAGGATCTCGAGTTCGTTCCGGTAGATCCGAATGCCCTGCGTCGGGAGCGGGAGGCGAGATTCGGATCCAATTTGAGTCTGTCCTACCAACAGCCGCTCCACATCGTCCGTGGGATCGGGGCCCGGCTGTTCGATGCGGCCGGACACGCGTGGCTCGATTGCGTAAACAACGTGTGCCATCTGGGCCATGCGCACCCGGCCGTTGTTCGGGCCGCGTCCCGACAGCTCTCGGTACTCAACACCAACACCCGTTATCTGCACGACAACATTCTGCGATACGGAGACGCCCTCGCGGCCACGCTGCCCGGTGGCCTTGAGGTGTGCTTCTTCGTAAACAGCGGTTCCGAGGCCAATGACCTGGCCCTGCGTCTGGCTCGGGCCGCGACCGGTCGAACCGGAATGATTGTCCTGGACGGCGGCTACCACGGCAATCTCACCTCGCTGGTGGCCGTCAGTCCGTACAAGTTCGACGGCCCCGGCGGTCCCGGCGCGGGAGTTGCGGTCGAAAAGGCAATCAGTCCAGACCCCTACAGGACTCCGAACCGGACAGGTACCGATTTTGCGCTGGATGTGGCGCGGGCGGCCTCCTCGCTGACGGAACGGGGATACGCTCCGGGCGCCTTCCTGGCCGAATCCATCCTGTCCTGTGGAGGGCAGATCGAACCCCCATCCGGCTATCTGGCGTCTGCCTATTCGCATGCCCGCGCGGTGGGGGCCCTCTGTATTGCCGACGAGGTTCAGACCGGGTTCGGCCGCGTGGGACACCACATGTGGTCATTCCAGCTTCAGGATGTGGTCCCCGACATCGTCACGATGGGGAAGCCCATCGGCAACGGGTTTCCGATGGGAGCCGTCGTAACGACCCGGTCAATCGCGGACGCCTTCGCCAACGGGATGGAGTACTTCAATACCTACGGGGGCAATCCCGTGTCCTGCGCCGTGGGTCTCGCCGTACTCGACACCATCCGGGAGGAGGGCCTCCAGCAGCATGCCCTCCACGTAGGAGAGCACCTCAAGCGCGGCCTGTCCGATTTGGCCCAGCGCCACCCGCTCGTCGGGGATGTGCGAGGCCAGGGGCTGTTCCTGGGAATCGAGTTCGTCCGGGACCGGGAGACGCTGGAAGCAGCCGACACCGAGGCCTCATGGATTGTCAATCGGATGAAGTCCCTCGGTGTCCTGCTTTCAACCGACGGGCCGCTCCACAACGTCATCAAGATCAAGCCGCCTCTGGCATTTACCATTGACGATGCCGACGAGCTTCTCGACAAGCTGGATGGCGTCCTTCGCGATACGTGTCTCCAACCAAGAGCCCATTGAAATCGTCCTGCCTGCTTCCCGCGATTCTGTTGTTTTCGGGCTGTGCCGCTCCCAGGACGGCCGTTGATCCGACCCGCCTGGCGGCCGGGGCCACCGCCCAGCACACGATCCCCGGAACCGATGTGTCCTACCTCATGGTCTATGTGCCCGGTGGAGAGGCGATACTTGGGACGCCCGCCGGAGCGCCGCGCCAGGCCGACGAGCCGGAGCCGACCACGGTCGAACTTTCGGCCTTCTGGATGGGGAAATACGAGGTCACCTTCGACGAGTATGCCGTTTTTCGGCTTCCGCGTTTGGACTCGGATACAACCGCGACCGGCCTGCCGTATGACGTGGATGCCGTAGTCCGTCCGAGTCCACCCTACGAAGATCCGTCGGCCGGTATGAGTCAGTCGGGGTTTCCGGCCACCGGAATGACGCAGTGGGGTGCGCTCCAGTACGCCAGGTGGGTCTCCGAGAAGACGGGCGTCTTTCACCGCCTTCCCACGGAGGCGGAATGGGAGTACGCGTGCCGGATGGGTGGAGATCGTGATCTCGATGAGGCCGCGTGGCACTGGGACAACAGTGGCGAGCGCTTTCACCCGGTCGGAGAGAAGGCGGCGGACGCCCTGGGCTTCCACGATCTACTCGGAAACGTGGCCGAGTGGACCATGGACGAGTACCGCGAGGACTACGCTGCGGTCCTGGCCGAGCAGCCGAAAGACCCGTGGGTTCAGCCAACCGCCCTTCACCCCAGAACGGTCCGAGGCGGTGCGTTCGATGACCCCGTTGACAGTCTTCGCTGTGGGGCCCGGACCGAATCGACCCTCTCCTGGAAGCGCCGCGATCCGCAGATCCCCAGGAGCTTCTGGTGGAATACCGACTCGCCGTTTCTGGGTTTTCGACTGGTCCGTCCAGTGCGGCAGCCCACTGGCGAGGAAGCGGCCGAATTCTGGGCTCTGGTTTTGGGCGATTAGGTTTTTTGACTCCCCCGACAGATCAGTATCATCTCCTTCTCCAACCTCCCGAAGAACCGATGTCAGAGATCTCCCGGCGCGATTTTATTCAGCGCACCACGGCCGTCGTCGGCGGTGCCATCGCCATTCCTTCCATGATGCCCCGCCAGGCGAGTGCGTATTACGGTGTCGATGATGTAATCCGCGTCGGACTCGTCGGCTGCGGTGGGCGCGGAACCGGAGCGGCCTTTCAGGCGCTTTCGACCGCGCAGAACGTCCAGCTTGTGGCCATGGGCGATGCCTTTCGGGATCAGGTGGACTCGTGCTACGAGAATCTGACGAAGGAGTCATCGGAGGCCGACGCCCAGAAGGTGCGGGAACGGGTCAATGTGGCCGAGGAGCACAAAGTCACCGGGTTTGATGCCTACAAGCAGGTGCTGCCCCTGGTGGATGTTGTCATTCTGACCACGCCCCCGGGCTTCAGGCCTCTGCACTTTGAGGCCGCCGTGGCGGCAGGAAAGCAGATTTTCATGGAAAAACCGGTGGCCACGGATGGCCCCGGTATTCGGCGCGTCCTTGCCGCGGCCGAGGAGGCCAAGAAGAAGCAGCTGAACGTGGTGGTGGGTCTGCAGCGCCACTACCAGACCGAGTACCGAGAGTGGGTAGACCGGCTGCACGCCGGCATGATCGGAGACATTGTCCTGGGCCGTGTCTACTGGAACAGTTCGGGCGTGTGGGTGCGTGACCGCGCAGGGCTTGAGGAAAAGGCCGGCCGAAAGCTGACCGAAATGGAGTATCAGATGCGCAACTGGTACTACTTCAACTGGCTCTGTGGCGACCATATCACCGAGCAGCACATCCACAATCTGGATGTCGGAAACTGGGTCATGCAGAGTTATCCCGTTCGTGCGAATGGACAGGG
Source organism: Bacteroidota bacterium (assembly GCA_029262855.1). Classification (GTDB taxonomy): domain Bacteria; phylum Bacteroidota; class Rhodothermia; order Rhodothermales; family UBA10348; genus JABDJZ01. The sequence goes on along the minus strand of JAJCYP010000070.1, from coordinate 2,714 downwards.
AGGCCGGGAGGTCCGGACCGGGATTGACCACGGTCAGATCTTCGACCACCACATGGTCGAGTTCGAGTACGAAAGCGGCGCCCGGGTTTTGAGTCAGTGTCGCCACATCGAGGGCTGCATGAACCGGGTCTCCGAGGGTTTTCACGGTACCAACGGGTCGGCTCCGAGACCTGGCCAGATTGTGTCAGCCAGCGGACACGACCTGTTCCGGCACAACTCGAAGAACGACCCGAATCCGTATCAAGTCGAGCACGATGAACTCTTCGCCGCCGTTGCAGCGGGAGAGTACAAGTACGCCGATGCGGACAACGGTGCCTACGCCACACTGACCTCCATCATGGGTCGTATGGCCACCTACACCGGCAGGGAGGTGACCTGGGAGGATGCTCTCAATTCGGAAGAAAACATCATGCCGGACGTCTATGCCTGGGATGCGGACCCACCCGTGTTGCCGGACGCAGACGGTCGCTACCCGATCCCGGTCCCCGGACGCGGCTAGGCGATGTCGGGGAAATTGCGGCTCGGTCTGTGGCTGGCTCTGGTCGGACTGACCGTAACGGGGCCGGTCGCTGCACAGCGTGTCAACGGCGCCCGGGACCTGATGGGGTCACGCTTCAGCATCGTGATCGAGGCGTCATCGGAGGACGCGCCTGCCGCGAAGGAGGCCGTCGACGCTGCGTTTCGGCGTATCGAGGATCTGGAGGCGGTCTTCAGCGATCATGATCCCGACAGCGAGGTGTCGCGGCTGGTCGCGAGCGGAGGCGGAGAGGTCTCAGCCGACTTCCTGAAGCTGCTTCAGATCTCGCGGGAGATCCACCGCGAGACTGAGGGGGCCTTCGACGTCACCATCGGCAACCTTACCCGACTGTGGCGCCGCTCCATGCGGCGGGGCAGCCTCCCGACGGCGGCCGAGGTCAATTCCGCAGCCCAGGCCTCAGGCTGGGATCTCGTCACGGTCGACGGCCGGCTGGTGACTCTGGAGGAAGGCGTACGTCTCGATTTCGGCGCGGTCGCCAAAGGATTCGCGGCGGATGAGGCCGTCGAGGTCCTGCGGGAATCGGGGTTTCCAGTCGCCCTTGTGGATGCAGGAGGAGACGTCAGCATGGGCGATTCGCCGCCGGATGGATGGAAGATCGAGTTCCCCGATGGCACGACCCGGACTTTTCATCAGGGAGCCGTTGCCACGTCGGGCGACCACTATCGCCATGTAGAGGTGGGCGGCGAGCGTTACAGTCACGTGCTGGACCCCGCTACCGGAATGGGCATGACCGACCGCCGGACCACGACCGTCATCGCTGCCAATGGCACGTGGGCGGATGCCCTGGCGTCGGCGTTCAGTGTGCTTCCAATCGACCACTGTGGCCGAGTCGCGAACGCACTCGACGTTTCCGTTTACATTCAGCGGCCTGACGGTGTCACTCAGTTTCTACCCTAGCCAAACCCTGGCCATGAACAGAAGACGCTTTATTCAACGGGGCGGTGCCGCGACAGTCACTGGACTGATCGGCGGCTCGGCCTTCGCCTCGACCCCCGGAACCTTGGATACTGCATCAGTCCCCGCGGCCGCCCCTGACCCCTTCAACCTGAACTATGCGCCCCATCTGGGCATGTTCAGAAACTCGGCCGGGGAAGATCCGCTGGATCAGCTGCGCTTCATGGCGGACCGGGGTTTTCGCGCTCTGGAGGACAACGGGATGAAGGGTCGAAGCCTGGAGACCCAGGAGGGGATGGCCCGGGTAATGGCAGAGCGTGGCATGACGATGGGCGTATTCGTTGCCCATACCATTTTCTGGCGTGAGCCCAACCTTTCCAGCGGCAAGAGCAATTGGAGGGACCAGTTCCTGGCCGAAATTCGGGAGTCCGTGGACGTCGCCAGGCGCGTCAATGCGACCTGGATGACGGTCGTACCCGGGCATGTGGACCTGCGCCTGGACATGGGCTATCAGACCGCCAACGTGGTGGAGAGCCTCAAGCAGGCCTGCGCGATCCTCGAGCCCCACGGCCTGGTGATGGTCCTCGAGCCGCTCAACCGGCGGGATCACCCCGGCCTCTTCCTGACCGGCATGCCGCAGGCGTACGCGGTCTGCAAGGCGGTCGGCAGTCCGTCATGCAAGATTCTGGACGATCTGTACCACCAGCAGATCACCGAGGGCAATCTGATTCCCAACATCGATGCGGCCTGGGATGAGATAGCCTACTTCCAGGTAGGCGACAATCCGGGGCGAAAGGAGCCCACCACGGGCGAGATCAACTACCGGAACGTGTTCAAACACATCGCCGGCAAGGGCTTTACCGGTGTGGTCGGCATGGAGCACGGCAATTCGGCGCCCGGGCCTGAAGGCGAAGAAGCGGTCATAGCCGCCTACCGCACGGTCGACTCGTTCTAGTTGTCGCCGTCGGCGGTGACGTGCCTGTACGCATATCCCAACGCGCCAAGATTCGGCAGCTCGACTTCAAGCCTCTGCCTGAAGTCGTCCACGTCCCGCCTGGCCTGAGGCGTCCAGACCATCTCCGCCAGCGCCAGCGCACGCGGGATCACCATGTACTCCACCTTCTCGGGGGTCTTCATGTATTCGGTCCACACGTTGCCCTGGGCCCCCAGAATGTGCTGGCTCTCGGACGGACTCAACTCGGCCGGAACCGGGTCAAATTCGTAGACCTGTTCCAGCGGGAGCGGGTATCCGGACCAATCGGCAGAAATGGGTTCTGATTCC
>JAJCYP010000069.1 GCA_029262855.1 Bacteroidota bacterium | reverse complement strand
TGGGGTGGCCAACGGCACGGATGCGCTGCAGGTAGCGCTCATGGCGCTTGGAATCGGCCCCGGAGACGAAGTCATCACCTCGGCCTTTACGTTTATCGCGACGGCCGAGGCCGCCGCGCTTCTGGGTGCGGTGCCCGTGTTCGCCGATATCGATCCGGAGACCTACAATATTGACCCCGGCTGCATAGAAGCGCTCATTACCGAGCGGACCAAGGCCATCGTCCCGGTGCACATATTCGGCCAACCCGCCGATATGGATCCGATCCTGGAGATTGCCAATCGACACGGTTTGGCCGTGATCGAAGACAACGCGCAGGGAGTCGGTTCTACCTACAAGGGTCAGAAGACTGGGGCCTTGGGCACCTGCGGTACCCTGAGCTTCTTCCCGTCCAAGAACCTGGGGTGCTTTGGCGATGGCGGTGCCGTGCTCACGCGGGATGAGGCCGTCTATCAGCGAATGAAGCTCATCGCGAATCACGGCTCAGCCCGGAAGTACCACAACGAGGTGGTGGGCATCAACTCCCGATTGGATGCGATGCAGGCCGCGGTGCTGAAGGTGAAGCTCAAGCACCTCGACGCGTATGCAGCGGCTCGTAATGCGGCGGCTGATCGATACGACCAGTTGTTCGAGGAGAATCCGGCTCTGACTACGCCCCACCGCGATCCGAACGGCACCCATGTCTTTCACCAATACACCCTCCGCGTGAAGGGTGGGCGTCGGGATGCCCTGGCTGTGCACCTGAAGTCGGAAGGGATTCCTCACGCGGTGTACTACCCCGTTCCGCTGCAGCGTCTTCCGGTATTTGCCGATGGCGGTGCCCGCTGGGGAGACCTGACGCATACCAACCAGGCTGCCGCTGAGGTGATTTCCCTGCCGATGCACACTGAACTTGACCACGAGCAGCAGGCCCTCATCGCCGGCGCCGTGAACGAATTCCTCTCCGAGGTGGCCGTTTGAAGAAGCGCATCGGCCTGGCCCAGGTAGGCATTGGGTACTGGGGAAAGAACCTTCTCCGCAATTTTGCGGCCCTCGACGGCGTCGACCTGATCATGGCCTGCGACCAGCGGGAGGGTGTGCTCTCCGCGGTCGCCGACCAGTTCCCGTACGCGCAAACCACCTCGATCTACCGGGACCTGCTCGACAGCACGGACGTCGACGCGATTGTCATCGCCACGGAGACTCCGCAGCACGCCCCGTTGGCCAAAATGGCGTTGGAGGCCGGGAAACATGTCTTCGTCGAGAAGCCCATGGCCCAGACGACCGACGATGCCCGGGAGCTCGTAAGGTTGTCGGAGGAGAAAAACCTCCGGCTCATGGTGGGCCACCTGCTCCTGTATCATCCCGCGTTCCGATACGTCGAGGATCTGGCCAAGTCCGGAGAACTTGGGGACGTCTACTACCTCTACTCCCAGCGGGTGAACCTGGGCATCGTTCGAGACAAGGAAAACGCATTTGAGAGCCTGGCACCGCATGACCTCTCGGTCGCGCTTCAGCTCATTGACGCCAAGCCAGTCGCCGTCTCAGCCAGCGGGCAGGCCTATCTCCGCCCAGGTGTGCAGGACGTTGTCTTCGCCACCGTTTACTTCGAAGGGGGCAAAATGGCCAACCTCCATACCTCCTGGCTGGATCCGCACAAGATTCGGAAGGTGACGGTGGTCGGGAGCCGAAAGATGGCGGTAATCGACGACGTTGCGGCCTCGGAAAAGGTGCGCCTCTACGACAAGGGCGTCGACGTTTCCAAGGCCGACTACGCAGACTACGTGGAGGCCATGACGCTGCGCAGCGGCGACATCCACATCCCCAAGATCAACATGACCGAGCCGCTGCGAATGGAGTGCGAGCACTTCATCGACTGCATCAGGACGGGTGACACGCCGCGTTCTGACGGCCGAAATGGACTGGCCGTCGTCGAGATGATGGAAGCGGCCGGGGTGTCGCTGGCCAATGGCGGAGCTCAGGTCCCGGTCTAGCCGACCTACTCGGTCGCAGTGACCCGCATCATTTCGTCGATGGTCGTCTCGCCCTCACGGACGATTTGCCGGGCGCAATCCTGCAGGGTCAGCATGCCTTCTTTGACAGCCTGCTTCATGATGGCATCCTCGTCGATGTCTTCGCCGGACTCGGCCACAATGTGGCGAATCGCCTGCGAGAAGTACAGCGTCTCGGAAATGGCGCGACGCCCCTTGTAGCCTGAGCCATTGCATGTGGGACAGGACTCGTCTCGGGCGGCCTCCATGACGACCAGGTTATCGACTTCGTCCGAGTTGAAGCCCAGGCGTTCCATCATCACCTTGTCGCGTGTCTTTGCGGGCTGCGCGCAGGTGGGGCAGAGCTTGCGAATGAGGCGCTGCGCAACAATCAGATTGATGGCATAGGCCAGGAGGAAGGGCTCGACCCCCATCTTGTAGAGACGACTGACCGCACTCGGCGCGTCGTTCGTATGCAGCGTGGAGAAGGTCAGGTGACCCGTGTTCGCAAGCTTGATGGCGAGGTCGGCCGTGGCCTTGTCCCGCATCTCACCTACCATCACGATGTCGGGGTCATGCCGGAGCACGGCCCGGATTGCGTCCTCCAGGCCCAACTTGTGACTGAGCTTGATCTGGCGAACACCATTGATGATGTACTCGACCGGATCCTCAATCGTCAGGACGTTCACCTCGGGGGAAATCACCTGATACAGCGCGGCAACAAGGGTTGTTGACTTACCCGAACCGGTCGGGCCGGTAAGGATCACCATGCCGTGCGGCTGACTGATGGCGAGTTGAACCCGCTCCATCGCGCCCTCGAGCATGCCCAGTTTGGACAGATCGGTCAGCACCTTGCGGTCATCCAGCACACGAATGACAACACTCTCGGCCCGGATCTCCTGGTTTGCCGAGGCAATGGGGAGAACACTGACACGAAATCGAATCAGGACGTCATCGATACGGCGCTGGATGAACCCGTCCTGGGCAGCCTCCCGCTCGAAGCGATCGACGTTGGTCGAGTTGTCCTTTACGACGGCCAGATAGGCCTCGGCTGCGATCTTGTCTTCCGCATGCCACTTCCGCAGTCTGCCGTCCACTCGGAAGTGAATCTCGATGTGGCGCTTGGCATTCGGGTATACGTGAAGGTCCGACGCTCCCTGGCGAACGGCCTCAATGAGCGACGCCTCAAAGAGATTCAGCAGAACGGACCTGGACATCTCGGCTTCGAGGGCCGTCTCATCCACCAGATCCGTTTCTTCGGATTGGAACTCCGCTCCGTAGTCGAAGGCAGGCTCGTCATCGACCGACATCCGGTCCAGATACTCGTTCCGCTTCGGAAATATCTCGGTGACGACCTGCAGGAGTTCAGACTCGGCCGCATACCGGAGTTCGAATCGTCCAACTTTCAACTGCGCCAACAGCCGGTGCACCTCGGAACGAGCGGGGTCGTGCGTGACGAACATCAGCCGCGCTCCGCCAGTCTCCGGATCGATGTCATACTCGTACGGAAGCAGATTCAGCCGTAGGAGATCTTCTCGCCGTTCCTCAGCGATGGTCTCCATGATCAGCATCACGAACTCGTGGTCCGGATGGGCATCGTCAATGCTGACGCGTGGGAACGCATACACCTTAGCGGCCTTGGCAAAAATCCGATCGCGGTCCACGCCGGGGACGGTGGAGAGAACGCGCCAAATGGCCTCCCTGCCTCCTTCTTGGCCGTACTTGACGAGTGCCTTCTCGACGTGCTCGATGGAGATGGAGCCTTCCTTGAACAGAGCAGAAATGACGCGGTCTTTGCGGGCCCTGCGGTCAAGCAGCTCGATGTCCTGTTCGACTCCCGGAACCTCGACGGGCGCGGCTTCTGCTTCAGCATCCTCGCCATGTGACTCCTCGGTCGGGGTCTCACCCGCCTTGGCAGGCCATGGGCGATTGGCTGCTCGACGGTCCGTCCCGGGTGCGGGGGCACGATCGAGTCTAAGCTCCGGGTCCTCGCCGAGTGCCCGCTGGGCGTGCTGCCGCTCCAGTGGGGCACGCTTCGTCCGCGCGGGCCGGTCGGGATATACCTCATCCAGATGCCGGTCCACGTCCGCGGTCGGCATGTAACGAATGTCGACGTCTACTGGCAATGTGGTTGCGGCTCGCGCGATGTCCTCGCTGGCCGGGTCGTCGGTGGCCAGGACCAGTCGGTACTGCAGAGTGTCTGCGTCGATTCCGATCTCAACCGGGATTCCACCCGCCTGAAGAATTCCGCTGATCGAGTCCGTCGGGAGCGTCTCCCGCATGTTTTCGACGAGGTTTCGGACGGGCAATTCGGCATCGCTCTCGAATACCTTGTAGTCCGATTGCCGTGCGACCTCGGCCAGAAGCGAGCCCCTGTCGACTTCGTCCACATCCAGCATGGCGCGCCAGAGGGGCTCCCCGGGACGACGATGGCGGGAGGCCTCATAGACTTGCGCGACCCGAATTGTGCCCTCGTGCATCAGTGCAAGAATGACCTCATCGCTTACAACGCCCGCTGGGCCGACGGTCGGCGATTCGAACGGCGCCTCGGGTGCCTCCTCGGCCCGGAAGTCGCGCAAGATATCCTTGGCCAGGCTGGAGGAGGAATCGACTATTTGATCATCAGGCTCCGATGACGCTCCCTCCTCCTCCATCATCCCGGACAACAGGTCCGCGGCTGCCAGCATGGCAGCGCTTGGACCTTCGCTGGCCGGTGAATCCTTGGTCGGGTGCGGGCTGCCATTCTCCATGGCCTCCAACTGGGCCATGAACCCGGCTTCGTCGAAACTGTCCGGATCGAAATCAGACTCGGCCGTCTCGTAGAACGCGTCCTCGCCGGGCAGTTCTTCTACGGCCTCTTCCTGAAATGCCGCGGCTGCTGAAGCATCGAAGTCAAAGTCGTCGTATTCCTCCTGCGGGGGCGCCACCTCGGGAGTGCCGTGCGATTCTGACTCTTCGGCCACGAAGTTGTCGACGAGCGAACGCAGCGCGTCTTCGTCTTCGGACTCGGCCCACGAGCGCAATTCTGCTTCGACCTGGGGAGATTCGGACAGGCGGTCGTCCAGCTCATCCAGACTCATTTCGTCCAGCTCGGACGCAAGGGAGTCCCAAAGCTCGGCGAGATCCGCGGGCGACAGGTCCTCACTGAGACCAACGCCGGCCTCAACACTGGCCTCTACGGAAACAGCATCCAGATTTGCATCCGAATACTTTTCTCGTTTCCGTTTGAAGTCAAACAGGCCCAGTCTCATCTCAGCGATTAATCATTGGCGGCGCTGGTGGCGATTACCGGTGTCTACATGAAGTCCGATGAAGACGGCTGAATCATGGCGATCTCGGAAGAGATGAGCGTCAGGGCCATGATGGCGATAGTGATGAACACGGCTACCAGCGTCTGAATCATTTCGACGGTGGAGCGCAGCTTCATCGTCGTCTCATTCTCGTAGTAGTCGGCCATCTGCCGTGCGGCGTTTCGAACGTTTCCGGTCTCTGCGCCACTGCGGAATCGCGCGAGGGCCATCGGTGTAAACACCTGACTCGCCTCCATGGCTCTGACCAGTTCTGCACCTTGGGCCACCATCATGGGGACCGTGATCGTCTTGATGCGGTGCTCCATATAGGAGTTGCCGCAGGCCTCGGCCGCAACCTTGATGACCGAAATATTGTCTCCGCTACCCGAATACAGGACGGCGAACACTCTGCAGAAGATCTCGATGTTGAGTTTGTGCAGTAGACTTCCGATCACGGGAATACGAATGAGATATTGGTCGATGAGGAACTGGCCCCTCTGGGACCGCACGAAGAGCACTATGGCAACTACTATGCCGAGCAGCAGCGCGCCGAGCCACATCCAGTTGACATCCAGCCATCGGGAAAAATTGAGCGTGGCCTTCGTCAGGGGAGGCAGCTCGATATTAAAGCCTTCAAAGAGGCCCGCCGTCTCCGGGAAGATCCACCAGATGTACCATATGAAGACTGCCGTCAGAACGGCGATGGTGAGCGCCGGCGTGGTCATGGCGCTCTTGACGCTCTTCCTGAATTCGTCCTGCCGCTCCAGGAATCGAGCGGTGGCCTCGTAGATTTCGGCCATATTTCCCGACTTCGAGGCGATTCCGAGCATATAGGCCGTAAACTTGCCCAGCATGTGCTGGTGCTTCATGAAGGCTTGCTGCGCCTCCATGCCCCCTTTCAGGTCCGCATTCAGGTCTCGGATCACCTGCTTCAGACTGCGGGACGAAACGTCGTTGACCAGCAGATTCAAGACTTCGTCGAAGGGGAGTTTTTCGGTCAGAAGGTTCGCCGCGAGACGGACGAACATGATCATGTCTCCCTGAGGCGGCTTGGACTGATAGTCCAGTAGCTTCTTCTGGACCTTGACCACCTCGACACCGAGGTTGGTCAGCGCGGAGGAAATTTCCTCCGCTGAGAACGCCTTCTGCTCCCCGTTGACAACCTTCCCGTTGGGATGCTTGACCTTGTACAGAAATGCCCGACGCTGGAGGACATCCTGCGTGCGAAATCCGTGCTTCTCCGCCAGGGTCTGGACCTTTCTCTTGGCCAAACGCGGGTTCTTGGCGAACACGGTCCCCTGGACCGGTTGTCCGACCTTGCTGACCCCGCTGAATCTGAATTCCTTTACCGACATGATCAGTCGAGAGTCACCGACCCGTCAAAGCGGACAATGGTGGAGTCAATGCCGTATCCCGAGATGAACGTCCGGACTCCCAGGTTGGGATCGCGCTTGGAGACACCGGTCACCTGAAGCGTGCTGCTGGTCGCCGCAGTGATGCCCCACGTGCCGAGTTCGGTCTCCGTGTCCATCGACAGCGTTGCCAATCCGTTGGTGCTGAGACCGGTGTACTCGGCATTGCCGCCGTCAAAGGGATCCATTTTGGTTTTCCAGAAGACGGCGTTCGAGGCGATGGCCAGATTCCGGGCCAAAATGCCGTCGGATTCGCTCTTGCCGTAGGCATCGATTGCCGCCTGTATCCCGGCGATCACCGCGATGGCAACGATAATCAGTCCTAAAACGAGCAGGAGTAGTTGCTGCTGACCCATGGCTGGTCAAGGTCTTGGTTAAGAGGCTGAGGGTTTCCCATTGGGTATCGCCCGAATGAGCGCCTGCTAAAGCCCCCATAAATGAGAACGGCGACACACCCCGAGGGGCGTGTCGCCGTTCATCACAGACTCGACGTCAGATCATAAAGCCAGGATTAACTGGCCGGGTTGATCGTCGTCGTGATGTTGCTCGGCTCGGTTCCGGTGACCGCAACCACGATGTGGTTGAGGACCGAAGCGTCCGCATTGTAGCTGTTGCCATCAATCGTAAGCGTGGCGCCCGAGGCGGACACGTCGAAGATGCCATTCAGGTTTTCATACTGGTCAGCATCGGCGGTTCCAGCGGTAGAGGTGTTGTTTCCAACCTCATAGCCCAGCTGCAGCAGCGTCAGACCGGTCCAGTTCGTGGCACTTGCACCACCGCCAAAGGCGGCCGGTTTCAGTTTCCACGCCTGCGCATCGGATGCGATGCGAATTGCGTCGTTAACGAGAGCGTCGGCATTCGCCTTTTTCTGATTCTCAGAAAAGGCCTGGATGCCTACTACCACCGCCAGACCGACGATGACAATACCCAGTACGAGAAGAAGAAGTTGTTGCTGACCCATCGATCAACCTCCGTGGTTTTCCTAGTTCGGTGTTCCTGTGTGTTTCAGGCTGTTCCGTGATCTGTATCGACAGATCGCGGTTTGACTGTAGCTAAGCTTATGTCAAGATCCCGTGAAGGAAGCCTGGAGTTCTCCACGGACTCATTCTTTATCGGCACCGGATGGTACTGCATTAATCCCACGCCAAACCCGTGCCCAAAAAGGGGGCTCGCAACCCCCACCGCCCTGCCTGCGTACTACGGACAACTGGTATTCACCTTACAGAGATATAGACTTATGGCTAAGTGGGAATCATCAATTGACGAGATCAAGGTCAAAGGGAATCAGCTGGTCGACAAGGTTAAGGAGTTGATTCAGGAAGGGAATGCAAGGAAGGTGACAATCCGCAAGGATGGCCGCACAATGCTTGAATTTCCGCTATCTGTGGGCGTTGGCGGCGCTACGGCGGCTATTTTTTTCACGCCCATTCTCGCGGCCGTAGGAGCCATGGCTGCCCTGGTCAGCGACGTGGACGTGATCGTCGAGCGCGATCCCGAGGTCACCGGCGAAGTAGAGGCCGAGGCGGCCGAAGAGACCCAAACCTGATCCAATGAGCGCTGAGGTACGACCGCCCTTACCGGTGTCAATAGCTTCCGGGAAAGAGGCAATTCGTGCCGTGACCTTTGTCGACATTCAGCGTGCTGCGGAGCGCATTGCCGGGGTTGCTCATCGCACCCCGGTGATGCGTTCTCGTCAGCTTGATGCGCGTGCGGGCGGATCGGTATTCCTCAAGTGTGAAAACCTCCAGCGCACGGGTGCCTTCAAATTTCGGGGAGCCTACAACGCGCTCTCCCTTCTCTCTCCGGCACGTCGAGCCAGGGGTGTCCTGACATTTTCGTCGGGCAACCATGCTCAGGCCGTGGCTCTGGCCGGTCGTCTTACCGGCACACCTGCAACCATCATCATGCCTGAGGATGCCCCTTCGGTAAAGATGGAGGCAACAGCCGGGTACGGTGCCAAGATCATCACCTACGACCGTCGCACGACCGTCCGGGAGGATCTCGCGAAGCGTATTTCGGAAGAACGGGATCTACCGATCATCCCGCCCTACGACCACCCTCACATCGTGGCTGGACAAGGAACCGCCGGATTGGAGCTTCTGCAATCGGAACCTGATCTGGACGTCCTGCTGGTGTGCTGTGGAGGTGGCGGCCTCCTCTCGGGATGCGCCATCGCCGCGAAGGGCATTCGGCCTGGCATCCGGGTGATCGGTGTCGAGCCGGAGGTGGGCGACGACGCGACGCGCAGTTTCAAGTCCGGAGTCCTGCAGACGGTCAAGGACCCTGACACCATAGCGGACGGGGCTCGAACACCCTACCTGGGGTCCATCACATTCCCTCTGGTCATGCAGTACGTGGACGACATGGTCACCGTACCGGACTCTGCCCTCATTGACGCCATGCGTTTCGTGTGGCAACGCATGAAGCTCATCATTGAGCCCACAGGGGCCCTGGCGTTGGCGGCCTTGCTCTCCGGCGCCGTCGAGGCTGACGGTGCTCGGGTCGGGGTGCTTGTCAGCGGCGGAAACGTGGACATCCTGACGGCTGCCCGCATGATGGACGCGTCGTAGTGGTCAACCGACCCGGTTTTGCGGCCTACATGGATCAACTGGCCCGACGGTTCGAGTCGATTGACTTCGTTGCCGTGGACCCCATTTCGGTCCCGCTCGGCTTTGACGACCCCCGGGACCAGGAGGTGATCGGCCTGTATGCTGCGCTGCTGGCGTGGGGCAGGCGGGAGACCATCCTGAAGAACATGGCCGACCTCTGCGAAAGGATGGCCTATCGCCCCTTCCGGTTCGTTTCGAGTTTTCGGCCGGAAGCGGATTCGGCTCGTCTGGCGGGCTTCGGCCACCGGACGTTTCGAACAGATGATGCCGTGAACCTGACGCTGGCGCTTCGGGTCTTGCTTGAACGGCATGGCTCCCTGGAATCGGTCTTTGCGGCCGGGATGCGAGCGGCCGGAATGCGGGCGGCCGAGGCCGAGGACGCCCCGAACGTGGGGCCTGCGATCCAATTCTTCAGCGAGTCCGTAATGGGGGCCGTCCCGGACACACCGGCACGGCTTCAAAAACACCTGGCCCGGCCGACCTCCGGTAGCGCGTGCAAGAGGCTGTGCATGTACCTGCGGTGGATGGTCCGCCCTGGCCCGGTCGACCTGGGAATCTGGAGCTCGATCCCGGCCTCGGCACTCGTCCTGCCCCTCGATGTCCACTCCGGACGGCAGGCGCGCGCCCTTGGTCTGCTCGAGCGACCACAGAACGACTGGCGAGCGGCTCTGGAGCTCACCGACGCTTGTCGCAGGCTTGATCCGACCGATCCTGCACGATTTGACTTCGCCCTCTTTGGCTCCGGTGCCTTCGACGAGCCCCTCGACGACCGCTTCGTACAAACCGCCTGAGCGTCAGCCCTCGAGTGATCGATACGACCTGTTCACGTACAGGAGGGCATCGCCTGACTCGCTCGATTCCAGCTCCAGCGCACGCCCGAGAATGATCGAGTGATCTCCGGCCGGGTAGACCGCCTCGACCGAACACACAAATCGGGCAATCGCGCCGGTGATCACCGGCACGCCATCGCTGTCCCGGTGGTGCTCTACCCTGGCGAACTGCTCAGCGCCGGACAGGTCAGGGTCTGCGAAGATTTCCGAGACCTCCTCCTGCCCGCCAGAGAGGACATGCACGGCAAAGCGCGGTGCCTGCTCCAACTCGTCGTGGATGCGGGCTGAACGCTGAACGTTGAAGCTGACAAGCGGCGGATCCAGCGACACCGTCACGAACGAGCCGATCGTGATGCCTCTGGGCCTGGCCCCACCGATCACTACGACCGTGACGGCTGCAGGCACGCGGCGCATGGCCGAGCGAACGTCCTCACCGGTAACGTCCAGCCGGTCTTTGGCAAGACCATCCATCAGGAGAACACGTCCTTGACCCGACTGAAGAACGATTTGCGGTCATCGACCGACTCGGGATCCGGGGAAAACGACTCGGATTCGCGCATCTTCTCCAACAGGTCGCGTTCGTCATCGGTCATGGTTCTCGGTGTCCACACCTGAACCCGGACAATCTGATCGCCCTTTCTGGAACTCTCTATGTCCGGCAGGCCCCGCTCACGCATTCTCAGCAGCTTGCCTGACTGGATCCCGGCATCAATCTGAAGTCGCGCACGCCCCTTCAGTGTGGGCACCTCGACCTCTGTTCCAAGGGCCGCGTCCGGGAAGGAAAGGTAGAGATCGTACACCACGTCCAACCCCTCGCGCAAGAAGTGCTCGTGGGCTTTTTCTTCTATTTCGACCCGGAGGTCACCTGGATGCCCCCCCCGAATTCCGGCATTCCCCGCGCCGCGAACCGTCAGGTAGTGGCCTTCCAGGACGCCGGCCGGGACGGCCAACTGGATGGTATCCTCGGTCTTCAACCGACCCTCGCCGCGACATTCGGCGCACGGATTGCGAATGACCCGGCCCTCGCCACGACAGGTGGGGCACGGCTGCACGTTGACGAACTGCCCAAAGACGGAGCGGCTCACCTGCCGAATCTCTCCCGCGCCCTGGCAGGTCGCACAGGAGTCATACCCATCCGCCTCATCCTCTACGCCACGCCCTTCGCAGTTCTTGCAGGCACCATATTTGCGGACCTTGATCTTCTTGTCGACGCCCTCGGCGATTTCTTCCAGCGTCAGCGGAAGTTTGATGCGTAGATCGCTCCCTGGCCGTCCCCGACGGTTGCCTCGTCTGGAGCGACCACCGCCACCCCCGAAGACCTCATCGAATATGCTGCCTCCCCCTCCGAAAATATCGGAGAAGGCACTGAAGATGTCATTGATGTCCTGGAAGCCGGCATTGCCTCCCTGAGCGCCGTTGCCACGCACTCCGGCATGACCAAAGCGGTCATAACGCTGCCTCTTTTCCGGTGAGGACAGCACCTCATAGGCCTCGGCGGCTTCCTTGAACTTGTTTTCAGCCTCCGCGTCACCCGGATTCCGGTCAGGGTGATACTGAAGGGCCAGCTTCCGGTAGGCGCGCTTGAGGTCGTCCGCCGAAGCCGATTTCTCGGCGCCGAGAATCTCGTAGTAGTCCCGCATCAGGCCGTCACCACTACACGGGCGTGCCGAATTACCCGGTCACCCATCTTGTACCCGGTCTGGATTTCGGACACGACCTGACCGGGCTGCTCACCCTCTCCCACCGGTTGCGACATGAGCGCCTCGTGCTCGGCTTCATCAAACGGTTTTCCCACGGCGTCTATCTGTTCGACACCCAGCTTGGCCAGTTCGCCGAGCAGCTTCCCGTACACCATCGCCACACCGGTATGAAGCGACCGGAAGGCATCCGGAAGCGCCTCCGGATCCGGCTTGTCGCCTACCTGCTCGGCCGCATCCAGGGAGCGACGGAAATCATCGATGGCATCAAGAATCTGCTGCACTACGAGTAATTTCCCGTAGTCCATCATCTGATCCTTTTCTTGGGCCGTGCGCCTGCGGTAGTTCTGAAACTCGGCCGCCTGCCGCATGAACTGGTCACGCAGTCCGCCCAGCTCCCGCTCGAGTCGGGCGATCTGCATTTCGGGAGTCTCGTCCACTGGAACCGCCTCCGGTCCATTCGGGCCGACTGCGTCCGGGACGTTGTTATCTATGTTGTTTTCCAATCCTTCCATCAGTGTATTAGGCAGTATTAGACAGTATTAGACACTGTTGGCGCGCTCGTCAAACGAGCGGAATCTCATCATCAGGTGACCAGGACAGCAGTGCCGCCATCCCTTCGACCAGAGATATCACACGGGCGTAGTCCATCCGGGTGGGTCCGATGACACCGATGGTGCCGCGCATATTGTGACGCTGATACGGAGCGGTGACCACGGAATAGCGGACGCCATTCTCGGCATCTCCTGCGGTGACGTTCTCGCTCCCGATACGAACCCGTGCCGAACCGATGGCCTCATCATCGGATGCGTCAAGCAATCCAATCACCGCCGCTTCATCGTCCACAAGCTTGATGAGCTCCCGCAGTTCTTCGGGCTGTTGAAATTCCGGCTGGGCCAGCATGTGATCGGTCCCTCCCACTTCCACGCGGCGATCGGCCGCCGGCTCCGAGAAGAGCATCGAGGAGGAGTCCATGAGCAGCTGAACCACACCGGTGTCCTCGGCGTGGAGGTCCGCCACCCGCTCACGGCAGGTACGACGGATCTCGTCCAGGGTCAGGCCAGCCAGGCGCTCATTCAGTAACAGCACGACCCGATCCAGCGCTGACCGCGACAGCTCGGACTCGACGTGTAGAATGATGGTCCTGATCAGGCCGCCACGGACGCTGATGACAAACATGGCGCGGTTGGAGGACAGCGGCACGACTTCGAGACGCTCAAGCACACCCGTCGACAGGCGAGGCGAAATGGCCACGCCCAACAGGTTCGCGAACTGGCTTAGCAGGCGGGAGCTTTCGCGGACCAGTCGTTCGGCATCAGAAATGCTGTCGGTAAGCTGACTGCGAAGAACCTCCTGCTCCTGTTCGGAGAGTTGAATCTGCTCCATCAACTCGTCCACGTAGGCCCTGTAACCACGCTCCGTGGGTACCCGTCCGGAAGACGTATAGGGATGATCCAGAAAGCCGCGAGCTTCGAGGTCACTCAGCGTGTTCCGGATCGAGGCCGGGCTCAGGCCGAGACCGTAGTTGGTGGACAGCACCCGAGACCCGACCGGCCCAGCCGTATCTATGAAGTTCTGCACGACAAGGCGCAGGATAGACCTGTCCCTCTCGTTCAGTCCATAGATCCGTTTTTCTGACGGCGACGGTCGGTCCATGTCAGTAGTGTAATTGCTAGCCGCTTGCATACCGGAAGCCGGATCACGGGTTTCAGCCGTCGCGTCGAGTCCACAAGAGTTCCACGGAACCGGAGCAGCCCAAAACGCACCGCGCCGGACCCCTGGTTGGGGGCCCGGCGTGGTGTCCGCGCATTCGGATTGAGGGTCCGTTACTGAACGCGCTGGATCTTGGACTGGCGTTCGAAACTGATGTCCGCGCCGGCCTCCGACTTGTAGTCCCAGGCATCCTGCTGACTCCACCCCTCACCATTCGGCTGGGTGCGACCAGTCCGGCCCTGCCCGCCGTAGTACCAATCGTAGTCATCCACCGTGGCAGAGATGGCGTCGATTCCGTAGTCCCACAGCCATCCCTCGTCATTCGGCAAGAGCGAAATCGGCACATGGCTGCCGGCGCGGTTCGGACGGAACAGGCGAGACGATTTCTTGGCGCGTACCCGATGCCTCCGCAGGTCGACGCTACCGGCCCGGTACCCGTCGCTGTGATGGTATGCATCCAGCACGTAACCTTCGTAGGCCAGCGTGGAAACCACCTCGAAGCCGGCATAGGGATCGCCGATCAGGAATATCTCCCGGTCGAAGTAGACCTCGCCGTTGCGGTAAACGGTGGCCGTCATCCGCTTCAGGCTGGAGGGTATCCGATCGATGTATCCGAGCAAACGGCCGTTCTCGAACAATTCCAGCCTTTCAATCCGAACGTCCAACTCGGCGAACTCGTCGTTGGCATGTACCACTTCGTGCGAGTACACGGTTTCGACCTCAACCTGCGCCCGGCTTGGCCGGCCGTAAACCACGGTGTTGACGTTCACCACCTGGTGGTACCGGTACGTGGGACGCCAGTGCCGCTGGTAACGCACGACCCACGGCCAGTGGATGTCCACATGGATGCGTGGGCGGTGCCGGCGAAGCTGAGCCCGGGTGTAACGAGGGGCTACGTAGGCCCGACGACGATAATTCCATTTCCGCGAGGGAATCTGCACGCGGCGACCGTCGCGTCGCGTATCCCGCAGAAGGGACCGCGAGCCACGAACCGTGCGGCCATTCCCTATAGCGGGCCCATTTCGTGGCTGGCGATCGCGAACTATGGTGCCGCCCTGGCCGGTGCCTCTCGCGCCACCGTTGCGGACGGTGCCGGTGCCGCTGGTTCGTGTTCCGCTACCGCGGACGGTGCCCGAGCCGCTGGTTCGGGTTCCGCTGCCGCGGACGGCGCCCGAGCCGCTGGTTCGGGTTCCGCTGCCGCGCACGGTGCCGCTGCTTCTGGAATCCCGATCCTGCACTACGCCGCCAGAACGTGTGGACCTGGATGCCGTACCGGTCCGCGCGCCTCGTGACGAGGCCGACTGCCGGGAGCGAGCAGTCTGCTGGGTATTCCGCGACGGCGTAGCCCGACTCGGTGTGGAGCGCGACGGCGTGGCCCGACTCGGCGAGGAGCGCGACGGCGTGGCCCGGCTCGGTGTGGAGCGCGATGGCGTAGCCCGACTCGGTGTGCTCCGCGACGGCGTGGCCCGACTCGGTGTGCTCCGCGACGGCGTAGCCCGACTCGGTGTGGAGCGCTTCGGCGCAGCCTTCTTGGCCCTGCTGGAACGCTCAACCTTGGTGCTTCCCCGCGTCGTCCCCGTTCGCGCGCGCTGGGCGAATGCGTCATTCGCGCCTGCAGCAATCAGGATCGTCGCCAGGGCAAGGCCGGTGACCAGCCTTGTTCTTGGTATCTGAAATCTCATTTTGACCTCCCTGTGTTGTCCTTGGCGGACCCTCGAGGAGAACCCAAGACAAAGCCGTGCCAGCCCTCACGACCGTCCAATTTGGATCGCCAGACGCGATCACCTCAGTCCCTTTGTCCACCTTCGTGGACAGACAGCGCCCACTATCGCCCCTCTCCGCCGCTAGGTGGAATTTACCCCCATCATTCCATGTAAGGCCGCCGAAAACCGGGTGTCTAGGTGGAATTTACCCCCATCATTCCATGCAGGCGGCCGAAAACCGGGTGTCTAGGTGGAATTTACCCCTGCCATTCCATGTAGGGCTTCTGCCACGTCTCCTGCGTGCGCCCTGAGGCCTCTCATGCGAGTGCGGCCTGCCGTTTCGCCATCGGTGTGTCGCGGTCGACTGGAACGAAGCGAACTGCCATCTGAGATCCCGACGGGGAGGAACCCCAAATTGCGAATCATGA
>JAJCYP010000068.1 GCA_029262855.1 Bacteroidota bacterium | reverse complement strand
GCTCTCATGTCAAACGGCAAGATCGAGATCAAGGAGGCCAAGGTGCGCTCAGCCGGGGCCTGGAACGCCAACGTCCACGCCAACGATGTACTGAAAATCGAAGAGGACGACGCTCGGGTACGCGGATTCGGAACGTCAGCGAGGAAGGTCGAGGGCGACGCAGAGGACGTCTTCCGCCCCATCACCAATCCGAATAATCTGAATGCCTACGGTTTCGCGGACGCTGTCCCGATGAAGTACTTCGATGCTCGCAAATTCGAGTCCTTGGCGACGAGAAGCTCGAGCAGAAACGTCACACTCGGAACTGATCTCGCGCTCGGAACCGCTGACCAACCAGCGTTCTGGTTTGTGGACGGCAACTTGCGAATTAATAAGGATGTCCGGATCACTGGATACGGAGCGATCTTCGTGGCGGGAAAGATTGATGCTCGCGGCGACATCACGTCGGACGGAGGCGGGCAACTTGGGCTCTTTGCCTCGGCCGAGATCCAAATCAGGTCTGGACGGTCGGTCGACGCCTCTCTCGTGTCGGGCAACAAGATTGAACTCCGCGAAGACTCCAGGATCAACGGATCTGTGTCGGCCTACGGGGAGATCAAGATGGACGAGGACGTCACGCTGGTGTTCACTCCACTAGCCGAGTCCATCGCCCGCAGGTTCTGGTAGGCAATCCTGCTCCATGAGCCCTCTTCACTGGTTCTCAAAGATGCCGGGGATGTCTCGTGCCCCATGCAGTACGCACGAACAGTGCGCATACAAAGAAGTTATCAACGCGCAATTGCATGGTAGCTGCGTTGATTTGCCGCGGTAAAAATCAAGTGTAGGACATCCTCATCGTCTAAGGCCGCCAGCACAGGGGCCGAAACGTCGTACTCCGCAAACAAGGGCAATGGCTTCGCCCACGCGCCATCGAACCAACTCGCGTAGTAGGCAGCAGTCCCAGGGCTGCCGTCAGAGAGAGCGGTTGAGTGCCCCCAAAACGCATGCAGGTAGCCTCTCTCATCAGCTAATAGAGTAGGAATCATGCTTGCAATGAAGCGATCCGAGTACAGACTGTCCGGCTCTGTCCATCGGCCTCTTGCTTTTCTCTGGGTATGCATAAGAGTCCAGACCCCAGAATCATTATCAGTCCGGTAAAACAGGACGTGCACTGAACCAGACGCATCGACGGCAATAGTCGGAAAGTTACCCCCGGTTTTCTTGTCTTCATCTTGGTAGAGAACTTCTGGGCGACCCCAGTCGCCTCGCGGGCCCTCCCTCGCATGAAAGAAGACAACATTGGAAATGAAGCGTGGCTCGATAGAAACGCTCACATAGGTCAGGTATTCGTCGTTCCCCACTACGAGTTTTCGAGGACTGCTCTGAATTCCGACCTGTTTACCTTCCCATTCATTTCCTGAAATGTCTGTGTATACCTCCTCCGTCGTATTTGGAGCCATGTAAACAAAGGAGATGTCCCCGATCTCGTCGGATTGAAGCTCGGGAAGGAACGATCCCTGTGTGGGTAAGATTGGGCGAGGATCTCCACAATCGGGACCCTGACAATTTGCATGAAAAACATTCGTTGCTCTGACTCGCCGGTCCACCCAGTCTGCATACTCCGCCTCCTTGACACCATTCCAGAGAATGTTTACCGTTGAGCCATCTCGCCGCAACGTGCATGGATAGAAGCTGCCCCGTCCATAGAAAAAATGAACCGGGTTCCAACGACCGCTCTCATACCGCAAGTACAGGCTGCCATAATCTTTGGGTACGTAGAGTGTGTCGAGTGGAACCCGCACCAAAACATCCAGCCCTCGCGCCCGGTTAGAGTTGATACAGGTCGGAAAAAACCATGAGGGATCCCGATAGGGAATGGCAGAGATTACGGATGGTGCCGAAAACACGCGCAGAGCCGGACCCGATACGGAAGGTGGCACATCCCCGCTGAAGGCATCGTTACCACAGCCTATCGAGGAAATCGACAGCACTCCGGAAAGCAAATAGACTAATCGGAGGGGCTTTATCTTTCGCATGGTCACTAGCCGGAAGGCCGCGGTCAATTAACGAGTTCCCAGCACCGACCCAGACTGCGACTAAAAGCAGCGCCCTCAATCTCGGTGTAGACCGTGGGTGCCAAAATAAGCGGATTCGGGGCACCCTCATAATTGTGAACTCCTTTGACTAGGGCGTCGGTAACTCCACTATCATAAATATCATACATATGTCAAACAGGTCAAGGTGCGCGGCTGGCGATACCCTAACAGTCATGAAGCGCTATTGCTTAAGCTATTCTCGTAGCGCTCCTTCGCTCTCGTCTTGAAGTCCTCAAGATCCCACGACGTTGACGGGCCGCTGTCTCTCCCCTCTTGGATGGCCTCGCGAAGCGCCACAAGCTTGATTTCGCGGAGCTGTTCTCGTTCCTCGATGAGCCGAAGTCCGTCGCGAACAACTTCACTCGCCGAGTTGTAGCGACCAGACTTAACCAGGGTTTTCACCATCCCCTCTAGCGTTGAAGTCAGTGATACGTTCATTATTTTTGCTGTTATTGCCATATTCGAACAGTATAGCAAACTGCCAATGGCTGTCAATGTTTGGCATTATTTGAT
Organism: Bacteroidota bacterium; assembly: GCA_029262855.1. GTDB lineage: Bacteria > Bacteroidota > Rhodothermia > Rhodothermales > UBA10348 > JABDJZ01. Next base: position 8,010 of record JAJCYP010000068.1, on the reverse strand, counting down.
TGACCGACCCTTTTTCGTTTGATCCCGAAATTCATGCCGCTACCGATGGGACAAAGTGAACACGCAGTACCCGGAATCTTGGCAGCAGGCCTCTTGGCCATCACTCTCGCGGCGTGCCAGGTCCCCCCTGCCGCGACCCCGGAAGTCAGGGCGATTCTCGTCACGATAGACGGACTTCGTTGGGAGGAGGTGTTCACGGGACTGGACTCCACCCTGGCCAGACAGACGGAGACCTTCGATGCCCTCTCAGAGGACTTCTGGGCGCCCGGTGCGGACCAGAGGAAGCGCCTCCTGATGCCCTGGCTGTGGGAGACGATCGGCGAGGCGGGCGTCCTGTTGGGGAATCGAACGCTGGGTAGCGATGGCATCATTACCAACGGACGGAATTTTTCGTATCCGTCCTACAACGAGCTTCTGACGGGGCAGCCCGATGACCGGATCGATTCGAATGACAAGATCCCGAACCCCAACACCTCGGTTCTGGAGTGGCTCAACGGTCGACCGGGGTTTGAAGGGAGCGTCGCCGCTTTCGGATCCTGGGACGTCTTTCCCTTCATCCTGAATGAGGACCGAAGCGGCCTTCCCGTCAACGCAGGCTTCCGAAGCGCCACCGATTCAGACCGAAGCGACCGCGAGGACTACCTCAATACGCTGCAGGCCCAGACCCCGAGTCCCTGGGGCGCCGTGCGCCTGGACGTTTTTACGCATCACTATGCGATGGAGTATCTGAAACGCGTCGCCCCCCGTGTAACGTACATCGCGTATGGTGAAACAGACGACTTCGCCCACGACGGAGACTTCGAGGCCTACGTCCGTGCAGCCCATCGAACAGACGCCTTCCTTCGGGATCTCTGGGAGTGGATTCAGGCCGAGCCTGGGTACGCTCAGAACACGACCCTGATCATCACCACGGACCACGGCCGCGGCTCAGGCGAGGGGTGGATTGGGCATGGCACCGGGCCACGATGGGCCGGGTCTGAGTTCACGTGGATGGCCGCGATGGGACCGAATATCGCGGCCTTGGGGGAGGTGGCGGATCGAGACTTCGAGCTCCGCCAGATTGCGTCGACCGTCGCGCACGCCGTGGGCACGAACTTCACGCCAAGCGGGGCGGCCCCCGCTGTGCAAATTGAGTAGTCGCCGGAGCGGGCTGGGCTGGGCTATTGGGACGGAGGTTTCCGCCTCGAGAGGCGCCTTCGTTCACTAAGTGTGGCACTAGGGCTCCCGGGCAATCCTCGGAAACGCCTCGATCACCTTCTTGTCGAATGTGAACAACGGTAGCCCCACGTTCCCGGCGGCGACGACGTACTCGCAGTCGTACGTCGAGCAGCCCGAGTGCAGAGCCAGCGGAAGCACTTCCTCGGGATCGGGCTGCCTGAGAAGCGTGATTGCCGACTCGGCTTCGGCATGAGCGCAGATCGCCGCCTCAAGCTGAAGTCCACGGTGGCGGACGTACTTCATCAGGACAGCGTTGAATTCACTTCTCCAGATCGGTGGGGAGTGCCAGTCCCTGACGGTCCGCAGCCGACGCAGCACATGATCGTGGCGTTGTCCGGTCTCCAGAAACCAGGCGGAGAGGACATTTGCATCAATGACCATGATCGCGGTCGTGGCGGATCCAGTCGGTCACCTCCTCCATATTGTCGTACCCACCATCCGGCAGGTACTTCGCCCTGAAGGCATCAAGCCGCGCCTGACGTTCCTGGATATATCGCTTGCTCTGGACGGACTCCTGCAGAAGCTGCAGAATGTGACCGTTCAGGCTCCTCCCCTGTCGCTCCGCGTCTGCCTTGAGCCAGGCATGCAAGTCCCCGGGCACACCTCGCAGTGCGATGTCTTTCATGAGATCACTCTGATATCGTTTCGATATCATAACAGCCTTTATCGGGTTTGTTTCCCGATAGAGGTCGGCGCCCCCGGAGCCGCAACGCGCCCGGCCTAACGCGAGAGGTACAGATCCTTGATGGCGTACGCCTTCGAGAAGTGCTCGTCGGTCAGTTCGTCGATGAATGCAATGGCCTCACCGGTGGACTTCATTTCGGGTCCCAACTCCTTGGGCACCTCGGGGAATTTGTCCCAACTGAAGACGGGCTCCTTGATGGCGTAGCCCACGAGCGTTGACTCCAGGACCCCCTTCGCGCGGAAATCCTTGAGCTTGGCGCCCAGCATGACGTGCGTGGCGATGTTGGTAACGGGAACGCCGGTGGCCTTGGCCACAAACGGAACGGTCCGCGATGCCCTGGGATTCGCCTCGATTACGTAGACGAAGTCGTCCTTGATCACCATCTGACAGTTCATCAGTCCGATGATGTTCAGCCGGTCGGCGATCTCGGTGACGTACTGGCGCACGGTGCTCAGGGTCTCCTCCGACAGGTTGAAGGGGGGCAGGACGGCGGTCGAGTCTCCCGAATGAACCCCGGCGGGTTCAATGTGCTGCATGATGCCCGCAATCCAGGTCTCGTCTCCGTCGCGGATGATGTCGACATCCAGCTCGACGGCATTTTCCAGGAATCGGTCCAGGAGCACCGGATTGTCTGGCATCAACTTCCATATCTGGTTGACACAGGCCTTCACCTCCTCCTTGTTGATGGCGATCCGCATGCCCTGGCCGCCCAGCACGTAATTCGGCCGCACCAGTACTGGGTATCCGATGCTCTCGGCCGTCGCCATGGCCTCGTGAACGGTGTGGGCCATCCCAAACGGTGGGTACGGTATCTCGATCTCCTTGAGGATCTCGGAGAAGCGCCCGCGATGCTCGGCCAGATCCATGCTGTCGTAGGACGTCCCGATGATGGGGATACCGGTCTCTTCCATCCGCCGGGCGAGCTTCAGCGCCGTTTGGCCGCCCAACTGGACGATCACACCCATCGGCTTCTCCAATTCGATGATGTCCATCACCCGCTCCCAGTAGACGGGCTCGAAGTAGAGCTTGTCTGCCACATCGAAGTCGGTGGAGACCGTCTCCGGGTTGCAGTTGATCATGATGGCCTCGTAGCCGGCCTCCTTCGAGGCCAGCACGCCGTGCACACAGGAGTAGTCGAACTCGATTCCCTGACCGATGCGGTTCGGGCCCGAGCCGAGGATGATCACTTTCTCCCGGTCCGAGATCTCGGCTTCGGTCGAAGACTCGTAGGTGGAATAGAAATACGGCGTCAGGGCTGGAAACTCGCCGGCACAGGTATCCACCAGCTGGTAGGACGGGACTACCCCCAGTTTCTTGCGATGCGCGCGAACGTCATCCTCGGTCACGTCATCCATCACCAGGTAGGCAATCTGGACATCGGAAAACCCGAATGACTTCACGTGGCGCAGAAACGGCTCATCCAGTCGATCCAGCGAATAGGTCTGGATGACCTCTTCCATCCGGACCATGTCCTGGATCTGGTAGAGAAACCACGGATCCACCTTGGTGACATCCGAGATTTCGTCCACCGACGCGCCCGCCTTGAAGGCATTCCGGATCTGAAGCGTCCGGTCCCAATACGGCTTGCGGAGCCGGTCCCTGATTTCGCCCCGATAGATCTCATCGCGGTCAGCCCCAAGGCCTGCGTAGCCGTTCTCCAGACTCTGCCAGGCCTTCTGGAGGCTTTCCGGAAACGTCCGACCGATCGCCATGACTTCGCCCACGGCCTTCATCTGCGTGGTGAGCTCTTCCGAGACGCCCTCGAACTTTTCGAAATTGAACCGCGGAATCTTGGTGACCACGTAGTCGATGGCCGGCTCAAAACAGGCACTCGTGGTCCCGGTCACATCGTTCGGCAGTTCATCGAGCGTGTAACCAACAGCCAGCTTGGCCGCAATCTTGGCGATGGGATACCCGGTGGCCTTGGACGCCAGCGCCGAGGAGCGCGACACCCGCGGGTTGATCTCGATGACGATCATCCGGCCTGTTGCGGGTTCGGTGGCGAACTGGATGTTGCACCCGCCCGCGAAGGTGCCGATGGAACGCATGGCCTTGATGGCCGCGTCCCGCATCGCCTGAAACTGCTTGTCGGTCAGGGTCTGCTGGGGAGCGACCGTGACGGAGTCTCCCGTGTGAACGCCCATCGGATCCACGTTCTCGATGGAGCAGATGATGATGACGTTGTCGTTCGCGTCGCGGAGGAGTTCCAGTTCGTACTCCTTCCAGCCGAAGAGGCACTCCTCCATCAAGACCTGGTGCACGGGCGAGAGCTCCAGCCCGCGCATCACCATGCGGTCGAAGTCCTCGGGCGCCCACACAATTCCGCCGCCTGAGCCCCCGAGCGTGAATGACGGCCGGATTACAACCGGCAGGCCACCCAACTCCTGCGTGACCTCCTTGGCTTCAAGCAGGCTCTTGGCCGTGCGGCTCCGCGCCTGATCGATGCCGATGGACTCCATCAGATCACGAAACAGCTGACGATCCTCGGTGATGTGGATGGCATCGATATCCACGCCGATCACCTCGACGCCGGCCTTCTCCCAGTAGCCCTCCTGGTGGAGCGTGTCCGCAAGGTTCAGCGCGGTCTGTCCGCCCATGGTCGGCAGCACGGCGTCAGGCTTCTCCTTCTCGACGATCTCCTTGATGGATTTCGGCGTAAGCTCCTGCAGATAGATCACGTCCGCCGTCACCGGATCGGTCATAATCGTGGCAGGATTCGAGTTCACCAGAACCACCTCGAACCCCTCCGCGCGGAGGGCCCGCGAGGCCTGGCTTCCGGAGTAGTCAAACTCGCACGCCTGCCCGATGATGATCGGGCCGGAGCCGATGAGGAGGATCTTCTTTATGTCTGTGCGCTTGGGCATATCGATTGAGCCTGCCGCTCGGCGCGGCGTTTAGCGGAAGCGGTTCGGGCCGACCGTTTCCTTGATGAGCTTCAGAATCCGGCTGTACTCGTCGGTCCAGGAGGTCGGCTTCTGGAAGCCGTGGCCCTCGACGGGATAGGAGGCCAACTCCCAGTCCTCCTTGCCGAGCTCAATCAGCCGTTGAGCCAGCCGGATGATGTCCTGATACTGCACGTTGGTGTCGATCACCCCGTGTGCCATCAGGAGCGGGTCTTCGAGCCCGGAGGCAAAGTTGATCGGGCTGGAGCGGGCGTAGGCCAGCGAGTCCGTCACCGGAGTGTTCAGGATGTTCGCCGTGTAGCCGTGGTTGTAGTGCGCCCAGTCGGTGACGCTGCGAAGGGCGGCTCCGCCACCGAAATGCTCGGCTTCGTTGAAGAGGGCCATCAGCGTGATAAAGCCGCCGTACGAGCCGCCGTAGATGAACACGCGCTCGGGGTCGATTCCGTACTCTGTGCCGACATACTTCGACGCGTCCACGTAGTCCTGCAGATCCCGGCCGCCCATGTGGCGATAGATGGCGGTTCGCCAATCCCTGCCGTATCCGGACGAGGCCCGGTAGTCCACGTTCAGCACCGTGTAGCCCAGGTCGGTGAGCATGTTGTGGAACATGTACTCCCGCGAATAACTGCTCCACCACCGGTGGACGTTCTGGAGGTAGCCGGCGCCGTGGACAAACAGCACGGCGCCTCCGTTCGGCTCTTCCGGGCGGAAGACCTGAGCGGGCACCATCACGCCGTCGGACGCGGGGATCTCTATCATCTCGCCGGTGCGCCAGGGATAGGCCAGCCACTCCTCGGTCGGAGAACTTGTCACTCTGGTGGCCGGCCGGCCGAACGGCATCATGAAGAGATCCGTCGGCCGGGTGGTCGTGGAGAACATGATGGCGGCGCGGTCCTCCCTGGGACTCAGGGTCACGGCGTTGTTTCCCGGTTCATCGGTGAGGCGTGTCCGGGCACCCCCCGCGATGGGCATCCGGTAGAAGTGCCGCTCGAACGGCGATCCTTCGCTTGACGTAAAGTAGAATCGTTTTGCGTCACGGGACACCTCGACGCCGAATACCTCGAAGTCACCATCGGTCAGTTGCCTGAGGTTGCCCGTCACCACATCCACGGTGTAGAGGTGCGAGAATCCGGTGGCCTCACTCTTGAACCAATAGGTTCGATTGTCCGGAAGCCACCCCGCGGACCCGCCCCCGAAAAACGAGCGGACGCCGGGGCCGCCAATCCACGCCTCATCGTGCTGACGGTCCAGGACCCTGAGGGCACCGGTGGCCGGGTCCAGGCTCGCGATCCATCGATCCTTGTTGTCTGCCACGTAGACCTGCACAATGGCGTGCTTGCCATCGCCACTCCAAAAGGGTCCGACCGCGCTCATGCTGCGGGCCTTGCTGGAGTCGACTTCTACGCCTTCGTCGACCAGGTGCGCCGGCGCGACATCGTAGGCACCCTCCAGGGTGGTCATGTCGACCTCGACCACATCTCCACTCTCCAGGTCCTGGACGAAGAATTTTCGCGGGCTGGATTCCACGCCCACCTTGGAGCGGGCGTTCAGGTCTTCGGCGTAGCCCGACTCGGTCACATAGTCCTGGACAATCGTGCGGGTGGGCCGTGTGGACTCTGACGTGAAGAAGGTGGCGTACCGGAGGTCGGGTGAGACCTCGAGGCCGCTCACCTGGCCACTCCCATAGTAGTGGACGGGCGGACGGTCAGCGGCTGCCAGCTCCTGCTCCCGCTCACGGGCCTCCTCACGCGCCTCGCGCTCCGCCGCCTCAGCCCGGAGAACATCAAACAACTCCAACTGCTGTTTCTCCAGCCAGGAATCCTGCGCGTTCTTCGGCCGCTCACGGTCCCTCTCCTGACCCTCGCGGAGGTCGGTCAACTGCCGAACGGTGCCGGTGTCCAGCGCGCGGACGAACGCGTTTCCATCATCCTGATACAGGATGTGGCGGCCATCGGCGGTGAACCGTGGCGATGCCTCGCGATCGTTCGTGATCGTGATCCGCTTCAGATCCCCTGTTGTCCGATCCAGGAGGTAGATGTCGCCGGACGATTCGAAGACCTTGTGGCGCCAGTCGGCGGAGTACTCGCCCGTCCCGTGGCCCCATCCCGAAAAGGTCGCCCGGACGCCACGCCGCTCTTCAGGAGTGACTTGAATCGGATCGCCGCCGGCAGCACGGACCTTGAAGAGGGAGTCCGAGGGCATCTCACCCCCGGGATTCCAGTTGAAATAGAGCCACTCGCCATCCTCTGACCAGGCCGGTCGATTCGGGCTGGACCCGATCCACGTCGATTGGTCCCGCATGATCTTTGAGACCGTCAACTCGGATGTCTGGGCCCCGACCGGGACCAGCATCAGGAGTGTGGCGAAAAGCAGCAGTGTATGTTTCATGGTCATTCGGCAGATTTCGAGGAGGGAACCGATGAGCCGCGGTGCGCGCCGACGCGTTCGAGGAACTGGTCAAACAGGTAGTCAGAGTCGTGCGGGCCGGGCGATGCCTCGGGGTGGTACTGGACCGAAAATCCGTTGACTCGCTGGTAGGCCAGGCCTTCAAGCGTCCGGTCATTGAGGTTGACGTGAGTCATGCGGGCCGCGCCTTCGGTCAAGGACTCAGAGCCGACGGCGAAGCCGTGATTCTGCGTGGTCACTTCCACGTGGCCCGTTTCCAGGTTCTTGACGGGATGGTTGGCCCCGCGGTGTCCGACGTACATCTTGTAAACGTCAAGACCCTGGGACAGCGCCATCAGTTGATGACCCAGGCAGATGCCGAACATGGGGAGGCCCGTCTTTCCGGCGGCCTTGACCAACTCGATCTGGTCCGGCATGGCTCTCGGGTCGCCGGGTCCGTTGGAGAAGAAGAGGCCGTCTGGATTCCAGGAGAGCAACGTCTCCAGCGGCGTGCCGCTCGGAAATACCCTCACCGCACAGCCGCGATGCCGGAATGAGCGCAGGATATTTCTTTTGACACCGTAGTCGACAACGGCGATTCGGTGGCCTTCCGAGGATGCGTAGTCGTAGGCCTCTTTGGTGGTGACTCGGGATGCGAGTTCCAGACCCTCCATGGATGGCCAGTTTCGCGCCTTCTCAATCAGGCTCTCATGGTCCAGGTCCGTGGCGCTGATGACCGCGTTCATCACGCCCTTGTCGCGGATGTGTCGAACCAACGTCCGGGTATCGACACCCGAGATGCCGACCAACTCGTGTCGC
>JAJCYP010000067.1 GCA_029262855.1 Bacteroidota bacterium | reverse complement strand
GTTCTGGTTGGTCCCGTCACCGTTCTGGTTCGTTCCGTCGCTGCGGCTCTGATTCGTCCCGTCAATAACCTGGTTCGTCCCATCACTCAGCCAAACCACATCATCTCCGCCGCCGACGAGCGACTCGGGGCTGCAACCGATCATTGGGGTGGCGATGAGAGCGACGAGGGCGAGAAGTGTAAGCTGGCGTTTCATGGTCGTGGGGGTTTGAAAGCGTTTGTGTTAAGGGGCTTCACCAGTAGAAACGAGAACTACCCGAAAACCACGACACGCAAATCGAAAAAAAACGCAGCTATCCATAGATAGAGGCCTCAATCCCCCCAAACGCAACGGAATCGCATAAAAAAAGGGCCGAAGCCCCTGTCACCGATGCGGCGAGTCCTACGCTGTTTTGCTGGGCGCCGAAGAGAAGCAGTCCAGATCGACTTCCTCCTTGTAGTTCCAGCACCACGTCTTCTGACAGGGGAAGGTGTCTTCATACAAGGCCCGGCCGACAATCACGGAGTCCACTCCGATGGACCTCATATCCTGGAGGGCCAGCAGATCGTGGAAGCTCCCGACGCCGCCTGACGCGGTAATTCGGCATCGCCTGAGCGCCTTCCCGAGCCGGGTGTACGCCTCCAGATTGGGGCCCTCCATGGTCCCATCGCGCGAGATATCGGTATAGACTATCCGCCGGCACCCTCGCGCCTCCATATCCAGGGCGAGCTCCACGGCGTCCTGCCCGCTTCCCTCGGTCCAGCCCTGCACCTTGGCCTCGCCGTCTCGCGCGTCGATCCCGACGACAATGCGGGAAGCCCCGTGCTTCTTCACGGCCTCCGTCACCAGATCCGGGTCCTTCACCGCGGCCGTACCCAGGATCACGCGGTAGACACCACAGGCCAGGGCGTCATCGATGTCATCCATGGTCCGGATCCCGCCGCCGACCTGCACCGGGATGTCGAGCGTCTCGGTGATACGCCGGATGATTGCCCGGTTGTTGACGCCTTTGCCGAGCGCCGCGTCCAGATCCACGACGTGGAGGACCTTGCAGTTCTGCACGCGCCACAGCTTGGCCATCTTGACGGGGTCGTCGTAGTAGACGGTCTCTTCCTCGTACTTCCCCTGGGTGAGGCGCACGCAGCGTCCGCCGCGTAGATCAATGGCCGGAATGACGAGAAACATAGCGCGTGTCCAAAGCGCAGGGCCGGGGGTCGTTCCCTCGAACTAGCTGCCCAGCTCCTTGCTGCGGGCGGTGGCGGTGGCCACCGCGTTGATGAGCATGGTCCGAAGACCGTGGCTCTCCAGGTCGGCGACGGCGGCGATGGCCGTTCCACCGGGCGTTGTCACCTCGTCCCGGAGGATCGCCGGGTGCTTGCCGGTTTCGATCACGAGCTTCGCGGCGCCGAAAACAGTCTGCGCCGCCAGACGGAATGCCTGGGGTCTCGGAATGCCCTGCTTCACGCCGCCATCGGTCAGCGCCTCTATGAACATGTAGACATAGGCGGGTCCACTTCCCGACAAGCCGGTCACGGCATCCATCAGGTATTCGGGGACCACTTCGACAATGCCCACGCTATCGAAGAGCGCGCGGGCGGCACCAAAATGCGCCTCGTCCGTGAAGCGGCCGGCCGAGAGCGCGGTCGCGCCCTCATCCACGATCATGGGCGTGTTCGGCATGGACCGGATCACCGGCAGCTCGCGGCCGAGCCGGGCCTCGATGGCCTCGGTCGTGAGCCCGGCCAGCACCGAAATCACGAGGGTCTCATCGCCCAACTCGCTCCGGATTTCGTCGAGCACGTCAGCCGCGCCGGAGGGCTTCACCGCCAGCACCACAATGGTGGCGCCGCGAACGGCCTCGCGGTTGTCGCTGGTGGTCTGGATCCCGGGAAACTGGGCGGCCAGCTCGCTCAACGCCTCGGGGTTGCGGCGGGAGGCCCGAATCCGCGACGGCTCCAGGTCGTGCCCCTCAAGCATTCCGCCTATGAGTGCGCGGCCGATGTTGCCGGCACCGATGATGGCTACGTGATGATCGTGAAGCATAGGCGGAGGGAATCGGCTGATAGGAATTCCACAAATTGCCATCGCCAGTTGAAGATCCGTGGAGCGCGGCATCAATAAGCCGGGAATCGCGTTCGCCACGCATCCCGTGGGAAATGCCCCAGTCACCTGATCCCAGCACATGAGTCAGCCCTCGAATCGTACCCTGGTCACCTCAGCCCTGCCCTACGCCAACGGGCCGCTGCACATCGGCCATCTGGCCGGTGCCTACCTGCCGGCGGACATCTTCTGTCGGTATCAGCGCATTGCCGGGAAGGACATCGTCTTTGTGTCTGGATCGGATGAGATGGGGGTGGCCATCATGGTCCGGGCCCGCAAGGAAGGCATTGAGCCGGCGGAGATTGTGGACCGCTACCACCCCATGATCGAGGAGTCGTTCAGGCGATTCGGAATGAGCTTCGATCATTACTCGCGGACCACCTCGCCCGTCCACGCGGAAACCAGCCAGGACTTTTTCCGGACGCTGGCAGGCAAAGACACCTTCGTCACCAAGACCGAGCAGCAGCTCTTCGATCCTGAGGCCGGCATTTTTCTGGCCGACCGCTTTGTTGTCGGCACGTGCCCGAGTTGCGGCAACACGAATGCCTACGGAGATCAGTGCGAGAACTGCGGAACGGCGCTGAGCCCGATGGAGCTCGTCGATCCGCGGTCCACACTCAGCGACGCCAAGCCGGAACTGCGCGAGACCACGCACTGGTATCTGCCGCTTGAGGACTTCCAGGAGCGCCTCGAAGCGTGGATTGCCACGAAGCCGGACTGGAAGCCGAACGTGCTCGGTCAGATCAAGAGCTGGCTGACCGATGGCCTCCGGGCCCGCGCCATCACACGCGACGTGCCGTGGGGAGTCCCGGTCCCAACCGATGTGGCCGAGGCGGCTGGAGTGGACGCAGACGGCAAAGTCATCTACGTTTGGTTTGATGCGCCTATCGGCTATGTGTCTGCCACGCGCGAGTGGGCCACCGCCCAGGGAGACCCCGACCTCTGGAAGAAGTACTGGCAGAAGAACGAAGAGGGCCGGCCGCGCCTCTTGCACTTTATCGGCAAGGACAACATTGTCTTCCACTGCCTGATGTTTCCGGCCATGCTGATGGCCCACGGGGACTACGTGCTCCCGGAGAACGTCCCGGCCAACGAATTCCTCAACCTGGAGGGCGACAAGCTGTCCACCAGCCGCAACTGGGCGGTTTGGCTGCACGAGTACCTGGAGGAATTCCCGCCAGACCTCTTGCGCTACGCCCTGGCGGCCACACTGCCGGAGACCAAGGACGCAGACTTCTCGTGGAAGGACTTTCAGAACCGGGTCAACTCGGAGCTGGCCGATGTGCTGGGCAACTTCGTGCACCGGTCGCTGACCTTTGCGGGGCGCTTCTTTGACGGGGTGGTACCGCCGCTCAAGAACCCGTCGGCGATGGACCAGGAGACGCTCGCGGCGCTGGCCGAATTTCCGGGGCGCATCGGCGAGTCCTACGACGCCTTTCGTTTTCGGGAAGGAGTCTTCGAATCGATGGCCCTCGCGCGGCTGGGCAACAAGTACTTCAACGACACCGAGCCGTGGAAGACGCGGAAGGAAAACCCGCAGGCGTGCGCCAATACGGTGCACATCTCCCTGCAGCTCTGCGCCTCACTGGCGGTGCTCCTCGATCCCGTACTCCCGTATTCGGCGGCCCTGCTCCGGGGCATGCTCAATCTGGAGGATGTGCGTACGGGAATGCCCGGCGCCACGGGTTCTATCGGATGGGAGGAGGCCTCGCGGCCGCTGCTCAAGGTGGGCGCCCCGGTCAACGACCCCGAGATTCTCTTTACCAAGATTGAGGATGACGTGATTGAGGCGCAGATAGCCAAACTGGGCACCAAGGAGGGAGATGAGGCTGCCTCCGCTGAGCCCTACGAGGACGCCAAAGAGCTCATCGCCTTTGACGATTTTCTGAAGCTGGATCTCCGCGCCGGCGTTATCATCTCGGCGGAGCCGGTGCCCAAGTCCAAGAAGCTGCTTCGGTTAGAAGTTGATCTGGGCTTTGAAACGCGGCAGATTCTGTCCGGCGTCGCGCAGCACTGGACGCCGGAAGAACTGGTCGGGAAACACGTCTCGGTGGTGGCCAATCTGGCTCCCCGGAAGATGATGGGCCTCGAATCGCAGGGAATGGTACTCATGGCCGAAGACCGCGACGGCGCGCTCCACCTGATGGAGTCTACCGGCGAGGCAGGAGGCGTAATCCGATAAGCATGGACTTTAAAGACACACCGAAGGGGCCTCCGCACACGGGTCCACTGACGGCCGAGTCGCAGGCGCGACTGGCGCCGAAGGAGGCCCTCGGCTGGCTCGTGGCGGGTAATGACCGGTTCACGCGGGGAGTGAAGGCCGAGCGTGATCACGCCGCTGCGATTCGGGCGACAACCATTGATCAGTACCCGTTCGCCGTGGTGCTGGCCTGCATGGATTCGCGTGTGGCGCCTGAGATCATTTTCGATGCGGGGATAGGCGACATTTTTTCCGTTCGCGTGGCAGGCAACTATGCGAGTCCGGGTGTTCTGGGCTCCCTTGAGTTCGCTACCCTACAGGCCGGCGCCAAGGTGATTCTGGTGCTGGGACACTCGGGGTGTGGCGCCGCACAGGGCGCGTGCGGCGAACCAGCCGCCGGCAATCTGGGAGCACTTCTCGAGAACATCAGGCCGGCCGTGGACAGCGTGGAGGGATTCGAGGGCAGCCGCGATGCCTCCAATCCGACCTTTGTCGACGCCGTGGCACGCGCGAACGTCGCCAGGACCATCGAGAACATCATGGCACGAAGCCCGGCCATCGCCCAGGCGGTGGAGTCTGGTAGGGTGGGCCTGGCTGGGGCGATGCACGATATTTCGAGTGGCACCGTGAATTTCTTCGACCGCCGGTAGAGACGCCGCCGGGCGCGTGGCGGCGCCGGAAAGCCCAAGCCCGCGCTACTCCAGTTCCTCGAAGGTCTTGTTCAGGATGGGATACCGCTTCCAGTCTCTGTGGTCAAAGTGCCACCATTCGTACGGGTAGATGTTGAAGCCTTCGGACTCCATCAGTCCACGGAGCAGTTCACGGCGCCAGCGCTGTTCGGACGTCCCGCCCACGTACTCGGCGTAGGACCGTTCGGAGAACTCGTCGTATCCGCTGGGCATCTCCAGGGGCTCTCCGGTCTTCAGGTCATAGAGCGTCAGGTCCACGGCCGCTCCGCGGTTGTGCCGGGAGCCATTGGCCGGGTTGGCCACGAAGTCCTTCTGCGCCTCGGGTGTGGCGTCCCAGAACATCTTGGTCACGAACCACGGACGGTAGGCGTCGTGGATCAACAGTCCATATCCGAACGAGGCCAGCTTTCGGTGCACCCGGGCCACGGCCTCAGCCGCAGGGCGCTGCATGAAGGCGTGTGACGACTCATAGAAGACGGCCTGCATGAAGTTGTTGGTGCCGGCGTAGCGAATGTCGTACCG
>JAJCYP010000066.1 GCA_029262855.1 Bacteroidota bacterium | reverse complement strand
GGGCGAAGTCATGGAGCACTATTTCGGCGGGGCCTCCTATCCCGTTGCGAAGAACTGGAACTACGGTCACTTCGCCCTGAAGACACCCATGCCGATTGGCATCCGGGCAACGCTGAGCGTCACCAGCGAGGGCGCGACCCTCACCACATTGGAGCCGCTTCGCTGAGAGAAGCGCGCCTATTCATCCGGTTTTGACTGCATATGCAGGGTCGGGCCGGAAGCCTGATGCCAGGCTGACGTAAACTCAGCTTTCCCGCCCTCTACTTTCCGCCCTTCCGAGGGACTGCCATCAGCTCGCCACCCATGCACCTCGCCGTTTTTGCGTCAGGCGGTGGCTCGAATTTTCAGGCGATCTTGGACGCCGTCGCAGCCGGCAGCCTTCAGGCCACGGTCGCCCTCTGCGTGTCCAACAAGGCCTCGGCCGGGGCGCTGGTTCGGGCCGAGGAGCACGGAGTCCCCTGTTTCGTTCTGGATCCCCGCGCCTTTGAGGACCCGGCTTCGTACGAGGCCGTCCTGCTCTCCGCGCTGGCGGAGCACGGTGTGACGCACATCGCGCTGGCCGGATATCTTCGAAGGATCCCCAGTGGCCTGGTCGCCGCCTTTCGTTGGCGAATCCTGAACATTCATCCCGCCCTTCTTCCGGCGTACGGAGGCCCCGGCATGTACGGCCGGCACGTGCACCGGGCAGTGCTCGCGGCCCGGGATGCCTTCTCGGGAGCGACCGTGCATTTCGTTGACGAGGAGTACGATACCGGCCCGATTGTCCTCCAGGACACCGTACCCGTCCTGCCGGGTGACGATGCCGAAGCCCTTGCTGCTCGCGTCCTTCGCCTCGAGCACCGACTCTATCCTGCTGCCCTGCAGCTTCTTTCCGAAGGGCGCATCCGACCGCTGGGTCGGCGCGTCCTCATCGATTCCACCCCGCTTCCGACCCCATGATTCAGACCAAGGATCTCCCGGCACCCGCGGACCGCTACCCGGTTCGTCGTGCACTGCTGTCCGTCTTTGACAAGTCAGGCCTGCCTGAATTTGGCCGGGCCCTCCACGAGCAAGGCGTCGAGCTGCTCTCGACCGGAGGCTCGGCCCGCACGCTTCGTGAGGCCGGCCTACCCGTTCGGGACGTGTCTGAGGTGACGGGCTTCCCGGAGATCCTGAACGGGCGCGTAAAGACGCTGCACCCGCTCATCCACGGTGGCCTGCTCTCGCGTCGCAACGACCCGGAGGACCAGTCCACGCTGACCGAGCACGGGATTCCCCCCATCGACCTGGTCGTGGTCAACCTCTATCCGTTCGGAAAGGCCACGGCGGACCCGGATACGAGCGACGCCACGGCGATTGAGAACATTGATATCGGCGGGCCTACAATGATTCGGGCAGCCGCCAAGAACTTCTTCTTTGTTGGCGTCGTCACGGACCCGGGCGACTATGCGTCGATTGCTCAGGAAATGAGCCTACACGGCGGGTCGCTGGGCGCGGCAACGCGCCGGCGCCTGGCTCACAAGGCGTTCTCCCACACGGCCGCCTACGACTCGGCCATCGACGGCTACTTCGCCCGCGCGGGTGAGTCCCAGGATACACTCCGCGTCTCAGAGCCCATGTCCGCTTCGCTCCGGTACGGAGAAAACCCACACCAGCAGGCCGGCCTGTACGGAGACACGGCACCCTACTTCGACAAACTGCACGGCAAGGACCTCTCCTTCAACAACATTCTCGATCTCAGCGGCGCATTGCGTCTGATTCGGGAATTCGAGGGCGCCCCGCCGACCTGCGCCATCCTGAAGCACACCAACCCCTGCGGTGTCGGGACTGGAGACAACCTGGAAACGGCCTACCAGCGTGCCTTTTCAACAGACCGCCAGAGCCCCTTCGGGGGCATCGTCATCGTCAATCGCGAATTGGACCTTCCGACGGCCGAGGCCATAAACAAGATCTTTACCGAGATCATCATCGCGCCTGCGTTTGGCGATGGTGTGTTGGAGTTCCTGCAGGCCAAGAAGAACCGTCGCCTGATTCGGTATCGGCCCGAGGCCACCGAGACGGCCCGCGACATTCGGAGTGTCGTCGGCGGATTTCTCATCCAGGATGTGGATCCGGTACTGCCGCCGACCCCCATCCTCCGCGGCCGTGTGCGTGTTGTCACCAAGCGGCAGCCGACCGAACAGGAATGGGCCGACCTGGACTTTGCCTGGCGTGTAGCCAAACACGTCAAGAGCAACGCGATTGTGTACGCCCGCGGAGGGGCCACCATCGGTATCGGAGCCGGCCAGATGTCCCGCATCGATGCGTCCGAAATCGCGGTCAGCAAGGGGGCAAAGTCGGAACTGGAGTTCACCGGATCGGTCGTAGCTTCAGATGCCTTCTTTCCTTTCGCAGACGGACTCGTAGAGGCCGCTGAGGCAGGAGCCTGCGCAGCCATCCAGCCCGGTGGCTCTGTGCGGGATCAGGAAGTCATTGATGCCGCCGACGAACGCGGCATTGCCATGGTCTTTACGGGACAGCGTCATTTCCGCCACTGACAGCACTGAAGGATGATTCGGCTCTGGGAGCGATTTGCCGACTGGTTTGTGCTGCTTGGCCTCGTCCTGGTGTCGGTGACGGTCATGCTGACCGCCAATTCACCGATGATCAGCGGTCTGCGGGCGCGGTCCCTCGAATTGTCGTCCCGCGTCGAAGATCGGTTGGCGGCGGCGGGGCGCTACCTTGGCGCGCTCAGAGAGAACGAGCGCCTGCGGGAAGAGAACATTCGGCTCTCGAGTGAACTCGCGTTGACGCGGGAAGCCGCCCTGGAGAACGAGGGACTCCGCAGGCTCCTGAGTCTCCCGGATTCCCTGACCGGCAGGCGTGTCGCGGCCCGCGTGGTCAGCAAGGACATCACGCGTCAGCGTAACACGCTGATCATATCGGCCGGCCGGTCAGACGGAATCGAAAAGAACATGGCCGTCATTGATCCACGCGGCATCGTTGGTGTGGTTGAACTGGTCTCCGAGCGACACGCCCTGGTCCGTTCGTTCCTGAATCCGGGCTTCAAGACCGCAGTCAAGATCGAGCCCCACCTTTCCGACGGTATTCTGGAACGAAGCCTCGATCGGCCCGATCGGCTTCGGATCCTGCACGTCCCGACCACGGACCCGGTGGCGCGTGGCCAGCGCGTGGTCACCTCTGGCTATTCGGGCATCTTCCGACGCGGACTGAGTGTCGGCGTCATTGACAGCGTCGGTGTGGACGAGGGGGCGCTGTTCTGGCAGATCCGCGTCGAGCCCGCCACTCCACTTTCCATGCTCCAGCACGTGTTCATACTGGTGGAAAAGCCCGATTTTGACCGGTTGGAACTCTCGTCAGACCAGAACTGACCGCAGATCCTGCGACGTCCCCACCAAGCCCCACACTGACCTATGATGCGCCTCGCATTCCTGCTCGTCCTTCTGCTGTTTCCGGCTCCAGCCAGCGCCCAGACGAGCCCGCGAAACGAGCGCCAGCTGCGACGGGCTCTCGATGGGCTGGTGTCTGATTCGGCGCTGGCACCCGCCGCGGTGGGCATTTCCATCGTGGACCTTTCGAGCGGAAAGACCCTCTACGCCCGTGATGCGGCGAAGAACTTCATGCCGGCGTCCAACACCAAGCTCTACACCACCGCCGTTGCGCTCGACATCCTGGGCCCTGAGTATACCTGGTCTACACCCTTGCTCGCGCTTGGAGCAATCACCGACAGCACGCTGGCCGGTAATCTGGTTGTTCGCGGTTCGGGTGATCCCGTCATCGGGGGGCGTTTCAATGACGGGGATATTACAGAGCTCTTCCGCTCCTGGGCCGACTCCCTTGGGGCGGCCGGCATTCGAACCGTGGACGGGGCGTTGATCGGGGACGATGACGCGTTTGATGACCTGGGTCTCGGTCTCGGCTGGAGTTGGGACGACGAGCCCTGGTGGTATTCCGCAGAGATCGGCGCCCTGTCCCTGAACGACAACACGGTCGACTTCACGATTGAGCCGACCGGCCCTGGAGGCCCTGGCCACATCAGGTGGGAGCCCATCGAAACCGGCTACATCACGGTCCTCAACGCCAGCCGCACCGTTTCGTCCGATCAGCGGCTGGACGAGGGCTACGCCCGGGAGCGGGACGGAAACCGCATGACCGTTACGACCCAGGTCCCGGTGGGCTACACCGAGACGGAGTCCATCGCCATCCACAACCCGACCCTCTATTTCCTCCATGTGCTGCGAGAAGTTCTTCTGGCAGAGGGAATTGCCGTGACAGGAGGCATCGCGGACATCGACGACCTGCCAGTCAAGCCAGGTATGACCGATGGCCGGGTGGTCGCGTCACACCAATCGCCACCCCTCAAGACGGTTGTGGACGTGATCAACAAAGACAGTCACAACCTGTACGCAGAGCAGGTTCTGAAAACGCTGGGTTCGGTCTATCCGGATACCACATCCGATGCGCCTCCGGGATCGGCAGCGATGGGCTGGGCTCGGGGCAGGCACAGCCTGGGGAC
>JAJCYP010000065.1 GCA_029262855.1 Bacteroidota bacterium | reverse complement strand
CGCCGGACAGATCTTCGCGTACGCCTGGCCAGGGCCCTTTTCGCGGCGAGCCGGCCCACCCACGCGGCCTCCCAGGCCAGACTGGCCTTGCAGCACGGACCCGAGATCCGAGATGAGTTCGGGACCCCACTCTCACTCTACGCCGCGAACCTGTTGATTGACAACGAGCAGTTTGAGGAGGTGTGCGAGCGACTCTCAGTCCTCAGCGGGACGCCCCGTTGGCTGACCGGAGGGGCCGTTCAGTACTTGTCGGATCTGACTGAGCGCACCGGATGCCCGGCCAATTCCTCGCTCGAAGACCTTCTTGCCGACACCGGGGTCGCCGGAGGGGTCGCGGCCCTCGGCGACCGGCTGATCGCCGACCGTACGAGCGAGCGCTGGCTCGCGCTCGACGACACGTGGCTCTTGCGTAAAGTGGATGGGGACAGGAGGGAGGCGGAGCCGGTGTTCGCGATTCGCCTGGCCGACCTGCAAGACCGGCTTGCGCCGGAGGGGGCGAGCGCCCTGAGTGTAGCGAGCCTGGCGAATCCGCTCGAAGCCCGCGAAAGAACACTGGCGCCGGCGTTCCCGATGCTCCGGATAACCTTTCCAACGGCCATTCAGCCGGCCGTAAGTCGCCGCACCCTCATGGGGCTGGCCATCACCCTCGTCTTGCTGATGACGGCGGTCGGCGGATACCTGCTCTGGCGCGACATGCGCCGGGAGGCCCGCCTGACCCACCTCCAGAGCCAGTTTCTGGCCTCGGTGTCGCATGAGCTCAGAACGCCGCTCACGTCCATTCGACTCTTTTCGGAGACCATGCTGGAGTACGGTTCCGGCGACCTCGAACAACGCGAGAAGGGCCTGCGGGTCATTTCTCACGAAAGCGGGCGGCTCACCCGAATGCTCAACAATGTGCTGAACAGCACACGGGTCGAGCGGGGCACGATGACCTATCAGCTCGCACCGGGTGACCTGGCGGACGCGGCCGAGTGTGCGATCGAGGCCATGCGTCAGGCCTTCGATCAGGCGGGCATCACCATCGACCGCGACCTCAGCATGGCCCGGGGCAACTTCGATGCCGACGCCATTGAGCAGGCCGTCCTCAACCTGCTTTCGAACGCACTCAAATACGCGGCCGATGGCGGGCGAGTCGTGGTCCGAAGCTGGGAGGAAAACGGGCACGCGGCGCTCTCCGTGCAGGACTTCGGCCCCGGCATCCCCAGAGCGGAGCACCAGCGGGTATTCGACCGCTTCTACCGCCTGCAAGGGGAGACCGATTTGCGCAAACCGGGCGCGGGGCTCGGCCTGGCCCTCGTGGAGCACATCGCCCAGGGGCACGGCGGGCGCGTCCTTCTGGACTCCGAGCCTGGGTCGGGATGTGTCTTTTCGATTCAAGTCCCCCTTGCCACATGAGAGCCTCCATTCTCATCATCGAAGATGATCCGTTCATCCGCCAGGGACTCGAGATCGCGCTTCTCAAGGAGGGCTACTTGGTCCACACCGCACCCAGCGCGGAGGAGGGGCGAGAGACCATGCAGCGAGAGCCGCCCGATCTCCTGGTGCTTGATTTGATGCTTCCGGGCAGGAGCGGACTCGAATTCTGCCGAACGATTCGATCCTCGGGAAGCGACCTCCCCATCCTGATGCTCACCGCGCTCGCCGACGAATCCGATCGCGTCTTGGGTTTCGATCTGGGTGCGGATGACTACGTGACGAAGCCGTTCTCGCTCAAGGAATTGGTTGCCCGGGTCCGGGCCCTGCTGCGTCGCTCCGGTCACGGAGAGACTGCCCCAACGCCGGACGAAATCACGTTCGGACAGGCCGCCGTCAACTTCAAGCAGTTCACGGCCACAAAATCGGGTCTAACGGTCCGGCTTCCGGCGAGGGCGTTCGGGCTGCTACGTACTCTCGTGGCCCGAGGCGGCGACGTTCTCACCCGCGAGGAGTTGCTGGAAGAGGTCTGGGGGTTCGAGGCCATGCCGACAACGCGGACCGTCGACAACCACGTGGCCATGCTCCGTGCTGCCCTCGAAGACGAGCCGGCCGAGCCCTGTCACATTCTCACGGTACACGGTGTCGGCTACCGATTTGTCGGCGACTCATGACAAAAACCGGGGAAGCCTTGTGCAGCGATTGGACGAACCGTGCCCCCAAAGCAAGACACGACTGGCACTGGATGTCGGCAATTTGGGAATCGATTCACCAGCCTAGATACGATTCTATGAAACGCTATTCGATGCCCATTCTCCTGGTCGCGACGCTCGTGGTCGCGGCATTCCCGTTGGTCGGAGCCGCCCAGTCAACGGATGTACTCTTTCAAGAAGCGCAGCGCCTTGAGCGCGTGCAGGGCGACTACCAAGGTGCTATCGGCATCTACCAGCGGATCGTGGGGGCCGCTTCTGCGGAGCGCGCGGCCGTTGCTCGCGCGCTGGTCCAAATGGGGAAGGCGTACGAAAGCCTGGGGAGGACTGAGGCGTTTTCGGTGTATGAGCGTGTGGTGCGGGACTTTGCCGATTTGAAGGAGCAGGTGAGTGAGGCGCGGCGTCGGATGCGGGGGTTGACGGTCAACGAGCCCTTGCCCCCCACCGAGCCGGTTATCTCGTTCGTATCTGAGGGCTTTGGCCGTCCGTCGCCCGACGGACGCTTCCTGGCCTTGATCGACGCAGATTTCAATCTCGTCGTGTACGACACGGGCAACCGGTCCGCCCGCGTTCTCGCGGCAAGCCGGGAGGGAGAAGAGACTAACGAGTACGCCGATTTTGGACTCAGCTGGTCGCCTGAAGGAAGATCCATCGCATACACCTGGTGGATTTACCATCGCGATCCGTCCGCAGCCCGCGGGTGGTCGGGGGGGGCGAAAGAATTGCGAATCGTGGATACCTCATCAGGATCCGTGCGCGTTCTTGCCGCCGGAGAGGGCTTCATCCCCCCAAACGACTGGTCACGCGACGGGCGATTCATCTATGGAAAAGGCCCGAATCCGCCCGACGTATCTCGAATTGATGTTAAGTCTGGCGCGAGCCAAATCGCGTGGACGGATTCCTCCGGCGAGGGATTCGGTGCAGTTCGCTTTTCTCCAGATGGGCGCTATCTCGGATTCACGCGGTACCCCAAGGATCGATCGGACCCCGACATCTGGGTCGCCGCTGCAGATGGTTCTAGCGAGTGGGCCGTCGTTGACCACCCGGCAGACGACTACGGGATGTACTGGTCGCCCGACGGAAGTACGCTGATTTTCTCGAGCGATCGTACGGGGGTGAACGCCCTGTGGGCTGTACGAGTGCAAGACGGAAGGGCGGCCGGCGAGGCCTACCTCCTTCATCCCGACCTCGGTCCATGGACACAGTTGCACGGATTCTCCCGCGACGGGCGGTTGTTCTTTTCGAGGCACCTCGCAAACGTCTCGATATTCACGGCTGAGATAGACGTTGACGCCGTGCGCGTTTTATCGGGCCCGGTCAGGGTCGCGGTCGAGACCGAGGGCGTGAATGAGGCACCCTCATGGTCGCCGGACGGAACGAAGCTCGCCTGGGGAAGGCGTTGGAGTCCGGGCGATGACGAGGAAACCCATCTTGTGGTACGAGACATGGCGACAGGCCGCGACTCGGACATCGTTCCTCAACGCGATGAGGGGGCATCCTCCCCCTGGACTCTTCACACCGGCTGGAGCCCTGACGGCTCGCGCCTGTTCGCAAACATCCGTACGTACCCGACGGCGGACTTCAAGCGGGTCGACTACGAGACGGGTGAAGTGGAGTCCACAAGCATTCAGGGTGGCGAGAGAGTGCCCTCGTTCCTGGATGAAGACCGGCTCGTCTATTTGCGCAGTGATTCGGTCTTCATTCGGAATCTGGCGACGGCAACTGATCGATTGCTGATCACGGGTGCCGACGGGCAGATAGATCGGATCAAGCCCTCTCAGGACGGCTCCCGGCTAGCCCTCCTCAAGCGAACCTCTGAGTCGACCTCGGACCATCCAACAGAAGTCTGGACGGTCGACATCTCCACCGGACACGCACACAGAATCGCGGTTGCAAGTAGGGGCGAGTATTTTGACGCCCGTTCTGAAATCAACTGGCTTTTGGGTGATGATGCGATTCTTGTTGCTCTGATTGACGCTGACGAGAAGGTCGCTATAGGCCGTGTCGATTTGGATAGTGGAGCCATCCGTGTTTTCGACGGGCTCGAATGGCCGGTGAAAGGTGGCGTCGGCGACTACAACATGGGCCCGGCGATCTACGGACTTCACCCGGATGGAAAGACGATCGTCTTCACGATCGGTTACAACCGCTTCGAGATGTGGGCCATCGACAATCTGCTTTCGAAATGACTTGGCGGGCTTGAAGGAGACGCTGCGGGGAGGCGCAACTTTGGGTGATTGCTGGCCCTGCTCAGGCCGACGTCAAATCCTCCAGATCCCAGAGCGCCTCTGGTGCGAAATCCGCTCCATTGGGCCAGACCACCGTCCCCGCGTCATCATCTACTCTGACCAGACGGAAGTACTCCGGGTCTCTCAGCGGCTCGAAGACCGGGCCTCGCAGCTTGGGGAAGACGTACACCTCCTTCTCGACCCCGTCATCGAACTTGAGCCATAGGCAGTGGTCCGCCGTTGGCTCAGCGAAGGTGATGTGCAAGATCGGTCTGTACCTATGATCCACTCTATCGCGCCCGCTCGGCAGTCCGCATATCCGGCAGATCCCACAGTGCCTCTGGCGCGAAGTCGGCTCCGTTGGGCCACACAACCGTTCCGGCCATCTCGTCCACTTTGACTAGACGGAAGTACTCCGGGTCTTTCAGTGGCTCGAAGACGGGGCCGCGGAGAATCGGATAGACGTAGACTTCCTTCTCAACACCGTCGTCAAACTTGAGCCGGAGGCAGTGATCGGCCGTCGGCTCGGCATCCAAAATCTCCAGGATGTCGTGGTATGGGCGGGGCTTCATGGGTCAACGGAGAGGCTCAATAGGGAATAACGTACGCCCTTCGACTGCAAGATCCCAGTTCCGCAGCAGTTCCGGCTGGCTCTCGGAGACCCATTTCCGAACGAGTCGGATGCAGCGGGGCGGAAGGCGGCCGAAAATGAGCAGCCCTCGACTCGCGAACGGATCCCCGAGGGGTGCGTGCGGAATGGTGAGCGAGAGTCCATCGAAGCCGCGTTCCATGATCAGGGCGCCTGGGGGCCGGGTTCGCGCGGGCATCAGGGCGGCTTGGGATCCTTCAGGCAGGAATGCTGCGAGGCCGTCCAGCGGAAGCGCGAGGATTGGAGCGGGTGCAGCGCTGGCTGCGGGCCTCCGCACGACCCACGTCGTATCCGGCAGGAGGAACCAAACGGATTCGTCGCCTTGGCTAGGATGGGGGTGGATGAGGGATGGCATGGACCGGAGCGCCTCGGCTGCCCCACCTCGGCGAGCAGTCGGGCGATGGATTCCTGTATCACGGGGTTGGTGCCCGCCGAATCCGCAAGCGTGACCAGATCACGCTTGTAGATGGCAACTTCCGGAAGCTTCCAGGTCGAATCGGCCAGTAGCGACTCAAGGCCCGTGATGGCTGCCGGGCTGCTCGGATTGAGGGTGAGCAGCATCTCGAGCGCGTAGGCACGCACCGGGATTCCGCGCGCATCCATCACGTCGGTCGGGATTTCGACAACGGGTTCGAGGGCGCTACTCGCCGCCTCCCGGGATCCCGTCCGCATCTCGACGCGGGCGAGCCTCAATCCGGCCAGACCGGTCTCATACGGGGCTCCCGCTACATCCAAGGCCCTCCGGTAGAGCGCGGCGGCCTCGCCCAAGCGGCCGCTCACCTCCATTCGCTCTCCGCTCGATCGAAGGGTGCTGAACCGGCGTGATTCGACGGGTGCAACGGGAGTCGAGCCCTCCCACGCCGCTACGAAACCCGTTCCGTCGCGGCTGCCGAGAAACGTGAGCGTGGCATCGCCGGGATAGCGCACAACCTCGTCGGGGTCCAGCGTGCGGATGGCCGCCTCTGCGTGACGCTCAAGGCGCTCGAAGAGTGCGGCCGAAAGGTCCCGGACCGCACTCTCTCGGGAAAGCTCGAGACGCCGCACGCCCAGCTCGGTCTCCTGACGAACAAATTTGGCGCCGAATGCCACCAGTACCGCAAGGGGCAACAAGACAACCCCCGCGAACAGCCAGAGCTGACGCGGAAAGCGGGTCGGATTTCGCTGAGCGGCGCGCCCGGACATTCAGCTTCGGTGGGATTACTGGGCGGGTGTCCCGGTCACGGTACGGAACCGGACGGAATTCTGGTGTCATGATCCTGTCATGGGCGGTAGGAAAGCGCCGCTGCCGAGGCCTGCGATGCGGAATGCAACCTGCCGGCCTCCATTCAAGAAATGGCGAAAGGAATGCCCAGAATCTCGGAGTTCTACGGAATAGTGATTTTCATGTTGTACGATGACCACGCTCCCCCCCATTTCCATGCTCGGTACGCAGGCGTCGAGGTGTCGGTAGAAATAGCCACGGGCCTGGTGTCTGGCCGCGGGTTTCCAGCACGCGCTTTGAGACTCGTTCAGCGGTGGCGCCGTGACCACCCGGCGGAACTGCGAGACCGGTGGGAACAAGCGTCTCGACACGAGTCTCTAACCCCTATTACGCCGCTCGTGTAGCCATGAAGCATACCGAAGTGCTGGAAATAACCTTCGCTGAACCCACTGCGGACTTCTGTCTTCGGCTCCGATTCAGTGACGGGGTCATCAAGGAAGTGTTTGTCCGCTCCCTCCTGTGGGGTCCCATTTTTGAGCCGCTACAAGACCCCGACTATTTCCGACTAGTGAAGCTGGACCAGGTGCTTGGCACGGTTGCATGGCCTAACGGGGCCGATTTCGCGCCGGAAGCATTGCGCGCGCTGCCGGACTTGGCTGTCTCGTGATCGCGGCCTACAACCCCACCTAATCCGAGACCAGATCCTCTAACTCCCACAATGCCTCTGGAGCCATATCGGCGCCATTGGGCCACACCACTGTTCCGCAGAACGTATCGAGCGTCACCCGACGAAAGTACTCTGGATCCTTCAGCGGTTCGAAGATGGGTCCTTCCAACAGGTCGCGGACATAGACCTCCTTCGCAACACCGTCGTTGAAGCGGAGGCGCAAGCAGTGGTCAGCTGTTGGCTTGGCGTAGGTGATCTCGAGAACTGGGATGAAGGCCATTTCTACCTCGGAGGTGGTATTGGTTTTAGAGGCTGGTTGCGACGCGCTTGTTCCCATCGATCCAGGAGTTCGTCCTCATGTTGAGAACGCCATCTTCGGATGAGTCGAAGTGCTCTCTTTGGGGCCCGGCCCTTGAGTATCTCTCCGTTGACAATATCTATCGTGACGTTTTACCTAACGTTTACCTTGGCGTACCGTGCGTGGAAATGGGGCGGAGAATGTTCCAAATAGTCCATCAGGATCACGATCCCATAGAACTCGCATATTCGCGGCATGGATTCCCTGTATGGTGTTCCATTCAGAGGAATCCGGGAGGTGCGCTGCAACGAAGTATTCCCGTCGCGGGTCACGTCGAGTAGGTGTGCCGCTGATCCGTTCTGCTCGCCGAGTGCTCCAGGGGATCCCCGGATCGCCATGTCGCAGTAATACGATTCTAGCGACACGTTTATTTGACATGTCCCTCTCGGCGACATATCATGAAAACGTGTCGCAAAAACGCTGTTACGACGACAAGTAGATGCCCTGGAGCCCCGAACTCCCTTACAACGACCTTCCGCTTCTGCCGCCGAATCGGGACCTGGAGACTGTGAGAGTTCTGAAGGCGTGCGTCGCAGCCCGTACCGCTATCGCAAAGCTTGAAGGAACCGCTGCCCTCATGCCAAACTCGGTGGTTCTCGTCCGAACGCTCCCCCTGCTGGAAGCGCAGGCCAGTGTCGAGATCGAGAACATCGTGACGACCCACGACCAGATCTTTCGGCGATTGGCCGTGGAAGGTTCGCAAGACGACCCAGCCACGAAGGAGGCACTCAATTACCGACATGCGCTACTCGAGGGGCATGTTGCCCTGAGGGATCTGCCTCTGACCACTCGAGTCGCCGAGGCGATTTGCTCGCGACTCCGGAGTATCGACTCGGCCGTGAGGCGGATTCCAGGAACCAGACTGGCGAATCCGTCGACGGAGGAGGTGATCTACACGCCTCCCGAGGTGGAATCGCACCTGCGGGATCTGCTAGCGAACTGGGAGAAGTTCGTCAACGCGGACGACGACCTGGACCCTCTTGTGCGTTTGGCGGTGGCCCACTACCAGTTCGAAGCCATCCATCCCTTCACCGATGGCAATGGCCGAACTGGTCGAGTGATCAACAGCCTGATGCTCGTCGACCGAGGACTGCTCACTCAGCCCATTCTGTACCTGAGCAGGTACATTCTCAGGCGAAGGCCGGACTACTATCGCCTGCTACTGGGTGTGACGCGAGACGACAACTGGGAAGACTGGATTCTCTTCATGCTTGACGGCATCAGGGAAACCGCAGACTGGACATCCGCCAAGATTGTCGAGGTCTTGGACCTCATGGCATGGGCCACTGACCTGGTGAAGGGACAACTTCCGAAGATCTATTCCCGCGAGCTGATCGAGACTGTCTTCGCACGTCCCTACTCCCGAATCAGTGACCTGGTC
This sequence comes from Bacteroidota bacterium, assembly GCA_029262855.1. GTDB lineage: Bacteria > Bacteroidota > Rhodothermia > Rhodothermales > UBA10348 > JABDJZ01. The sequence continues at coordinate 38,411 of JAJCYP010000065.1, read as the reverse complement.
GAACGAGAGATTGTGCACCGCCAGGCGGCCGCTCGATATCTGAAGGCGCTGGTCTCGGTTGGATTGCTGGAAGAGCAGCGCTCGGGCCGCGACTTGCTGTTTGTCAATCGGCGAATGCTGGAGTTGCTGACGGAGGAGTAGATGCCGCGCTCGGTCGCAATCCTTATGCCCCTCCTCACCCAGCCCTCTGGAGTCCCGACGGTGGTGCACGATGGACGGCCTCAAGGAGACGTCAGGGATATCATAACCGTGCAAATACGGAATGACGTGCCTAGATTGCATGGTTAAAACGCCGCAGTCATGGACCGAGCATTGATACCTCGCCGACTATCCGAGACACTCGCCCAGTTTGTGGACGTGTTCCCCGCAGTGGCGCTGCTCGGCCCTCGACAGGTGGGGAAGACCACCTTGGCGAAGGCTTTTGCCGCCACGCGCGACTCCTTGTACCTGGACCTAGAATCGCCGGCAGATCAGGCACGTTTGTCGGAGCCCGATCTTTACCTCGCTCGCCATGAGAGTCGTTTGGTGGTTCTGGATGAGATCCACCGGGTCCCAGGGATCTTTCGGATCCTGAGGAGCCTCATAGACGAAGGAAGATCCCGTGGGGTTAGATCGGGCAGGTTCCTACTTCTTGGATCGGCATCGATAGACCTCCTGCGACAATCCAGCGAATCGCTCGCCGGGCGAATCGCCCATCTCGAACTCTCGACCCTGAATGTCCTTGAGTCTGGCCAATCTGGTCTGGACGGTTTGTGGGTTCGCGGAGGGTTTCCCGACAGCTTCCTCGCCCTCGATGACCAATGGAGCTTGCGATGGAGAGAGAACTTCATCCGCACGTACCTCGAGCGGGACGTCGCCCTGTTCGGTCCACGCATTCCGGCAGAAACTCTGCGCCGATTCTGGACAATGCTCGCGCACGCTCAAGGCGGATTATTCAACGCGTCTGCCCTCGCCCGCGGACTGAGCCTCGACGGAAAAACCATCACTCGCTATTTGGATCTCTTGGTCGACTTGCTTCTGGTTCGTCGACTGAGACCATGGTCGTCGAACGCCGGGAAGCGACTGGTCCGCTCGCCGCGTGTATACGTCCGGGACAGCGGAATTGTCCATGCGCTCCTGGGCCTCCAAGGTCTCGATCAACTCCTCGGCCACCCGGTGGCGGGCCCCAGTTGGGAGGGTTTCGTGATCGAAAACCTGATAACGGCTGCGCCCCAGGACACGGACACCGCGTTCTACCGATCCGCTGGAGGGGCCGAGCTCGACCTGATCCTCACTCTGCCGGGTCGCGCGCCCTGGGCCATGGAGATCAAGCGTAGTCTTAATCCCAGGCCAAAGCGAGGCTTCCACAACGCATGCGCGGATATTCGTCCCGAAAAACGTTTCGTTGTCTACCCCGGCACGGAGACGTTCGATATCGCAGAGGGGGTTGTGGCAATACCAGTTCACGAGCTCGCGAGGCAGCTCGCGGCGGCCGGGTGATCGGCGCGGGCCCCTTGAGTTGATCTTGACACGGGGGCCATCACCCAGCCCGACAGGCCGCCAGCTGCGTTGCCTGCGAAGCGTGCCAAGGCATGCTCCTCGTCTGTGGCGAGACTGTCGAGGTCCTGGAGCCACGCCTGCGCCGTGGGGTTGAGCCAACTACCTGTGACGAAACGCGGCGATTCAGGCCCGAGTAATTCCATGGCGTAGAAGGCGAGCAGTATGCCGAACTCGTCGGTGATGCTGGCGTCGGCGCGGTCGGTTCATACGGGGGCTCCCAGCCATCGGAAGTCGGCCTCCCGAGAAACAGGAGGCCCTTATCTCCTGGGTATCTCCGGCGGCTTCCCGGAGGAGCCAGAGTGGCGACCTCGTGGGCGACCCGGTCAAGGCGAGCCGCCAGCGAATCTCCGGCGGCGCTGGCCCCAACTCCAACCCGCTACAGCACTCGCCACCATGGTGCGCCGAGCACGCGTGGGGTCAACCAGCGAACGTCGGTACCGCCGTGGATCAGTAGGCCATGCCCGGCCGAATCGGGATACTCATCGAGGAACGCTTCAATCCCTTGGCAATCACGAGCTCTCGGCGTCTTGAACGACTTCACCTCTATCGGCAACAGTTGATCGCCGGACTCAATGACGAAATCAACTTCAGTCCCGGCAGCAGTTCGCCAGTGATACACGTCATCTATTGAAGAACCTGTGTCTCTGTAAGCAAGCAGGTCGGTCAGTATCAGGTTTTCAAGGTGACTCCCGTCAGGCTTCGAGGCGCCGGAAAGGTGCATCGCCAGGCCGGTGTCGCCCCAATAGTACTTCGGCGATTTTACCAAGCGTTTGTTCCGGTTGACCGAGTATGCCGGCAGGCGAATCAGCATATAGCTCGTCTCCATCAGGTTCAGATACCGATGGACGGTCGGCTGGGACAGACCGGCGCTCCTTCCCAATTCTGACTGGTTAACCGTTTGTCCGACCCTGTTCGCCGTGAGACGCATCAGGCGCCGGAAGTCCGGCAGAGAGGCTACCGCTGATAAATCGAGGAGATCGCGCTCCAAATATGTCCGGATATACCCGTCAAACCAGATGTCCCGGGCAGCGCTGTCCTTGAGTGTCAAAGCCGGAGTCGGAAACCCTCCTCGCTGCGCCAATTGGGTCCAGTCTTGGGGGGCCTTCGGCGAAGCAGATAGGATGTCCCTCCAATGCGCTGGGTCTGAGGCCAGTAACACAGGCCACACACTCTCATCCGCGTGGCCCATCTGCTCCCCGAATGTGAGAGGCCTGAGGGTCAAGTAGGCGGCCCGGCCCGCGAGCGACTCGGACACCGCGCGCATGAGAAGCAGGTTGGCAGATCCCGTCAGGAGAAATCGTCCAGGTGTTCGGTCCTCGTCAACGGCCTGCTTCACGGCGTGGAGAAACTCCGGAACACGCTGGACCTCATCTATCGTGATAGGCCTCGGCGCTGTGAGCAGGGCAGTGGGGTTTCGAGCCGCCAAACTCGCCAGATCAAGATCGTCGAGCGTGAAGTACTCGCGGCTCTCTTTCAGTAGTTGCCGCACCAGAGTGCTCTTTCCGGTCTGGCGGGCTCCGGCGACAACTACGACGGGCATGACTCGCAGTCTGGCCTCAAGGGCAGGCATGACCAGCCGGGGCAAAATACGTAAATCATTCATGGTGTGAATGATATTCATTCATGGTGTGAATAACAAACACGTCACGCGCATCACAGAGCCACTCTGTACACCCTGATGACATCCTGACCACCCTCCGGCCCTAGATTTGGCGATTCGGGAATCCCGGCAATGGCACTTTCAGGCTCTGCACGACGACTCGCCTTCTTTTCGGTGGCGCTATTGCTACCGAGTGCCATGCTATTGGCTTTCGGGATTCTGCTGATCGGCCAGGACTCTGAGCTGGTCGCCCGGCGCGCCGAGGACGGGCGAGCGCTGGTTGCTCGACAATGGACGGACTCGCTCTATCAACGACTGGAGAGAGCATACGCGGCGCCGTCCGCGGGCCCGAAGGGCAGGCGATATCGGACCGCCGCGCCCCTGTTGGAGTTGGGCGCGTTCGACGGGCAGGCTCTCAAGCTGCATGGAGATCCACCTACTGCCTCGACCATTCTCGATCGAGGTTTCCAGGATTTCCTGATCGCGACTACGCGTGTGGAGATCGCTGAGGGCCGAGCGCTGGTCGCCGCAGATCGGTACGGGACGCGACGGGCGGGCTCTCACGAACAGCAGGCCTTCCTGCGCCTCCGCGCGGCCAGAGCCTTTCGATCCGCGGGACGCGCAGTGGCCTTCCGCCGGCACGCCTTGGAGGCTCTGGCCGAGCCGGATTCCGTGACCGACGAGTTCGGCACGCCCATCGCCTACTACGCCGCCTCCCTCTTTCTGGCGGACTCCTCAGGGACGGAGGTCGAGGACCGGCTCGACCCGACGCCCGAGGGTTGGCTTACGGGCGGCGCGGCGACCCTTTACCTGGGCCTCCGGGAGCGAGCCGGACTCGCAGATGACTCTTCAACCCGCCGCTTCAGGAATGAGCAGTCTCTTTCCGCCACCCTGACCGCAGCTTCTGTTACGCGCAGTGCCTCCCCCGCTGCTCCCCGCTGGGTGGTGGATCCGTCGGGCGAATGGCTGCTGCGGCTCGCAGACGGCGGCCGCGTCAAGGCGGAGTTCCTCGTTGCCGTGGCCCTGGATTCGCTCGGTGCGATCGTCGGAGCGGGCGCGCCCCTGGTGAAATTCAGGGCGCTCGCTGACGTGGCCGAGCCATCGGGACCGCCGTTTCGGGGCCTGGCAGCAGATGTGCAAACCAACTCTCCCAACGGCATCGGCAGACGAGTCGCGTCGTGGGGTTTGGTACTCCTGTTTCTCTATCTCGCTCTATTCAGCGGTTCCCTGCTCTGGCGCGATGTGCGCCGTGAAACGCGACTGGCCGATCTTCGCAGCCAGTTCGTCTCCAGTGTATCGCATGAGCTTCGAACACCCCTCACCAGCATTCGACTCTACGCAGAGTCGATGATGGCCTTCGGTGCGGACGACAGGGAGGAACGCGACAAGGACCTGGGCGTGATCGCCAGCGAAAGCGAGCGCCTCACCCGCATGTTGGACAACGTCTTGACCACGTCCCGCATCGAGAAGGGGACGATGCGCTACCGGCTTCAGCTGGGGTCTCCAACTGAGGCCTCGGCTGATTCATCCCGAGGCGGCCAGCAGTCATCGCGAACATGCGACTGAAGAGGTCTGCCCACTGACCCGTACCACGCATGCGGACGCCGAAGTCGGCATCGTTCATCTTGCCCTTCCGGATCGACCGAATGCGGGACATGATCTTGGACGCACGGAGCGGATACTCGCGTCCGACCCACTCGACGAAGATCGGCGCGACCGGCCCGGGCAATCGAAGCACGATGTAGCCGGCCGAGGCGGCCCCGTGTTCATGGGCCGCTTCGAGTATGGCCGGCATCTCCTCGTCCGTCAGACCGGGCACGACCGGGGCTATCATGACGCCAGCCGGAATTCCGGCGTCCGTCAGTTCGCGCAGGGCGGCCAGGCGGCGAGAAGCCCTTGAGGTACGGGGCTCCATCTTGCCTGTAACCTCGTCGCACAGGCTGGTGATGGAGAGGTGGACGTTCACCAGGTTGAGACGGGCCATGTCGGCGAGGATGTCGATATCTCGCGTGACAAGGTGATTCTTGGTGATGATCGATACCGGGTTTCGGTAGGTCCGGAATACCTCCAGGCACGCGCGTGTCAGTCCCAGCTTCTTTTCGACAGGCTGGTATGGATCCGTATTTCCCGAGAGCACGACCACCTGAGGCTCCCAGGAAGCCCTGTCGAAATGTTCAGCCAACAGACGGGGAGCGTCTCGCTTCACCACGATTCGGGTTTCGAAGTCGAGGCCTGCGGAGAAGCCCAGGTACTCGTGTGACGGCCGAGCATAGCAGTAGGAGCATCCATGCTCGCACCCACGATACGGGTTCAGCGAGTAGCGGAAACCCACGTCTGGACTGTTGTTCTCCGAGAGCACCGACTTGCTGGCATCCGTCAGGAACTGTGTCTTCACCGACCTCCGCTCTTCTTCGTCCAGCTCTCCGGCATCCAGTTCCGTCGCCAATTTTTCGAATCGATTGGCGGGGTTGCTCCCTGCTCCCCTTCCGCGGCGATGGATCTTGACGTCGGCCATGTGGGTCAGACCTCCCGTGAGTAACACATGTTTCAACACATATGTTTATCCAAGGCGGATGAGTCACACATCAGAGCCTCGCGATCTCTATTTTTGGCCTGCCAGCGGACTCCTGGCGTCCCTGCCACTTCCCTCCTCTTTTCGGCATTCATGTCCGGCCTGATTCCCAGCTTTCCCGTTGCCGACATCAACAGGTCGGTGGAGTTCTACCAGGAGGTCCTGGGGTTCGAGCTCGTCAGAATCACGGGAAAGGATGACGTCACGCGGGCATTCCTCCGGGCGGGCACTCTGCGCATCGTCCTTCGATCCGCGTCAAGCGACGCAATCATCGACTACCGGCTGGCTCCCATCGACGACCGGATCATGTTGCACATTCCGATTGACGATGTCAGGGGTCTGTATGAGCGTATCCGGGGCCGCGTGCCTATGATCCGAGACCTGGAGGCGCGCTTGTTCGGATTGTTTGAGTTCACGATTGAAGACATGGACGGCATTCTGCTCACCTTCTCAGAACTGAAATCCTGATGTTTCCAGAAATTGGCGCCCCCGCTCCGGCATTTGCCGGAGATACCCAGAACGGAACGGTCTCCTCGTCCGACCTCCGCGGCAAGAAGGTTGCCCTGTACTTCTACCCCCGGGACAACACCCCTGGCTGCACCAAGCAAGCCTGCAACCTGCGAGACCACTTCGAGAAGCTTGAGGAGCATGGCATCGCCATCGTGGGGGTTTCCGACGATCCGGCTGCCAAACACGCGAAGTTCGCCGACAAATTCGACCTGCCGTTCCCGCTGATTGCGGACACCGAACACGAAGTCATGACGGCATTTGGCGCCCGGGGTGAAAAAAGCATGTACGGCCGCAAGTACCTCGGCACCATCCGAAGCACATTCCTGATAGATGAAGACGGCGTCCTGGTCGACATTATCAAGAAGCCAAAAGTAGGACAGCACGCCGAAGAAATCATGAAACGCTTCGGCATCTCCGCCGATTGAAGCGCGCGCTTCGGCGGTAACCCACGACTGGCAAGGGTTACCCCGGGTCGCAAGAAATCGTCGCGAGGCCCAGGTATTTTTTTCCCCACATTGCGCTGTGGATAGGAGGGGATGCAGGGTGGATAAGTAGGGGCCGGTTCGCCTTGCTGCGCGTCGTTGTAATAGGCTACCATTGCGAGGTCCGCCCCTCTCTTTTCAAGCCCTATACTCCCCACTTCACGCATGACGTCAGCGTCTCTATCGCTGTGGAAACAGTGCAAGGACTCGCTAGAACGCGCCGTGCCGACTCAGCCGTTCAATACTTGGATACGACCGGTAGAGCTGTTGGATTTTGTCACTGGCCCCAAGATTCCGAGCGTCACGCTTGGAGTGCCCGATGACTTCCACCGCACGTGGGTTTCCCGACACTACAGCGATCTGCTGAGGGAAACCATCGCCGACATCGACGGCAGATCCCCAGAGATTCACTTTCGGGTTATGGGCCCCGATCGTGTCCCCGAGAATCCACCCGCTCGGTCTTTCGACTCCGAACTGACCCCCGCCTCAGCCCGACAGCCCGCTGCTCCGGCAGCGCCTGCCCGTCCAACCCGTCCCGCGACACTCAACTCGAGCTACACCTTCGATGACTTCATCGAAGCGGACTGTAACCGCTTGGCCCGCAGCGCGGGACTCGCGGTGGCCGAGCGGCCGGGTGCCACGAGCTTCAACCCATTTCTGATCTACGGAAAGGTGGGACTCGGCAAGACGCATCTGGCTCACGCGATTGGAAACCTCGTCGCCGACGCCCACCCAGAACTCAATGTCCTCTACCTGACGAGCGAAGCGTTCACCAACTGCTTTGTGCACGCGATCCAGCACAATATGCTGGGTGAGTTTGCGAGCTCGTTCCGGGAGATTGACGTCCTGATCGTTGACGACATCCAGTTCTTCAGCGGCAAGGAGAAGACGCAGGAGCAGTTTTTCCACCTGTTCAACGACCTCCATCAGGGCGGTGCCCAAATCGTGCTGGCAGCCGATCGGCCGCCATCGGAGATCAAGGGAGTCGAGGAGCGCCTGCTTTCCCGCTTCCGGTGGGGTCTGAGTGCGGACGTTCAGCCACCTGATTTCGAGACGCGCATTGCCATCCTGCAGCGCGGAGCGAGTCGGCATGGACTGGACCTCCCGTTCGACATCATCGAGTACATCGCGGCCAATGTCACGGACAACATCCGTGTCCTCGAGGGCTCCCTGAATCGGATTCTGGCGTCCCGCCATATCGACGATTCGCCCCTAACCCTGGATGTGGTTCAGCCGCTGCTCGCCGATGTAATCTCCACCTCCAAGCGGCGCACACCGTCGGCTACTGAAATCCGCGACCTCGTGGCGGAAGCCTACGGGATGACCGTCGAACAGGTGATCGGCAAGAGCCGCAAGCGTCCCATCGTCGACGCGCGACACGTGGCCATGCACTTCTGCAAGCAGATGACATCGCTGTCTCTGGAAGCCATTGGCCGTCGATTCGGTGGCCGTGATCACTCAACTGTGATTCACGCGTGTCGAGCCGTCCAGGCCCGAATCGACACCGACCCGGCCTTCTGCGTAGAATTGGAACGACTCGACCGACGCCTGAGTCCGGCCTGACTAGAGACCTTCGGCTGATGTCGTGTCAGACGTCTGGGCGGGCCTATGGCGCTCCGCCCAGTCGCTCCTGCCAGGCATCCAGATCACGCGGCCAGTCTTCCTTGAGGAGGCGCGACAGGGAGCGGTCTTTCAATACCGTGCCCCCGGTCTGGCAGGTCGCGCAATAGTTCGTCTCGGTTTCTGAATACACAATCTTCTGGATGGGCGATTCGCACTGCGGGCACGGTTCGCCCGCCTTCCCGTGAGCACCCATGCCGGGACGAAACGCAGTGACCTCGGGCCAGCCATTTCCTGTCTCTTCCCGGATTCGGTCCCGCCATTCGGAAAGCACCGACTTGCAGGCGCGGTGCAATTGCCGGGCCTCCTCGGGACTCAACTGGCTGGCCCGCTTCATGGGTGAGAGCCGTGCGCGAAGCAGGATTTCGTCGGCATAGGCTGACCCGATTCCTGACAGGACGTGTGGGTCCGTCAAGGTCCGCTTCAGCGTATGCCGTTGCAGCAGAAGCGTGTCGGTGAACTTTCGGGTCGTCAGCTCGAAGACCTCCTTGCCGCCGGGGTCCACCTGCATCAGTGACTCCCTCCCGTCCAGCACGTGAATCGAAGCCCGGCGCTTCCGGCCCGCCTCGGTGAGGATCACGGTGCCGTGCTCGAAGTCGAAGGCGCACAGCCCCATTTTGCCCGGGAGACCGGCCCCCGGCTTCCTCCACTTCAGCCGGCCGGCCTTCATCAGGTGAATGACCACAAATCGCGAGGGGTCGAAGCCGCCGAACTCGAGAACCACCCGCTTGCCAATGCGATGCAGGTCGGTGACCGCTTGGCCCGCGATCGAGTTCAGGGGTGGTGCTATAGTCCGGACCAGAAACGGAGACTTGAGCCTTACACCCCGCACCGGGTGTCCCACCACGTCGCGTCGCAGCACGTGGAGATAGGCCTCGATATCCGGTAGCTCTGGCATTGTCGGCGGGCGCGGCCCTCGATAACTTGCTCAAACGTACGAAAGCTGCCAACACCTCGGAGATTGCCCATGTCAGACCGACCTGCGACCGGAACCATCACGTGGTTCGACCTAACCGTCAAGGACGCCGACAGGATCAGGGATTTCTATAAATCAGTGGTCGGTTGGAAGCCGGAACCCGTCAAGATGGGCGACTACGACGACTACACGATGACGGTCCCGTCGACCGGCGACTCCGCGACCGGAGTCTGTCACGCACGGGGAGGCAACGCTGACCTTCCGGCCCAGTGGTTGATCTATGTCAACGTTGACAATTTGGACTTTTCGATGGCCGCCTGTCGCGGTGGGGGTGGTAAGATCATTGCAGGGCCGAAGGAGATGTCCGGCCACGGACGCTACTGTGTCATCGAAGACCCCGAAGGTGCCGTTTTGGCCCTCTTTGAACCTGCGGGGTAGTTCCGAAGGCCGGACGGATTTTCCGTTGGAGTTCGCTTCTTTCCGATTGAGAACACCTTTTGGACGGATTATCCGGCCATTATGGCTCGTGAACCGCTTGGCCCGTTGTTTGGTCGAGGCTGGCTGCCAGAACACCGCGTTCCCGCTGATGTGGCCCTGTAAGGCTGCAGGAGTGGTGACGTCGAAGGATAGCCCGACCCCGTAAGGTCGGGCTATCTTTTTGTCCCAACTTTTTTCCTACCGGGCCAGCGCCGTGACGTCCAGGACCGCGTCGTCCGCTATCGCGAAGACGCGGTCCGTCTTCCCGGCCACCACGGGGTAGCCTCCCGCGAAGCGGGTAAAGGCGGGCAGGATCATCACGGCTTCACCCACATGAAAACAGGGCAGCAAGATGCTGTCACGACCACCGCCCCGAAGGCGAATCGCCGGGTGAAGATGGCCCGAGAGCACGTAACCAGAATCGGATGCCTCGGGATGGTGCTGAAATACGAGTGAGCCTGAGACGACTGGCGCGTCGGCCAACTCGACACCCCAATCGGCGCCAGGGTCGCCGGCGGTGAGGTCGTGATTGCCACGGACCACGACTATCTCCAGATCAGGCCAGGTTGCCCGCCACTGTTTCCAGGTCTGGTCGAGATGAGAGGCGGGGGCATGAAGAAAATCGCCCAGGACCACGACCCTGCGGGCCTCGGTCCTTTGGATCACCTGGCCGAGTCTCTGCAGATCGCCCGCGGTGTCACCGTCGGGGATGGGGATCGCGCCTGACCGAAACGTCGCACTCTTCCCTATGTGGAGATCGGCCACGTAGAGATCACCGGATCCAACGTTGAACACGGCCCGCTCCGGCATGAGCGCCATGCGATGACCGGCGACCTCTGTCATGAGCGCGTCCGTCAGATCCATGATCGGGACTCGGGGAAAATCGGGCGGTGGCTATTCCTGGACATCGCCAGCCAGTGATTCGTTGGCCGCTCTCTCCAGTTGATCCTGCATTCGCTGGATGCGAACGCTGAGTCGTTCGGTGCTGACCTTCTGGCCCAGTCGGTCCACCAAGATGGGAAAAGCCAGCGGACTGACGCGCGGGGTGTCGACAACCACCAAGCGGGCAGTGCGGATCCGCGCCAGGGTCGCCTCCAATCGCTTTTGTTCGAGTTGATCCTCGCGTACCTGCCGGCGAGCCTGGCGAATGAGCAGATTCTCCGGGTCGTGCCGCATGAACACATCGAACAGGAGACTGCTGGACGCCTGCACCTGGGAAGCGCCTTTGCTGCGACCGGGGTACCCGGTGAACACCAACCCGGCCACTCTTGAAATGCCACGAAACTGGCGACGGGCCATCTCCGCCGCGTTGATACTGGCCTCGATGTCCTCGATCAGGTTCTCCTCGCTGAACACCCCTTCCTGGAGCGCCCGCTCGATGGGAGCGGGCTCGGGCGAGAGGAATTCGATGCCATAGTCGTTGTACGACATCGATACCGTCATCGGCGTGATTCGCGCCATCCGGAAGGCGAGCAGAGCCGCCAGGCCCTCATGGACGGTGCGGCCTTCAAACGGATAGAGGAACAGGTGGTGTCCCTCGCGGGTCCGCACTCTCTCCAGGAGGAGTTCGTCGGCAGTCGGGATGACAGACCAGGCCGCCTGCAGTTCGAGAATGGGGCGGAGCGCCTGCATTTCCACATCGTCCGGGTCCCCGCGATGTGCGGCGCCGTACATCCGACGCATGGCAGCACTCATCTCGCCCGAAAGCGGCATTCGCCCCCCCTGCCATCGGGGAACGGCGCCCTTCAGGGCCTTCCCGGGCCGGACGTAGGCCTTAAATTCCCGAATGCGGACGAACTCCAGGACCCGGCCACCGAAGAAAAAAACTTCGCCCTGTTTCATGCGGGCCACGAAACTCTCTTCAACCGTCCCCAACTTGTGGCCATTCCGGAAGTAGACGCCAATCGATGCATCCGACGAGATCGTCCCGATCGACATCCGGTGTCGCCTTGCCAATTCGTTCGATGCACAAACCTGGAGTCCTTCGAACTCCACGATGCGCCGATAGTGCTCATAGGCCTTCAGGCTCGCGCCGCCCGTCCGACAGAATTGCAGGGCCCATTCCCACTCCTCGTCGGTCAAGTCGCTGAAACTCCAGGCGTCGCGAACCTCGCGCAGGAGGTCATCGGGTCTGAATCCACCGCCTATGGCGACGGTTACCAGGTGTTGAACCAGTACGTCATACGGCTTGCCGATGGGCTCCCGCGGTTCCACCCTCATCTCCTCGGCGGCCTGCCTGGCCGCGGCGAACTCCACCATTTCCAGGGCATGGGTCGGCACGCAGGTGATTCGACTTACGGCGCCAGGCTGGTGACCACTTCGGCCCGCACGCTGCAGAATGCGGGCGATGCCCTTTGGACTCCCAATCTGAAAGACCCGCTCAACCGGGGCGAAGTCCACGCCCAGGTCCAGACTCGAGGTGCAGACGACGCAACGCATGGCCCCCTGGCCGAGCGATTTCTCAATCCAGCGGCGAGTCTTTCGATCGATGGAACCGTGATGCACGGCGATGCGGCCGGCCCACTCGGGCCTCGCCGATAGCAAGGCATGATACCACAGCTCGGCATTCGATCGGGTGTTGGTGAATACGAGTGATGTCGCGGCCTGGTCGATCTCGGCGGCAACCGCGCCCGCCATGTTCAAGCCAACGTGCCCGGTCCATGGGAATCGTTCAACGGCGTCCGGCAGCAGCGTGTCAACGACCACTTCCTTCGATTCGCGGCCACGAACCACTGCTGCATTGGGGAACACCCACTGGGACCCTCGGCTCTCCGACCGCTCGCTACCCACCAGCACTCCCAAGGCCTCATCGAGGTTGGAGATGGTAGCAGAAACACCCCAAAGACGCACATCGGGATGCCAGGTGCGCATCCGGGCCAGGACCAGTTCCGTCTGGGACCCCCGCTTGCTCCCCAGCAACTCGTGCCACTCATCCACGATCACAGCCTGAAGGCCGTCGAATTCAGTGCGCAGGTTGGCGTAGGTCAACAGGAGAGACAGGCTCTCCGGCGTCGTAACCAACACTTCGGGCAGGGCATCCCGCTGCCTGGATTTCACCTCAGAGCTGGTATCGCCCGTTCTGCGCTCCACGCGCCAGGGTATGCCAAGGTCTTCCAGCGGCTTGTTCAGTGCCTGGACCGTGTCATTTACCAGTGCTCGAAGCGGCGTAATCCAAAGCACTCGCAGGCCTCCCCCGCCGGTATCGCCAGAACGGAGGGCATCCAGAAGGGGACCGAACCACGCCGCGTAGGTTTTTCCGTAGCCGGTCGCGGCATGTATCAGCCCGCTCTGGCCGCGGAGATATCGAAGCCAGACCTCCTCCTGAAATGGAAACGGAGCCCATCCCTGTTCCTGGAACCAGGAGCGCGCCGGATCCAGCCATGAATCCTCCTCGTTACGTCGAACAAAATGAGCCGTCCCGGAAGCCGATTTATTGCTGTTTGGGGGGGATTTCACGGGACTGTTTCAGGGTTCGCGCGTTGGTGAGCGCAGAGTGGGGCCGTATTATAAGGGCTTGGAGCAACGCACCTTCTGGACGCTCTATTTCGTTTTCTGCTTCGGTCGGAGAATCATGGCCGGGAGACCTTGAGGGTCCCCTTTTCGCCGCCTTCTGCCGCCCACTTCTGATGGTAACTGGACCCGGATGGCACTTCTGAATTTCGCGTCGGACGTCGCAATTGACCTCGGTACGGCTAATACCCTGATCTACATCAAGGGTCGTGGTATCGTTTTGAACGAGCCGAGCATCGTGGCGCTGAACCGCTCCACCCGAAAGATCATCGCGGTCGGATCTGAGGCCCAACAGATGCACGAGCGGACGCACCGGGATATTGAGACCATCCGTCCGCTGAAGGACGGCGTGATTGCCGACTTCGAGGTAGCCGAACAGCTGATTCGACACCTGATTCGGAAGGTGCAGACCAGCTGGTTCACGGCCATCCGGCGGATGGTGGTTTGCGTGCCCTCAGGAATCACAGAAGTAGAGAAGCGTGCGGTTCGGGACTCAGCCGAGCATGCCGGGGCCCGGCAGGTCTACCTCATCGACGAACCCATGGCTGCTGCCATCGGCATAGGGCTGAATGTGGCCGAACCGGTGGGTAACATGATCGTCGACATCGGAGGTGGCACCACCGAGATCGCAGTCATTGCCCTCAATGGAATCGTGATCGACGAGTCGATTCGCGTCGGCGGCGATGAACTGGACAGTGCCATCGTCCAGTACTTCAAACGCAACCACAATCTGCTCATCGGGCAGCGGACCGCCGAGCGCATCAAGCTGGAAGTTGGCAGTGCGGTTGAACTGGACCCCGAGTTGGAGCTTTCGGTCAAGGGACGTGATCTGGTTTCGGGAATTCCGAAGATCCGGACCATCTCTTCGGAAGACGTTCGCGAAGCACTCCGCGAACCCGTAAGCCAGATCGCGGCGGCAGTAATTCGATGCCTGGAGCGCACGCCCCCCGAGTTGGGGTCGGACATTCTTGAGCGCGGAATCATGCTGACTGGCGGCGGAGCCATGCTCAAGGGACTGGACGAACTGATCAAGGGCCGCGTGGATCTTCCGGTCTATGTAGCCGAAGATCCGCTGACCGCTGTGGTTCGCGGAACGGGGTCTGTTCTGGAGGACATTCCGAAGTACGAGAAGGTGCTCTCCTAGCGCCCTGGCGTCCGGGTCAGACAGGAAGCGCGGGATATGGTCGAAGGCAGGTTTCAGGACGGATTATTCGGCAGGACTGGGTGTCGGGGCGACTGCAGGAGGCGAAAATTCGCGGACTGGGGTCACTCAAGGACGCGGGTCAATCCACACTTTGTCCACAAGTCCCTTTCTGGCCTTCTGGGACGCTTTTTTTGCTTCCAGAGATCGGGTAGAATTTTCATGTTGCTGTAAATTCTTTTAATACAGCTTCTTAGGTCATTTCGGCATTGTTACCATCGAATTGGCCGTTTGGTTTTTTGCGGCCTTCAGGGTTTTCCACACATCGTCCACAGGTGGGGAGCGCGTATCGGAGGGCTGGAACCGCTTCCAGTTCCCGGTATTTGGTGGCAGGTGGTATCCAAGCGGCCTCAGGACCGGTTCTCTTGCCGTTCCGGCGGATTCTGAAGGCCTCCGGAGCGAAGAATCAGGGACCCATCGATCCATCGCCAGTCATTCGAGGAGTTGAGGTGGGTGCCCCCGAGCCAGCGGTCGATTCCGACGGCCTCAACCCTATCGACCTCACCACTTCGGACGGCGTCTCCGAGTTCGGTGAGTGACCAGAGAGCCTGCGCGGGGTGCACGTCTCCGCTCGAAACGAGAAGCGATTCGAGCCCTTTCAACACGGCCCAGAATGACGAGTCCCCGCGAAAAGCAGCGAGCTCCCGGGTCTGGCATTGACTGAACAACCTGGCGCCGGCGCCGGGCCCCTCCCGAAGCAGGTCCACGACCCAACCCTCTGTGAGTGACAGGCCACGTCGCCCGGGAAACATGAGGAGCCACCGGTCCAGCGCGGCACCGAGAAACGGAAGCGGTGCCAGGGTATGGCTGGACAGTTCCACGACGGCGCGGGGATTGTTCGCTGTGAAGGCAGACCAGGCAGCAGTCGCGACGCGGTAGCGGCGGTCGGTCACACGAACTGCTTCGTCCTCCGCACGCCGTAGAGCCTCCGGCGAATGGTGCGTGACAAAGTCGTCCATTTGAAGCAACCAGACTTCAGGACGTGAACCAAGACGATCCAGAATTTGGATCAACTGGAGCTGGTCGTACAAGTCGTGCTCGAACCAGAGGAGTATTGGCCCCTTCCAGGTGTCCACGATTTCATCCCGCTCGCGGAGTCGCTCCTGCGCATGGATCAGTCGACCAGGGCCCACTCCACTGGCGTCGGGAGCCTCTCCCGGCCCCATCTGCGCGAGGTAGGCGGCTCTGACGGCCCTCAGTTCGGCGTCTGAATTACCACCAGGAACCGGACCGTCATGCAGAACATCGTCCCAGGAAAGGACTTTGCCTGTCACGCCTGCTCTGCTGAGAGCTTCGACCGCAGCCCCCCCGTTGGTGATAATCAGTTTCTCGGTCACGAGCGTTGTTTAGTCTCTCGAACATAATCGGATTTGCAGGCGTGGCAGCCAACACCGTTTGGCCGATGTTTCGTAGCCGAACCACGATGCTCCTCGTACAGGCAGGAGGAGCGGCCGCTTTTGGCCTGCACTACCTCCTCATCGGGGCCCATACCGCTGCACTGCTACTGCTTGTGGCAGGACTTCAAGCATTGGCGGCCATTCCCCTCGGTACCCGACCGGGTTTCCGGCTGGTATATCTCGCCACGATCCCGGCCATCGCTGCCATCATGGCGCTTTCGTGGCAAGGCCCCGCCTCGCTCTTCGCATCGCTGGGACTGGCCACAATCAGCTTCGGGCGGTATCAAACACGAATCATCCCGTTCCGGGCTCTGCTCGTAGCGTGTGTGCCGTTTTGGATCGTGCACAATATCCTGGTCTGGTCCGTCCCCGGTCTCGTATCCGATGCGCTCTCCATGACCTCCGGACTGTCAATGCTCATCGTGACCATCCGACAGGAACGTGCCATCGTCGGCGCAGCGTTGCCCAGTTCTTCACCTCCCACCTATAATGCGGGTTCGACACAGCCCGGAGATTGAGATGGAACTTGGTGCGTTTTCGATAAGCCTGACGGTCAAGGACCTCGGCGTCTCTCTGGCCTTCTACGAGAAGTTCGGGTTCAAGAAAGCCGGGGGCGATTCCAACCACGGATATCTGATCCTGACAAACGGGACTACAGTGATCGGTCTGTTTCAGGGGATGTTTGACAAGAATATCCTGACGTTCAATCCGGGTTTGGGTCAAGACACGCATCAGCTGGATTCCTTCACGGACATTCGCGTGCTGCAAAAACGCCTCAAGGAACAGGGCGTTGAATTGCTGACCGAGGTGGATGAGGCCAGCGCCGGGCCGGGTTCAATAACCTGTGTGGATCCGGACGGCAATCCAATTCTGATCGACCAATTCTTCTAGCGGCGTGGGTCTGGTCGCCCGGATAGCGGGTTCACACCGGCTGGTCGACCCCAATTCCATCGCGAACGAGCGGTGCGACTCGTGTCCCGAGCAGTTCAATCGCCCGCATCATCTCGCGGTGCGAAATCGTCCCAACGCTCAGTTGAATCAGCGTCCTGTCGTGCCCAAAGACCGCGTGTTGCCTGACGATCTTCTCTGCAACCTGCTCGGGATTCCCCAGAAACAGGGCGCCGCTCCTGATTTCCTGGTCGAAATGCGCCCGGCTGGTGGGTGGCCATCCACGCTCAGCCCCGATCCGATTCATCGTGGTCGCGAATGGTGGGTAGGCAAGGTCTGCGGCCTTCTGAGCATCGTCCGCGATGAACCCGTGGACGTTCAGGCTCAGGGGCGTGTCCGCCGGATTTCCCGCCTCGATCAGTGATCGGCGGAACAGGTCGGCGAAGCCCTTGAAACGGCCGGGATCGCCACCGATGATGGCCAGCGCCAGAGGCAGACCCAACGTGCCAGCCCGGACTGCCGAAGCCGGAGTGCCGCCAACGGCCAACCAGACGGGAAGTCGCTCCTGAACCGGTCGAGGATAGACTCCGCGGCCGGGAATCGACGGCCGGTGCTTGCCGGTCCAGGTGATGGTCTCGGCCTCTCGAAGCCTCAGGAGGAGGTCCAGCTTTTCGGCAAAGAGCGCATCGTAGTCACCCAAGTCATTGCCAAAGAGCGGAAACGATTCGATAAACGACCCCCGACCCGCCATGATTTCCGCGCGGCCGTTTGAGATCAGATCCAGCGTCGCGAATTGCTGGAAGACCCGGACAGGGTCTTCGGAACCCAGCACGGTCACAGCGCTGGAAAGCCGGATCCGCTTCGTGGCCGCCGCTCCTGCCGCCAGAATGGTGGCGGGATTTGAGGCCATGTATTCCGGTCGGTGGTGCTCACCGATGGCGAAGACATCCAGGCCCACTTCGTCCGCGAGGCGCATTTCCTCGAGCAGGTCGGCCATGCGTTCCTGAGGTGGCTGGAGCAAGCCGGTCGTTGGGTCAGCCGTGTTCTCCGCGAACGTGTAGATTCCCAGTTCCATGTGACTCTTTTTTCAATGGGGCCTCAAGACCTGCCTAACGCGCTGCAGGCGTGAGTGTCCCCCGGACTGCGACAGTCAGGCGCATGAGGACATCCAAAGTCATTCATGTCATCAGCTGCCATGCTGAAGGCGAGGTGGGAGACGTCATCGTCGGCGGCGTTCCACCCCCTCCCGGAGCGACGCTTTGGGAGCAGCGGGCCTTCATCGCGAAGGATGATCAACTCCGCCGTTTCGTGCTGAACGAGCCGCGTGGCGGCGTATTCCGACACGTGAATCTGCTCGTGCCGCCCAAGGACCCGAGCGCCGACATGGGCTGGATCATCATGGAGCCAGAGGACACGCCACCGATGTCGGGATCCAACTCGATTTGTGTGGCTACCGTGCTTCTGGATGCGGGCATTCTTCCCATGACGGAGCCCGAGACGGTCCTGCGACTGGAAGCCCCGGGAGGCACCATTGAGGCGACGGCAACCTGCCGCGCCGGAAAGGCCGAGCGTATTCGAATACGCAATGTGCCTTCTTTTGCCGCCCGCCAGGACGCGCCGCTTGAGTTGGATGGCTTGGGCACGATAACCGTCGACACGGCCTATGGTGGGGACAGCTTTGTGATCGTGGACGCACACTCGCTGGGTTTCTCGCTTGAGCCTTCTGAGGCACGCGAACTGGCTGAGGCCGGAATGAAGATCGCCCGTGCCGCCAATGATCAGCTTGGCTTCAGGCACCCCACCAATCCGGACTGGACGCATATTTCCTTTTGCCAGTTTGCCGGACCGCTTACCCGGGTTGGAGACACGCTACAGGGCACCAACGCGGTGGCGATTTATCCGGGCAAGATTGACAGGTCTCCGACAGGGACAGGATGCTCGGCGCGCATGGCCGTCCTCCACGCAAAGGGGCAGATGGCCCGCGGCGAACACTACCATGCGCGTTCCATCATCGGATCCGAATTCCGGTGCGGGATCGATTCGGTCACGACGCTGGGATCCACTCTGGCCATCATCCCGACCGTGTCCGGCCGGGCCTGGATCACGGGTACGCATCAGCACATGCTGGATCCAGACGACCCATGGCCGCTGGGCTATCGACTCTCGGATACGTGGCCAGAGTTGGGGTAAGCCGGCCGACTCTAGATCTAGATCCGACTCGCCGAATCGAGGAGTCGGTTTCCACCGTCCGGAGTCTGCACAGCGAAGTTGAAACCCGGCGCAATGCAATACGCCCCGTACTCCCCTGCCTTGGTGAGTGCGAGGAAACCCACCTGGATCTCGCGCCAATCCGGGTTCTTCTCGATCACCCGTTCCACGGCCAGACGGCAGGCATCCTCGGGTCCGTGGCCCTGCCGCATGAACTCGACCACGAGGAAACAGCCGACGGCCCGAATCACGGCCTCTCCCCATCCGGTGGCTGTGGCGCCGCCGACCGCGTTATCGACGTAGAGCCCCGCTCCAATGATGGGCGAATCGCCGACGCGGCCGTGATACTTGTAGGCGGCGCCACTCGTTGTACAGGCGCCCGCGAGATTGCCGGACTGGTCGAGGGTCAGCATTCCGATGGTATCGTGATTCTCGACGTTGATTGGAGGCCTGGCGGGACCAGACTCGGCCTTCCATCGGCGCCACAGGGCCTCTACTTCGGGGGTCAGGAGGCTGGTTTCCGAGAATCCCTGGTCCCGGGCGAACTGCAGGGCTCCCTCTCCGACAAGCATGACGTGGGGGGTTTCCTCCATGACCTTGCGAGCGACAGAAATCGGATGCATGATGTTCTTCAGGAAGGCGACGGACCCGCAGCGCCCTTCGTGATCCATGATGCATGCGTCCAGCGTTACCGCTCCATCGCGATCCGGAAGCCCGCCATACCCGACCGTGCTAACACGTGGATCCGCCTCGGGCACTCGAACGCCGGCCTCCGCGGCATCCAGTGCTGTGCCGCCTTGCCACAAGATTTCCCACGCCGCTTCGTTGGCCGGAAGCCCGTGATTCCAGGTGGACAGGGCTACGGGTCGCACGGCCGGAACGGACTCGGTGGCAACCTCTTCACAGCCCAGGAGGGCCGGGGCGAGGGTTGCGCCCAAGGCGGTGCGCTTGATGAAGGTGCGGCGATCTGACATTCGAGTGCTCTGCGTTGAGGAGCGGCAGTATACGGTCCTTCAAAAACATGGGGCGCCCTTCCCCCCAAAGGAAGAGCGCCCCGTCCGACTTCAAACAAGTGTACGCCAGGTTGGTGAGGCAGGTAGCTAGAACGCTACGACTCCCTCGACCATGAGCCCGTTGAACCTCCCCTCGCTAAATACACTCTCGGTCGGATAGTCATTTTCTCGAATTGGGTTCATGGTGGCTAGTACCGAGGCCTCCCCTCGGGGAGGCCCGGCTTGAGGATTCGGACTAGAAGCTGACTACGCCTTCGATCGTGATTCCATCGAACGAACCCTCGGCTTCAGCACCTTCGTAGCTCTGGGTTACGTAGTTGATCTTGGTGAGCACGTTCGGAGTCACAAACCAGCCCAGAGCAATCTGGGTACGGTCAATCTTGACATCACCGTGCTTCACGTTGTTCTGACGGCCGGCAACGTAGAAGTCGTTCATGCGGTAGATCAGATCCACGGCGAACTGCGTAGCGTCTTCCTGATCGTCTTCACCGCTTGCCATCTCGTAGATGCCGTGGAGTTCGAGACCCTTGAACTGCACGAACGGGTTGAACTGGAAGGCCTGGACTTTGCTGCGGTATCCTGGGCTGTAGCGGCCGTTGCGGAAGGAATCACCCGATTCCTCGACGAGCACGTCGTAAAAGCGGCTTCCTGCACGGTCACCGGAGTACAGCGTGTTTGAGATTGACTTCGAGGTGCTGTACATCGAACCGGCTACGCGGACACGAAGATCTTCGTTGACCTGTGAGTCGTAGGCAAGCTTGGCAAGGAGCGTCGGGGCACGATCATCCGGACGGTCTACGCGTCCCTTGATCTCGCCACCGGTCGCACCGACCATCACCATCACGTCGTCGAACCGGGCGTAGACTTCCGCGCCAATCTCTGTGGCGAAGGAATCCATGATCAGGTTGCCAACAAACGGATTGTAGGCAGCCGATCCGTTGTCGGTGCGGCGGAAATGGGCGTCACCATAGTTCACTTCCATGTGACCCACGCGCATCGAGATGACCTCGAAGAGTGGCTGCAGGGCTTCGACCGGAACGGAATCTACCTGCAGATATCCTCCCTTCACCCAGGCCTCAGAATGGTGACGGGATGACAGGTAGGTAACGAGGTTTACGGTCATTCCGTCCGCCAGGTCGCCCGTGAGATTCAGGTTGGCGGTGGCGAGGTTGAAGCCGTTACCGAGTTCCATGAGTGGTGACGAGCCATCGTTGTCGTGGCTCAGTGCCTGGAACTGCTGCGTGAAGTCCGCGCCCCAGGAGAGCCTGAGTCCGTCAAAGGTGCCAGGGGCAACTCCGACCGTCTCAAAAACGGTCAGGCCATCGGCGCCGGCGGGACGGGCGTTTTGCTGAGCTTGGACGGTACCAGGTGTCCACAGGAGTGCTAGAAGAAGCGTAGCAAGAAGAGTCGATGCGATATGTTTCATGACGTTTGTCATAGTGAAAGATCCTCCATTGGGGGATTGTTCGGGGGGTTCATTGGCCGCCGGCGTGTTGTGCCGGCTGACGGCGTGCCCCGACCAGGTCGAAGTGCACGTCGATCTCGTTGTGGACCCTGACGAGTCCAAAAAATTTGGTCGGTGGCTCAATGCCGAAATCGGAGAGCCGCAGGCGTGTCGATCCCGTCACACGTACCTGACCGCCGTCCATCGGGCGAAGCGTACCGTGGATGGAGACCGATCGCTCGACGCCCGCGATCGCGAGGATCCCATGCGCCTGGACGGGTGATCGCTCGACGCCTGTCAGCGAGAAGCTGATCTCGGGATGCCGGTCAGCGTGCAACGTCTCGCGCATGTCCGCTGTCATCCGGGAATTTCCACAGTCAACGTGGGCTACCGGTACGTGGAGCGTACCGCTGGCCAGGCTTGTGTTGGTGGCGCCGAACTGGGCGGTGCCCGCCAGCGAGTCGACTCGACACACAAAGCTGGTCCCGGTGGCAGACCCCTCTATCCAAAAGCGACTGTCGGGCTGCGTATGAAAGGAATCCTGTGCCATGGTCGTCTGGAGAGAAGTCGCCAGAACTGCTATGAGGAAGAGCGCCTTCACGAAGCGGGCTTGGCTGTGACGTCGAAACGCACCGTAACCAGGTTGCCGGTCTTGATCGTGCCCAGGACCGCCGTCGGCCGGTCTACGCCAAGGGCCTCAAGGCTCAGTTCCACCTCACCGGTGATCTTGCTGGGATTGCCTTCCGAGGCGGCGAATACCACCGTGAGCGGATGGACCTTGCCCGCAACGGTCAACTCGCCTTCGGCCATCCAGCCTTCATCGGCGCCGGTAATCGTGCTGGCGGTAAAGCTGATCTCGGGGAAATCCTCGCCTTCGAGCGCGTCTTTGAGCTTGCGATTCATGATTCGCTTGCCGCACTCGATATCCGAGACCTGGACGGTCACCTTGCCGGACGCGTAGGCGCCGGCGTTGGTCTCGGCCCATCCGGCGACCGATTCAACATCACATGTCCAATCGTGGATCGTGGATGTCCCGGAAATGGTCATTGTACTCTCCTCTGGAGAGAACGTCATCCGGGCTTCCGGACTTGCAGCAACAACGAGCAGGCCAAGAAGGCCAAGGCTCAGAAAGAGTCGAATTGGGGTAGTCATTGGGGTAGGTCGAGTGGCTCGAGTGGCTACCCAACTCTACGGCGGCCCATGCCCCTACATTGGCGTGGCTCCCTTGCAACGCTTGCGAGAAATCCGACAGGCCTACTGACCGCGCCGCCCCCGCGCGAGTGTAGGGGAGACCCCTACCCTTTTGACCCTACCTCAGGTGCCCGAAATAGGCCGGCTCATTCCCGGCTCTCCACTTGATGTTGCAGCCCATGGCAGGGCGCTGATTCGGGTCGGGATTCTGACCGGCGAGAACGGCATCCAGTGCAGCCCGCAAATCCCGACCCGTGGGGACCACACCGTTGCCTGGCCGGCTGTCATCGAGTTGGCCGCGATAGGCCAGGCGATGGTCCGCACCGAAGACGAAAAAATCCGGCGTGCATGCGGCCAGATACGACTTGGCGACTTCCTGGGTGGCATCCAGCACGTACGGAAAGGTGTACCCCCGCCTCGCGGATTCCTCGCGCATGGCATCCGGCCCATCCTGGGGGTAGCGCTCCGTGTCGTTGCTGTTGATGGCCACCAGCCAGACCCTCCCCTCGTAGTCTCGGCCAAGAGCAGCGAGTTCGTCTGCCACCAGTTTGACAAACGGACAATGGTTGCAGATAAACATGACGACAAGCGGCTGTCCAACGGCTTCGGTAATCGAGAACACCGTTCCATCGGGATCCGGCAGCGCGAACCCGGGAGCCGGCGTGCCGAGCTCGAGCATGTTGGAGGTGACTGCAACCATATCAGTCGGTGCCCTCTTTCTGGTCGAAGTTGAGTGCGCCTCCGACAACGGGAAGCGATAGGGACGTGGCATCCAGATCGACTGAAAGGCGGGTCCCCGGCGCGGGCCTCAGGGTGAAATCCCGATCGCTTGAGAACACCATCAAGCCGATCTGCTGCCCCGCGGGGACTACCTGGTCATCCGGCTGCAGATTGAACGTCAGCTCCCGGAATTCTCCTGGCTCGAGCGGGGTGCTCTCCCAAATGGATTGATCGTTTTGCGGATCTGCCCAGCCCCGGGTGATCACGCCGCCCTGAGCACGGCCACCCTCGGTCCACGGGAGAGATACCAACCACACCGACAGGTTCATCGCCGGCTTGTCTCCGGAGACGCGAATTGTGACAGACGGGGTCCCCGAAATATGGGCGTTCTCGGCGAGAACGGGCGTCGTGTAGAGCAGCCGGTGATCGGTCCACTCGGCCCTGGCGAGTGCCTCGCCGTCAAATGACGGATTGTCCACCAGGGTCACGACTCCCTGCTCCTCTACCCGCTGCGTTCCGAGCGCCCCGATCCCCAGCCCACCTGCCGCGGGATAGAGACTGACCGGCGACGCCTCGGGATTCGGATAATCCTCGTAGGGGGTCGGATCCTGACGGTCAGCGCCCTGCCGGACGATCCAGGCCTTGGGGTCATCCTCCACGCCATTCTCCACGTCCAGGAGATACCGCGTAAACCAGCGGTTCATCATGGTCATCGGCGGAGGGCCGCCGTGGCCACCCTGGTGGTAGTACTGCTGCACGGGAAGGCCGCGCTTCTTGAGGGCCGCCACGATCCGCACACTGTGCTCTGGCATCACGTTCCAATCGTTGAAGGCATGCGCCATGAGCGTGGCAGCCTTGACGTTATCAATCACGTTGAGGTAGTCCCGTGAGGCCCAGAACTCGTTGTAGTCACCCGTGACGCGGTCCATGTTCTCCATCATCAGACCATCGCGAACCGTTGAGTTGCAGAACTCTCGGCGATCAGAATCGCGACTGTGAATGAAGTCGTAGAGGACGTCGACGTCCTCGCCTGGATATCCGCCCGGATTCCTGACCAATCCGTGCGAGCGGTAGTAATGGTAGTAGGAGGTATTGGGAGCGACCGGAATAATGGCCTCAAGCCCATCGACGCCAGTTGTGGCAGCCGCAAGCGGCAGGGTGCCGTTGTATGAGGTGCCGGTCATTCCGACTTTGCCGGTCGCCCAATCGGCGGTCACTTCCATTGTGCCGTCTGGCGTGGTGTAGCCCTTCGCCCGGTGGTTCAGCCAATCCACGATAGCCTTCGGGGCGAGGGACTCATTGATGCCGCCAACCGTTGGGCAACCCTCGGAGAGTCCGGTGCCCGGGGATGAGGAGTGAACGACGGCAAACCCGCGCGGCACCCAGTCCTCGACAAAGGCGTTGGAGATCCCATCCCGTGCACGCAAGACAGGCTGCGGCTGATTGGTCCGCCGCGGAGGTACGTCACCAACTTCGTGCTGGGTATTCCAGAAGTACTCAAGCCCGCCCGAGGTGCCCGCATAGTAAGGACTCGATCCGTAGATGACGGGCACCTTCAAGTCAGACAACCCGGTCTGCGCCGGTCTGACCACCGCGGCGTGCATGCGGTCCAGCTTGCCGTCGCCATCCGAATCAAACTCGGTCTCTACCCAAAGCTCCTCCCGGATCCAGTCATCGGCGTCCGAGAACGCGCCAACCTCCTGAGCCTGGCCGTCCTCAATGATGTGGCGTGCATTCAGGTATTCAGGCGAGTCCTGGTCCTGACCGCAGGCTGCTGTTGCCCAACCGGAAAGAACGAGAATAGCCAGTAGGGTTCGTGGGGAAGTCATCATGTGGCAGTCGGGGTCAGGCGTCTCTGGAAGTTTGGCGTGGCCGGACACAGTACATTCAAGCATTCCTACCGTTTCCCCTCAGACCGATTTCGTGATGTACCGCTTCGGATTCCCCCTCTTGATCCTCTGTGTGATTTCTGCCTGCTCGGCCCCTGAGTCTGAGCCCCAGCCCGCCCAAGACACAGACATGGACCTGGCCACACACGCCCGCGAGATTCACGACCGCGTGATCACGCTCGATACGCACAATGACATCAACGTTCGCAACTTTACCGAGGAGCGAAACTATACCATGGACCTCCCGACCCAGGTCAACATCCCGAAAATGGTTGCCGGAGGGCTGGATGTGACCTGGCTCGTTGTCTACACCGGACAGGACGACCTCACCGATGCGGGCTACGCCGCTGCCTACGAGAATGCCATCTCCAAATTCGACGCGATTCACTGGCTGGCGGAGGACAAGGCCCCGGAGCAGATCGGAATCGCCTATACCTCGGATGACGTTCGCCGCATTGTCTCAGAAGGTAAGCGGGTCGCGATGATCGGAGTTGAAAATGCGCATCCCGTTGGCCTGGACCTGGGCAACATCAAGGACTTCGCAGAGCGCGGCGCCCGGTATATGTCCCTCTCGCACAACGGCCATAGCCAATTCTCCGACTCCAACACCGGGGAGCGTGACGACGTGTGGCTCCACAATGGACTGAGCGACCTGGGACGGCAGGCCGTCGCGGAGTTGAATCGCTGGGGCATCATGATTGATCTCTCGCATCCTTCCAAAGAGGCCAACATGGAGACGATGTCCCTTTCGCGTGCGCCTGTCATTGCCTCACACTCGGCCGCGCGTGCCCTGAATGACGTAAGCCGGAATATGGATGACGAACAGCTGATGGCGCTCCGCGACAACGGAGGCGTGATCCAGACCGTCGCGTTTCGGAGCTACGTCAACGCAGCCAAGAACAGTGCCTATCAGGACGCCGTGAACGCGCTCCGGGAGGAGGTGGCGGAGTCGATGAGCATCGAGTTGATCACTGATCGCAGGGCCCTCTTCACCCTACCCGCGGAGGAGCGCGAGGCTTACTTCGAGCGCATCGAACCCGTCAACGAGGCCATCGAGGATCGCATGGGCGAAGTCGAGGCCGAGCCCGTGGGCGTGAGCGACTTTGTGGACCACATTGACTACCTGGTTGAGACCATCGGCATAGACCATGTGGGCATCTCGTCGGACTTCGACGGCGGCGGCGGCCTCGAGGGCTGGAACGACGCCTCCGAGACCTTCAACGTCACCCACGAACTGGTGCGACGCGGGTACACGGAAGCCCAGATCAGCCAACTCTGGAGTGGCAATCTCCTCCGGGTCCTGGACGACGTTCAGCGAATTGCTGCCGAGATCCAATCAGATAATGGGTAGAAACCCGTGGACAAGGCTGACCCAGACCAACGTCGACCCCGCGTTAGAAAGCCCAGGGTCTAATCCGGTTTTTCGGGTTCAGGATGTGACCAAGACCTACCACATGGGTCAGGTCTCGGTGCATGCGCTGCGGAACATCAACCTGGAGCTCTACACCGGGGAACTGGTGGTCCTGCTTGGTGCCTCGGGGAGCGGCAAGAGCACCCTGCTCAATATTCTGGGCGGCCTGGATGTCCCAACCACCGGCAGGGTGTTCTACGGCCACGAGGAACTTTCTGGCGCGTCTACGCGCGCGCTGACGCTCTACAGACGACACCACGTCGGCTTCGTCTTCCAGTTCTACAATCTGATCCCCAGCCTCACTGCCCGAGAGAACGTCGCCCTGGTGACGGAAATCGCACACGCGGCCATGAAGCCGGAGGAGGCGCTCGAACTGGTCGGCCTGTCCGACCGGCTCGATCACTTTCCCGCACAGCTTTCCGGAGGCGAACAGCAGCGGGTTGCCATTGCACGCGCAGTCGCCAAGAACCCCCAGGTGTTGCTCTGCGATGAGCCGACCGGGGCACTTGACCTGGAGACGGGCCGCATGGTCCTGCGTGTTCTGGAGCGGGTCAATCGGCAAACCGGTACCTGCACGGCCATCATTACCCACAATGCGGCCATCGCGGCCATGGGGGATCGGGTCATCCAGATGAGCAGCGGCCGGATAGCCTCCGTGGACCGAAATGCGGAAAGGACCAGCGTGGAGGCCATCCATTGGTAGGATCCCCATCTGCTCTGACCCGGCGCCTCTTTCGCGAGGTTTGGCACCATCGCGGTCAGGTCGCTTCGATTGCCGCCGTCGTCGCAGTCGGCATCATGACGGTCCTGACCATGCGGGGTACCTACGAGTCCCTGGACTCCTCCCGAGACCAGTACTACCGCGACACTCGTTTTCCGGACATCTGGGCGAGTCTGGAGAAGGCGCCGCTGTCACTCGTGGGCGACCTCGAGGCCATCTCAGGAGTCGCGACCGTGACCACGCGAATTGCGCTCAACGCAAACCTCGACGTTCCCAGCACGGATGCGCCCGCCCTGGGGCGGCTCTTTTCGGTACCCGAAAACCGGTCGGCCAGCCTGGCGGACATTCATGTAAAGACGGGACGCTACGTGGATCCGGAGAGTCCCGACGAGGCTGTGGTCAGCCGCAACTTCGCCGTCGCCAATGGGTTTACTCCGGGCGACACCCTGCGGGCCGTAATCAACGGAAGACTGCACGGGCTGCGGATTGTCGGGACCGGAATCTCGCCAGAACACACGTACGCGATCCCTCCCGGCGCCATAATTCCGGACAACGAGCGGTATGGGATCATCTGGATCGGACGGCGGGCCCTTTCCAGCATGTATGACATGGAGGGCGCATTCAACGAGGTGCTGATCCAACTCGCTCCCGGGTCGAAGGAACGGGCTGTGATGTCCGACCTCGATCAGGTGCTCCGCCCCTACGGAGGACTCGGGGCCTATCCGAGATCCCGGCAGCCATCGCACTTGATGGTGCAATCGGAACTGGACCAAAATCGGGCGACCGGAACCATTATCCCGATCGTCTTCCTGGCCGTAGCGGCCTTCCTGCTGAACGTCGTCCTGTCTCGGATGATTGCGACCCAGCGTTCAGAGATCGCCGTCCTCAAGGCGTTCGGATATTCGAATGCGGAGGTTGGATGGCACTACCTCCAGTTTGCCTTCGTGGCTGTTCTGATCGGAACCGGAGCGGGCATTTTCCTCGGAATCGCGCTGGGGCAGAGCATGGTGGACCTGTATGGAGAGTTCTTTGATTTTCCCAATCTGGAATACGACGCCAGCCCGGTACTGATGATCATTGCGGTAGGGGTCAGTCTGGTGGCGGCAACCATCGGCGCCCTCGGATCGGTCAGGCGCGCCTCCAGGCTTCCCCCGGCCGAGGCCATGCGTGCCGAACCGCCGGCCTCCTTCAAGCCCGGCCTCGTCGAGCGATGGGGTTTCGGATCCTCCCTGCCTCCCGCGGGACGCATGATCCTCCGAAACGTCGAGCGCACCCCCGTCCGGAGTCTGCTCTCGATTGTGGGAGTTGCATACGCCGTCGCCATCCTGGTAATCGGCATGTTCATGTTTGACGGCGTCGACCGCATGATGGAGCTGCAGTTTGGCGAAACGCAGCGGGAAGACCTGGCCGTGAACTTCAATCGCTCCCTGTCTCCGAGCGTCCGCTATGATCTGGCGCGGCTCGACGGCGTCACCCGCGTGGAGCCGTTCCGCGTCGTACCTGTGCGCCTCCGGTCCGGCCAGCTCACGCAGGACTCAGGCATAACCGGTATCCCGCGAGAGAGTCGCCTTCGGCGGATTATTGCCGCCAGCGGTCGTGTGCAGCCGCTGCCCCCATCCGGCGTCGTGCTCAGTGATTTGCTTGCAGAGCGTCTGGCCGTGGAGGCCGGCGACGTGCTCAGGGTGGAGGTCCTGGAGGGTCCACGACACGTCAGGGACGTGACAGTGGCGGGCGTGGTGGAGGACTTCCTCGGGCTGTCGGTGTTCATGGATCTTGACGCCCTCCACCGCCTGGTGGGTACCGCCTCGGTATCGGGAGCCTTTCTTTCGGTGGACGACCACCGTCGCGCCGGACTCAACGCGGCGCTGAAGACCGTTCCGGCCGTGGCGTCGGTCTCATCCCCTGACCAGAGCCTCGCCAGTTTCGAGGAGCAGCTGGACGAGAGCCTCCTGATCAGTGTGTTCTTTATTCTCGGCTTCTCGAGCGTGATCGCCATTGCAGTGATCTACAACGGCGCTCGCGTTGCCCTCTCCGAGCGTGGGCGTGAACTGGCCAGCCTTCGGGTGCTGGGCTTCTCCCGAAGAGAGGTGGCAGTGTTGCTCCTGGGCGAGCAGGCCATCACGACCGTCGCGGCGATTCCGCTCGGCTGGCTGCTCGGCTACGGTCTGGCTGCCGCCGTAGCCGCCGGAGTCCGAACAGACGCCTACCGCATCCCCTTCGTCGTCAGCACCAATACATTCATGCTGGCGGCCCTTGTGACCATCCTGGCGGCCCTGTTGAGCGGTCTGATCGTTCGGCGGCGCCTTGATCGGATGGATTTGATAGAAGTCCTGAAGACTCGCGAGTAACATTGAACAAGCGCATCGTATGGATAGCGGTCGGCGTTCTGGTCCTGACCGCTGTGGTGGTGATCAGCGTCTTCGGTGGCGCCGGACTGGAAGTTGAGACTGCCGTGGTTAGCCCGCGCACCCTGCAGGTCTCAATTTCGGAGGAGGGCCGAACCCGTGTGGTGGATCGGTACGTGGTCGCAGCTCCTGTAGCGGGACTGGTGGAACGAATCCTGCTGAAGGAAGGCGATTCCGTGGAAGCCGGGCAGGTTGTCGCGCGCATTTCGCCGGCTCTGGCTGACTCCCGCACGCGGCGCGTGCTGGCGGCCCAGGTTGAAACTGCTGTGGCCCAGCGAAGTCAGGCCCGTGCCCAACTGGACGATCTCACGGGGCGACTCGATCAGACAGCGCGCGAGTTGGGGCGTGTCCGGGCACTGGCACGGGACAGCATCCTGAGCAGTCAGGAGTTGGAAGAGGCCGAGTTGGCGGCCGAATCCGGCCGGCGGATGGTCACTGCATCCGAGGCCGCACTGGCCGCAGCCGAAGCCAATGTCACGGCAGCCAGGGCCGCTCTTTCCGGCACACGAGCGGATCAGACCGGAGGCACGTTTTCCGTTCGAACACCTGCCTCAGGACGCGTCATGTTTGTGCCGGAGCGAAGCGAACGCACGGTGGGGGTCGGCACCCCACTCCTCGAGCTGGGGAATTCCGAGGCCATGGAGATCGTCGTGGACGTGCTGTCCGAAGATGCGGTCCGGATCGATATCGGCGACCCGGTCATCATTGACGACTGGGGGGGAGATCGCGTCCTTTCCGGCCGGGTTCAGCGCATTGAGCCGTCGGCCTTTACCAAAGTCTCGGCATTGGGCGTCGAGGAGCAGCGCGTCAACGTGGTCGTAGCTCTGACCGATCGACCCGACCGACTGGGTGCTGGCTACCGGGTCGAGGCCTCGATTGTTGTTTGGGAGGAATCGGACGTTCTGACCATCCCTACCGCAGCCATTTTCAGCCTTGACGGAGCCTGGCAGACCTTCGTGATTCGAAACGGGAAGGCCCACCTGACCGCTCTGCAGTTGGGGCAACGTTCGAACGAAGACGCCCAGGTGCTTGGTGGCCTTGAGAACGGGGATCGCGTGGTAATCCACCCGACCGATGCGGTGAGTTCCGGCACGAAGGTGTCGTGGGAACCGGTCGATTGACGGCGCTCGGTGATTCCCGGCCACGCCCAATACCCCCGAAACCGCCTTCTTGAGAAACCGTAGGCCGATTTCTGACCCGGCTTCCGAGTTTGGCCGGGCATACATTGGTTCCCTTACCCCTTGAAAGCGTGAAATCAGGTCCAGGCTTCCTTCTCGTGTTCGTCGCCGCAATGGCAACAAGCGCCTGTGGTACGACGAGCGGTGTTTCGGAAACTGCGAGCCCGTCCACCGACGACCAACCCCGCGTCGTGCAGCCGGGTGCTCCCGGTGAAGCATCCCGGCGCGCTCCGGACGCGATGATGACGGCTCGCGAGATTCCCTACACGGATGCGGACGTCCACTTCATGCAGGGCATGATTGGGCATCACGCCCAGGCCCTCGACATGACCGCCCTCATTGCCGACCGGACCAATCGCCAGGATCTCGCCCTGCTGGGCCAGCGAATTGAGATCTCCCAAAGAGCGGAGATCGAACTGATGCAGAAGTGGCTGCGCGATCGCGGAGAGGACATCCCCGAGGCGACCGCCCTCCATATGATGAGCGGTCACGTGGCAGCCATGCCTGGCATGCTGAGTCCTGAGCAGATGACACAGCTGACGGCATCTGGCGGCGATGAGTTCTACCGGCTGTGGCTGGAGTTCATGATTCAACACCACCAGGGAGCCATCACCATGGTGGGCGAGCTTCTTTCCTCCGAGGGCGGGGCTCAGGAGACCGACATTTTCAAGTTTGCCGATGCGGTAGAGGAGGACCAGTCGATGGAAATCCAGCGCATGCAACAGATGCTTGCGCGTCTCCGGTAGTGACGCGCGAACGGGCAGCCTCACTCACACCTTTATCCAGTAACCCGCTTGAACTCCATGAGAACTCGTTTACTGCACCTGTTGTCCCTGACCCTGATGCTGGCCGTCGCCGCGCCGGTCATGGCCCAAGACAATCCGCCTACGCTTCCCGAACCGCCAAAAGAGAAGCTCTGGGACTGGGACGAAAACGACCCACGCATTGGCCTGCGCGCGGGCCTGCACGATGCCGGCGAGGCGTCGAAGGGCGTTACCCTGCTCGCCAGCATGCCGAAGCCTGAAGGCTTCAGGGATGCGCAGCGTACCGGCGGAAGTGTCAGCAACACCGACCTGGCATTCCAGGGCGGGATGGCATTTGTGGGCAACTACCGCGGGTTCAACATCTACGATGTCTCGGATCCAAAGAGTCCCAAGCTGAAGACCTCCGTCGTCTGTCCCGGCGGACAGGGCGATATTTCGGTGTATGGAGACCTGCTGTTCATGTCGGTCCAGGAGACGCGGGGTCGTTTGGATTGCGGCACCCAGGGTGTTGAAGCCCCGGTCAGCGATGAGCGGTTCCGCGGTGTTCGGATCTTCAACATCTCCGACATCGGATCGCCGGCTCAAGTAGCTGCCGTCCAGACCTGCCGCGGATCACACACCCACACGGTAGTAAGCGATCCGAATGATGCCGAGAACGTGTACGTCTATGTGCAGGGCACCAGCCGTGTTCGCCCCGCCGAAGAACTGGCTGGATGCTCAGCTGCCCAGGACCCGGACGAGGACCCGAACACGTCCTACTTCCGCATCGAAGTAATCAAGGTGCCGCTGGCCGCTCCGGAAATGTCTGAGATCGTCAACATGCCTCGCATCTTCGAGCAGGACGGCGATCTCGGTGGCCTCTGGAAGGGTGGGGACCACGGTCCCGGCACCCAGAGTTCCCGTCGCACGAACCAGTGTCACGACATCACCGCCTTCCCGGCCGTGGGCCTTGCGGCCGGCGCGTGCTCCGGCAACGGTATCCTCCTGGATATCACCGATCCGGCCAACCCGGTTCGCATCGAAGAGGTAGTCGATCCCAACTTTGCCTACTGGCACTCGGCCACGTTCAACAATGACGGTACCACTGTCATCTTTACCGACGAGTGGGGCGGAGGCGGCCAGCCGCGCTGCACCAGCGAAGATCCTCCGACCTGGGGTGCCAACGCCATCTTTGATCTGGTCGACGGCAAGCTCAAGCTTCGAGGGTACTACAAGTTGCCCGTCCCGCAGACCGACACGGAAAACTGCGTGGCCCACAATGGCTCCATCATCCCGATCCCGGGCCGCGACATAAAGGCCCAGGCCTGGTACCAGGGCGGCATGTCCATCTTCGATTTCACCGATCCGGAGAACGCATTCGAAATCGGTTTCTTCGACCGGGGGCCGATAAGCGACACCGTGTTGGTGTCGGGTGGCTACTGGTCCACCTACTGGCACAACGGCCAGCTCTTCGGG
This sequence comes from Bacteroidota bacterium, assembly GCA_029262855.1. Taxonomy (GTDB): domain Bacteria; phylum Bacteroidota; class Rhodothermia; order Rhodothermales; family UBA10348; genus JABDJZ01. The sequence goes on along the minus strand of JAJCYP010000065.1, from coordinate 5,300 downwards.
GCGGAGATAGCCCGCGGCTTCGATATTTTCGAGCTGGAGCCAAGCGAGCACCTGTCGGCCAATGAGATCGCCGCTGCCAAGCTGGTTTCCATGCGCGATTTCAATGCCCAGGAACAGCCGCTACTGGAGTGGCCGGCCGTCCCGGTCGTTGCCCGCGCGTACATGGATCAACTGGTCCGCGCCGATGCGGTCTCTGGCGATTGGGTGTCCCGTGTGAACGCGGCGCTGGATACGAATCAGGCCGAGGAGCTTGCCGCAGCAGCCTACACGTTGGAAATGGCGGCACTGAGCTCGCTGGCCAGCGGCAAGTCCCGTAACGCGGACCGGATCCGCGTTCGACTGGCGAAGGTCCTCCGGGAGATGTCCGAGTAGGGCTCTCCAAGGAGATTTCCCCTCCTGCAGGGCCCCGTTCGGATTCGGACGGGGCCCTGTGTTGTATCGTGCTCTTTCCTCCGCGAATCACCCCTGCCATGCGATCCTTCCCTACTCTGTCTGTTGTGCTGCTTCTTGCGGCCTGCACCTCTCCGTCCGGTCCATCTGGGCCCACCTTTTCTGTTCAGTTTACCCAGGAGGCGGCGGACTCCATCCACGCCCTGGGCTTGGACGTCCCTGTCGATGGACGCGTATTCGTGATCGTCTCACGCTCCTCCGAGCGAGAGCCCCGACTTCAGACGGGTGTCAACGGCGTGCCCTTCTGGGGCAAGATGGTCAGCGGTCTGAAGCCCGGCGACTTCGTGGAGATCAGGCCCGGTGACGCCGGAGTGGAGGGCTATCCCCTGGCGTCTGCGGCCGACCTGCCTCCCGGGGATTACGAGATGCAGGCCCTCTTGAGCGTCTACACGACTTTCGAGCGGTCAGACGGACACACGGTCTCCATGCACCTCAACTCCGGAGCGGGTCAGAACCAGTGGCGAGCACCGGGCAATGCCTTCAGCGCGCCTGTCCCGGTCACTATCGGCGAGGGAGATTCGCGGACGATTCCGCTCTCTCTGCGTGAGGTCATTGCCCCCTCGGATCCGGTCCCACCGGGCGGCACGCTTCAGCAGGGCAACCCGAGTGACACCGAGTGGGTGAAGTACGTCAAGATCCGTAGCGAACTGCTCTCGGAGTTCTGGGGCAAGGACATGTTCATCGGCGCGAATGTCCTGCTTCCGGCGGGATACGCCGCGTCCTCCACCGCGTACCCGGTGATGTACATGCAGGGTCACTTTCCGGGAAGCCGCGCCCCGTTCAATTTTGATCCAGACTCGCCTGGTCAAGGGCGCAGCGAGGGCTTCAACGACTGGTGGACCAGCGGCCAGGCCCCACCGGTGGTCGCGGTCACTATCCGAGACGCCAATCCCTACTACGACACGTCGTACTCCGTCAACTCGGAGAATCTGGGACCCTACGGCGACGCCATCACGCAGGAGCTCATTCCTCATCTGGAGCGGGAGTTTCGACTGATTCCGCAGGAGTGGGCGCGCATTGTTGCAGGAGGCTCGACCGGCGGCTGGGAGGCCATCGCCATGCAGGTATTCTACCCGGACTTCTTCGGCGGTTCGTGGGGCTGGTGCCCCGACCCGGTGGACTTCAACTATCACCAGATCGTGAACGTGTACGAAGACGAGAATGCGTACTTCACCGATAACGAGTGGCACAAGATCGAACGACCCAACGCACGCCGGTTCGATGGCAACATTCGCTCGACCGTCAGGCAGGAGAATCTGATGGAGTATGCCACCGGGCCCGACACACGCTCGGGAGGACAGTGGGCCATCTGGGAGGCCGTCTTCGGGTCTGTTGGCGAGAACGGCTACCCGCGCCCAATCTGGAATCCCCAGACTGGCGATATCGACCAACAGACCGCTGAACACTGGAAGGTCAACTACGACATCCACCAGTACCTGAGAGCCAACTGGGAGACGATCGGTCCGCAGTTGAATGGGAAGCTCCACATAGCCGTCGGCGACATGGACTCCTACTACCTGGACAACGCCGTCTATCTGCTTGACGAGTTCCTGTCCCAGGCCACGGGGCCTGGGATTGACGCCCGCTTCGAGTACGGCCGCCGCAAGCCGCATTGTTGGATCGGGTACAGTCCCACCGGCTCGGGAGAGGACTTGACCTGGCGGGAATTCGTGGAGGAAGCGGCCGGCCACATGTATAGCCGCAGGCGCGGCTGACGCCCACCGTCGCCCCGGACCTTGGCCGGGACCGAGAATTTCTCCGTCCCTGAACGAAACCCTGCCGCAGGCTGCAGGTGATACCCCCGGCCGCTTGGGCGGCCAAGACGAATACTCCCAGCGCAACCCGATTCCCAGCTCCGTGGACCTCAAGATTACCGGCACCGTCGAACAGATTCTGGAAATGCAGACCGGAACCAGTCAGCGCGGAGAATGGCGCAAACAGGATTTCGTCATGGACCTGCCGGGCGAGTACCCTCGCAAGGTGTGTGTTACGGTCTGGGGGGACAACATCGATCGCTTCGGCCTGAACCAGGGCGATCAGGTGACAGCCTCCATCGACCTCCAGAGCCGTGAGTACAACGGCCGCTGGTACACGGATGTCAAGGCCTGGAAGGTAGAAAAGAGCGAAGGCGGGGCCGACCCCATGCCCGAGCCGCTTCCTCCACTTCCCGAAGCAGGTGACATGAACGATGACCTGCCCTTCTAAGGTCTAGGGGGAGGGTCTCGTTTCGGGTGTTGACGGTCCGAATCCGGACGGTCGTGGACTGATTGTGGAACGCCGTGTCGTGAATGGCGCGGAAATCTCGTTTATTTGGGTGCCCCCAGGTCATGTCTACGCATCAGTCCCGATTTCCTCGAGCACCACGCCCCGCGAGCGTCACAGGCACGGCAGTGGCGGGTATTGCAAGGCCACACATACCCACTTCTCGACCTGATTCCGATGTCGTTCTTTTCGCCTGATTCCCCGGTGACCTATCGACCGCTCTCTCTGAGCATTATTGGCTGGTACTACGCCGTCAGCGGCGCCTTGGGTTTGCTGGCTTTTTGGGTGCCGCTGGTTGTCCCCTCCATGCAGGAGATGTGGCGTGACGCTGGAGTTGAGCTTGCGATTTTCGTAGCGGTGGGTGCCCTCACAAACACGGTCCAGCTCGCATCCGGAATCGCAATCCTGAAACGCCGAAGCTGGGGGCGAATACTTCTGCTGGCAAGCATCCCCGCAACTGTTCTCGTTTTGGCTTTCCTGAAGCCGCCCATGATGGGATTCGCAGCCGCGGGCAGTGTTGTGTCCTTTGGGATCCTGGCCTTCTTTCTAACCCGGCCAGCCGCGTCAGGATACTTCGATGGAACGGTCACCAGCATGCCGGACGACGTCCGTCGCATTCGGCGCCTGCAGCGTGGAGAGCGCACCCAGAGTGGCATCGCCCGTGGCGTCGGCGTTGTTCTCGCTTTTCCTGGCTGGTGGATCTTGACTGTTGCTACGGCCGCCCTGGTGGGGATCGTGTTCGTCTCTGTCCAGGCAGGGGGGTCTTTTCCCCCTTTCCGGGGCCCAGTCTCCTGCATTGTCTGGGCCGCCGAGGGAATAGGTGCGGCTCTCCTGGCCTCCGGCACCTTCCTCTGGGGACGGCGCCGCTGGAAGGGCTACCTGGGGTGGGGCATGCTGGTGATTGGAACGAATGCGACCGTGATCGCCCTGTTGGGGCTTTTTCCCTTCGACCCGACTCAGTTTCTACCCCCCGACCAACTCGACAATCTGGACCCGGAACGCTTCGCTGCAATCCTGCGAACAGCAAGCCACGTCGCCGCCGTTGTCGGAGCAACGCTCTTATCCCTGGGCGGCCTGCTGGTGCACGCGCAAAGGAGACACGATCACGCAGCCGCCGCCTACATGGATGCGGAAGCACCAACTTCAAATTGAGACCTTGAGCCCCGGTTGGCGGGGACGCGAATCAGGAATCCACCTTCCGGAATCGCACCAAGAACAGACCTTCGGCGCGGCTGGAGACTGCAATCACGCCACTCTTGAAGAACGGGTAGTTGCTCCACGACCCACCGAAGCCCGCAGCATCTTCCGCGTAGGGAGCGGTGTCGAAGTTGCCCACCTCTACGGGGTTGACCGGATCGGTGATGTCCAGGATGCGCAGACCCGCCTGGTAGTTGGACTGGTACATGTACTTCCCGCGGGTGTACAGATTGTGGTCGCTGGCGCTGGAGGCCAGGTAGAACTGGTTCACCAGCTGCGGATCGTCCAGGTCCTGAACATCCCAGATCAGCGTTCGCGTCCGCTCCACGGCGCCGTTCATCTCGTCCAGCTCGTCATTCATGTAGAAGTACGAGTGGCTCTCGTCCAGCCAGCCCTGATGCGTGTAGTGCGTCATCGGATACGTGGCCTGTGCCACCGTAGCTGGGTTCGCCTTGTCCGTTACATCCGAGATCACCAGCGACTTGCCATTGGATGACAGACAGATTTCACTGCCGGAATAGTCGGCGTCAGGGCCGTGGTACAGGACACACTGTGCATCGTGCGTCCCTCTCGACTGCGGCTCGGAGAAGCAGCCGGCAAACTCGGGATTGACGGGGTCCCGAATGTCAATCATGTGGCTCTGCCCGTTGCAGGTCTCGCCACCGGCCCGATTGCCCACGGCGTACGCAAACCCGGTGTCCTCGTTGATCACCATGTTGTGGGTTGAGGCCGTGCCGGAATAGTGGGCCGTCTCCTCAAGGGTCACCGGCATGTCCGCCGGGTCCACGTCTCGGAGCCGGGTCAAATCAAAGATCTGCGTGCCATGCTCGCCGGAGCCATCGGCCACAATGAACGCGTGGTTCTTGTAAACCTTCACATCCCTCCACGCCGCGCCGGGCGAGCCCTCGGTCCGAAGCAGTTCTCCCACATACACCGGATTTGCCGGATCCGTGATGTTGACGAATGCGGTGCCGTCCGTACGCGCCAAAAGCACCCATTCATGACCCGTCTCCGGATCCTCCCAGCCCCAGATATCGGTCATCTTCACGCCGCGCTCGGAGGTGAGCTCCTTGGCTGAGACGAATGAAATCAGATCCACGTTGTCACAGGCGAAGAGTCCCGCGGTCCCTTCTTCACAGTCCGTCTCGTTGGCACGGATGGACTCCAGGAATGACACTTCGGGAGCCAGTGTACCCGCAGGCATCCAGCCTTCATCGGACGATTCGAATACCGAAACCAGCCCTTCCTCGTAGTCGGCGCTCGGCGACGCAACCGCCACCGCGCCTTTCGCAATGGCCAGGCCGGTTCCGAAGCCACGCTGCGCCCTCGGCGACGGTGCGCTGAGCTGTGTGATGGAATCTCCAGAGAACAGCCAGGCTGACCTCCGATCT
>JAJCYP010000064.1 GCA_029262855.1 Bacteroidota bacterium | reverse complement strand
GTCTTCGGCCGCCTCATCCGGAACACTGCGCCGAGCCGATTGCGCCGTGCCGTGTGCGACGGCCGTGCCACTGAGCGTGGTGCTGAGCAAGACCGGCCGGAAAGTGGCCATCGCAACGCCGCCGGCCTCCCTCGCGCCGGGAACCGCCTACGTGGTTTCGATCGAAGGCCTCGTAGACGATGCCGGCAATGTCCAGGCCGTTCCTTTCAGTTCGGTCTTCACGACGCGGCCCGCGGATTTCGATGCTCCAAGTGTTCTTACCGCGACTCCTGCGAGTGGAGCAGTCGAGGTTTCAACGGCCTCATTGCTGACGGTCAGGTTCTCGGAGGCGATGAGCTCGGCCAGTCTGACGGGAACCGGCGGCCCCCTTGACAACGTGACGCTCCGGGAAGTCCTGGGCGCGGGCTCCTACGGCCCCGCGCTTGCTGGCAAGGTCTCCATTCCTGCCAGCGACGTCGTCGCTTTCTCTCCGTCGCTACGTCTTGATGCAGGGGCCACCTACGAGTTGCTTCTCACCGACGTTGCCGATGTGTCTGGCAACGTGATGCCGCAGCAGTCGATTGAGTTCACCACCGCCAATGACGCTGCGAGCATGCCAGTTGTGGTGGACTTCGGTCCATCCGACGGCGCCTCGGGCATCTCCAGGGAAACGCAGGTCTTCATCGATTTCTCTGAGGCCATCCTTGAGCCAGTCACGGGAGCAGCCTATCCCTTGGAATTGAAGCAGGGCGGGACGGTTGTCGGCGGCGAGTTTTCGCTGCTCAATGACGGAACGCGCCTCGTCTTCACGCCGGGAGCGAACCTGCAGTCCAGCACGGCCTACAGCATCGTCGTATCCGCCGGAATGACGGACCTGAGTTTGAATCCCGTGGACTTCGATCCGCTGGCGGGAGGGGTTCAAAGCACTCAGATCACTTCGTTCACGACGGGCAGTGAAGCGCTGGCGGTCACCTTGATCTCTCCGAGCACCGGATCGATCGGCTCGATTGTTACCATCGAGGGAACCGGTTTCAACGCTGGCGCGGCGAACACGGTTGTGTTCACCGGCGGTGGCTTTGCCGAGGTCCTTGCTTCGACGGTCTCATCCGTCACCGTTGTGGTGCCAGAAGGCACCACCTCCGGTCCGGTGTCAGTCAGCGGAGTTGGCGGCGTAGACTTCACGCTCTACGTGGCGCCCGAGACGTTCGACACCGCCATCACCAGGGCGGACACCGGCGATGCACCAAGCGACGTCGATGTCAATCCTGACGGTACGCTGGCTGTGGTCACCAATTCGAAATCTGACACGGTTTCGATCATCGACGTGGACACGGGGCAGGAGTACGTCGTGGTGGTCGGGGACACTCCGCTGAGGGTCGTACTGACGCCCGACGGGGAGCGGGCCTACGTCACCAACTACAACTCGCACTCGGTCTCGGTGATCAACCTGGCGTGCGCCATTGGCACCGGTGATCCGGGCTGCATAGCCGTCGATAGCATCCCGGTGGGCTTCAACCCAATCGGAATCGATGTCGCCCCTGACGGTAGCCGCGTCTACGTCGCTAACTACACGAGCCAGTCGATCTCAGTGATTGACGCGATCGAAACGAGCGGTAGCTACAACCGAGCCGTCCGGACTATCGAAACCGACGAAGCGGTGACAGAGGTCTTCACCGATCCAGATGGCGGCGTACGATACCTCGATTCGGAAGCAGGCAATTCGTCCACAGATCCGAATCCAGATGGTACGCTGGAGAAACTCCGGGCGGACGCCAACCCGTCCGACGTGAACGCCAGTCCTGACGGCAGCACGATCTACATCGGTGTGGACTTCGGGGTCATCGTATCCGAAGTGGATCTGGAGCGCGAACAGGCCGATTGGGGCGTGACCGTCCTGATCAGCGACACCCATCCCTCTGCGTCCGACCTGAATCCAGACGGAGGAGTCACCAAGATCATCACCGACGGAGCCGGCACAGCCACCAACACGGATCCGGATGGGGCGGGCACCATTGCCAAGACGAGTTCGACGGTCAGTGACGTTGAGTCCAGCCCCGACGGCGCAATCGTCAGCATGGTCCTCGGGAGCGGAGAGCTTGTGCTCTACGCCGTGCCCGATGCGCCCTTCACGGGCGAGTATCAGGCCGTCACCACCACCGGTTCGGACGCGGCAGCCAGTGAGGTGGCGACATCGCCGGACGGATCACTTTACTACGTAACCAGCTACGAGACGAGCACGGTGTCGATCTATGAGTTCGGCGTTGGCCTGAGCTCCGAGGAGTCCGATCCGTTTCAGGTGTCCGGCAGCGGCTACGGGTTCGTCCTTCGTGATGTCATCCAGGTAGGACTGCAGCCCCAGGGTCTGGCATATAGCCCCGAGCGCAACATAGCCATAGTGGCCAACACCGGATCGGACGATGTCACGATCCTGAGCTTCGATGAGGTGGTCGGCGTGGTCCTTGAGCAGGAGGACGAGGTCGATCCAGATCTCAACCAGGACGGCATTCCGGATATCCGGGTGGCCGTTGCCGATGAATTGGCGGGTCTCGAGGGGCTGTCCTCGGGCGAAGACCAGGAGGACTATTCCAAGGCGCTCGAGCACGCCGCAAAGAACCTTGACGACAAGGTTTGGACGGATGCCCTGCCAAGCGGGAAGCACGGCAGGAAGGTCTTTGACAACGATAGGCAGGTCGTGAAGGCTCTGGAGAGGGTGATTGACCGGGATGGCTTCGGAAACGACGTCGCCACGTATCTCCTCCAGTTGGTTATCGACCTCGATCGCACGATCGTTGTCGACGCGATCGACAAGGCTCAGGCCGACATCGACGCGAGGGTCTGCGCCTCTGGCAAGCTCGGCAAGAAGTGTCGCAAGCAGGTCGAGTCTGCCGAGAAGGAGCTTGCCAAGGCTGTCAACGAACTCGCAGATGCCGACGCGGAGATCGCCGACGGTGACTTCGACAAGGCCATCGACCACCTAAAGAAGGCCTGGGAGCACGCCACCAAGTCACAGGATGACGCGGCCGGCAAGGGCTTCTGGGAAATCGAAGAGGACCTCCCGGTCGAGTTCGCCCTCTCGCAGAACTACCCGAACCCGTTCAATCCCGTCACTACGGTTGAATTCGCGCTGCCGGAGACCGTGGAAGTGCGCCTCGAGGTCTTCGACGTCCTCGGTCGCCGGGTGCAGACGCTGGTCAACGGACCAATGGACGCAGGCTATCACAGCGTCCAGTTCAACGCGGAGCGTCTCGCCAGTGGGATCTACATCTACCGGATCCAGGCCGGGGCCTACAGCAAGGTCCAGCGCATGGTGCTGATGAAGTAGCGAGTGCGGTGCCCCGGTTCGGGATTCCGGATCGGGGCGACCGTGGCTACGGGATCGCGTTCAGAGTAGCGTCCGCCGTGAAGCCGGATTGGCCCCCGAAGCCCACAATCATCTGGGTCAGCGTGAACGACTGGATGGTGTCCGCGTCGGTAAGATTCGACGTCGTCTGGCCGAGCAGGGTCACGCCTCCGCCCATGAAGAAGTCCACCTCGGACTCGACCGCGCTGGCCGCCAGGTAGTCTGCCGCCGTCACTCCGATGGTGGATGTCAGGTTGACAACCATCGGATAGAACACCAGGTTTGGACGAATCGGATCGGTGAAATCCCGGATGTCCTCGATGACGCTGGGGTTTGCCGGCCTGGTTGCCGTGAAGCTGTTTGTATCCAGATCGTACCACTCGAATTGGCCACCGCCCGTGTCGAGCAGCTTGTCTCCGCGGACCATTCCGTCGATGGACGCCATCGCCACGCGGACGGTCCGTGGTGTGAGGTCGTCCTGCTCGTAGAAGAAATCCGCATAGCCGAAGAGCGGATGCACCCGCTCAACGGTGCCGTCGGCCAGGCTTGGCTTGATGGAGATGAACTCGTTCACCGCCAATTGAGCCGAAAGATCGAACGGGAGAAGTTGGGCCGTTGTCGGGGCGATGTCGGGCCGTCCGTCACCGAAGACGACAATTCCGTCGTCCGGAGCAGGATCGATGGGGAAGACCACCGAGAGGATTTCTCCCGCGACGTTGTAGGGGTCGACCACGTAGTCGGCGCCACCAACACCGTTCTGAACGAGGCGCGCGCGATTCTTGCCTGCCGCGCCGCGAATCGCCAGGGAAGTGCTCTTCAAGACGGTCGTGGCCTGCACATCACCGCGCCCGTCGTTGCTCTCCTGGCCGTGGTTGACTGTGTCGCATGCCGAAACCAGGATGGCCAGCAGCAGGATGGAGAGTGTTTTCATGGGGTGCCTCTGATAGATGTGGTCCCCTATCAACGCGACGCCCGGGCCGCGCAGGGGCCAATCGAGGGCACCTTCTCAGTTCAGGCGGGCTTCCGCCGCACTCCTCTTGTCGGCATCGCGCTCGACCCCGATATAGAGCCGCAGGGTCGCCTGAGCATCCGCCGTCCGTCCCAGTGCCTCGTAGGCATCCGCGAGAAGTGACAGGGACTCGGGGTTCTCCCCATTTAGTCGCACGGACTCCTCCAGAGGACCTAGAGCGCCCTGGGGATTGTCCATCGCCAGATACGCCTTGCCGATGTTCTTGAACAGCAAGAAGCGGCGGGCATCATTCGGTGCAATAGAGAACCCTCGCTGGAGCACGTTAAGCGCCTCATCAGGCTGGCCCAATTCGATCAGGCGATTCCCCCATGCGCTGTAGCCGGGAACGAAGGTCGAGTCAGCCTTGACGGAAGCCTGGTAGGCACCGAGGGCCTCGCCGTATCTCCCCAGTTCCTCGGACGCGAACGCCAAATTGAACCAGCCCGCGACGTTTGACTCGTCCAACCGGACGGCGCGTTGTGCATGCTGAACCGCATCGTCGTAATTCTGCAGACCGATCTCGACGGCAGCCAGCGTGGCCCAAGCCTCGGAATACGTGGAATCGAGCGTTAAGGCCTCCTCGATGGTGCTCCGTGCCAGAGTAAACTGCCGGTTGGCCCGGTACTCAATAGCGGTCCGGTTCAACTCACGGGCACGAGCCTGTTGGGCCTCAGTAATCTGCGCGGAGGACTCGCCACCGACGGACTGCACAACCAACCAGCCGACCACCGCGATGAGGATCGCCGCGACAGCGCCGCCGCCCCACAGAAGTGACTTGCTCTTGGTTGGTGGAGGGGGCTGGAATAGGCCTGACTGCAGCATCTGCGCGCCAGAGAGCGGCCCGATCGGCGTGCCGTCTCGCGTCACAAAGGCGCCTGTCGTGGGGTCGATGAGGATCTGGCTTTGGGTAGCCGTCCCCGGCGCAGCGCTCGCAGGGGCATCGATCCCGGGCGCGACGGGAGGGGGAGCCTCGGCGGGAGATTCCACCGCACCCCTGTTCGCAAGCGCCTCAACCAGGTCCCCGGCAGACTGGAATCGATCGTCAGGACTCTTCTCAAGCAGCTTGTCGATGACGTCCGAGAGCCAGTCTGGTGCGTCAGACCGGTGGAGTTGGACGGGCGAGTGGGGCTCATGTGCCGCCGCATAAAGAACGGCGGCCTCGTACCCGCCGTCGAATGGCCGCCGGCCTGCGAGCATCTCGTAGAGCATGACGCCCAGCGCCCAGAGGTCTGTCCGGCCGTCCAGGGCCTCGTTCTTGGCCTGCTCGGGACTCATGTAGGCCATCGTCCCCATCGACGTCCCGTCCTGGGTCATCGTCACGTCCTCGACCTTGGCCAGGCCGAAGTCCAAAATCACCGCGCGGCCCTTGGGGGTAACGATGACGTTGCCCGGCTTGATGTCCCGGTGGATGATGCCTTCTTCGTGCGCCGCGTCCAGTCCGCTGGCCGTCTGCGAGGCGAAGTCGATCGCGTCCTCGACGGAAAGCGGACCATCCTCATTCAGGTAATCCCGAATCGTCCGACCATCGTAGTAGCCCATGACAATGAAGAGGTCTCCATTGCCAGCCGTCTTGACATCGTGGATGGTCGCGATATTCGGGTGGTCCAGGACCGACGAGGTTTTCGCCTCGTGAATGAAGCGTCGCTTGGCATCCTCGTCCGAGTTGGCCCAGGCAGGAAGAAACTTGAGCGCCACCTTCCGCCCGAGGGTCGTGTCCTCCGCGAGATAGACCACGCCCATACCGCCCTCACCCAACTGGCCGGTGATGGTGTATTGATCGATGGTCTCTCCGATGCGGGGGGCGTTGGCGCTCATGCGGCAAAGGTAGGAGATAGCGCATCAAGGCGCGTGCGATGGGGCACCTCCGGCCAAAAACGCAAAAAGCCCGGGGGCCCTGATGAAGAGGATGATTCGTTACGCCCGGCCTTGTTCGCGCTCTATATTTACAGGATGGATCTCAAGGAACAGTGGGCCATGCAACTCCGCGGCTACCAGCTGGCGGAGGAATACCGGGTCAGGGATTTGCGTAACCTGGGACGCGAGGACTGGCTGGGACAGATGCACCGGGTGCATGGCGTGCGTGAACCCAATGTCTGGCTGTTTCAGGCCGCCTTGAATGTGCAGCGTGCGCTGTGGGCCGAAGGCCTCGAGTTCTGCTTCATTGGCGGCATCGCGCTGCAGCGATGGGGCGAGGTCCGGCAGACGGACGACATTGATCTGACCCTGTGGTGTCCGCTCGGGGAAGAACAAAAGGTGGTCGAAGCGCTTGGCAAGACCATTAAATCCAGAGAACAGGATGTCTGGCGCCTGGCGAAGGTCGCCCGAATGTACCTGGGACGCTCAGAATCGGGGCAGGGCGTGGACGCCTCGCTGGCGTTCATGCCGTACGAGCGGGGGATGCTGGATCGCGCCGTGGACGTGGACTTCGGTATCGAGGAGCCACTGCATTGCTGCTCAGCCGAGGACCTGGCCATCACCAAGACGGTGGCGGGCCGGGGGCAGGACTGGGTGGACCTGAAGCGGATTATCCAGCGGAGCGGACGGGCAATAGACTGGGACTTGGTCTGGCGCGAACTGGAGCCGCTTCTCGAGATCACTGAGCAACCGGAGTCCATGGAGCGGCTGCGGGGAATTGTGGAGGCCGAGCGGTAGATCAGGAAATCGCTTGAGCTAGCTCGCGCGGCGTGCTGATTATCGGGCGACGGTCAGGATACGGGTGACGTGCTCTCCAGCTACCCGGACCCGGACCAGATAGGCTCCGGCGGGGAGGAGCGATGCATCCCATGACACAGCGTTCGGACCAGCCCGTACCAGCCCGAGATCTCCCCGCCCCACTTCGCGGCCAAGCAGGTCATAGACCGTCAGCCCTGCCTGGCCCGACCGGGGAAGGGCAAATCGGAACGTGGCGAGGTCCCGCGCCGGATTCGGGTACATCGAAACGTCGAACCGGGGGAGTTCCGCAGACTCTACCGCGACACTGGCGGCATCGAAACCGAGTTCGGAGAGCGGTCTCCGATACAGCCCGAAACCGCTGTTTGTGGGAGCTTCATTCTTGCTGTTCACCACGAGAACATACAGGTCATCGCCCACGATCTGCATGGCGCGAATGGCGGAGCCGCGAGCTCCGCCATCTTTCAAGTCTTCGCTGTACTCGACAAAGGAGGCGCCATCGTCGTGACTGACATAGATGCGGTCATTAGGAGCATATACGATGGACTGGCCCTCCACAAAGAGCAGGCTCTTCTGTCTGAGGGGAGTGACCTGTGCACCAAGAGCGCCTTCTCGAGAGGGCGCTTGGACGACATCTTCCCACGTCTGACCCATGTCGGAACTGCGCTTCAGTATGGCGGATTCTGTGAAGCTAAACGCAGCTGTCAGGACCAGCAGCCTACCATCGGCGGCAACGAATCCGGCAGCAGTACTTCCCAGCCCGGTATCCACGAAGGTCAGGCCTCCGTCGGTGGACAGGAAAGTGAATCGGGAAGTGGTGCCATCGTACTGGTTGTAGCCCGCCAGAATGGTGTCGCCGCGCGCGTGCACCCAGGTGATTTCATCATGCAGACTCGGCACAGGTAGGTTGGTCCAGGAACGTCCGTCGTCGGTGCTCATGGTCAGGCTGGCCGACTGGGTGCCTGCGTACAGCTTCCGGCTGGTCCAATCGTAGAAAAAGGAAGTAACGTTCGAGCCTGGACCATCAACATCGGTCCAATTCATCCCGGAAGCATCGCCAATATGATCTTTCTGGCCAGCGAGATTCGCCACGAATCCGGAGGCCGTGGCGACGGTGGCACGACCGGCTCGGTCAATTCCGGGCGAGGTGGTCTGCCACGACTGCCCCAGGTCGGGTGAAGTCAGCAGTGCCTCTCCATTTCCTCCCTCATTGGTCACGACTATGGTCTGTCCGATGACCGCAAAGTCCGTGTACACGCGGTCGGCCTCCGAAATATTGACCCACTGGGCCAGCCCGGATTGGACCGGAGCGAACAGAAACGCGAGTAGTGTGATTACCGATCGTGTCATGGAGCGTGGTAGTTGAGTTCCATCCCAAAGCTATTCCCGTCACCCGCGATCCGACATCACTGGTGGCGGGTATTTTGAGGTCGGCGGGGGGAACGCAAGATGGGAAACAGTTTACACCCGGCGGGTATGCAGGTCGGTGTCCCCCCCCCCACCGGAGCCCCAGATGTTTCATCCAGATTCCGGTTTCAGATGTCCATAAGAGTTTTCCTTGTCCTTTTTTTGTTTCCGGCTCTTGCACCTGCCCAGACAGCAGTCCAGACCAGCCCAGACACCCTTGGGAATCAACTTCCACACGCCACCGGCGTGCGCGGCTTCTGATCGAGCGCTCCAAGGAAGTAGGCCCCACAGACAGTGACTCGGCCATTGTCCTGGCCCAAGAAGCTGCGCGCGTGGCCGCCCGCCTGGGTGACTCCAGCCTGGTGGGTGTCGCCCTCCGGGAAGCGGGTGTCAACCAGTTCTACAACGGGGACTACGACGCGGCGCAGGCCACGCTGCTTCGGGGCTTCGAGGCCGCACGACACGCGGGCGCCTCCGGTACGCAAGCCCACATCATGAACGAATTGGGCACGCTCTACAGCCGCCAGGGAGATCCGGACCGGGCGCTGGAGTACTTCGAGGAGGCTCTCGAGATTAGCCGCGCGGCACGCGACACCAGCCAGATTGCCAACTCCATGAACAACATGGGGATCATGTACGACAAACGCGGCGAGTATGACCGCGCCATTGAGCTCTTCACGACCTCTGCAGACATGAAGGAGGCCCTCGGGGACCGAATGGGCTCAGCTACAATCTGGACAACCTGGGGATCGTCTTTCCCGATTGGGCCAATATGACAAAGCCATGGGGTATTTCCAGCGCGGGGCCGCGATCCGGGGGGACCTGGGGGACGAGCGTGGACTCGGAATCATCCTCAACAACATCGGGGAAATGTACGCGCTTCAGGGGCGGTGGACGGACGCGCGTGCCCAGTTCGAGCAGGCACTGACCATGGCGCGACAAACCGGCTTCGCCGACTTCGAGCCGCACATTCTCGGGATGATCTCCACATCCCATGAGGAGCAGGGAGATTACCGCTCTGCACTGGATTACTACCGGCAACAAGCGGCGCTCAGCGACAGCCTGTACACGGCTGATCGCAGCCGGCAGATTATCGAGATGCGGGAGCAATTCGATGCGGAGCGGCGCGAACAGACCATTGCACTGCAGGAGGCACAGATTGCCGAGAAGTCTGCGGCGCTCCAGCGCAATTACCTCATTCTGGGATTCGTGATCCTGTTGTTGGGTGGGCTGACCCTGCTGTACGGGTGGCAGCGTGCACGACAGGAACTACGGATCCGCCAGGCCCAGACGGCGGCCTCAATAGACTCCCAGGAACGCGAGCGCAAGCGTATTGCCCAGGACCTGCATGACGGACTCGGTCAGTTGATTGCTACGGCACGCCTGGCAGCGACGGGCCCCGCTGAGACCACGTCCGCGGCGAGGACTTCCAAAATCCTGGACGAGATGTACCTGGAGCTTCACAATATCGCCTTCAATCTCATGCCAGCTGCCCTGTCCAAAGGCGGCGCGCTTCAAGCCATCACTGAGTTGGCGGCGCGACTATCGGCGGCCGGTCCTCTGGAAGTCTCCGTGTCCGCGACCCACGCCACGGGGCCGCTCGGCGAGGCGCGCGATGTGGCCATCTACCGGATTGTCCAGGAATGGCTCAGCAACGTCATCAAGCACGGCCGTGCCTCCCGCGTTGAGATTCAGTTGGTGGGCCATGACGACGAGTTGGTCCTGTTGATCGAAGACAACGGCCCGGGGTTTGATCCTGGACACCTTGTCCAGGGCCAGGGGAACGGCTGGATGAACATCCAGGCCCGTGCTTCCCGGGTAGATGGCCTGGTTCATGTCGATTCGCGGCCCGGCGGATCCGGATCTACGTTTATTGTTCGCATGCCGATAGACCATGCCTCGGCACCAGCGAGTATGGCGGCATGATGGATATTTTCCTGGTAGACGATCACCCTGTACTCCGGGAGGGCTTGGTCGAGTACCTGCACGCCGAGCCTGACATGCAGGTGGTCGGACAATCGGACTGCGCAGAGGATGCTCTAGAGGCGCTGGATGGCTTGAGGGTTGATGTGCTGGTGACAGACCAGAGTATGCCCGGCATGGACGGACTGGAGCTGGTGACCGGCATCCGGCGCCGTTATCCCGAGATGGGGATTGTGGTGCTGACCATGCACAAGGAACTCTATCTGTGCCGGGAGATGGAGCGGGCCGGTGCAGACGGTTACGTCCTCAAGACGGAATCCAGGGTCGATCTGGCGCGGGCGGTGCGGGAGGTGCATGCCGGCCGACAATTTGTATCACAAGCCGTGACGGCTGCACTGGCGCGACTCCCCGACCAGGAGGAGGACGTCCCTCTCCTCACCGCACGCGAATTGGAGGTCCTTCAACTGGTTGTGCAGGAACTGTCCAATGTTGAGATCGCCGACCGGCTTTTCATCTCCAAGTTCACTGTTGAGACACACCGCAAGAACATATTCCGGAAAACCGGAATGCGCTCACTGGTGGGGCTTATCAACTTTGCGCACGAGAACGGACTCGTCGAGAATTGAAGTCTGCGATTTCCTTTCCGGCCGACTCAGAAGGTGACATCAAATTGGCCCTCGGTCACCTGGAGGCTCTCACCGCCGGTTGTCCGACCCGTGAAGCTGAACGTGCCCGACGCGCCGCCGGAGGAGAACTCATCCAACTCGATGGAGCCGCTCAAGGCGGTGTAGGCCTTCAGATTGGAAACAGAAGAACCCTTGGAGTAGATGCCGATGGCACCGCCGATTCCAAACTGGAAGGTGCCAGTTGAGGCGTTGTTCACCGTGAGGTTGAACTGCTCCTGAGTACTGCTGCTCGCACCGAGATTGGCGCCGATCGCCAGGACTCCGTTGGTGTTCAGGGCGGTGACAACGGTGGCGTTGAAGCTGGATCCGGCCACCTTGGCCGAAACCGTTCCGCCGCCCTCCAGGCCTCCGCCGTCGTCCCCTCCACCAGAATCGCAACCGGTGATCAGCGTCAAGGAAAGAAGTATCGTCAGGAGTATGGGAAGGCGCATGGCTGCGGGTTGCTCGTAATTGCGGAAAGCGTTGTGGATTGCCCTGAGGCTCTGTGGATTGCCGGAAGGCAAGGTCAACATATTCCCGTAGGCACCAGGTCGTCACTACCCACTGGTGGGTATTCAACGCGGAGGCAGGGCCGACCTGGATGAGTTGCTCAGCGACTCTACCTCAGCCCCCCCCGGTATTGGGTCCCGTCAATGATGGAGCGCTTATCATTACCTGGCTTCGATTGATGTCGACTTGAAGTTGGCACACGGGCACACGCCATTCTTCTTCGCGCGATCAGTCATGCCAAGGTCAAGACGGACTCGAGGCCGGCGGCTTCGTTCGATACTTCAAACTCGTGTACTGCAACCGGCGATGGGGTCCGCGAACCGTGGCTGGATCATGAATAGGCGGACAAACAAGGCCGCGGCTAGCGCACTCTACGTGCTGGTCGCGATTGCAGGATACCTGATCGTGTTTAGTGGCGATAGTTCACCTTTCAGTATCGAGGTGTACGTCGTTGGGGTGGTATCCGGCCTTATTCTGATTCTCCTTGTTGACCGCCGTTTCGGGCCGGACTCCAACAAGGAGTAGACTCGTCACCTAAAGTCCGACCCGCCTGGCCGCTCCTGCGTAAGGGAACGGACCACAGGCCAAACCCGGAACCCCTGCTTGGAGGCAACTTCTCGGGCCGGGAAATTTCAAAACTTGCCTGATCACGCTCCCAAGAGACGAATGCCGACCGGCAGGGATTTTAGAATGGACAGAACCACATTCAGGTATCGCCACCGGGCACGGAACAAGGCAAGAGCATGATCTTGATTGCGCTTGGGATTCTCGTGATCACCGTAATCCTGGAGGATGTGCAGGAGGTAAACGCCTCTCACGGCTGGCTTACGGACCGCTGGTGGTACGCGAAGAACCGGTGGCGCGTCACCTACAAGAATCCCGAGGGACCGTACGGCTGGTGGGACAGGAAATGGTGGAGCAAGATCGGGTTCGCCGCATTCGTTGACTTATGGCATCTCGCCAAGACTCTGCGAGTGTGGATCTTCTGCTTTCTGCTGGTCTCGTTTGCGGGCCTCTCGCTTTGGTGGCTCCCGGTCACCTGGGGCGCGTACGGCTTTCTGCACGACCACGTTGTCTACGGTCGTCTACGCCAGGGTAGGCCTGGCGCGTTATCCGAACGGGCACGTTAGCCCTCGCGGGCCTGTCTCTTTTCGATGTAGGCTATTGCTGCCTCCTCATAGGCCGGGAGGCGAAGGCCGACCAAGCGAGCCTCCTCAAGCGCTGTCTCCACCGACACGCCTCCGTCCAAGACGCGCCAGGGCAGCCACACGGTACCGACGCGATTGGCTGAGGAGCAGTGTAGCAGCACAGGCTGTTCGGCCTCATTGAGCAGTTGTCGGGACCGATCAAACACCTCATCGGACAGATCCGCTGGACCGTTCCATGGCACATTGGTGTAGGTCATTCCCAGCCGCTCCACCGTAGCACGTTCGTCGAATGGTGTCTCCTCGGGGTAGCGCTGATCGATAACCGTCCGGATCCCCGCCTCTTTAAGCAATTGGAAGTCCTGAATGGATGGCTGCGAGGCCAGATAGATCCCACCCAGACGATGGAGGGACTGGATCTCTCCTATGGATTCCGGGACAGGTCCAGGCTCGGCGCAGCCCAGCAGGAAGCCCAGGAGAATCAAAGCGATACTGTGGTAAGGGCTGGTACGCATTGGTCTGGAATGCTAGTCGATGCGAAGAAGGGAGACGCGCGACGGGTGCCGAGTGGAACGGTAGACCGTGTGCGTGGCCTCCTGAAAAGCCGATTCGTCTGCGGAATAGATGTCCGTGAACGTCTGCGGATTGCGGTCCACCAGGGGAAACCAGCTGCTCTGAATCTGAACCATGACACGGTGTCCTGGCTGGAAGGTGTGAAAGACGTGGGGGGTGTCGAATGCGATCCTCGCCACCTCTCCTGGCACAAACGGCTGCGGCTCCTCAAAACTGTTCCGGAACTTGCCCCGGAAAACCTCGCCCCGAACCATCATCTGGTATCCGGCCATCGCATCCTCAGGAAGGTACTTTTCTTCGGCAGCCTGCCACTCCGGCGTGTCGTCGGGGAAGACATCGATGAGCTTCACCACGAAGTCTGCATCACTCCCTGTGGTTTCCACAAAGAGTTCCACCGAAACAGGTCCGGCAACCGTGACTGCCTCTGCCAGCGGCTCGGTCACGTATGTCAGAACATCGGCGCGCTCCGAGGCAAAGCGCTGATCTTCAACCATGAACTCGCGTGACCGGCCGATGCGAACCTCCTTGGTGTATGGGACCGGATCCGCTGGGTCGGAGACGTACTGGTCGGAGCCTTCGGCATCCGGGGCTGAGATCGCAAGCGTCCCGCTGGGCGCCAGGTAGTATGATATTGCTTCGCCTTCCGAAGGTGGCCACGAGTCGAAAGAGCGCCAAGTGTTGTCGCCGGAACCGTAGGCCAGCACCTCAGGCAGGTCTGGTGTACCTATTCCCTTCAGGTGATAGTTGAAGAAGGGCAGATCGACCGCCTCCTGGTAGTGCACGGACGTCTGGGTGTTGAAGGTGACGTTGCCGAGGTGGTCACCGGCACCACGCACCCATCCGCCATGGAACCAGGGACCCAGTACGAGTGAGTTGGCAATGCCGGGGTTCAGGTCTTCCGTGGACTTGTAGATCGCAATCGGACCGTAGGGATCCTCCGCATCGAAAAGTCCAGCCACCGTCATCACGGCCGAGGTCACGTTCTGCATGTGCGGAATGATGTTGCGCCGCTGCCAGTAGGCGTCGTAGTTCCCGTGCGCCATGAGCGAGTCCCACGAAGGGATCGCGTTCCTGAAATAGCGCTCGTTGGCGTTCTTCAGTGGGCCGAGGTCCAGAAAGAAGTCGTAAGCTGACTCGCTCCCCCACTCAAACGCTTCCCGGCGGACCACGGTGGGCGTGGGCTCGACATGGTCGAAGCCATAGAAGAATCGGAATGCATCCTGGAGGAAGAACGCGCCGTTGTGATGGAAGTCGTCGCCGATAAACCAGTCCCCGATCGGGGCCTGGGGAGAGGACGCCTTGACTGCCGGATGGGTATCGACCACGCTGGCGGCCGCATAGAATCCGGGGTAGGAGATCCCCCAGAGGCCGGTCCTGCCGTTGTTCGGGTGCACGTTGGCAAGAAGCCACTCCACCGTATCCCAGGTGTCCGAGCTTTCATCAACTGGCACACCGGGATCGTTGGTGGGATGATCGGGCGTCATGTTCAGGAAGGTGCCGTCCGACATAAATCGACCCCGGACGTCCTCGTAGACGAAGATGTAGCCCTCCTCCTGGAACCGGGCCGAGCCGAGCGGGCCGAGCTGATCCCTGTATTCGCCGGCATCGTAGGGGCCTGAACTGTAAGGCGAGCGCTTGATCAGGAAGGGATAGGTCTGCGAGGTATCGCGCGGGACGTAAACCGTGGCAAAGAGCTCCGCACCGTCCCGCATGGGTATGCGGACTTCCTGTTTGGTGTAATGCTCCTCTACCCAGGTTGGCTGACTGCAGCCGACAGTATCGACAAGGAGAAGCCCAGCGGCTAAAAGGGTGAGGCTGCCCGAAAGCGTAGACATGCGCATGGCGAGTGAGGATGGTGCAGTTAGCATTCTAACCTCTTCTGCCGGAGTAAAATGCGGGGGAAAACCCGACTCTGGTTATAGCAGTGTCCCCGCCACGCCGACCTCGTACGTTTATGCGAAAACCACTAAACGCAAGCAGGGCACCGACTTACTTCCGTAAAGCGGTGCCCTGTTCGGCTCCCCGGGTAGGATTACTCCGGCGCTAACGCGCCTCCGTCAGTCACTCGCTGCGCTCGCTCGTGTCAAACCTCCCTTCGGGGACGGTTCGAACCCTCCCCGATACGCAAAAAGCCCCGGACCCTGACGGATCCGAGGCTTCTTTATGCTCCCCGGGTAGGATTCGAACCTACAACCCTGCGGTTACGCGTATCCCAGACTTTCGTAAGGGGACGGACTATCTCATCAACTCGCAAGCGAGTTGTCGGGCGCTGGTGGGGTCTTATTGGTTTGGCTCCTCAACCCCTAGTCTCTGCACGTTCCCGCCTACTCGAGAGCGTCTCGCAACACTCCGGCCATTCGGCGGGCTTCGCTCAGGATTACCATTCCCCGAAAGGATTAGGCTTCCCTGAATTCACCCGATTGTTCGACCACAGTCGCCTGTGGAAGCTGCAACATTTGTGCATGCAGTTCACGGTGACACGCACACGACTCACCCAAGAATCGGAGATTCAACGGAAGTCATACGCTTGTCATCCAATCAAAGAACTGCAGGCAGTGGCTTACAGCCGCATGCTCTGCCATTGAGCTACCGAGGAGTAGCGATGCAAAAATACCTTGCCGGATTGAAGGTTCCAACGGTTCACGGAAGCTTTCAATTTCCTCCGAGGGCACACAATCGAACCCTCGAATCGGGCAGTCGCCGCCCTACTTCTTCCTCTTGGCCGCCCCTGGCGACAAGTCTGTGATCACGGCCACCACCATGACGACAATCTGAAGCGTACCCCATTCGCCACCGTAGTGGTTGAGCACTACCGAGTACCACAGGAGGCTGAAGGGCGCGAGGATAAACCCGGCCAGCGGCCAGAGAATCCCGTCGAACGCGGTATGGAGCCAGCCCGTGAAAAACCACAGGTAGGCGATAAACAGGCGTGGGAAAGCCAGAGCAATTGCAGCGATTAGGCAAGGCATCTTTCAGGCGGAAGGTTTGTTGTAAACTACGGAGTTGTATGACCCCAGTTACAGGATTTCTGCGCGTATTCTGGAAGAGATTCCAACCGAGACCCATGAAACGTTTATCCCTTCTTGCCCTGGCCGTCCTGCTCTCAGCCTGTGACGGCGGCACAAGCGACGAGCCCGATACGATTCTTGCAACCACGGTGCTGACCAGTTCGACGCTGGCGCCCCAGGAAGCGGCTCCCAAGGCAGGCTCCCAAAGAATCATCCATCGACGCGGCCAAATGGACATTGAGGTCACGCCCAACAATGTGACGGGCGAGGCCCTCTCGGTGGTCTTTCCCATCGATCCGGCTCCGGACGATGGCATCGTCGTATTTGGCTACGGTCGGCCGGACATCGCTCCGGCGACGGCCACCCTGTACCCGTTCGATTTCGCCGACGAGGTCCCGATTCTGGCAAACATCCAGATCAAGCCCAGCCTCTCGGACGGGACAACCAGCCGCGTCAACGTCCTTCTGGGCTATGCCGATTACGCCTACAATCAGCTCGACGGAACCCCGCGGACCGTGCGCGTCGCGCTGGCAGACGTGGACGGGATGGTCCGCGGAGACAAATTGCTGGACACCGGCGGGGGCCAGTTCCAGTGGTTTGACCTCGACACGACCGCCTTCACAAGCACGCGGCCGGCCAATCCGGCAACCATCGAGGAGATTCGGGACTTTTCGGACCCCATTCGCCCGAATCTTGTGTTTTTCCCGATTGTGGTGAACATGACGACGACCGAGACGATCGTCGCGGCGGATTTCATCAATGCCAGTTCGATCGACTCCGAGATCGACTTCGACATGCTGGGGGCGATTACGCTCCTGGGGCAAGCTACGTCCGACCTGTCCCAGGCCGACCTGATACAGTCGTTCACGCTGACCCAGATCGTAAACGGACTGGGAGGAGCGACAGGTCTGGAGGCCGACGCGTTCATCATCGCCAATCCCTAGACCGGTTGCATGGCCACCTACTCCCTCCGCTGTCTCGCCACGGACGCCCGGCTCAACGACAACTACACCAACCGATACCATCACCGGGCGCTTCTTCGCGCCGAGTATGACGCCGAGCGCCCCCATACAGACGTAGCGGACGGCATCTGGAAATGGGGCGGATGGCTGCCGGCAACGGGTCCATCCGAGTTGTCGGCGGGTACGGTAGCCTACCGAAGCGAGGGTTTGGCGAAGACCCTCGGCTTGGACAACCTGTGGATCACCTTCCACGGGTACTGGCCGGAACGCGGCGGCGCCTGCCCGACCACGACATTCAAGGACCTCGAGGCCGTCCCCACGCTCCAACGCCTGAAGGACCACGACATCCCCGGTCTGATCTGCGCCTCTGCGGGCAATACGGCGCGGGCCTTCGCCCACTTTGGCGGACAGGCCGACTACCCGATTCTGCTGGTCGTCGCCGAGAGGCATCTGGAACGCGTCTGGGTACCCGAGGGGCACCCCGCCGGCAGCATCCACCTGATCGGTGTCGCAGACGGACACTACAACGACGCCATCGACGTCACCGGAGCCATCCTGGAGGAAGGCGGCTGGCGACGGGAGGGAGGCGTGCACAACGTGGCTCGCCGCGACGGCATCGCCACCCTGATGCTGGAGATGGTCGATGTGGCAGGACGCCTGCCGGACCACTACTTCCAGGGAGTCGGGGGAGGCCCCGGCCCCATCGGTGTGCACGAAATGAACCTGCGCATCCTGCAGTCAGGCATGGCGCCCGGTCCGCTGCCCGCCATCCACATGTCCCAGAACGCGGCGTTCGCACCGATTCATCACGCCTGGCAGGCCGGCCGGCGCAGCCTGATTCCGGAAGACATGCCGCAAGGAGAAGACCCGCACGTCTTTTCGGATTTCCTCGTCAATCGGACTCCCGCGTATTCCCTGACGGGCGGACTGTACGACGTTCTGACGGAGAGTGGCGGGGAGACGTACGCGGTATCCACCATGGAGGCGCAGGAGGCCTCGGCCATGTTCGAGGAGTCCGAGGGCATCGATGTCCTCTCGCCGGCGGCTGTTGCCCTGGCCTCGCTTCGGCAGGCCCTCGCCGACGGGCGGGTTTCACGCTCCGCGTGCATCCTGCTGAATGTGTCGGGCGGGGGGCAGGAGCGATTGCGCCGCGAAGTGGCGCTGAGGCCGGTCAGGCCCATGGTGGTGGCCGGCAAGGCAGCGGCCGTCGAGGCCGGTTTGTCTGTCGTGGGCGCACGCCGCTGAGGCCCGCAGATGCGGGGGGCGAGGCAGCCCGCCCATCGGCCGCGCAGGCGCGAGTCCTACCGCACCCCCAGGACGCTCCGCTGCCACTGCTCCTTCCCACGAATCCTCAGAAACGGGTCCAGTGCCCGACGGCCCACGGATCCGATACTTTCCTCCAGGTACCGAGTCTCGTGGATTTTGGCCTTCAGGGCGTCATCGGGCTTCGGGTCGAAGCCAGCCTCGCGCATCATCAGAATGCCTTTCGCACGAATGGAAAGCTCGGCTTCGAGTCGAACCAGGCAGAGCATGTCGACGAGAATCTCGCCCGGAAACCGGGCCTTGAGTTCACCCAGGTAGTGGCCGACTCGACTGTCCGAGAGCACGCCCGTCTCCATGAGTTGAAGGACCTCCTGATCGGCGTCAAAGCCGCCCACGATCCAGTCGCGGGTCGATGCCTCACTCTTCGAAAAGACGACTGCAACAAGCAGGGGGACCGACAGCGCGATCACCGCCGTCGAAAGCAGGGGTGGCAGCACGAAGTGATTGAAGAGAGAGTGGAGTGCGAACGCGGCTGCCAGCGGCGGCAGGAGTCCGACAAGCGTCACCCGGTCGCGGCGCTCTTCGGCAAGTTTGGCCAGGATGGCAAAGACGGCCGTGGCACCTCCGTGCATGATGGCCGTCCCAAACCCGCGGACAATCCAGGTAGCGAGGCCCAGATCACGGGTGGTCAGCAGGTAGAGGTTCTCCACGCAGGCGAAGCCGGCTCCGATGGCGAAGCCCAGAATGGCGGCATCCACGAGAAAACCAGCCCTGTTGCGTAACAGGAGAATGGCCACTACGGCCCCCTTCAGGAATTCCTCGACAAGCGGGCCCGCGTAGCGGGAAAGGGCAAGTTCAGACAGCCCGAGCGCATCCCTGATCACGCCGTTGAGCCCAAATGCCACGACGGCGGCCACACATCCGCCCAGAAGGGCCAAGCCAAGAGACCTCGCACTTACCAACCGGTAGGGATCCACGGAGCGGAGAATCGCCAGGAACAGCAGTACCGGGAGAAACGAAGCCGCCGCGTGGAGTCCGATCATCTACTCAAGTTCGATCGACTCCGAGGCCACTTCCATCTCATTGGTCCAAAGCGTGGCGGTGAGGGTCCCACTGCCCGTCAGAACCAACGTGTAGGCATTTTCCGAGCCTTCGAGATCCACAGGGCTGGACGCGCGGAGATCGAACTCGTCGGAGTCCAAATCGCCCGAGACAGTCAGGCTGAGAATGGAGCCCACAGGAACGTGAGCAACTACCTGCTCCCCGCTCTCGACGGGACGAAAATTGAGCACGGCATCGCCTATAGGAAGGTCTACGATGCCAGACTCCCGGGAGACAATGGTCCCGGTGGCGGCGCCGGTTTCGATCCCGGCAATCTGAAAAACGAACACGCCGGCCACCGCGATCATCGCAATGGCCGAGAACGCATAGGCCAGGCGAACCCGAGGGCCGAAGAGACCGGACAAAAGGCCGGTCCGTCGGGGCGAACTCGAAGCACGATCGGGAGCACGGCTGGGAGCACGGGCGGCTCCGGCCGGCGACCCCGCGGGAAGAGCGGCCATCACCCGATTGGTGAAGTCGGCCGAAGGCTCCTCCACGGGAAGGGCACCCATCATGTTGGAGAGCTTCCGATAGTCCTCCAGTTGAGCCTGCAGGCCTGGGTCACGGGAGAGCGCTTGGGAGAGCTCGCCCTTTTCCGCCGTCGATAGCGTACCGTCGACGGCCTGCTGCAGTAGCGCATCCCAACGATCGGCGCCGGTCTCGGCTCTTGGTGAGTTGCTCATGCGATTCCTCCGGTCGGCATGATCCCGCGTCGACGGCAGATCTCACAGAGGCGACGGCGGGCCGTGAACAGCCTGGACTTGACGGTCTGGATCGGGACGTCGAAGACAAAGCCGAGATCGCGATACGGCATCTCCTCGTAGTGACGCAGGAGAATCAGGGCCCGGTCCTCAGGGACCAGTTCCATGAGCGCCTCGCCCATCCTGTCTTCCAGTTCGGCCTCGACCATGGCCCGGCTGGTCGTCTCCGGGCTCGAGACCAGCATGGACTCGTGCAATTCGGTGGTCTCGCGGCGACCGCGGATGCGGTTCAGGGATTCGTTGACAGTCATGCGATAGATCCAACTGAAAAACTTGTGCTGGGGCTTGTAGGACCCCAGCCGTTCATAGGCTCGAATGAATACGCACTGGGCAGCATCCTCGGCGTCAGATCGATCCTTGAGCATCTGGAGGGCGACATTGAAGATGACGCTCTTGTGCCGGTCAACGAGGACGCCGAAGGCATCCCGGTCACCGGCCAGGCACTCTTGCACAATCTCCGCATCGGTTGCGTCTGTACGTCTTTTCATCAACTACACCGGTCAGGCGCGAGAGTTGGAAAACGAAACATCGGTCCTAGGAAATCTTGAACACGCTGTCGAAGCCGGCCAGTTCGAAGACCATCTTGACGTGCGGCGTCATCCCGGTCAGGAGCAGCTCGCCGCCGTCCTCCCAGAGTCGCTGTTGGGTGGCAAGCAGGACCTTCAGGCCTGCGCTCGAGATGTACTCCAGCCCCGAAAAATCCACGGTCCACGTGCCATCGATACCGTCCATGACTTCGTGCGCGGTATCGGCCTGCGATGCATCCATCCGGCCTTTCAGGTGAACGGTAGATTGGTCGTCCCGGGTAATGTCAAGCATGCGTTATCGGTACTTCACGATCCGGATATCGGTCACCCGGTCTGTGTGGTCGTAGTGAAACTCGTCCATCATCCGTTGGACGAGGTGTAGGCCAAGGCCACCAGGCACCCGCTCATTGAGTGGGGCCGTGGTGTCTACCTGGCGGTCCTCGGTGACATCAAAAGGCTCTGAGTCGTTGTCGAGAAGGCGGACTTCAACGCGGCCGGGTGCTCCGTCGCAGCGGATTTCGATAGTTCCCCCACCCGCGTTGTACTTGACCATGTTGGTGAAGAGCTCCTCAACCGCCATGGTAATCGGGAAGGACACATCAGGCGTCAGGCCCTGCTCCTCCGAGAACTCGTCCAGCATGGTAAAAACCCCGGCCAGCATAGCAATGTCCCGTCCAAATATCCGTTCCAACTGACCGCGTCGTGTGTGCCGAAAGATCCGGTCAAGCGCAGGACAACGCAACCAATTCCAACTTCTCTTCCGGGCACGTGTAGTTTGGCCACATCCCCCAGGTACATGTCCCGAATGCAACGCCGGCGTCGCCGAATTCTTCTGATCGCCAGTCTTGCGACCGTGTCCGTTCTGCTTGCCGTCGGTGTCTGGCTCGAGCAGGCCGGCCTGCTTGGCCTGGACGCAGCGGGGACGATGGGCGCGGAGTCCAGGCTGGGCGTTGGTCCCGTAGAAGCCGGCTGGACCGGGGCCGTACTGGCCGGTGACCGGGATGGCGCCATGGATCTTGCCTTTGCGCTCTCCTTTGAGGTCTTCAATCCTTCTGCCGAGGAACGCCTGGCAGAATTCGACCTCGTCTTTTCGCGAGACCAGACCTTCGACGCCTCTGATGACTGCATCCTGCGGAGGGAATCCGTGGTCGTGCCGGGCTCCGGTCGTGCGAAGGTTTCTCTTCAGAATCAGGCACATCTTGTTGACTGTCTCGATGCCGGTCCGTGGTATGCCGCGGCACACGATCTCGGGACGGACACGTGGATTGAGGTCCCTGAACCGTTTCGCATTCAGGGCGGCGAGGGACATTTTTCGCCGGCGACGCTCTCAGCTGAAGTGGGTGCCGGCCAGCCGCTGGAGCTGGCGCTCAGCGTGGCCCGTGAGTCGGGCCGTCTCGGCGCGATCGGGCTTTGGGAGCATCCGGCGGACGTCTGGATGAAGAAGGGTTCTGACCTCTGTCTGGTTGAGCTGGCTGCAGTCAGCCTTCAGCGTGACCAGGTAACGAGAGCGGAGGGTTCCTGGGCCGAGGACGTGGTGAACGTATCCATTGACCCCAAGCAGGCCAAAGCCGTGCGCTCGCTCGGCGACTACGCCGATCCATTCGGAGAGCGAGTAGGGTACAGGCCCCGCGGAGGCGAGGCCGAACTGGGAGGCCGCTGCAACCTGACAGAAGGAGAGTGGCTCGTTACGGCCGGGCCAACCTCACCCGAATTCCGCACCGTCAAGAAAGTCTTCGTACATGCACCGCCGGTCTCAATCGACCTGAGTCCAATCACAATAACACTCTCCGAGGGCGAGGTGGGGTTTGCCGAACGACGGGCAAACAACCCGGCTGGATCTGATGTCCGCTGGTCCTCGCGCCCTTCCGACAGTTTTGGAGGCGATTGGATGGTGGGCATGGAGAACCAGCGACTGCGTGGCGGTCGGTCGACGGATCTCAGGTTCACGGTCTCCGCCCAGGACCTTGCCGCGGGGCGCTACAACGGGGAGTTCGTGTTCGCCGCGAAGGACTTCTACGGGACCGAAGTCAATATTCCGGTCGAGCTGGTCGTGCTCCCGTCAAGAAACAGGGCGGGCGACTCGCCGTCCACGGAGTTCGCCATCAGCAACTACCCGAACCCGTTCAACGGACGAACCACAATTCAGCTGGATGTCGGGCGCGAAGGCCAGTTTCGCCTGGCCGTCTACGACGTGCAGGGTCGGGAAGTGCGCCTTCTCCTGGACGAGTGGCTGCCCCAGGGACGAAGAGAGGTGGCGTTCGATGCCGACAACCTGCCGAGTGGCACGTATCTGTATCGGCTCTCCGGCGATGGGGCCGCAGCCTCCGGCACGATGTCTCTGATCAAGTAGTCTGGGCCGCCGGACTCAGTCCGACTCGAATCCGGCATCTTTGTGACTGCCGTCACAGAAGGGTTTGTTCTTCGAGTGGCCACATCGACAGAGGGCTGCCTTTTCGCCTTCCCAGGCCACGCGCCCCGCGCCGGTCACAATGCGGAAGGCTCCGGCCACGAGAAGTGGTCCATTATCCGCGAGGTTAACCGCGAGCGTACCGCCGGACTCCTTCGCGCCAGGCGAGGGGTTCCCCACCGCTCCCGAATCGACGAACCCGGCCTTCGTGTGACTGCCGTCGCAGAACGGCTTGTTGGCCGAGGCGCCGCATCGACAGAGCGCGGCGCGGAACGCCACACCCTCCATGTTCTCCTTCGTCCCGGCGATTTCCAGTTCCCCGCTGACGTAAAGCGGACCGTTGTTCGCGACCACCACCGTGTTAACTGCCGGGGCGGATTCCTGGCTGCCGCCGTCCTTTCGGGTGTAGGTAATGGCCCCGGTTGGGCACCTTTCGCAGACTTCTGCCGCCTCGTCAGCCGGGGAGGCGTCTGGCATCGCCCACGGTTTTCGCCCCTTTACAAACACCTCGCTGCGCGCCCGGACGCATTCCTCAACGTGGATGCAGAGTCGGCCGTCCCAAAAAACGTCGATATCGGTACCTTCAATGGAGTGGGGCTTGTTCGCCATAGTCAAGGGTGGTAGTGCTGCTTGCGTCGGCAGGCGGTGAACCATTACTTCGGGTCGCCAAGATAACCGCTCTCCCTCCATGCCCCCACCTATTGCGCCCACCGGCGGCGCTCGATCCGCCTCGGACCACTACTGGCGAAAGAACCTGCGCATCATGGGGATCCTGCTGATGATTTGGGCCCTTGTGGGCCTGGGTGCCGGCGTCCTGTTCGCCGACTTCCTGAATCAGTGGAATCTCGGTGGCTACCCGCTGGGCTTCTGGTTCGCCCAACAGGGGAGCATCATCGTCTTTGTCGTTCTGATCCTGGTGTATGCCCTGATGATGAACAGGCTCGACCGGGAGCACCACGTTGATTTGGAGCGGGAGCGCATCGCCCAGAAATCGAACCCCGAGACCGGAGAGTCCGGCACCGACGACGGAGGGACGCGATGAGCATCCGCGCCTGGACCTTTCTCTTCGTCGGCGTCACGTTTACGCTGTATCTGGTGATCGCCTGGCTCTCGCGGGTCAAGGACACCAAGGGCTTCTACGTAGCGGGCCAGGGGATTCCGGCCGCCGCCAACGGGATGGCCACGGCGGCCGATTGGATGAGCGCGGCCTCCTTCATCTCCATGGCTGGGCTGATTTCCACCCTGGGCTACGCCGGCGGCATGTACCTGATGGGGTGGACGGGCGGCTACGTGCTCCTGGCGCTGCTGCTGGCGCCCTATCTACGCAAGTTCGGCCACTTCACGGTCCCCGATTTCATCGGCGATCGGTACCGAAGCGACACCGCCCGACTGGTTGCCGTCATCTGCGCGGTGTTCGTCAGCTTCACCTACGTGGCCGGCCAGATGAGGGGTGTCGGGATCGTCTTCTCGCGTTTTCTGGAAGTGGATGTGTCGGTCGGTGTCTACGTCGGCGTGGGGATAGTCTTTATCTACGCCACGCTGGGTGGCATGAAGGGAATCACCTGGACCCAGGTAGCGCAGTACTGGGTGCTCATCACCGCTTTTCTGACTCCTGCGATCGCCATCAGCCTGGACCTGACGGGCGCCGCGATTCCTCAGATCGGCCTGGGCAGCACGCTTGTCGGTGAGGGTACGGCACTGCTGGAAAAGCTGAACCAGATCCACGCTGATCTCGGGTTCTCCAGCTACACCGAGCCCTTCGTCGGTTCGTGGAATAAGCTCAACGTGTTCTGCGTGACCCTGGCCCTCATGGCGGGGACGGCCGGACTCCCGCATGTGATCGTGCGGTTCTACACGGTCAAGAGCGTGGCGGCGGCGCGCTGGAGTGCCTTCTGGGCGCTGCTTTTCATCTCGCTGCTCTATCTGACCGCGCCCGCTATCGGGGGATTCGCCCGATACACCATGCTGGACGGACTGCACGGGAAAACGGCCCAGGAACTGCCCGCGTGGTTCGATACCTGGGAGAAGACCGGTCTCATCCTGTGGCTGGACAACGGCGACGGCAGACTCGCCTACACGGGCGATGAGCGAAACGAGATTTTCCGAAGCGGTGCCATGTCCACGGCTGCCATCGGCAAGATCAAACAGGATCATGCACTCTGGCTATCCAACAGAACCGGTGCCGATGGCCGGGTGGTGCTTCGTCAGGCAGGCCTGAGTGGACCCGACCGGGACATTATCGTGCTCGCAACTCCTGAGATGGCGGGACTGGCCCGGTGGATCATTGCCTTCGTGGCCGCGGGCGGGCTCGCGGCGGCGCTCTCGACGGCCAGCGGGCTGCTGCTGGTAATTTCCTCCAGCGTGGCGCACGACCTGTACTACAGAATGATCAATCCCAAGGCCACCGAGGAGAAACGCCTTCTCGTCGGGCGCGGCGTGATTGGTGTGGCAGTGATCATCGCCGGCATTCTGGGGATCTACCCGCCCGGATTCGTGAGTCAGGTGGTGGCGTTCGCCTTCGGCCTCGCGGCGTCCAGTTTCTTCCCGGTGATCGTGCTGGGCATATTCTCTCTTCGGGTGGGCACGGTCCCGGCCGTCGCGGGGATGATTGCCGGAATCACATTCACAGCGGCGTATATCCTCGGGAGTGTCTACGGGGGCATGTCTTCCTGGGCGTTCGGGATTGGTCCGCAGGGGATCGGTGCTGTGGGAATGGTGGTGAACTTCGCCGTCACCCTGGGACTGACTCCGTTCTTCCCGGCACCCGATGCGGGGGTTCAGGAGCTCATTCGGTCCATTCGTGAACCCGAGGGTGTGGGGCCCGCACTGAACATAGACGCCAGCGTCGAGGCCGATTAGCATGGGATCAGACACCACAAACGGATGGAGCCGCCGGCAGCGGTGGGGTTTCTTCATCGGCCCCCTGTTTCTGATCGCGGCCCTCGTCCTGCCGGCTCCTGAGGGTCTGGCCCCGGCGGCCTGGGCGACAGCGGGCGCCGCAGCGCTCATGGCCGTGTGGTGGATGACCGAGGCCATCCCGATTCCGGCGACGGCGCTCGTACCCCTTGCGCTTTTTCCGTTGGTTGGAGCAGGGTCGATCCGCGAGACAGCGTCCCCGTTTGCGGATCCGATCATATTCCTCTTCCTGGGCGGTTTCTTGATTGCTCTGGCGATGGAGCGCTGGAGCCTGCATCGCCGAATCGCGCTAAACATTATCTCCCGCGTAGGGACGGGTCCAGCCGCTCTGGTGGGCGGCTTCATGCTGGCCGCGGCGCTCATCAGCATGTGGGTCAGCAACACGGCCACCGCACTGATGATGCTGCCGGTGGCGCTATCCGTAGTGGAGGTCGCCAACCGGGCCGGAGATCGGGGCAACTTTGCCGTCGCACTCCTGCTCGGTCTGGCCTACGGGTGCAACATCGGGGGAATGGCCACGCTGATCGGGACTCCACCCAATGCCCTGCTGGCCGGGTTCATGGAAAGCGAGTATGGCATCACGCTCTCATTTGTCAACTGGCTGGGTGTAGGTTTGCCAATCGTCGCGGTCGGGCTTCCGATTGCTTACCTGGTACTGACACGCCTCACGTTTCCCCTGAGCCGCGGAACGCTTCAGGGCGCGGCAGACTCCGTAGACAGAGACCTGGCGAACATGGGGCCGGTTTCCCGGCAGGAGAAGCTGGTCGGCGCCGTGTTTGTCCTGACGGCGGCGCTCTGGGTCACCCGCCCGTTACTCCTGGGGCTGCTACCAAGCCTGTCGGACGCAGGAATCGCGATGGCAGCAGGCGTGGCGCTGTTCCTCATTCCGTCCGATTTCGGGAAGGGCGAGTTTCTCATGGACTGGAATACAGCGCGCCGGGTGCCCTGGGGAACGCTGATTCTGTTCGGAGGAGGCCTGAGCCTCGCCGGGGCCTTCACGCGGACGGGTCTCTCCACCTGGATAGGAGAATCAATGGGTGCCCTGGCCGGATTTCCGGTGGTCGTCATTCTGCTCGTACTGATCACGCTCGTCGTGCTGTTGACCGAACTCACCAGCAATGCGGCCACGACTGCCACCATGCTCCCGGTCATCGCGGCGATGGCCATCGGCATCGGTCAGAACCCCATGATGCTGGCCATTCCCGCCGTTCTCTCAGCCAGTTGCGCCTTCATGCTTCCCGTCGCCACGCCCCCAAACGCCATCGTGTTCGGGAGCGAGCGAATATCGATACCACAGATGGCCAAGGCCGGCCTCTGGCTCAATCTCGTCTTCATTGTCCTGCTCACGGGGGCTGCCTACACCCTGATCATGTGGGTGTTTGGCGTTGAGCCTGGGGTTGTCCCCGCCTGGGCCATCCAGTGAGGCCGATTCAGGGGACCTGACTCGGCGCCGGCCAGCGGATGGCGCGAACTGCATGGCCGTCGGGGGCAGGATGGATGATCCAGGCCTTCACCCCGGGCACGTCGGCCAGGACCACTTCGGAGGGTCCGGGCCCCAACACGAACACCATCGACGCCAGAACGGCGGCATCCGTAGCGTCTCCCGTGACCACGGTGGCCTGTGTGCTGACAACGGCAGGCCGGCCTGTTCTTGGGTCCGGGAAACTGGTGTTGCCCGGCTCCGATCCAGCCATGTCCCGGCGCGGAAAAGTGGACAGGGCAGCATGGGAAAGCCGTACCGTAGAGCTGAGCGTGCCCTCATCGGAGGGGTCATTCACATTGATCAGCCAGCCGATCTGACCCGGCGGAGGGTCCAGTGCCCGATACGTTGTGCTTCCGATGGACAACAGGGCGGGTCCCGACCCGGAGTCGGAAAGCACCTTGGCGGCGGCGTCCAGGGCGTAGCCACGACCGAGCGTGTTGGGGTCCAAACGCATGCCCGGCTGTTCGAACCGGAGCTCGCTGTTCAGAATATCCAGGCTGACATACTGCCAGCCGAGGCGCAGCTGTGCGGCCTCGACCATGGAATCGGGCGACGGAGTGTCGGCTCCCCAGAGTTGATTCAGGGTGGCGGCCGTGGGGTCATAGGCACCGCCAGAAAGACTGGCCCACCCCAGTGCCCGGTTCAAGAGGCGGGAAACCTCTTCGTCCACATACGTGGAGTAGGGAATGTCCTCTCCGTGGAACAGTCCGCTCTCCTTCAGTAGAGACTCGACGCGCTGCATTTCGGTGAAGGCAGCGTCCAGGAAAGGCTGCGCGTCATCTCGGGAGGCCGCGTACACCAGGACCGTTGCCTCGGCGTCCAACACGACACGTCGCTCCCGGTAGGGCCGTTGCTGCCCCGAGGCGTCTGCCTGAAGGCTCAATAGGAGTATCAGAATGATCCAACGCATGCGGAGCGAAGGGACGAACCGCGCGGGGGAAAGGCAAGCCGATGTGCGCGAATTACTCAAGATCCGCGTATGGCTCTGCGGTTGGCCTAGCGTTCCTGCTCGGCCTTTGCCTTCGGGCTCGAAGCCACCGGGCGCTCAATCCGCGGCGCGTCGTCACGTTCCGCGCGGCGGAGGTCGTAAAAGGCCCTCCCAAGGGCACGGCGGCGATCAGTAACAGCAGGATCTTCCTTGTATGAGACGGGGGGTTTCATATTCAACTGGACTGCAAACACCGGACCACAGTCAGAAAAACCGCGGAGAAATCGTCCGCAGACCGCGCCAAGCGGGCCCGAAAGGGTAGATCTCTGTGATGAATGGACATTCAGTGTCAGTCGGCCTTGGCCCCGAATGGGCGTGTATGTATAGTTGGACTGTTACCTGACCAGAATGTCGCCCATCATGCGTGCTTTTCTCCTGATCCTCATTGGTGTTCTTCTTCCGCTCCAGGCCGCGGCGCAAAAAGACAAGGGGTTGCCTCTGGAATCTGATCGCTCCTTCAGAGTGGATCGAACCGAGGGCAGCTGGATCTCCCTCGATGTCAGTCCAGATGGCGCGACGATTGCCTTCGACTATCTCGGGGATCTGTTCACGATGCCGTCGGAAGGCGGCGAGGCGACGCAGATCACCAGCGGGATGGCATTCGACGCGCAGCCGCGCTTTTCCCCAGACGGGAGCCAATTGGTTTTCACCAGCGATCGTGACGGTGGCCAGAATATCTGGGTGATGACGCTGGCCGATTCGACCTTCCAGCAGATATCCAAGGGAGAGGCCAACCGGGCCGAGTCTCCCGAGTGGATGCCGGACGGGGACTACATCGTGGCGTCGATGGGGAATTTCAGGGGCGGCGCGCTCCCCAAGCTGAAGCTCTTTCACAAGGACGGCGGAGGCGGGGCCCAGTTGGTCAGCGAGCCCACCAACCTGAAGATGCTCGGCGCGGCACCCTCGCCGGACGGTCGTTGGGTGTGGTATGCACGCCGGACAAGCGACTGGCAGTACAACGCCCAGTTTCCGCAGTACCAGATTGAGGCCTTCGACCGGGAGAAGGGCGAGCGTTTCCCCAAGACGACGCGGTATGGATCGGCCATTCGGCCGACGCTCTCACCAGACGGCAAGTGGCTTGTCTTCGGGACGCGTCACGACGCCCATACCGGTCTCATGATTCGAGACCTGGCAACGGGCGAGGACCGGTGGCTGGCCTACCCGGTCCAGCATGATGACCAGGAGTCCCGCGCCACCCTGGATGTGCTCCCGGGCATGTCGTTTACGCCGGATTCGAAGCGGGTCATCGCCTCGTATGGCGGAAAGATCTGGAGTATCCCGGCCGAAGGGGGTGGAGCGCAGGAGATCCCGTTCCACGTCTCGTTTGACCTGGATCTGGCGCCGAAGGTGTTCTTCGACTACCCGATTGAGGACACGCCGACCTTCACCGTCCGCCAGATCCGGGACGCCGTACCATCGCCTGACGGCAAGTGGCTGGCCTTCACCGCCATGGACCGTCTTTGGGTCTCGGGGGTGGATGGGTCCAACCCGCGACGCGTGACGAGCGACGAGCGTTCCGAGCATTATCCCGCCTGGTCCCCAGATGGATCGCAGCTCGCCTATGCCACCTGGGACGGTGAAACCGGACATCTCTACGCCGTGCCCGTTCAGGGAAGGGCGCGCGCCCGACGCCTGACCCGGGACAGTGCCCTCTACTTCGCTCCGGCCTGGTCCCAGGGCGGGCGCATCATCGCGCAGCGCGGCTTCCGCGAGTCGTACCAGACCATCGGGGCAGCAGGGCCTCCGGGGCAGGACCTTGTCTGGGTACCCGCCTCGGGGACGGACTCGGCGGTCACGATCATCGCGCCGACTCAGGGGCGCCGGGGTCCTCACTTTGTCGAAGGGTCCGACCGGATCTACCTGCAAAAGGGCGACACGCTCGTTTCCATCCGCTGGGATGGCACGGAAGAGCGTGAGCACGTCAAGGTCCGGGGGGCCACGCCCCAGGGCTCCACGACCGGGCTCTCGCCCAGTGTCCTGAAAATGGCGCCGCGGGGTGACCAGGCGTTGGCCGAGGTGCAGCGGCACATCTACGCCGTGACGGTACCCCAGGTCGGCAAGGCGGTCACCATCAACGTGGGCAAGCCCGAGAGTGCCTCTTTTCCCGCGAGCAAGCTCACGGATATCGGCGGCGAATTTCCGGCCTGGGGAGCGGACGGTCGAATGGTCCACTACTCCCTGGGCAACGCCCACTTCATCTACAGCCTGGATGATGCCAAAGTCTATGCCGATTCGGTAGCGGCGGCGAAGAAGGCCGAGGAAGACGAAGACGATGACGCCGAGGAGGAGGAGGAGGCTGACGAGGAAGACGAGGAAGACGAGGAGGACGACGACGACACGAAGGACAAAGGCTTCATGGCTACCGAGGTTCGGGTCCTTATCCAGGCCAGTCGCGACATCCCCACCGGAGTCGTCGTACTCCGCGGAGCCCGCGCGATCACGATGAACGGCGATGAAGTCATCGAAAACGCGGACGTGGTGGTGGTCAACAACCGCATCACCGCGGTCGGCGCGTCGGGCACCGTAGAAGTCCCCCGGGGAGCGCAGGTGCGCGATGTCAGCGGAAAGACCATCGTCCCCGGCTACGTGGATACCCACGCGCACCTTCGGGCACGGGATGGCATTCATCGGACGGACATCTGGCCTTTCCTCGCCAATCTTGCCTATGGGGTCACCACCACGCGTGACCCGCAGACGGGAAACACGGAGGTCCTGTCGTACTCGGACATGGTTCGATCGGGGCAGGTGCTTGGCCCACGCGTCTATTCGACGGGACCGGGCGTCTTCTGGCAGGACGGAATCGACAGTGAGGAGGAGGCCTTGAGCGTCCTCAAGCGGTACTCCGAGTACTTTGATACGAAGACCATCAAGATGTACGTG
>JAJCYP010000063.1 GCA_029262855.1 Bacteroidota bacterium | reverse complement strand
TATCTTCAATCCCCTCAAGACCGAAAATACACCCTTGCCAAAGGCTGACGAGTATCTCGACTCGCTGCCGACGATTGCGCTTAGACTGAGCGCACGCCGCGACCAGCGCTATGTTATGGACACGGCTGTCGAAGGCTTGGTGAACGACTTTGGCGCAGCCCTGGCACGCCTCTGGATCGCGGGTCCCACCGGTCGCTCACGCTTTCGGTCACTGCAAATATCGCCCACGGAATGCCTGCGACTGAAGGCGCAGGGCGTGCGGAAGGTGAACCTGGATGAAGAGAACGGGAGGGAGGTCATGGCGGCACGCTGGATTTTCCGGCTTGGCCAGAATCGGGAGTCCCTGACCACCAGTCGTCTCTATCACGGGACTGACACGCCGGACGCCGGATGGATGCGATCGAACAGATTTCGGGCGTTTTCCGGACACGCCCTTCTGGACAAAGGTCGACTGCTTGGCGTGCTGGCGGTGTTCACCCGATACGAACTGACTCCCAGGTTGGAGTCTCACCTGACCATCTTCGCGGGGCAGCTATCGGCGGCGCTCCGTGACACGGAGAGGCGTGCCGCGGGCGCGAAGCCGGCCGGAACTGGGATGGACATCCCTTCGGGGAGTACACTGGACGAGGCGATGCGACTCTATATCGAACACGTCCTGTCCGAGTGCTCCGGTCGCATCGAGGGAAAGGGGGGGGCCGCCGAACTGCTTGATATTCATCCGAACACGCTCCGATCCCGGATGTCACGGTTAGGCGTTGAGCGTTAAACTCTCCGTGTGACCAGCCAACCGTACCGCCCGGCACTCTGGTGCAGAAACGGGCATGTCAATACGCTCTACAGCGGACTCCTGCGAGCCGTGGAGGTCCCGGCCTATCGTCGTCAGCGCGCCGAGACGCCGGACGGGGATTTTCTGGACGCCGACTGGCTTCGGGACGGCAACTCGCGCCTCGCCATCATCAGTCACGGCCTGGAGGGCAACTCCCACCGGGTCTACGTTTCCGGGATGGCACTCGCACTGGCGCGTGCTGGATGGGACGTGTTGGCCTGGAACTACCGCGGATGCTCGGGCGAGCCCAATCGCAAGCTGATCTCCTACCACAGCGGGTTCACCGACGATCTGGATTGGATCGTCCAGCGCTCGGCGACGCACTACCAGAAGATTGCACTGGTCGGCTTCAGCCTGGGCGGCAACATCACGGCAAAGTACCTGGGGGAAAAGGGCGCGGAGACGTCCGTGTTTCGAGCAGCGGTACTGTCGGTCCCTTGTGACCTGGCGGGAAGCTCAGTGGCGTTGACGCACTGGAGCGCTCGCCCTTACCTGGCGCGCTTCATGACCTCGCTGCGTGAGAAAGTGCGTGCGAAGGCCGTGATGTTCCCCGGTCAGGTCCCGCTCCAAGGCCTGGATGAGATGACCACCTTTGCGGAGTTCGACAACGCCTATACGGCGCCAATCAACGGATTCCGCGATGCCGAGGACTACTGGGCACAGGCCAGTTGCAAGCAATACCTCCCGGCCATCGAGATTCCGACACTGATGGTCAATGCCGAGGACGATCCCTTCCTGTCGCCCTCCTGCTTTCCGCACGACGAGGCGAAAGCCAACCCCCAACTCACTCTCCTGACGCCTCGCTGGGGTGGCCATGTGGGGTTTGCCGAAGGGTATGGCCGCTTCTGGTCAGAACGGGTCGTGTCCGATTTCTTGGGTAAGTGATTTAAGGTGCTTGGGCGGTCGGCCGATCTACCGATCAGGCCCCAACCATCTTAACCCCCCAAGTCATGCCCCGAATTATAGCCGAGAATCCGTTTCTGCCGCTCACCGCGGTCGCCGCACTGCTCATCCTGATCGGAGCCGTCGCTTAGGATTCCGGGCCACCCAAGGCCTACTGGGACCGATCTCCTTCGGTGACGCTGAATCCCAGCATCATTCCGGAGTGGAGATGTTCGGCAATATGGCAGTGCGCCATCCAGTCGCCGGGATTGGACATGTCCACCAGAAAGTCCATCGTTGAACCGACCGGCACGATGGCCGTGTCCTTCCAGACCAGATTCGGGTTCTTCACGCCATCCATGGATACCACGAGGAAGCGCTGTCCGTGGATGTGAAACGGGTGGTGCATCGGGTGGAATGACTTCGGATTATTGAACACCCGAATCTTGACCACGTCCCCGACGCCGAAGCTCCAGTCGATATCCATGTTCTCCCGCCCGGTGTCGACGTCACGGATCACCCAGTCCACCTGCTCGGCGCTCGAGAGCCAGTTCATCATGGGCATGGCATCGTTCCACTCCACCGGCGGCACGTACAGCGTATCGATTTCCATCGAACGGACGATGGGTAGCGGGAGCCCCTTTACGCGGAGCGTGAGTTCGAGGGTATGGTCCGGAGTCCGATCGAATTCGGATCGGTAGCGGAGGAGATCTTCGGCGACGTCGAGATTGACACGGGCCATCTCGAACTCCTCGCGATGCGACACTGAGACCGCGTCTTCCCCCACCTCGACCGTCCCCAGCAGGTGTTCCTCCGGGTAGAACACCCCGCGAAAGTGATTAATGGCCTGGACCTTGTTCTTGATCGAGAACGTCCCCGGCTCATCGAAGAGAACTTCCACCACGTACCGTTCTGCCGGCGCAATGACCACGCTGCTGACGTAGTCCTCCCGCTCGTACTTGGACACGTCGCTGGCCACGATCTTGGCGCGTGCGCCCTCGAAGACCAGATTGAACGTCCGCGAATTGGCGACATTCGTGATGTAGAACCGGACCACTTCGCCCCGCTGCACCGACAGCCCATAGTCGGTCATGCCATTGGTCAGCATGACGTTTCCGAAGCGACCCATGAGGGCGTGCGTGGGTGCCTCGTCTCCATAGGGAATGATCCCGGTGGCATCGACCAGAAGGTCATCCAGAACCAGCACCTCCTCCCGGTTCACGGGGCTGTAGTACCCCTCATTCTCGGGATCCACCAGCATATTGCCGTACAAACCCAGGTCCTGCTGAATATCCTCCCGCATGTGCGGATGGTACCAGTAGATCCCGGTGTCCGGAAACTTCAGTTGGTAGGTGAACGACTCGCCCCGAAGGACAGGTGGCTGGGTTACTCCGGGGACCCCATCAGAGGCGTTGTCCAGGCGAAGTCCGTGCCAGTGAACGGTCGTTGGAAGTTCGATGTTGTTGGTGAAATGCACCGTGACCTCCGAGCCCCGTTCGGCGCGGATCAGAGGCCCCGGATACTGGCGATTGTAACCATACATCACGAAGACCTTCTCGCCAATCGTCCGGCGAATCAGCGAAGCCTCCAGGTGAAGCGTGTCTCCATCGGCCATCTCCACCACACGGCGCGGCTCGCCTTCGGGAAATATCATCGGGTTCATCCCTTGACCGGCCAGGAAGGGCCCGACAACCGGGACCGCGTTCTCCAGCCCAGGCAGCATGGGCATCGACATGTTCATGGGCGGCATGCGCCAGGCGAGGCTGTCGCCGGCTCCCATTTCCATCCCGGCGTGGTTCATCATGTTGTGATCCTGTCCCATCGCCACGATCGGGGAGAGGATCACAAGCGCCACGGTGAGGTGCCGCATCAAATACTTCATTCGTATGACGCCGCAGAAGGGCGCGCTAGTAACCATAAACCGCGCAGGGCTCCGCCTCGAATGGACCGTGCCCCGCCTGCGTGTGCATCAGTCCCGAGCGGGACATTCCTCGAACAACCACCGGACCCGTCCAGGATTGAGCGCCCTCTGCTTCATCGTCCTCGAGCGTGACGACCACCAAAAACTTATTCCATCCGACGGAGCCGGACACCTTGTGGTCTGCATCCAGGGCGCCCAACCGAACGCGCTGGTCCAACTGAGGCGTGGTAACCCAGGCTACGTACGCGCCATTCCGGGCAGGAGCCAGATTGTCGATCGAGATGAGCAGTTCATAGACGTAGCTGCCATCGGCTGAGAGCGCCAAGCCAAATGGTGAGCGCGCGAACACCACGTCGGCCTTTCCGCGGGCCATCCGTGCGCCGGGAAGGCGCCTGGTGGTCACCAGATCGATCGCGTAGTACCGCGGCGGTCCATCGCCGACCGCACAGGTCGACCCTGCAGGGGACCCGACTGAGGGCGAAACCGGAAGCGTCAGGGCTCCGGCGGTCAGCAGGAAAGCCGCCAGGAAAAGGAGGCGTTTCATGGTGTTGATCAGTTGGTGCCGGGCTGAGGCTCATCCCACTTCTGGGCACTGGAGATGTCGGGCTGACCCCAGTCGGTGCCCTTCCAGCCGTTGAAGCCCTCCATGCGGAAGGTCCAGAAACCGGTGGTCATGTCACTGACAACGATGAGTCCGTCCGCATTGCGAACATCCACGCCAAAGGCGCCATTTGCCACGTTGCCCGCCATGACACCGACGTTGCGGGGCCCGGTGTATGTGTCGTAGTAGCCGACG
This sequence comes from Bacteroidota bacterium, assembly GCA_029262855.1. GTDB lineage: Bacteria > Bacteroidota > Rhodothermia > Rhodothermales > UBA10348 > JABDJZ01. The sequence goes on along the minus strand of JAJCYP010000063.1, from coordinate 36,461 downwards.
GTCACCGGGTTTTCCGGATCCTGCATGCTGAAGATCTGCAGGCCGTCGTGGTAGCCTGAGACGAAGACGAAGGGCCACCGGACTTCGTGGTTGTGCACCAGATTCCTCCAGTTCGCTGTCCACGCCGAAATCGGCTGACGAATGTTGGTGACTTCGCCGTCCAGCGCGGGCTTCATGTCGAACATGCGAAGCGGGGCATGCTGGTATTCAGTCTCGGTCACGGCGTATCGCCCGTCGGGACTCGGCGTAAACGTGTGTCCATAGTTTACCCCGGTGATGCCAGACAGGGTCACTTGCAGCTCCGGCTCGTCGATGTTCGTGATATCGTAGACGAAGTAGCCCCCGGTGCCGCCACCGTAGAAACGGTCCTGCTGCGAGTCGGGATGCCACGCCGCATAGAGATCATGGTAGGAGCGAAAGGGTCCTGCCTGAGTATCCGGCCCGGGGACCGCCCCGATCAGCGCGGTGTCCAGTTTGCCTGTTACGGCCATGCCCAGGTCATAGACATTTGCCTGCGGACCGCCTACCGTGGTCAGCAGCAGGACGCGTCCTGAAGAGTGCTTGTAGATAAAGATGTTGTGGAAGCCACCCGGCAGGTCCGGGGCATGAATCCGCGCCACCTCACGGACCGTGCTGGCGTCAGGCAAGCCGGTGACATCCAGAATCACGGCGCCCAGATCATTGTCCGGTCCCGACCCAAACTGGGTGGACTGGACCACATAGTAGCGGCCCTCCCACTTGAAGTATTTGATGTCCATGCCGCCAAGCCCGGTATGCAAGTCTGGGTCGTTGATGCGCCATTTGTAGATGACCCTGGGGTTGCCCGGATCAGAGAGGTCAATGATGTCGGTACCGCGCTCGGTCCCGGCGCCAACCGTTCCGCGGGAGACGTAGGCAAACGGGCGGGACAACTCCTGCTCGATCTCCATATCCATCGTGTTGAGCCCAGCTCCAAGTGAGATGTGCCCTTCCACAGTCATATTGTCGGACCCGGGCTTGAGCGCCGTCCACGGCGTGTCATTCTGGGCCAGAGCGGGGAGTGCGATCAGCATCAGGCTGAACGCGGCAAGCAGGTTCTTCATGTCAGGTAGGCAGTTTGCTCGGTACGGTGATTGTGTCTTCCGTACCAGGGGTCAACGGAGGTCAGGCTGTAATCTAGTTCGTGCCGGGGGGCGGATCATCCCACTTCTGCACGCTGGAGATGTCGGGCTGTCCCCAGTCATTTCCGTTCCAGCCGTTGAATCCATCCATTCGGAACGTCCAAAGCCCGGTGGTCATGTCGCTGACAACGATGAGTCCGTCTTCATTGCGGACGTCCACGCCGAAGGCGCCGTTGATGTAGGGAATGAAATCGTACGATTCGGGCCCCGTGTAGGTGTCGTAGGTGCCAAGGGTGACGGGGTTCTCCGGGTCCATCAGGGAGAAGACGGCGAAGCCATCCATATAACTGGCGGTGAAGACGAACGGCCAGCGGACCTCGTGATTGTGAACCAGGTTCTTCCAGTTGTGCGTCCAGGCCGAGATGGGGTTGTTGATGTTGGTCCTCTCGCCATCCAGCGCCGGCTTGAGATCAAAAATGCGAAGCGGCGCATACCGGTACTCCACCTCGGCGACCGCGTAGCGTCCGTCTGGACTTGGCGTGAAGGTGTGGCCCCAATCCACTCCGCGGACTCCCATCAGGCTCACAATCATCTCAGGATGCTGCAGATCGGTGATGTTGTACACGTAGTAGCCGCCCGTTCCGCCACCGTAGAACCGATCCTGTTGGGTGTCCGGGTGATACCCCGCGTAGAGATCGTGATACGAGGTGCTGCGGTCTCCGGCAGCGGCCGCGGCCGGGATCGGCACCGTTCCCACGAGAGCACCATCGAGGTCACCGGAAACGGCGCGCCCCAGGTCGTAGACGTGGGCAGGCCCGCCCCGGGTGGTAGTAAGCAGGAGCGCTCTTCCGCTGGAGTGCTTGTAGATAAAGATGTTGTGGAAGCCGCCCGGCGCGTCCGGATGGCGGAGTCGGGCCACTTCCTTGACGCCGCTCGCGTCGGGGAGGGCGGTCACATCGAAGATCACCGCACCGAGGTCTGCGTTCGGTCCTCCCTGACTGAATTCAAAGCTCTGGACGATGTAGTAGCGGCCTTCCCACTTGAAGTACTTGACGTCCATTCCTCCACGGTTCGTATGAAGGTCCTGATCCTCGAGGCGCCAGCGAAGGAGCACCTTGGGATGGGCAGGATCAGAGATGTCGATCATGTCGACACCCTTCGGTCCCCCGTCCACCAGCGACGCTCTACTTACGTAGACGAAGGGTCGCTCGAGTTCCTGTTCCATCTCGATGTCTGTGACGGTCAGCCGCTTGCCGAGCGGAATGTGACCCACCACTTCGATGTTGTCTGAGCCCCGTTTGACGGGCTCCTGCGCCTGTGCTTCGGGAAGAAGGAGGAGGGCCACCAGGGCCAAGGCAATTGTTCTCATTGATCTTGTATTCGCTTGGGACCCAGGTCCCAGTCTTGTGCACTCGAAATATCGGGTTGTCCCCAGTCGGGTCCGTACCAGCGGTCAAAGCCGTCCATACGCAAGGCCCAGAATCCGGTGGTCATGTCGCTTACCACGATCAGTCCGTCGGCATTCCGGACATCCACGCCCCAGGCCCCATCGTAGACGTTCCAGGTATAGGGGCTACCCAGCCGCTGCATGGCCTCGACCCGGTTGTTGTGGATACCATCGAAGGTATCGTAGTACCCGACCGTGTGGGGATTGGTCGGGTCCATCATGTTGAAGACACTGAGGCCGCTCTCATACCCGGAGACGAATACGAAGGGCCACCGCACTTCGTGATTGTGGGCGAGCGCCTTCCAGTCTGCGTGCCAGATTCCGGCGGCCCGGTCGATGTTCTTCTCGGGTCCCTCCAGCGCCGGTCGCAGGTCAAAGACCCTCAGCGGTTGATACTGGAATTCGGTCTCGCCGACGGCAAAATTTCCGTCGGGCGTGGGCGTGAAGGTGTGCCCCCATGAGACGCCTGGAACGCCGACAATGGAAACCAGCAGTTCCGGGTCCGCCAGATCCGAGACGTCGTAGACGTAGAAGCCGCTTCCACCACCCCCGTAAAATCGGTCGGTCCCGGTCTCAGCGTGATAGCCCACGTAGAAGTCGTGGTAGCCGCGCGACCAGAGGTTTTCCGTTTGTGGAACCGGTACCTGGCCCACCAGCGACTGGTTGGCGTCGCGCAGGATCGGATCCATCTCGTTCTGGTCTCCGTCCAGGAATCGGTCCATGTCGAACACCTTGGCATACTGCCCGGAGGTGGCGAAGTAGAGGGGCTTGCCGCTACTGTGCTTGTACAGGAACGTGTTATGGAAGCCGCCCGGATTATCGGGTTGACGGATGCGGCCCACCTCCACGATGCGTTCGGGCAGATCGGTGACGTCGAACACAATGGCGCCGACGTCTGAGTTGGGTCCCGATTGCCGAAGCTGCATGGACTGTACGTAGTAGTACCGCCCCTCGTGCTTGAAGTAGCGGCCGTCCATGGCGCCGCCGGTGTGAAGATCCTGGTCCTCTATCCGCCACCGGTGGATCACGCGTGCCTTGGACGGGTCACTCAGGTCGATGACGTCAAAGCCGATCTCGCCGGAACGCCGTGCGACGTAGGCGAAGGGTCGGCTGAGCTCCTGCTCCACCTCGACGTCCGACACAGAGCCGGCGAGTCCCAGGGGAATGTGGGCGACAACGTGCAGGTTTGTGCTGCCCCGCTCTCCGGGTGCGGGCGGATGTCCGGGCTGGTCGACGGGCGTCTGGGCCGAGGCCGAAGGTGCCGAGGCCAGCGCCGCAACCAGCAGCGCGGACGCGAAGCGTGAGCTGGTCATGGTCACCATTGGTCTGCTCCGAGTGGTCCCTGATCCCAGTCCTGAACCGCACTGATATTTCCGAATCCCCATCCCCGACCGTCCCAGCCGCGGAAGTCCTCGATCTGGAGTAGCCACAGGCCCGTGTCCGCATCCAGGACTGCCACGAGTCCATCAGAATTGCGGACGTCTATGTCTATCGCCCCGAGTTCGGCGCCAGGCTGCGCCGTTCTGAACCAGGCCGTCGAATAGGGTTCGTAGACGTTTCGCATGTTGAACATCCGGAAACCCTGGTCCCTTCCGGCCACAAACACGTAGGGCCACCTGACCTGAAAACGCTCGGCGTGCGAGCGCCAGTCAGCCGTCCAGGCTCCAGATGCCGTGCGAACCTGCGAGATGGTTCCGTCCAGGGCAGGCCGGAGGTCGAAAATCCGCACCGGAGCCGAGGCGTAGTCGGTGGTCGTGACGATTGTGGTCGCGTCGGGCGATGCCTGAATACCGACGCCGTTCTGAATCGCCGCCGAGTTCACCCACGTGAGTAGCTCCGCTGCGACCACGTCGGAGATATCGAAAACAAAGTAGCCTCCGGCGGCAGCCATGTATAGGCGGTCCTGCTCGGAGGAAAGATCGTAGGCGGCGTAGACGCCAAACGCTCCGCGTTCGCGTCCCGGGACGTCGTCTGGAACGGGAATCAGGGCAGACGACTCATCGCCCATCACGGTGACCCCGTTCTTGCCGGCGGCAAGCAGATAAGAAGCTCCGGACGAATGTCGATAGCCGGCCAACGCCCGGATGCCCGAAGCAGGGGCAAAACGGCCCGGCACCAGCGAGCCGTCATCCGAAACCGCCGCAAACCGGACACCTTGCTCGGTAGCCAGTGCGACTCCCTGGTCACCGAATTGGACCACATCCCTGATCCCGTCCAACCCCAAAGTCCAGCTCGAAACGACGCCAAAATGCTCGGTATCCACCACGGAGATCCCGCTCTCGTGGGCGACGTAGGCCAGTGGCCTACGCTGGTCAAGCGCAAGGGCCACAACCGCGCCCCCGGCGCGAACCGGGGCTCGCCCCAGCAGCGATACATTGCGAGAACCCTGGGACGTCTGGGCCAGGACTGGAGTGACAACCAGAATCGCCAGCAGCAGGGTCGAAAGAAATCCAGGCTGCATGGGCCTTGGCGGGAAAGGCTTGAACATGCTCATCCGGCCACGATACATCCGCGTCAAGCGAATCGCAAAGGTCGACCGCTGGGAGTTCTGGTGCTCTGGGCGGCATGGTTGCTGCTAGTCTTGGGTTCGCGGCCGGTTCCTATCTGTACGTGCTCACGCATTCGGACAATCGTGAAACGGGGATGCTGGTGCTGCTACGATAAAGCCTTGTGGGTATTATCTTCGGCCATGTCAGGATCTCCAGCCCTAAGTACCGTCAACGGCGCCATCGCCGAGCTTGATCGCTGGGCCCGCGCCATTGAAGCGCGGGGGGCCAGGAAGATTCGCAGGTCGGAGCTGATCGATATCCAGCAGGACTGCCTCACGAAACTGGCAGCTTTCCGGTTTGCGGCCCCACACGGATCCGACTTCCGAACTCTGATGAGCAACATTGCTCTGGTCGCCTCAAGGGAGCCCCGCGACGCCATGGTGGAGCAATGGCTTCACGCGTTCCGCACCTTTCTGACCAAGCAGCTCCGAGCCCGGGATCCGTTCAATTGGAAGGGAGAAAGCCGTGTCCAGCTGTACGGTTTGGAGATGGCCTTGCCGCGCAAAGATTGGCCCTACGGCTTCAGCGACAGTTAAGACGGGGAATCAGGCACCCGCATTGCAGAATGGAACGGCCAAGCGGTGCTGGTCCGATTCAGGGCCCAGAGGATAGGTGAAGCGCCGTGAGATGTCCATCAATCACGACACGGCGAATACGATGAAAGACAATCGCTACGGCCTCAGCCTTGCACTCCTCCTTTTCCTGATTCCTCTGACCGCATCCGCCCAGCGTGGCACCGAATTCGGCCTCGACCTGGCACTGGCCGTGCCTCAGGGCGCGTTCAGTGAGAACATGAACGAAGCCGGCTTTGGGCTGAACTTCCATGCCGGAAAGCACGTGGGGCTCTCGCCCGTGATGATCGGACTCGATGCCGCCGCGCACGTCTATGGGACCGAGAACAGGCGCGAACCCCTCTCGATGACGATTCCCGACATCAATGCAAGGGTTCAAACCACCAACAATCTCGCCCAGGTGCACGCCATGATCCGGCTCCAGCCGGTCAGTGGGAAGGTTAGACCCTACGTCGATGCCCTCTACGGCTTCAAGTACCTTTGGACGCAGACCTCACTGGTGGATTATGACTACGACGAGGAGATCATCGGCTCCACGAATCAGGATGATTTCACCCGCAGCTATGGCCTTGGTGCCGGAATCGACTTCAGGGTCTGGGATGGACTCATGGGCGATGACCGGCGCCCCGGTCAGGTGTATCTGACGTTCGGAGCGCGTTACCTGCTCAGCGGGGAGGCGGAGTACCTCCGCAGTGGGGATATTGAGCGCGAGCCCGGCAGTATTTCCTTCAATACCACCCGATCTCGGGTCGATATCGTGCAGCCGCGGTTCGGAGTTACTCTCGCATTCTGACCCGCCGGGCCCCGGAGGCCCGATCCCGGGCCTCCGGAGCACGACGTTGCCCAGCCAGACCCTAGCCATTCTCGTTGCTCCCGGGCCAGGACCGTATTCGGACCTGGCCCGGGAGGAGCGGGCGCTTGTACCCGCCCTCTCTGATCTGGGTTGGACTGTTGAGTTCGTGCCGTGGACATCGGACATGGACTGGTCGGCATACCGCGCCGTGCTTATTCGCGAGACGTGGGACTACCACCTGAACCTTCTCGAATTCCTGTCGGCGCTGGAGCGGATTCACCGAGAGGCCGTGCTTTGGAATGCGCTGGATCTGGTACGCTGGAACGCCGACAAGGGGTACCTCCTGGACCTCGCGGACCGGGGGGTCCGCGTGGTCCCCACGGTGATATCCTGCGGGGTCCCGCTGGCCGCCTTCCAGAAGGCGGCCAGCGAGTGCGTTGTTGCGAAACCCGCCGTCGGCGCCTCTGCCTACAAGACGTTCCTGATGGAGGCGGCTGATCCCTCGACTGTTGCGGAGGCCACAGCCGCCCTCGCTGGAATGCGCACACTGATACAGCCCTTCGTCCCCTCCATCCGGACCCGCGGCGAGACCTCCCTGATCTACTTCGACGGCGCCTTCAGCCACGCCATGCGCAAGACGCCGGGTGCCGGCGACTTTCGGGTACAGGAGGAATTGGGCGGCGCGTCGGTCCCCGTAATTCCATCGGAAGCCGAATTGGCCCTGGCTCGGCGTCTGTTCTCGAGACTGCCCCGCACGCCGCTGTTCGCCCGCGTTGACCTGGTGTTGTGGGAAGATGAACCCGCGGTCCTGGAGCTCGAACTCATCGAGCCCGTTCTCTTCCTGTCGCAGCCGGGCGCTGCGCAGCGCTGCGCCGATGTGGTGGCTTCGCGTCTTCGGACAGGTTGAGGGGCCTGTGCCAGCTCTTGTGCTAGCTTCGGGATCCTCGACTGGGGAGCGCGACAATCAGCACGGCCAGAGTGGCTCCGAGTACCAGGCCCAGCAGGTCCAACCTGGTCGCACTGACGCCCTGGGACTGGGCCAAAGCCATGCGAAGGCCGGACATGAGCGCCACGCCGGCGAAGAAGGCCGCCCAGAGCCTTCTCGAGTATGGAGTCGGTTCGGATAGGGTCACAAACCTGGGGGTTACACTAGAGTAAACGGAGAACTCCAGCAAACCACGACATTGACGCCCCACGTGCCGGGCCGGCATCCGTTTCAACACTCGGGCACGCGAACCGAGATGTTGACCGCCAGTCCACCCTCCGAGGTCTCCTTGTACTTCTGGCTCATGTCCTTGGCGGTCTGGTCCATGGTCACGATGACATCGTCAAGCGAGACTTTGGCCGATGCCGGGTCGCCATCCAGTGCGAGCTGTGCGGCATTGATGGCCTTTATGGCGCCCATTGAGTTGCGCTCGATACAGGGGATCTGAACCAGGCCGCCAACCGGATCACAGGTGAGTCCCAGATGGTGTTCCATCGCAATCTCGGCTGCCATCAGTGCCTGCGGGACCGTACCCCCCAGTGCCTCCGTCAGGGCCGCTGCCGCCATCGCTGATGACACGCCGATTTCGGCCTGGCAGCCGCCCATCGCCGCGGAAATGGTCGCGCGTTTCTTGAAGTAGGTGCCTACTTCACCTGCCACAAACAGGAAGTCATGGATCTGCCTGGTGGAGATGGCCTGTTCACAAAAACAGATCAGGTACATAAGGACCGCCGGAATGACGCCCGCCGCTCCGTTGGTGGGCGCGGTGACCACGCGTCCGAGCGCTGCATTTTCCTCGTTCACGGCAAGGGCAAAACAGCTGACCCACTTGATCACCTGATTGAAGTGGGGGTGCTGGTTCTCCAGGGCGCGGAGCCACTCCGTGCTGCTGGAATAGGGCACCGGCGGCATCAGTTTTCGGTGCAGCGCAAAGGCACGACGAGTCACGTTCAGTCCGCCCGGAAGGATGCCCTCTCTGTGACAACCCAGGTAGACGCAATCGCGCATCGTCTCCCAGATAGCCTGGATGTCACGGGTCATCTCGGCCTCCGTCCTCCAGGTGGCCTCGTTGGCTCGGACCAGCTGCGCCATGGACATTCCGCTCCGCGCCGCATGCTCCGCGAAGTCCTGGGCCTTTAGTGCCGGATAGGGCAGCGTGACGGACTGGGCATCGCCGTTCTCATCGCCCTCGCGGACCACGAAGCCCCCGCCGACCGAGTAGTAGGTGGACTCCAGGACGCGCTCGCCAAGTGAGGCCCGGCAGACCATGCCGTTGGCGTGACCCGGGAGGCGCTCTGACTTGAGGAAAATGATATCCGAGACCGGGTCAAACGGCACCCAATGGTTGCCGATGTCCACGGACTTGGACCGCTCCAGGTCGCTCACATACTGCCGGATGTTCTCCACGGGAACGGTCACCGGATCGTGTCCAAGCAGGGCAAGGGAAATCGCGGTGTCGGTGCAGTGCCCACGTCCCGTCAGCGCGAGTGATCCATACAGCAGAATCTGGATGTGGTCGATGTCGCTGGGATCGATCTCGGCCGAGAGCTCGCGAAGCCATCGCTGGACGGCCCGCCAGGGGCCCAGTGTGTGCGAGCTGGAGGGCCCGACACCAATCTTCAGCATGTCAAAAACGCTGATGGCTTCCATCTGAAGATGTTACGCGCTCCCGGGTGGAGGCTCTATGGGTGTGTGGCCGGCGACCATGCCGGCCCGCGAAGCTAGTCCAACCAACCCCATCGAGTCGACCCATGAAACGTTCCTATTCACTTCTCGGCGTAATCGCCGTACTCCTGAGTGGTGTCTTTGCCGCCTGCTCGGGTGATCTCCTTGATTCACAGCCCGAGTCGGAGAACCCCTACATCGAAGAGGCCCGTGCCGCAATCGCCGGTCTCGTCGAGCACTCCATCGACTACGTGTCTGCCTACCACGGGACGCGGGCGGACCCCGGCCTGGTGCTGCTGGAAGCGCTGGATGCCTACGAGCCGCTTGCGATCGATCTGGATATCGACGAAGTCGCCAGCGCGATATCACAAGTCTCCAGTCTGGACCGGAAAACACCCTCACGACGTCCGTTTGATACCGACGAATCGCTGACGCAGGATCAGAAGCGTTACCTGCATCAGGTGCTGGATCGCGCAGAAACGGCAACTACCGGCCCAGAACTCAAGTCCATTCTGACCGCGGTGGAACACGCAGCCGTCGGACAGATCGGGCCGGAAGCAGCACGGCCCATCCACGTAGTCAGCGCATTCATCCAGGCCCAATTCGACTACTTCACCGATGAGGCCAACGCCCCCTCCGTGCGTCGCCTGAGTTTTCTTCTCGGCAAGGCGGCTCCGGTCGTTGCCGCGTCCGACCACTCAAGGCCTCGAATCCTGACCATCCAGAATGCTCCGGGCGGACGGCGCCCGCCCACGTGGACCTCGTACTTTCGCCCAGGCAACTACATCCGTCAACTCGTCTCTGACATTCGCAGTTGGGCCGAGGCCGGAGCACTGATGGGAGGTGGCGTAGGCTGCCTGGCTGGTATATGGGGTGCAGGGTTTGGCTGTGCAGTAGGAGCCGCTGGCGGTGTATCGTTGGGTGCCCTTACCGGTGCCGTTCTGGGCGCCATTGTGTCGTCGATTGCAAATGCCATCGACGCTGTCCGAGATTTCCAGGCAGCGCAGGGAGCCTGGTGTGACGAGCAGGAAGGCCTGCCGGAGGTACTTCGACACAAGGAGTACGAGTCCAAGTGCAACACAAACCAGAACTAGTACAAGTGATGACTGCTCAACAGAAGCTCAATGCGGCGTTCCTGTTCTTCATTTTCCTGAGCACCGTTGGCGCCGGACTTTGGCTGGCCCCGACCAGGCCGCGACTCGCGGCGTGGGAGAGTACATCGCTGGGTGCGGCCGGGGGATTCCTCTTTGGACTCCTTGTCGTACTCGCCGCAATGCGCCTGCTCAAATCCAAAGGCCTTTATTCCTGAGGGATGAGGCGTGCGTGATCCAAACCCGGGAGGGGTCCGGGGCGTTGGGTCCGCATTGCGCGGCCGCGGCCGCCGCCGCCGGTGGACTGTCGGGCGGGCCGCTCAACAACGGCACCAGACTGTCCGGATCAGGCCGTCCCGCTATCCGTCGCGACCACGGCCGCATCGGCGGTCGTGCGCCGATTGTGCCCCATCGCCTTTCGGAGACCGCCGGTGGCTGTCGGCACCGGGTGAAAGGAGGCGGCACTCGCCTCCTCCCAGGCAGACTCCCAGCCGTCCGGGACGGGGAGGCCAAGCTGAAAAGCGTTTGGAGCCGCGAACGAGTAAAGCTCCGCGTAGGATTTGACCGTCATATCGTCGATCCGGCGGAAGACCAGGTCCGGGGTCACATCGTTCAGCGCCCCCACGCCCATGGCGTCCAGGATTTCGAAGAAGCTGTCCTGGGTCGCATGATGGAATCGGGCCACCCGCTCAGCCTTGTCTTCCGGCACCAGTCCGTGGAACAGGGCCGGGTTCTGGGTCGCCACGCCGGTGGGACAGGTGTCGTTGTTGCAGCGCAGGGCCTGAATACAGCCCAGTGCCAGCATCATGCCCCGAGCCGAGTAGCAAGCGTCGGCCCCCAGTGCCAGAGCACGGACCATGTGAAATCCGGTAAGGATCTTTCCAGAAGCGAGAATTCGAATATCATCGCGGATACCAGCTGCCGTCAATGCTCCGTGGACAAATGCCCAGCCATCCCGTGCGGGCATCCCGAGGGAATTGCTGAACTCGAGGGGGGCGGCGCCTGTGCCTCCTTCACCGCCATCCACGGAGATGAAGTCCGGCACGATTCCGGTCTCCTGCATGGCCTTGCAAAGGGCAAACACTTCTGACTGGCGTCCCACGCAAAGCTTGAATCCGACAGGCTTTCCGCCGCTCATTTCCCGCAGACTGGCCACGTACTCCATGAGTCCGGTCGGCGTCGAAAAGGCGGAATGCCTGGGTGGTGAGAACACCGTCTTCCCTACCGGGACGTTTCGAATCGCGGCGATCTCCTTGGTCACTTTCGCGCCCGGCAGCACGCCGCCGTGCCCGGGCTTTGCCCCCTGACTGAGCTTGACTTCGATCATCCGCACGGAGTCTTGCTGCGCATTCTCGCTGAAAAGGCCCGGGTCAAAACTGCCGTCGACGTTTCGGCAGCCGAAGTAACCGGTCCCAATCTGCCAGATGAGGTCTCCTCCGTGCTTCAGATGATAGGGAGACACTCCGCCTTCACCCGTGTTATGGGCAAATCCGCCCTGCCGTGCCCCGGAATTCAACGCCATCACCGCGTTAGGTGAAAGCGAGCCGAAGCTCATAGCGCTGATATTCAGGAAGGACGATCGATACGGTTTCGAGCATTCGGCGCCGCCAATGTCCACGCGGGTGGTCTTGTCGATGGGGATTCCACCCGCCATCGAATGGGCAGCCCACTCGTACCCCACCCCATAGACGTTGTGGTGCGTCCCGAACGGGTGGCTGGAGGCTTCGCCTTTGGCACGTTGGTACACCAAGCTTCGGAACTCACGCTCGATGGGAAACGCGTCGAGAGAGGACTCAATGAAGTACTGCTGGATCTCCGGACGGATTTCCTCCAACATGTAACGCGCCCGACCAAGGAGTGGAAAATTCCGGAGGATGGCATGTTGGGTCTGCCAGGCATCGAGGAGGCCCAGGCCAATGAGGGGAACAACCACCAGCAGCGACCACAGGACGGCCGGAGTTCGAAGGGAGAGCAGGCCAATCGCGACAAGAGTGGCAAGGCTGCCTGCGTAGAACGCTCTTCTGAACATGGTGCAGCTTCCGGCGTGCCGGAGTCGGGTGGGTGAATGGAGGGCTCGGGGATCGGCGCCGCCTGAAGCACAGTCCCGGGCAATCGCAAGGTAGTTGCTGCCACCGACTGGCGGCGTGGCCCGTTCCGGATCAGTAGCCGAGTAGTCGCAGCGCGTTCAGCACGACAACCAGCGTTGAGCCCTCGTGCAACGCGACGGCGGGACCGATGTCCAGGCCCATCAGTGTTGCCGGGATGAGGAGGGCCACCATTCCGAGGCTGATCCAGAGGTTCTGGCGGATGATCTTGCGGGTCGCCCTCGAGAGCCCGACCGCGAAGGGCAGGTGAGAGAGATTGTCGGCCATCAGGGCCACATCGGCTGTTTCGAGCGCGACGTCTGAGCCGGCGGCTCCCATGGCGATGCCGACCGTGGCGTGGGCCATCGCCGGGGCATCATTTACACCGTCTCCGACCATGGCCACAGCCTCGTGCTCGGCGAGTCGGCGAATCGTCGCGACCTTGTCGTCCGGCATCAAATCACCGTGCGCCTCGTCCAGTCCCACCTCCAGGGCCACAGCATCGGCGACACGCTGATTGTCTCCAGATATCATGACCATACGTTGAATGCCCATCGCGCGCAGCCTGGACAGGGTCTCCCGCGCAGCGGCCCTGGGCGTATCCATCAGTCCGACAACCCCAAGAAAGCGGTCCCCGCGTCGGACGATCATGGTTGTGCGTCCGGCCCGCTCCAGGCGAGCTGTTTCGGCCGCGAGAGGCTCAGGAAGGACGGCTCCAGTTTCGGAAAACAGGTCGTCTTTTCCGATCAGTACCACGTCGTTTCCAATTCGGGCGCGAAGGCCGCGGCCTGTGATGCTCTCAAGGCCCGTTGCCGCCTCGAATGCCAGATCCCTGGCCTCGGCCTCGGAAACGACCGCCCGTGCCAGCGGGTGATCACTGAGTCGTTCCACCGCAGCGGCGGTCGCCAACAGCTGTGATTCCGCCACGCCGGCGCAGGGGACAACGTCGGTGACTCGGGGCTTCCCCTCAGTGAGGGTCCCCGTCTTGTCGAACGCCATGGCGCTCAGCATTCCCAGACTCTCAAGGGGAGCACCGCCCTTCACCAGGACCCCACCGCGACCGGCTCGCGCGACAGCGCTCAGGACCGCGCTCGGCGTAGCGATAGCCAGCGCGCAGGGACTGGAGGCCACGATCACCGCCATGGCCCGGTAGAAACTGTCCGAGAACGGCTCATCCACCACGACCCAGGCAAAGAGGAGCAGACCCGTGAAACCGAGAATGACGGGCACAAAGACCCGCTCAAACCGCTCCGCGAAACGCTGCGTGGGAGACCGCTGCGCCTCGGCTTCGTTTACCATCTGAACCACGCGGGCCAACATCGAGTCCGAAGACCTCTTCGTGACCCGAATTTCCAGGGCGCCGAGGCCATTGATGGTCCCTGCGAAAATCCGATTGGCCGGAGACAGTCTGGCCGGATCTGCGGCAGCGCGGGTAGGGTCAGCCACAGGCTCTTTGTCTACCGGGACGCTCTCTCCGGTGACGGAGGCCTGGTTGACCGCGCTCTCGCCTTTCAGGACGAAACCGTCCGCGGGTATGCGCGCGTTGGTCCGAACCAGGACCACGTCGCCCACCACGAGGTCTTCGACCGGAATCTCCTGCTCTCGTCCATCTCGGCGCACCATGGCGGTGTCCGGAGTCAACTCGCCGAGGGCCTCAATGGCGCGACGAGCCCGTCCCATGGCATAGTGCTCCAACGCATGCCCCATGCTGAAGAGGAAGAGCAGCAGTGCGCCCTCCGCCCAGGCACCGAGTACGCCGGCTCCCGCAGCTGCGACGAGCATCAGAAAGTCAATCTGAAAACGCCTTTGTCGGAGGCTGTCCAGCATTTCGAGCAGGGCGAACCAGCCTCCGAAGAAATACGCGGCCAGGTATCCAGGCAGGGAAACTTCAGGCGGCGCGACGTCGAAGACATCCACCAACCAGGCGGAAATCAGAAAAACGCCGGAGAGGATGGCGAAGACCAGTTCGGTCCTGCCTCCAGAGTGGGCATCGTGGCCGTCGTGGCCGTGGGGTGTGCTACCGGACATTCGAACTGGGGCTATAGCGGCTTGAGAATACTAATTGATCAGTCACGCCGGCGCTTGGCTCGCGCGGTTGGAGCCGCGTCAAGCGGGTTTTCTGGCCAATGGTGTTTGGGGTAGCGCCCGCGCATGTCCTTTCGGACATCGAAATAGCTGGAAGCCCAGAAGCCTCTTAGATCCTGGGTCACCTGGACTGGACGCTGGGCCGGCGAGAGCAAGTGCATGGTCAGCGGGATGCGGTCAACCTGCGGGGTCTCAGTCAGCCCGAAGACCTCCTGCAGACGCACGGCGAGAACGGGGGATTCCGGGTCGCTGTAGTCAATCGCAATGCGCGAACCGGACGGCACCTCAAGGTGGGTCGGCGCCCGGTTGTCCAAGGCCTGCCTGAGCGGCCAGTCCATTCCGGTGAAAAGAACGGCCGTCATGTCCAGCTTCCTGAGCTCCGAGAGGCGCGTCATCCCGGCGAGGAACGGGACCAGCAGATCGCCCGCCAGGAGGGCCTCGTCACTGCGGTCCGGGACGGTCGGATCACGCGGTCGCAGGAACGCCAGGCGGGCCTGGAGTTGCCGAGAGGATCTGTTCCAGGGGAGAACATGCGCTCCACGCCGCCGGACCTCGTCCAGTAGCGTGACAGCCGTCAGCCCGGGATCCGGGCTCGACAAAGCCGATTCCTCAAGAATAATCGCACCGAGGAATCGCCTGCGAACAGCAACGACGCGTTCGGCAGTGGCGTCCCAAACGGTGATCTCCGCGTTTTCGATCTGGTCTCCGAAGGTGGCTTCAATTTCTTCCATGGACAACGGCGCAGCAAGGAACGCGCGGTGCCGGTCCTGTCCACCTCCCACGGTGGCAACAGCCAGGTACTTGGAGTCTGCCATCGGGTCCATGTCTGGAATCTCCACGGGCCTCCCGTTACGTAGTCGAAAGTGGCCGTCACGAACCCGCTGAGCCACGCGGTCCGGGTAGGCCAGGGCCACCAGCGCGCCCGCCGCGTCCAGACCACCCTCTGAACCGGATTGGCGGCTGCCGACTTCCAGAATCTTGCGGCAAAGGTCTCGGCTCCGCGCGGTGACGCGGCGGAGTGTTGCACGGTCGATGGTAGTGCCCGGGATGGATCGCTCCCGGCCTGAGCCGAGCAGGGCGTGCAGTCGGAGTCGGATGTCGGTCGGCACCTCTGACGCGCGCCCGCGAAACAGGTCACGTTCCTCCAGGAGTGCCGCCAGGTGGCAGGCGAGTCGGCCAGCGCCCGATCGGATCGAGGACGCGACCATGTGGGCCAGGCGCGGATGGAGCCCGGTTCCGGCCACAACGCGTCCGTGCGGTGTGATACCCGAAGCGTCCAGGACTCCAAGTTGACGCAGGAGGGCTCGCGCGGAATCCACGGCTCCCGCCGGGGGAGGGTCCAGCCAGCGGAGGGCGGTGGGCTCAGGCGTGCCCCAAAGGGCGAGTTCGAGCAGCAGCGGGGCAAGGTCGGCCTGAGCGATTTCCGGCTCGTCAAACGCCGCACGCGCAGCGTGATCGATACGTGTCCAGAGTCTGTAGCAGACACCCGGCGCAAGGCGCCCGGCGCGGCCCCGCCTCTGATCGGCCGAGGCCAGAGAGGTGGACCGGGTCACGAGCCGCGTCATCCCGCTGTCGGGATCGAACATTGGGCCCCGAGAAAGACCGGAGTCGATCACCACCCGCACCCCTTCGATTGTGAGGCTGGTCTCGGCGATGTCTGTGGACAGGACAACCTTGCGCCGGCCTCGTGATGGCTGAATGGCCGCGTCCTGCTCGTCGAAACTGAGGGCTCCGAAGAGGGGACGGACGTCGGCGGGGACCCCATCCAGATGCTCTTCGGTCCGACGAATCTCACCGACGCCGGGCAGAAATACCAGGATATCGCCGTCGGTTTCCGAGAGGGCTTGCCTCACCGCAACGGCCGCCGTGGTCTCTATCCGGGCGCCCGGTGTCCGGTCGAGATACTGGGTGGTCACCGGGAAGAGGCGACCCTCCGAGGACACAATGGGAGCATTGTCCAGCAATGCGGCCACACGTTCACCATCCATCGTGGCCGACATGACCACCAACCGGAGATCCTCACACAGCGCCGAGCGCGCATCCAGTGTCAGGGCAAGGCCCAGGTCCGCGTGCAGGCTGCGTTCGTGGAACTCATCAAAGATCACGCACCCCGCTCCAGCCAGCTCGGGATCGGTCTGGAGCATTCGGGTCAGAATGCCTTCGGTGACGACTTCGATCCGGGTGCGCGGGCCGACTTTCGTATCCATCCGAACGCGATACCCGACCGTCTCTCCGACGGCCTCTTCCAGCAGAAAGGCCATGCGTCTGGCCGCCGCTCGGGCTGCCAGTCGCCGCGGCTCCAGTACCAGGATCTTTCGTCCCGCCAACCAAGGCTCATGCAGGAGCGCCAACGGTACGAGGGTGGTCTTCCCTGCTCCGGGTGGAGCCTGAAGAACCACTTCCTTCCGGTCCCGGAGGGCGGCGAGCAGGTCGGGGAGGACGGTTTCTATGGGGAGTGGATCCGGTATGGGCACCTCAGGGGAATTCGATCCCAGAATACCGCTCCACCCCCCTGGCGTTCGCGAGGAACGGCAGAAACAAGGCCCCACTCCACATTGAAGGTTCTGTGTCGTAAGATACGGCGTGAACCCACCTCGGCCCCATAAGACCTTTCCGCACTTCCACCATCGCATCCTGCAGATTGACGCCGCGCGCGACGCCCTGCTGGAGGTCATCGAAGAAGTGGGCGGTTATGCCTGGAACTACGCCAACGTACCGGTGAGCGATTGGGTGATCGTCCACGAAGAAGTGAGCGAGGACGATCCGTGGTTTTACCCGGGCATCGACCTGAGCGTTCTCGAAAAACTGCGGAACTGACTACCGATCGCCATGCGCCGCTCCCTCCTCCTGCTTGCCGTCCTCGTTGCCCTTCCAGCCTATGGGCAGGACGCGACTCACCTCAGCAACGAGCGCATTTTTTCGTCCTCCGACTTCGCCAGTCAGCGTTTCGGCCCGGCCCGGTGGTTGGCCGATGGGAGTGGTTACACGACCCTCGAAAGCGGCACGTCGGGAGGTCGGGAAATCGTGCGTTACGACCCCGCCTCCGGGGACCGGACCGTCCTGGTTTCTGCGGCTCAACTGACACCTTCGGGAACGTCTGATCCAATCGCCGTCGAGAATTACAGCTGGTCGGATGACAGCTCCAAGCTGCTGATCTACACCAACTCCCGAAGAGTCTGGCGACAGAATACCCGCGGGGACTACTGGGTCCTGGACCTCAGGAATGGTGGTCTGACTCAGCTGGGTGCCGGCGCCCGGCCCTCCACGCTGATGTTCGCCAAGTTCTCTCCCGACGGCTCCCGCGTGGGCTATGTCCGCGAGCACAACATCTACGTTGAGAATCTTGCGAGCGGCACGATCACGGCGCTGACGACGGATGGGACCAAGGAGATCATCAACGGAACGTTCGACTGGGTCTACGAGGAAGAGTTTGGTCTCCGGGACGGATTCCGCTGGAGTCCCGACGGCAGCAGGATTGCCTACTGGCGGCTGGATGCGAGCGGGATCGGAGAGTTCCTGATGATCAACAACACCGATTCGCTGTACTCCTTCACCATCCCCGTCCAGTACCCCAAGGCAGGCACCACGAATTCGGCCGCGAGTGTGGGGATCGTATCGGCCGGTGGGGGAGAGACGGTGTGGGTGCAGGACGCTCACAATCCGCGGGAGCACTACCCGGCCCGGATGGACTGGGCGGCCAACTCGGATGAGATCCTGATCCAACATCTGAATCGGCCTCAGAACACGAACACCGTCTTGCTGGCAAACGCGAATACGGGTGCGACGCGAACCGTGTTTGTCGATCGTGATGACGCCTGGCTGGACACGGTCGATGACCTGATCTGGGTGGAAGGCGGGAAGCGATTCACCTGGGTCAGCGAGAGGGACGGGTACCGTCACGTCTACGTCGCCGATCGCGAAACCGGCAAACTGACCACCATCACCGATGGCGACTACGACATCGTCAGTGTTGTCAACATCGACACCAAGGGCGGCTGGCTGTACTTCATCGGCTCGCTCGACAATGCGATTCAACGCTACCTCTACCGTGTGCCGCTGAACCGCCGTGCTGCACCCGAACGGTTGTCGCCCGCGAATCAACCCGGACAGCACAGCTACCAGATGTCGCCGGATGCCAAGTGGGCGATCCACTCCTATTCATCGGCAGCAAGGGTGCCCGTCATCGATCTGGTTTCGCTTCCCGACCACACGGTGGTCCGGACCTTTGTGGACAACAGCCAACTTCAGGCCACGGTCGATGCCGTGTCCATGGGGGAGATGGAGTTCTTCCAGGTGGAAACGGACGAAGGGGTGACACTGGATGGGTCAATCATTAAGCCGACCCACTTCAATGCCGCCAAGAAGTACCCCGTTCTCTTCTTTGTTTACGGCGAGCCTTGGGGCCAGACCGTTCAGGATCGCTGGGGCGGCTCGGGCGACCTGTGGCATCGAATGATCGCCGAGGAGGGGTATCTGGTGATCTCCATCGACAATCGTGGGACCCCTGGACCGCGTAGCCGTGCATGGCGAAAGGTGGTCTACGGAGAGATTGGTACCATCGCGGCTCGCGATCAGGCAGGCGCGCTCGCGGAAATCTCCGAATGGCCCTATGTGGACGCCGACCGAATCGGGATCTGGGGCTGGTCCGGAGGCGGCTCCATGACGCTCAACATGCTGTTCCGCTATCCGGATCTGTACCACGTCGGCATGTCCGTGGCGCCGGTACCGGACCAGCGGTTCTATGACACCATCTATCAGGAACGGTACTCGGGAGATCCGAGGACGAATGCCGAGGGATACCGCGGCGGTTCGCCGATTACTTATGCGGAGAACCTGAAGGGGGACCTGCTGCTTGTCCACGGGACAGGCGACGACAACGTCCACTATCAGGGCTCCGAGACGCTCATCAACAAGCTGATCGAGCACGGGAAGCAGTTCACCATGTTCGCCTACCCCAATCGGTCACACGGGATTTTTGAGGGGGCGGGAACGACGCTACATCTGCGAACGATGCTGACGGAATTTCTGCTTGAGCATCTGACTCCGGGCGGGTTTGAGGCGCGCGATGCCGGGTAGATGGACCGGACAGGCGAGTGTGGCTATTGTGTCACAACGTCGTGGATGATTTTCAAGGGTTGTATATAGATCCCGTCCCATCCACCTCTCGAGACGAGTCATGGCACGCCATTTCCGATTGTCGGCCCTTGCCACCCTCTTTCTGGCAGCGCTGACCGCGCTTCCTGCCCTGGCCCAGCTCTCCGAGCCGGTGGATGCGGCGGCCAACGATATCATTCGCAAGCACGGCATGGAGCAGAGCCAGGTTGCGGGCACGCTGCACATGATGACCGACGTGTTCGGAGGCAGACTTACCGGCTCCGCTGAGCTCGACAAGGCTACGGCCTGGGCCGCCGAAACCATGGAGGCCATGGGCCTTCAGAACGTGAAGCAGGAAGCCTGGGGCCCTTTCGGAAAAGGCTGGTCGCTGAAGAATTTTTCGATGAACGCGCACAGCCGCGCCACGTCGTTTCCCGTCTATGCGTTCCCCAAAGCCTGGTCACACGGCACCAACGGCATGGTGTCCGGCGAGGTGGTCATGGTGGACCCAGCCGCGGAATACACCCAGGAGGAACTGTCGGCACTGGTCGCTGGGAAGATTGCCTTCGTAAGCGCCCCAAGGGAGCTGGAGGAGCCCTTCACTCCCATCGCCCGTCGCCACGACGATGAATCCCTTCTGGATATGGCGAACTGGGCCGGCAATGAAGGTGGTGGCCGCCGCCGATTCCGTCGCGGAGCCCCCGGCGCTGCATCTCCGCTGGCCACGAATGCCCTGGCTGTCGTGGACGTGTCGAGACTCGGAGACTACGGTACCATCTTCGTCTCGGGTGCTGGTGCGCTTCCGAATCCTGACGGCGGACGCCGTTCTGCCTACGCAATGGACGCACCGGCAACGCCGCCGCAGATTACCATGGCTCCGGAGCACTACAACCGAATTGTTCGCCTGATCAACTCGGGTTTTCCGGTGTCGATTGATCTGTCAGTGGATGTCGCCTTCAAGACCGACGACCCCATGGAGTACAATGTCATCGGCGAAATCCCCGGTACCGATCCGGAGATCGGTGATGAGATCGTGATGCTCGGTGCACACTTCGACGGGTGGCATGCCGGCACTGGAACCACCGACAACGCCTCGGGCTCCTCGGTCATGGTCGAGGTCATGCGGATCCTGAAGGAGACGTTCGCCGAAATGGGGAATGCCCCACGCCGCACCATCCGGGTGGCGCTGTGGACGGGCGAAGAACAGGGTCTCAATGGATCGCGGGCCTATGTGTCTGATCACTTTGCCGCCTCCGAAGGAAGAGGCGGCCCCATCACAGAGCTCAAGCCTGATCACGCCAAGCTCTCCGGGTACTACAATCTGGACAACGGCACGGGCAAGATCCGTGGGGTCTATCTGCAGGGCAACTCCGAGATCAGCCCGATTTTCCGTGCCTGGATGCGACCCTTCCAGGACCTGGGCGCAGGAACGCTTTCGCTGCAGAACACCGGCGGCACCGACCACCTGTCGTTTGACGGCGTCGGGCTCCCCGGCTTCCAGTTCATTCAGGAACCCATGGCCTACGGTACCAAGACTCACCACTCCAACATGGACGTGTATGACCACGCCGTGATAGAGGACCTGAAGCAGTCGGCGACCATCATCGCGTCCTTCGTCTACCACACGTCCATGCGGGACGAACTCCTTCCTCGGAAGGCGCAGCCCCCGGTTGAGGGAGGGGCAACCAGCAGCCGTTAGGCGCTGGACATAGACTTGTTTCGACTCGCCCTTCTACTGATCTGTGTCCCGATTTCCGTATCGGCACAGGATCGACCGACCGACGATCGGCAGATCAGCTTCCGCGCTTTCCTGATCGGAGGCATGGACGGGAATGTCGACAGCCCGATCTTTGAGACGCTGCGGTCGCTGCTGGCCCAGTCAGACGAAAACTCCGTTCTGGTTTTTCTCGGCGACAACCTTGAGTGCTGCGGCCTCCCCGACTCGTCAGACGCAGGTCGCCCGCAGGCCGAGGCCCGACTCCGGGGACAGCTGGGACTGTCTGAGGGCTTCGCGGGCAGGGTGGTGGTCGTGCCTGGAGATCGCGACTGGGACAACTCGGGTGCGGACGGTCTGGCTGCTGTTCATCGGCAGGAGGTGTTCGTCGAGAGCGTCTTGGACGAAGGGAACACCTTCCTGCCGGACGACGGTTTTCCGGGTCCTGAGCTCATCGATCTCACGGACGATCTGAGCATGATCGTCCTGGACACCGAGTGGTGGCTGCGGGAGGGGGAGAAATCCTTCGGCGACGCGTCCGGTCGCTACGACATCGAAGAGGAGGGTGACCTTCTGGTTCACATCGCCGATGTCCTCCGCCGGCGCGATGACGTCAACCTGCTGGTAGTCGCACATCACCCGCTCCTGTCCAATGGCCGCCACGGCGGCCAATTCCCGCTTCGTGAACACCTCTTCCCCCTCACGGCCCTCTGGGAAAGCGCATATATCCCGCTGCCCATCGTCGGAAGCCTCTATCCGCTCGCCCGGGCCTGGGCGGGTAGCACCCAGGATCTCAGTCACTGGAAGTACCGCTCTCTGCGTACGACCTTGATGAGTTTGCTGGAAGGGCACGGCGAGAATGTGGTCGTCGCGAGTGGACACGAGCAGTCGCTGCAGCACTTCCCGGTCGGACACGTCCACCAGGTGGTCAGCGGGTCGGCGACGAAGTCTGACTTTGTCGCCAAGGGTCGGGGGGCGACCTTTGCGTCGTCCGAGTCGGGCTTCATGGAGGTCCGATACCTGAAGGATGGCTCCATCTCGCTGGTTGCCTGGACGCGGGAGGGTATCCAGTACGAAAGCGTCATCCACACCCCTTCGCAGGCGGTCGATCTGCCGCTGGGCCTGGATGAAGCACCCGAGATCGGACCGGACGAAACCTACACCGGCTCCGCGGGCGCGGAGCTTGCCGCCGGGAGCATATGGCGCGCTTTCGCGGGCTCCCATTACCGCGATGCTTGGACGACCCCGGTAACGGTACCGGTCTTTGACATTGGCACCGAGCAGGGAGGACTGACGCCAATCAAGCGCGGCGGCGGGATGCAGACGGTCTCGCTGAGGATGGAGGCAAAGGATGGACGGCAGTTCGTCTTGCGCTCGCTCGCCAAGAACCCCGTCCAGTCGTTGCCGGACGAACTAAAGGAGACAGTGGCAAAGGACATCCTGATTGATCAGGTGGCCATCCAACATCCCTATGCGGCGCTTCTCGTCCCGGCTCTGGCGAGGGCCTTGGGCGTCTATCACACGAATCCGGAAGTGGTTTTTGTGCCCGTTGATCCTCGATTTGGTCCGTATTCCCGGGTTGTTGGCGGACGGCTGATGCTGTTCGAGGAGCGGCCCAACCGCGACATGTCGCACGCCGAGAATTTTGGGAATTCGGATGATGTGATGGGTGCCCCTGACATGTTCAAGGAAATCACAGCGGACAACGACCACAGGGTTGATCAGCGGGCCTATGCCAAGGCGCGGCTCTTCGACATATATCTGAGCGATTGGGACCGGCATGTTGACCAATGGCGCTGGGCGGCTTTCGAGCCCGAGGATGGCGAGGGCAAGATCTACCGCCCGATTCCCCGAGACCGTGACTGGGCGTTCAACAAAATCGACGGGCTGTTTCCGACACTCATGCAGTCCCGGTTCGCGGTGCCCAAGTTTCAGAGCTTCAAACCCGACTATGAGATCGTCGAGGGTCTGGTCGAAAACGGTCTTCCCTGGGACCGGCGGATTCTCGCGGCGGTGACTCCGCAGGATTGGGCGGAGATCGCCGACTCAATGAGCATGGCACTCGCAGATGACGTCCTTGAGTCCACTTTTGACGATTGGCCCGAATCGATGCGGGATTTGTACGAGTCCGAGCTGAAAGCCTCAATGCGCTCCCGCCGCGAAGCGCTGGGTGATGCGGCGGATGACTTTTCCCGCATTCTGGACAGGTACGTAGACGTGGTCGGGTCCAATAAACACGAAGAGTTTGTGGTCGACAACCCGAGTGCGACCGAGACCAGGGTGGTTGTTTACAAGACGACCAGAGAGGGGGAGAGGCGCAAGGAGCTCTATCGGCGCACATTCAAGGCTCGGCGTTCCAGTGAGGTTCGCCTCTATGGACTTGGGGGACAGGATCGCTTCACCATCGAAGGTATCGGGCGTGGTTTGGATCTCTACGTGATCGGAGGAACGGGCGACGACACCTTCCAAGACCGCTCGGTCAGACAACGCGGCCACGTCTATGTCATGGACGTGCCAAGCGGTATGGAGGCTCAGGCGGGTCCGTCGACGCGTCTGAGGTTGTCGGACGATGCGCTGGTCAATCGGTACGACCAGAACGACTACGCCATTATCAGAGCAGTCCCGCGCGTATTCCTGGGCAACAACGCCGATGACGGCCTCTTCCTGGGTGGAGGCGCCACCATCTATAGCCACCGCTTCCGCAAGCGGCCGTTTGCCGCCAGTCATACCCTGCTTGGCAACTACTCGTTCTGGACGCAGGCCTACAACGCTGTCTACGGAGGTGTCTTCACCGAACTGGCAGGCAAGTGGGACCTCCTCGTCGACGCAGAAGTCCGGTCACCCAACAGCATCCGGCATTTCTTCGGGCTTGGAAACGAGACCGCCAATACCAACGAGAACGAGGACTTCTACGAGGCCCAACTGTCGAGGCTGAGGCTGAAGACTGGTCTTCGCCGAAGGATGTCGCTGGGTTCGACCGTCACGGTGTCGCCTTTCGTGTCGAGGGTGCATGTGCGCGAGGACGAAGCCGGTTTCGTGGCGATTCCACAGCCCGGAATCTCGGCCTCGACGTTTGAAGATCAACTCTTCGCAGGCGTCGAGGCTGTCTTGGACTTTGATCAACGAGACAGCGCTGTTCTACCGCGACACGGCTTTCATCTCCAGGGCAGCGTAACGACGAATGTCGGGTTGAACGATGCGTCGGCGGACTATACCCGTCTCGTGGCCTCCTTCTCATTCTTCGCCACCCGGACCTCCGGGTCCCGGTCTACCATCGCCTTCAGGCTGGGCGCTGAACATCGCCTCGGAGACTTCCCGTTCTTTGACGCGAGCAGCCTCGGTGGCATCCAGAATCTGCGCGGTTGGACCAGTACCCGGTTTGCGGGCAGAACCAACGTCTATCAGAACGTCGAAGTCAGGAGGCGCCTGGGCCAATTCGCTTCCGTCGTTGGCAACGGCACGTATGGCACGCTCGCGTTCTTGGACAATGGCCGGGTCTGGACGGACGGCGAGTCATCGAGGGTCTGGCATCAGGGCTATGGCTTCGGGGGTTGGGCCACGATGTTTGACGCTGTTGTGATGTCGGCGACCGTAGGCTTTTCCCACGAGCAGAATCATCTGGTTGTGGGAGCGGGCTTCACGTTTTGACGGCGGAGACGCCCTACCTCTTCATCCTTCGAACCAGCCACTTGTTGCTGACGACCAGCAGCCCAATGATCACGGCCCACTGGCCGAGAAGGGTCATCAGGCTGGCTGGCTGGAGTGGGTCGTACCAGTTTTCGGTAATGGAAGATGAGAGCCACCAGCCCAAGAGGGTGATCGCGGCGATGGGAATGAAGTACTTCACCACGTATACCCAGGCCTTGCTCACGGCCCAGTCACCGTCCGCGCCGAGCAGGTTTTCGTCCCGCATTTTGTCGACGCCGTTACGGATCACGATGAACGCGACGAAGGCACCTGAGACCATCAGCGCCACGCCCCAGACAAAGTCCTGGTTGCTGAGAATATTCAGATTCACGGCCGAGGGAATTCCGAGCAGGTAGCTGATCCCCACCACCATTGCGATGGCTCGGCCGCGTTTCATTCCGGAGTCGATGAAGACCCGGGTGGGGAGTTCGAGCTGTGCGATGAGCGAGGAGAAGCCTGCGAAGGTCAATCCCAGGAAGAACAGGATCGCGAGCGGGCCTCCCAGGACCATGCGCGCGAAGAGTTGGGGCATCCAGATGAAGGTCAAGCCGGTCGACGCCGGACCACTCGTCTTCATCACGTCCAGGATCTGATCCTGGTTCATTCCCATCTCTGTCTGCAGGATGGCGAAGACGGTGGAGAAGACCATCAGAGCGGCGAGCAGCGATACCACGTTGTTTCCTACGGCGGTCGCCACAGCGTTCTTGACCACGCCTTGCTTGGTGCTCATGTAGGCTGCGTAGGTCAGGAAAAGGCCCCACCCTGCGCCTGTGTCCCAGGCGTTCTGCGTCAGGGCTTCAATCCAGATCTTGGGAGTCGCGAGCTGACTCCACTCGGGCGTGAACAGGTAGGCGACGCCGTCCATGGCCCCCGGCAGCATCAGGGCCCGGACCACCGAGATCGCGACGATGGTGAGCAGCGTCGGGACGAGCACCTTGTTCACCTTCTCGATGGACTTCACGCCCTTCCCGATGGCCAGTGCACCCAGTCCCATGGCGAGCGCATGGAACAGCAGCGGCCAGCCGCCACTCTGGTAGTCGTCCCAAACCGTCATCGCCGCCTCAGTGGTCTGGGGAAGCGGGTGGATGATGGACTGAATCAGGTAGAAAATGCACCAGCCCACCACCACCGAGTAGAAGAAGGTGATGGCGGTCGCCACAAAGGCCACGAAGCCTCCCATCCATGCGAGGCGGTCGCCGCCTTCCCGGATGAACGTGGCGACGACGCCGGAGCGGTGCTTGCGCCCCCAGACGTACTCAATGATGATGAGCGGGATGCTCCAGGCAAACAGAAAAATCAGCCAGGCCACCAGAAATGCACCGGCGCCATCATCTCCACCATTCTGAGCGGCGATCCTGGGGAAACGCCAGATATTGCCCGTCCCGACCGCAATCCCGAGAACGCTCAGGAAGAATCCCCATCGTGAGGAGAAGCGCTGTTTGTCCGGTGCCTGTTCGAGAGTCGTGATGGGTGTCTCCGGCTGGTGAATCGCCGAAGGTACGGTTTCGGCCGGGACCTGAGTTGGGGCGGTCTACCGAACTACCAGCAGGTGGCGCGTTGCCATGCCGGATCCGATGGCAAACCGAACAAAGTACGGGCCTACCGCCCACCCCGAGGTATCGAGTTGAATGGAGTGCTCCGAAGCTGCTCCGACGTCCTCCTGGTGTCGATAAAAGCGCCGGCCCAGCGAGTCAAATACCTGAATCGAGACCGTCGCCCTGTCAGGTGTCGTGAAACGAATCACAGCTTCATTTCGGGTCGGACTCGGATACACCGCGGCTATCAGATCCGTGGGCACGTCAGCCCGAGTCTCAGCGAAGGGCTCGGGTTTGGCGACCACGTTCGTGATGCCACGCACGAATGCAGCGTCAGAACGCAGTTTCCGGACCGAGTCCAGGTTGGAGTCGCCGCGCGACCAAAGCAGCGCGATGGTGAGGACGACGGACTCGCCGGGAGCCAGCGTGCCGTGAAGAGAACCCGCAAAGCTCTTGCGGTCCCCGGGCATGTTGGCGGTACCGCGACCATCGATGTTGCGCTCGGACCACCAAGCCCCTTCTACAGGATCACCGGGGTACATGAAGGTCGTGGCCGGGGCGGCCGTCGCGCCCAGGTACTCGCTGTTCTGGATGGGCTCGCCGTTCGTATATCGACCTTCGATCCAGTGGCGGTACTCGCTGGCTGACTGTGGCTCCGAGCCCGTTCCGCAGCAATCAAAGAATCGCATGTGACTGGATATCTTCCCATTCCAGCACGGGTCGCGCTGGCTTCCCGCGGCGCAGTCGTCTGGGTACAGAATCATGAACCCAGCGGCAGGCGGCGCCAATCCGTACTCGCGGTCTTCCTCGAGCCCGTTGTAGCTGTACGCAAGTCCCAGGGTCGTGTCCGTGCCGATGTAGTCGTCCCCGAAGTACCCCAGGTCGCTGTCCCTATACCAACCAGCGTACAGGTCATCGATGGGCTCCGTGTTTCGGTTCGTAATTCGGTACCGGTAGAACGTCACGTTCCCGAGCGAACCGGTGGAGCCGAAGGCAAACGCATGAACCCCGACCTCCAAGCCAAGCGGCTCGGACAGGTAGCGTTGGTGTTCGTTGCCCCGGTCATTCATGACCCACCAGAGCATCTGATCGCCGAACATGGCTGGCCGATCGCCGGACACCGGATCATAACCCGCGCCGCCTCCACCTTCGAAAAACGGGGTGCCCAGCTCGTCCGGCCATTCGGCCAAAGGTTGGGATACCGCACCCGTCCGCTGGAGGGGCACCAGGTCCCGTTCACGCTCCAGCGAGTAGACGCGATTAAACGGGGCGCAGTCCGCAGGGGGGCTCCCATCACCGTCAAGCGGGCCCGGCCAGAATTCCTCCGGGCCGTACGAAGTGCCTGCGACGCGCTCTTCGCCCCCGACTCGCCCGCCAACAATCAGCGAGACAACAAACTCAGAGTTGACACCGCCCCCCTTCGGGGCTTCGTAGACGGCCTCCGTTCCCGGCCAGAAGTGACGACCTGCGTTCGCCAGTTTCGCGCGAACGTTTCCGATGTCCAAGAAGGCTACATCCCGGTTAATCTCACAGTTTCCGATCAAGGGATCGGTGGACTGACGAGCCGTCACCAGGGAGGGGATGAGCAGGACGGCGAGGAGGGCGCCGAGTGTTTTCTGCGTCAAGAATGGAGAACCCGCCATGACCAAAAAAACCAAACTGCCAGCCGAGCCGCACATATGGGTAGACCGGCACCGAGCCTGCCGAATCGCCAAACTCATGAGTCTCAAGTTTCAGGATGGATGAAAATACGCCAGAACGGATCTTTCTACCTCACCGCCACGGCCAGCGTGTCGTGATGCTCTGCAATCAATGAGCGGAAGTACGGACTGATGCCCGAGACCCCGTCGAAACCCGCATCGCGCGCGGCCCGATCGTCGGCTTCAGCGGAGACTCGACCACTCACGGCGAATTGCTCCAGAGTCGGGTGACAGCCGAGGGTAAAGGAGTCGACCGAGATCCCGGCTACCCTCCGCATGATGAAGTTTTGCGGCTTGCCGATCGCTCCGAGATACTCGTTTTCCATGCGCCGCTGGGCGAGCAGTTCGCCGCGCTTGCTGGGGAGCGCCCTGAACATTTCAATGTGGTAGAGTCCCGCGCCCGCCACCGCTTTTCGCAATACATCAATTCCGGCGCCGACCACCCACAGGTCCTCGACCCGCGAGTAGCGATCGTCCTCACCAAACGCATTGGCCGGACTGAACGAGAGGGGCTCGCCCTCATCGACCGGGAAAATGAACATCAGATCCCACCAGTCACCCTGCGAGTGCCGCATCCACATGGGTTTTGCCGGGTCCGTCTCGGGCCAATCGCCCAGTCGGGAAGACCACTCGGAAATAACCTCGGCGAACGCGCCAGGACTGGCCTGCGCAAGGACGACTCGGTAGAGCGTTTCGCCCTCCCAGGGCTGTGCGGTTGTGAAGGCTGGGAACGTAGCGAGACCCAGAAGGAGAAGGAAGCGTGGCATTGGTCGGGAGGTTGGTGCAGGGGAATGATAGGTGATTCCAGGACGCGGGTGATGCTCGCCAGGATCCGTTGCGGACCTGTAGCCGACTCCCCGCTTGACTATGTTGGCATCCAACATATACTATGGTGGAAATCAACATAGCCAATCGCCCGCATGCCGATCAGCCGACAACTCGCCCAGGCAACCCTGCGTCCCATGGTCCTGGCCATCCTGAAGAATGGTCCGGGATACGGATACCGCATCATCAAGCGGATCCATGACCTGACAAATGGGGAGATCGAGTGGACCACGGGGACTCTCTACCCATTTCTCCATGGCCTTGAGAACGAGGGCGTGCTTCGGAGCTACTGGGCTGAGGCCGACGAGGGACCGAGGAGGAAGTATTACAGCCTGACACCTTCGGGCGAGAAGGCACTTGAGCGGGAAAGCGCACAGTGGGAGCGTGTGTACACCCTCCTGTCCCGTCTCTTCGGCCCGTCACAGGACTTGATTCCGGGGTAATGTCATGTTCAATCTCGAAGCAGCGATCAGGACCTGGCGACGCGCCCTCGACAGTGGGAGAGTCCTCCTCCCGGAGGATCTCGACGAACTGGAACGCCACGTTCGAGACCATATCGAGGACCTGACCGCGAACGGGCTCTCGACCCAGGAGGCCTTCGAACGCGCGAGGGGGGAAGTGACCGCCGACTCTCGAACGGCCGAAGCCTTCCGGAAGGTGTACTGGGGAAAGTTGAGGAGGAAGGGTCTGCTTGGGACCTCGCTTCTGGCCGAATGGGCCATTGTCCGAAGTCAGGCCGTGATTGCCATTCGCGGACTTCGGCGCAATCCCGGCTACACGTTTCTCAACGTAGCCGGGTTGGCGGTTGGGATCGCTTGCTGCCTTCTCATCGTCCTGTTTGTTAGCGATGAGCGGTCCTTCGACAGGTTTCACGAGCACGCCGATCGCATCGTCCGAGTGACCATGATTATCCCGGATGGGCGGCAGATAGACGTGACGCCAACCGCCATAGCTCCCCTACTCACGCGCGAGTTCCCCCAGGTTGAGCAGGCCGTCCGGTTCTACGACATCGGACGATTCCGCGCGGTCGCCGTCCAGCGAGGAGATCGGAGCTGGCAGGAGGACAGATTCATGTACGCCGACTCCACCGTGTTTGGCGTCTTTACGCTTCCGTTCCTGGAGGGTGATCCAGCCAGCGCGCTACGTCGTCCGAATACCGTGGTCCTGACAAGAGACACGGCCGTGCGATACTTCGGGCGAGCAACGCAGCTGGTCGGCGAGACCCTGCGGATCTCTTCAGCAGACTATGAGGTCACCGGAGTGATCGAGAACGTTCCGTCCAACTCGCATCTCCAGTTTGATCTTCTAGCGTCGTTCGCTTCGACCCGATGGGCGTCGCGGGAGATCTGGGACTCCGCCAATTTCAGAACCTATCTGCTGCTCACCTCTGTGGCAGCATTGCCCGAGTTGGATCGCGGTGTCCAGGATCTCGTGACCCGGGCGCAGTCTCAGGAAGGGGCCCGCCAGGGAGTGTCCTTTGCCTATCAGCGATTGACCGACATCTATCTGGTCCATGAGGGCCGGCAGCGATTCGTCTGGATCTTCGGGTCGCTCGCCCTGCTCATCCTCATTGCTGCGTGCATCAACTACGTCAACCTGTCCACGGCAAGGTCCGCGCGCCGGGCCGTGGAGGTCGGTGTGCGGAAGGCACTGGGCGCGCATCGAGGGCAATTGATGCGTCAGTTTTTTGGCGAATCGGCCATCATGGCGGTCCTGTCGCTCCTCGTAGGCGTCGGCCTGGCGATGCTTCTGATGCCAGCCTTCGGCCGGCTAAGCGGGAAAACGTTCGATCTGGCCGCATTTGCAGACCCCTCGCTCTGGCTACTCCTCCTGGCCATTCTGGTGGTGACCGCTCTCGGCGCGGGGCTCCATCCGGCACTCATGTTGAGTCGATTTCGGCCGGCGGCTGTCCTGAAGGGCCTCAAAGGCATGTCTGGCTCCGGTGGGCGATTGCGTCGGGCCCTTGTGGTGGGGCAGTTTGCGGTGACGGTCTTTCTTCTCGTGGGCACCAGGGCGGTACTGAACCAACTGGAGTTGATCCGATCGGGCGATTTGGGTTTCGATCGAGGACACGTGGCCGTGATCCCTCTTGCCGACGCCGCGGCGGTGCGGGCCATTCCCGCCTTAAAGTCGACATTGCGAAATAACGCTCGCATTTTGGAGGTGGCGGCCAGCAATGCAATTCCAGGCAAGCAGCGGGGTGGCTACAGCCTCCTTCTGGAGATCCCGCAGGAAGACAGGCCCGCGGTGTCGGCGACTCCTGTGGATCCGGACGTTGTTGACGCGCTCGGGCTGAGTCTCATTGCAGGGCCCGGCTTCTCCGCAGCCACGAACCTCTTGTCCAATCCGGACAGCGCCCGTTACCAGTATGTTGTCAACGAAGACCTGGTTCGCCTGGCCGGATGGACGGCCGAGACGGCCATTGGGCAGCGCATGAGCGTCTCCGGGGGGCGTCGCATGGGCGATGTGGTGGGCGTCATCCGCGACTACAATTTCCTTCCGCTAACCGAAGAGATCCGGCCACTGGCCCTGTTCGTAGAGCCATCGTGGAACGTGCTCCTCGTCAAGATCGACGGGCGAGACGTGCCCGGCACCGTGGATGCCATCCGATCAACGTGGCGGGAGGCCACCGGAGGAAGCCCATTCAACTATGCGTTTCTGGACGACGAGTACAACGCCCTGTATCGATCCGAGGAACGATTGGCGAACGTGCTGGGCGCAGCTGCCAACCTCGCGATACTCATTGCCTGCCTCGGGCTTTTCGGGTTGGCCTCCTATACCGCCGAGCAACGCACCAGGGAGATCGGAATCCGAAAAGCTCTCGGCGCCTCGGTGTTTGGAATCGTGACCATGCTTAACCGCGAATTCAGTCTACTCGTGCTCGGCGGTTTCATGATCGGTGCGCCCGTTGCCTGGATGGTGATGAACCACTGGTTGCAGGGATACGCCTATCGTGCGCCGCTCAGTGTTTGGCTGGTCCTGGCCGCAGGCCTGACGATTCTCGTTATCGCGTGGGTCACGGCCGGCTGGCAATCATGGAGGGCGGCGCGGGTGAATCCGGCGAAGGCGCTGGGGCGAGGGTAGGGGACTTCCGCCACAACCGGTGCCCCGAAGACTCCTAAAGCCCGAACGTACGCGTGTACTTCAGGAGCAGCGTCCGATCCGTGACCCGACCCTCAGTCGGATATCGATCCGCAATCGAGCCCGTCTGCAGTCCCTCGTTAAACACCAGCCAAAAGTCGGTCCCCTCTCGGAAGTGATAGCGGAGCCTGGCGTTGACCGAGGCCCGATTGCTGGCCGTCGAGATCTGGAGGAAGCTCTGCAGCGACAGGTGCTCGTTGAACGCGGTCTGTACGCGGACGCGACCGACGTGCGCGTTGAAATCACCCTGATCGAATCGGAGGAGGTTGGCTTCGTACTCGCCCGCCACGGTCAGGAGCGATGAAACCTGCCATGTTGGACGAACCCAGGCGAAGTACCACCACCCATCGAAGAACGGTCCGGTCCTGATGTCGGCCCCGACCCGGAACAGTCGAGTGGAACCGGGGGCAAGCGCCAGCCAAAGGTCACCAAACTGGTACCGACCCGGTTCGATGGGTACCGCTCCAGAGAGTTTGAAACCGTCTCGAATGTCTTCGATCCGATAGGTAGGACCGATCCAGAGCCACGTGCCGGACTTGAGCTCGAGGCTGACGAAGCTCTGGACCCGTGCCGACTCGACGGATCGATCCGCGTTCCGCAAGTATGCGCGTGCCCACACGCCCGGCTGGACACGGCGCACGAGAGATTCGTCGCTCGAGAACCGATCGAGCTTGATGTTGCCGCCGATTCGCGTAAAATCATTCCGGAATATGAATCCCGTGCCGGGATTGTAGTCGGCGCCAGACCACGCGCCGGACAGCCCGTACGAGAGACCGCGATTGACCCGGCGGTCCCACTGGGCAAAGACCCGCGATGTCCCCGCGCCGGATTCCACGCCGTTCTCCAGAGTGTGTGCGGCGCGAATCGTTAGATACTCGCTGCCGACTACGTTCAGCCGGGTGTCGAGTCCCATCGCCACATTGTACGCCCCATCTTCAGCCAGACGTGAGGTGAGCATCGCGCCTGCAACCGACTGCGGATTCAAGACTTGCCGCCGAAGCCGGAGCACGCCAAAGTTCTCACCGCCCAGATCCCCCTGGCGACCGCTCTGCATCTCAAGCGCGCCCAGATCCCAATCGCCCATCCGTCCCACAAGCCGGGCTCCCGCAATAATGGGAACAGACTGCCCGTTCCGCAGGCCGATGGACCGCGAGTGAAAGAGTCGGCTCGACCCAGACGTTCCGAAATCGAAGATCCCGGCACGCTCCTGGAAGAATGGTCGCTTCTCCGGGAAGAAGAGCGAGAACCGGGTAAGGTTAACCTGCTGGTCGTCGGCCTCCACCTGGGCGAAGTCCGTGTTTGCCGTGAGGTCCAGCGTAAGATTGTCCGTTACGGCGTACTTCAAGTCCGCGCCGATGTCGCGGGTGGTCGTACCGTCGAGGTTGTAGGAATTGCTACCGGCATCAAGCACGGGCGTCTCCCCCCGACCGGCTGCCAGGTACGGGGTCACGTAGACTGGCCGCCTGCTGTGCACACCTCGAAGCACTACGGGTTGCGCTTGCGACGGCTTGGCAAACCCCATCCCCCAATTCGGAGGGATGGCGGGATAGATGTGCCGCTCGTTCTTGCGCGCAATGAACCGATACGTGATGAGCCCCATCTCTACCATATCTCCCGAAGTCTGAAAGCCCAGGGTCGAGTAAGGAATGCGCATCTCGGAGTACCACCCCGTTTCGTCGCGCACGGACGCCGCTTCCCAGTGGGAGTCCCACGACGTGTTTATTGGCGATCCGCCGACCCAGTCCGCATCGTTGCTCACGGCGATGTCCGCTCGATTGCCCGCCGGCGTTGCAACGAACCAAAGCGCTGACTCCGAGTCGTTGAAGGTGTCCAGAACGATGGCAAAAGCGTCGTCCGTTTCCCAGTCATCCCGGGTGCGGGACATGCCGCGGATGCCGTCGGGCTCCGAGTCGAAGAATCGACCCGCCACGTAGAGGTACTCGTCGTCGTACGCCACTCGGATTTCGGTGCGTTCCGTCGGGTCGGACTCGAACACCGGTTCGTACACCGTCGTCGGAAGAGTTTCGACGGCGGTCCACGCCGCCTCGTCGCTTCGGCCATCGAGAACAACGGGGCCGCCTATCCGAGGCAGTTCCAGCTTGGCCGAGGGGCGCTCCTGGCCGACAGCTGGCCGGAGGCTGAGAGCAAGGAGTGCGGTTACTATGAGGCAGAGGCGCATGGTCCCGGTGGTCTTGTTGGAAACGCAATACCGGGGGCTCAGTCGGAAGGATCTTACGGTCTCATGCGGATTGCCTGATGATTCGCTGCGGCGCCCTGATGGAGTTCTCGAGGTCAAACATTCGTCCCGGGAGCACGTACCCGCCGCAATCATGGAAGCGTCCTCTGACTCATTTCGGGTTGGTCCCTGCATCGTGTCTCCGTCCCTGAACCGGGTGCGGATGGGCGATGATGAGGTGCGCCTTGAGCCGAAGGTCATGGAGGTCCTGGTCGCGCTGGCCCGCCGACCGGGTGAGGTCATTTCGCGACAGGAGCTGTTGGGGCTGGTGTGGCCTGACACCGTTGTCACCGACGATGCCATCAACCGATCGGTCTCGGCGCTGCGGCGCGTGTTGGGGGACGACTCCCGGAATCCCCGCTATATCGAAACCATCCCCAAGCGAGGGTATCGGCTCATCGCCGAGGTCGATTGGCGGGTTCGGGGGGACTCCCTACCGCTTCAGGTGCCGATACTGGAGATGGCCGCGCAGGTGCGCCGAGGGCCGGCCCGTGCACGTCCATGGATGGTGGTGTCGGTCGTTGCAGCGGTTGCGGCTATTGGTCTGTGGGCTGCCCGGCCGTCGCCGACGGTCGTCCTGACGCCGAGGCCGTTCACTTTTGAGCCGGGCTCGGAGGCACATCCAGCCGTCTCCCCGGACGGCCATCGCATTGCGTATTCGCGTGTACCCGAGGGGGAAGACCAGGCGCGCATTGTCATAGGTCAGGCAGGAGACAGCGGGCGGCTCGTGGTCAGCTCGGGTCCAGGATGGGAGTCCGCTCCGGTGTGGTCTGAGGACGGGACGCGCGTCACGTTTCAGCGGTTCAATGACGGCTGTGAGGTCTGGAGCGTCTCGGCACTGGGCGGCCCACCACGTCTCGTCGGCCCCTGCCCCAATTCACTCTACGCGGACCTCGCGGCAGGCTCAGACGGCACCTTCTTCTTCAACTCGCGGGCTTCCGGTGGAGACGCGTTCCGCATCGTCCGATTGGAGCAGGGGCGACTCGAACCGGTCACGTCTCCCCCACCCGGAGTCTGGGGTGATCACGATCCAGTGATGTCCCCAGGTGGCGAGTGGGTTGCCTTCACCAGGAGCGCCAGCGAGGGAATTCAGGATCTGTACGTACTTGACCTCGCGACGCGGACCGAGCGGCGCCTGACGTTCGATGCGCGCGAGATCCGAGGCGGCGCGTGGCGTGATGCGGATACTATTGTGTTCTCATCGAATCGCGAGACCGGCCGGCAGCAGTTGTGGCAGGTACGGCCCGAGGGAGGCGAGCCCTGGCTCCTTCCGCTTGCAGACGACGACGCGAGTCATCCGAGCTTTGCCGGTGGGAGACTGGCTTACGTCCATGCACAGCGAGAGACGGGGATCTGGCGGAAGGATTTGGACTCGGGTGAGCTTCGGCGCGTCGTGTCGTCGTCCGGATGGGACATGCATCCGGACCTCTCTCCGGACGGTACCATGCTCGCGTTTACGTCGAACCGCTCGGGGACCTATGAGGTTTGGATGTCGGCAGCAGACGGCACGGGTGCCAGGCCGCTGACCGAAATACGCGGGGGGTTTACCTCCCGACCCAGGTGGTCTCCTGATGGGGCTCGAATCCTCTTCGCGTCTCGGCCGGACGGGAACGCAGACTTGTTTCTGGTCGACGTGGCGTCTGGCACCATCGACCGGCTGACCCACACCTCCTGGGAGGAGTTGGGGGCCTCGTGGAGTGTGGACGGAAGCGCGGTCTACTTCAGCTCCAACGAGGGTGGGTTGTGGCGAGGGAAGCGGATGGACCTCACGGGAGCAGGAGTACCCTCGGACCTCGGACTGCAGGGGGCGATGGGTATGCTGGAAGGAATCGACGGGCTCTACCACGCGCGGATGTCCGAGGCTGGCATCTGGAGGAGCTCATCGGAAGGTGTGACGCAGGTGATCGATGACCTCGACACCCGGGACTGGGGATCCTTCTCGGTTCAGGACTCTCGACTGGTCTACTACAGGAGGGGAGCGGGCGTCGCATCTCTCGACATGGCCACTGGCACCGACTCCGTCCTCTGGGTGCCCGAGTTTCCGGTGCCAGGACATGATCCCGCGCTGGCCGTATCAGCCGATGGGCGCTGGCTGTTCCTCGGCCAGCGGGAGCGTGATGAAACCGATGTCATGGTGGTGGATTTGGGCGGGCGGTGA
>JAJCYP010000062.1 GCA_029262855.1 Bacteroidota bacterium | reverse complement strand
GGCGCCTACTTGGGCATCTTCTTTCCGAACGCCCCGATGACTCCCATTGCCGCTGCCGTCGCTATTGCGTTTGGAATCGTCAATATGATTGGCGCCAAGAAATCCGGTTCCGCACAGGTTGTTCTCGTCATCGGGCTCCTTTTACTGCTTCTCTGGTTTTCGGGGGTCGGCGCCCTTCAGGTACAAGCTGATTTCTTCCTGGGCTTTCTCAGTAAGGGTGCTTCATCCATTGTTTCCACAGCGGGTCTCGTCGTTGTGAGCTACATGGGCATAACAAAGGTGGCCAGCGTTGCCGAGGAGGTCAAGAATCCGGTTCGCAACCTCCCGCTCGGGATGTTCTTGGCGTTCGGTACAACCCTTGCCATTTATCTCGTAGGCACAGCGATAATGGTCGGGGTGGTATCAGCAGATACCCTCGCAATCAATGGAGGAGACCTGACTCCGGTTGCAACGGTTGCCGAGGCACTGGCCGGGCGCTGGGGCGCAATCCTGATGACCATTGCGGCCATCCTGGCCTTCTCTTCCGTCGCGAACGCAGGAATATTGAGCGCGTCTCGCTATCCGTTCGCGATGGGCCGTGACAAGCTGCTACCAGGCATTCTTGGGGCGACCGGAAAACGCTCCCAGACGCCTCAAATCTCGATTTTCCTGACGGTTGCTCTGATTGTCCTCTTTGTTACTCTCTTCAGCCCCATCCTGGTTGCCAAACTTGCGAGCTCAGTCAAGCTCTTGATGTTTGCGATGAGCTGTTTTGCGGTCATCATACTCCGAGAGAGCAGGATCGATGCGTATGACCCAGGATTCAGGTCACCGTTCTATCCCTGGCTACAGCTTCTCGGTATCGTGGCCCCGTTGTGGCTGGTCACACAGCTCGGAATATTGTCAATCGCCTTTACCGGAGGGCTGATGTTATTTGGCGCGGCGTGGTACTGGTACTATGCGCGCAAACGCGTTGATCGTCGCGGCGCAATCTTTCATGTGTTCGAGCGACTCGGTAGAGGCAGCGGCGATCACGAGCAGGTAATGCAAGAGCGTATAGGGAAATCGGCGCCTTGGGCCGAGGATCCCTTCGCCGCAGTTGTGGAGCGCAGCGTTGTCGTCGATGCGAATGTCGGCGTGAACTTTGAAGACGTAACCCGGCAGGCAGCTGAACTCTTGGCGAAGCTCATCCCCGTGCCTGCCGACGTAATCGCGGATCGGTTCTTGGAAGTCACGCGCTACGGGGCAACACCGGTGATCAAAGGAGTGGCCCTGCCATATTTCTGCGCACCGCCAATTCGCCAATCGGAAATGGTGTTGGTTCGATCGGAGGAGGGAATTCACATCGGACAGCCCGGCCAGTCGTTCCCCAACGTATTCGGTTCGCGGGCCACAGCAGACGAAGGGAAGGTGCACGCCATCTTCTTTCTTGTCAGCCCGGATCGACATCCTGGTCAGCACCTGCACATCATGGCGCAGATCGCCCATTTGGTGGACGAGGATGGCTTCTCCGGCGAATGGGCTGCTGCCTCGGGTGAAAAGGAGCTGAAAGAGGTGCTACTGCGGATGGAGTGAGGTGGTCCGGACTCGCTCTCGCTCAACCCGAGATCTTGACGGGATAGGGCCCGCGATCCACAGCGATCGATAAACGCTAGCAGTCACCAGACGTGTCGTACCTCGTGGTGATATAGCCGAAGAGCCCGAGCCGGGAGGAATTACCTGGCAGGGCGAAGACGTAGAATAGGGCGCTGCTTTTCAAGTCAATATCGGGCTCGCGCAACCCCTGATCCGATAGGTACTCGGACAGGTCGAAGATCAGCTCGTGGGAATCGTTTGTCGGATTGTACGACCAGAGGGCCATTGCCGTGACGTAGAAAACGAGTCCGGATTGTGGGTGGTGAAGCCACGAGTTGATCGCGTCGACCGTCGAAATTTCTATGCGAGACCCATCCGCCAAATCATAGAGAAGTAGCTTTGACGCATGCCCGCGTTCAGGTGTCGTCAGCAGCTTGCCATCGACGATCTGGGGGAGGTATCCTTCGAAGGTCGACACTTGACTTGAATCAGAGAGCGCGCTGACGCGAATGACACCGTCTTGCTCTACGGCAATGTAGGATCCGTCGTTGGAAATGGTGAGCGTGACCGGGAGAGGTTGTTCGGGAGGGCCACTGTCGGCCGCCAACAGATCCGCCGAGAGCTGGGTCACGACCTCAGGATTGTCCAGGCGTAGGACAACCAGGCGATGGCTGGAGGCGTAGGTGAAATCGTTTACAACAGCACCAGACGCGTCTACAACAACTTGGCGGGTCTCGTGACGGAGTAACGCGGCTAGAGTTTTTCCGTCCGATGAAAGTACGACCTGCTCCGGCCTTTCAATCCTGTATCGCTCGGCCGAGACGAATCTTGCATTTCTGACGAGGAAAACTGCCTGGAGGTACTCACTGCCAAGGCCGATGTATGACCGGGCGACCTTGATCGTGAGAGGCACTGCCATTCGTGAATTTGATACTGGCCCCGAAGCGATAACAATGCACAAAAGTGGGGTGCTCGTGCTGGGTACGAACGAACACGAATCCAGCGAATCAGCTAAGGGCGAGGAGCTGGGATAGAATCGCTCCCATCCTCGTTCATACTTATCCCCTCCGACGAGCACCTGGGTAACTCCGGCATTCGCACTGACACGACGCTCCTCAAAATCCGACGGCGCTTGGTACCTGAAATCATAGTGGTACGGCCATTTTTCGAAGACCACGTCATCTTCAAGGAACGGATCCGCCCCACCTGACTGCAGGTTCAGAGCAAAGATGCGAGACTGAGTACTAGGCACACCATACTCCCCTCCTCCCATGCACCAGTCACAGCCCCCCAGAAAAATCAATAGGGCGCAGTAGGGAAGCATTCCTTGCCGGCAGACCGAGGCGGTCATATGCATCGTCCTTGATACGTATGAAGGAGAACGAAGGCACTCGGGGACACAAAGAGCGGATGACTGAGCGATGCCTTCCAGGGCGCCTCGACAATGTTCAGCGTTTCTGTAAATCGGGCGACGAGCGAGGCTTGATCAATATCGGCCGCGCCGCTATGTCCACGGATTCGATTTGTTCGAGGCACGCGCCACACCCCAATGCTGTCAGCTCGAACGTCCGTGAAATAGATGGACCGGCCATCATCAGAAAAGACGGCAGTATTCTGGTCGCAGACAGACGTGCGAAATATGTACCAGTCTTCTCCCGTCACTATGTGTTCGGCCCGATACTCCTGGGGACACGACTTCGTCAAGCCTAACGCGAATTCCCCGTCAGGCGCAAGCAGGGGCCGTCGTAATCCCTCGCCGGATCCAACCACGGTTCCTTCGCGGAGTATTCTATGTGACCTAGCCAATAGGTCAACGTGGACGCTCTTTCCATTGTCCTCGTAGACCAGATGGCGACCGTCAGGCGTCACGTCTGTAAACGCAACAACTCCTTCGCGAGAAGGATCGGGGAGATAGAGGAGTCGTTCCGAGGCCCCGGTTGATTGATCGAGTTTCCACAAGCTGCGTCGGAAGTCGTAGCGGTCCAGATGGACCGTCACTCCGAGGCTATCTGTCGAAATGACGACGACTTCCTCTTCCTGGAAGAAGAGCATCTCCAGACTGGCACCGTATGGAATCGCCTTGACAAAGCGAGTTGTTGCATATCGTCTGTCGTCAACTCTCCTGATCGAGGCCGTTCTCAGGGTGACGCCTGTCGTATCTCCGGTTTCCGAAACGTGAAGAGATCGAATCGCAGAATGGAGGATCGATTCCTCAATCGACAATTGCTCCGAGAATTGGAAGGGACCAGTCTCGTAGGTCGTTAGGTAGATCTCCTCCTGTTCAGGCGCCGATGCCGCATTCCACTCTGACGGCAAATCGAGCACTGGCGCCATCCGATCGAGATCGAATACCTTGGTAACCGACTCACCGTGGGCAAGGAATCGGCGACCATCGAGAACCTCCAGATGAGCAGCCGCACCAATACCGATGGACGCTGGAGCCCTCGGTGATGAAAGTTGAAACGTCTGAAGCACGTCGCCGTCAACGGAAGCGAGAAGTCCCAGTTGGCACGGCACGCGGGAGTTTATCGGCTCGTCCGGGTGACCGCCGCCGTCGCAGGCGGCCAGTACGAGCGTTGCGAGAAGCTTCAGGCAGAGCCTGGTAGATCGTCTGCTACTCCTCATTCTATGGCTGAGAACTCGCCAATCCGAGCGCACTTCACGCATCCAGTCACTCTTGCTAATG
Organism: Bacteroidota bacterium; assembly: GCA_029262855.1. Taxonomy (GTDB): domain Bacteria; phylum Bacteroidota; class Rhodothermia; order Rhodothermales; family UBA10348; genus JABDJZ01. Next base: position 22,123 of record JAJCYP010000062.1, on the reverse strand, counting down.
GCATATGGCACCCGGCTGGCAAGGTATTCGGTTAGATCCCTCCAATCTGTAGGGGAATTCCGATTCGTGGGGATGACCCACTGGTGGACGAGGATGGCTTCAGGGGAGCTGAAAGACGTGCTACGCTGCGGCTAGCGCCAAACAACGAACATTCCACTCCGGGTCTGTGACGGACTCTCTATGCGGAATAAGTACATGCCCGGGGCGAACCGCCGCGTATCCATGGAAATGCTGCCAGCCGCAGCGACCCCCGTCGCCACAGCCCGTCCCAGGAGATCGAATACCGTCAAGTCGAAGTCGCCGGCCCCAAAGGCGATGGTGATGTCATTTGTCGCGGGGTTCGGATACGCATGGACGGCTGGAGAAGCTGGTCCGGACTCGCTCTCGACTCCGACTGTTCTGACGTCCAAGTTGTGCATATAGCGAAACGTATCGAGCGAAAGCCCGACAACGCCGTCATATTCCATCATCACGTCTACGAGTGTCCTTCCTTCGATGGCCCAGGTCTCCGTCAGTCTTCCGTTCTGCGACTCACTCGTGATCACGGTTGGCTGGATTGCCGACCTGATCGCTTCGATGTCCGAGACGGGGAAGGATTCGGAAAACGTCGCCTGGAGCCATCCACCAACAAAAGGCGGGGCACTAAACGTGGTTGTTGCCACGGCCAGGCCATAGGCCGCCGATGCGGTGTGCAGACTGTCCGAGCCTGAAAGTCCCAGCATTGTGGGGTCGTGGGTCCAGGACCACTCGCGCCAACTGCCTGGTCTGAAGAAGACCGGATAGACTTCCGGAACCACCGCCCTATGCCCCAGCGCAACGGAACCGACGCGATAGGTCGGCGAATTACCTGTAGCCGATATTTGGTTGTGGACGTCTTCTGTATTGTCCAGCCGGAGCGTGATACGGATGGGCTCTCCATGAGCGTATTCGGACTTGTCGGTCCAGACCGTAGTCTGAAGCCGAGTTCCGTAGGCAATGTTACCGGCTATCACTGCTCTCGACAGTTTTCCCACCTCACCCATCCCGTCCGAACGCACGATCGGACCCACTCCAGCCGCCAGTGTGATGCTCCATCCGGAGTCCGCGACCTGAAAACTCTGGGCCGTAAACGTGATCGTATCAAGAAAGTCACCGACAGGAGTCCTGATCTGACCACCACGCGATACAGACACCTGCATGGTATCGACAACCCCTTGGCCCAGATAGTCCAAGTAGGTGTAGGTCCCGCCATCCGAGACGCCGAAATCCAGAAGGACCTGTTCCACGCCGGAGACAAGGCCGGTCAACTGACCTGAGGCGTTGAATCGCACCGTATCCGAGTGCACGATGCCGCCGCTGAGTCGGAAGAATTCCTGACCATCGATATCTACCGTTTCCGTGACTGATATCGAGCCAGCGCTGACAGTTATCGGGAAACTGAAGGGGGGCTCGATGAGCGAGGTAAACTCCCAACGATTCCCAATCTCCAACGGAATCCAGTCCTGCGCACTGGTCTGACCGACCCAACTGGCTAGCGCAGATGCCACCAACAGAAAGCAGGACACCTGCCGTGGGGGACGAACCGCGGAGGACAACCGCGGATGTCGGCCCGCACGGGCAAAGAGCGAGTGGAGATGGATTGATATCACGATTTCGGGAAGTGGTCCAGCGAGCCTACGCCATCAACATTGTCGGAGTTAGCTCGCAAGGTACGATTCAGTGCACGACACGCCTCGTCGCGTAGTCGAGTCCAAACGTCGATAGAATCAGGTAGTGGTCGGAGGGGAACCCTGTGGCGCGTTCCGAGACGATCTGTGTCGACAGGTTTGTGAGCCCCGCCCCGCGATAGTACAGCTGGTCAATTCGCTCGCCGCTGCGATGGGTTGGCGCGGGATGTGTCGCGGCATCCGGATACAGACTTCGGTAGGCATCCGTGAAGCCAGCCTCCAGCAGCGTGACCGACGCCGGACTATCTTTTAAAACAGAGATGTTGGCGCCCTGGTTGAGGTAGTCCCAGTCGACGGTCGTGGCGAAGTAGAAGCCCAGTTCCGCAGCAATGAAATCACCCGACGAATAGGTCTCCTGCATCATCACGACGTCGGTGTCCGCCTCCCGCAGCATTTCGGCGATGGCCACTCGGGAGTCCCAGCCGTGCTCCTGCAGGGTCCAGTGCTTGCCGCCATGCCAGATATTCCAGCACGCCGCCGTCAGGGAGTCGACAGATTCGAGCGAAGGGGCCTGGGAGGGTTCGAAGTGGTCGGCGTAGGATGCGGCAATCTCTTCGCGCCCGAGCGTCCTTTCCCAGAGCGCCATTTCGTCCATGTCGAAGTCGGGAGCGTCCAGGCGTTCACGTTCGGCATAGAGAAGGGCACCCGCCGGCTGGATCTCGACCCGCCCGTCCTGTAGACGGTAGACGCGCTTCAGCGGAGCCGTCTCAGTGAAATTCAGGTTCTGGTGCACGGTGTAGGGATTCGCCATGAGGGCCCTCTCGGCGGCGGCGACGGGTTCCCAATCCACAGAGTCCATACGGCGGCGGAAAGCAAGGCTGTCGGCGCCCAGTTGGTGGGCCTCGCGGTCCACTTTCTCCGCGAAAAGCTGGCGGGGATCGACCACGAGATGTACCAGTTCGTCCGGGGCCAAGGGACTCAGCCCAAGCGCATCGAAGGCATCAACCAGCGTTTGCAATCCTCGCGCGCCGGCCTCGATTTCAGGGAGCGGCTCCGGCCTCGGTTCCGGGCGCTGGGATACGCCGACTGTCAGCGGGTTCTCGTTGCTAAAGTCGAACCCGTTGGAATCGCTGACGTGGTACGTGACCCAGTTGATGCCGTCGTAGTACAGCCGCACCTCAGACGGCTCGCTGCTGTAGGTCATCGCCAGCTGGTGCCACTGACCGTCGTTGAGCGGCATGCGGTGTCCATTGTCGCGTTCGTAGGTGATACGTCTGTTCCCGGAGCCCATGCTCCAGGCCCAGGTGCCGCCGGACATATAAAACACCCAGCCAGCGTTTTTCTGGGAGGCGAGGCTGTTGTCCGGGAACGTCTTCTGTGAGAGCAGGACAAATCGTCGGTCCACGGGTGCGTCGGTTCGGACCCAGAACTGGACGGCGAAGTCCTGGCTCGGGCCCATCGACAGATGCTGCCGCTCGACGGCGATTGTCGCCACGGGACCGTCGGGGTCCACGTGGAGCGCCGTCCCTTCGAGGCCTGGGCTGAAAGACGGCGTACCGTGGACGGTCGGGGCAGCAGGTCGGTCCGTCGCGTTCTCGACCGTTCGATTGAACATGAAGCGGAGAGCGGGCCCGGTCTGTGGTTCTGAAGGGGGCGTCCTCGATTCGGCGGTGTCCAGGTGAGGTCGGATAGCCGGGGCACAGGCAGACAGGGACGCGAGGGCGAGCCAGAGAAGGAGGGGGGACGTTGTCTTCATGTCGGGAGGATAGGGAGCGATAGGCGGGCCAGTGAACAGATTAGGGAAGCGACTGAAGCAGGGTTCAAGACAATTGGCCCCATTACGACAGCAGACACCCATGGCCACAAATTCCTTGACGAAAGCACGCTTCTGACGATGTCCCGGTTCTGAATGAAATCTCGCTACCTCCCGGTCACAGTTCTTCTCTGCGGCTTTTTGTCAAGTCCCACGCAGGCCCAGATGGTTGGGACCTGTGACCCTTCAATTGGTGAGGCCCTTCTGGACGTTGGCAACGTCCGAGCCAGGATATTGAACAATGGGAATTTCTTTTGGCGAGGCTCGCCCCACGTCTACGAGGTACCCAAGGGCGGCGGTAAAAACGCAATCTTCGCCAGCGGCATATGGGTCGGGGGTCTCGTCGATGGCCAACTGAGGCTCGCTGGCTCGACCTACGGGCCGTACGAGTTTTGGGCAGGGCCGCTGGATGGGGACGGCCTTCCGCCGGCTGATTGCAGCATGTTCGACCGGGTGTTCACGGTCAGTCGTAGCGATTTGGCCACCTATGACAATAGAGCCACGGCAACGCCAGATCTACTGGACTGGCCGACAGGCTTGGGGGCACCGACGCTAGACAGAAACGGTGAGCCCGTTGACTTACTAGGTCGACCTCAGATGGAGCGAGTTGACCGCGTGATCGACCTCGACGCCGGCGAACGTCCAGATATCACGGGCGATCAGATGTTGTGGTGGGTGCAGAATGATCGTGGCAACGTGCATGAGCGCTCTGGTGCTCCGCCTCTCGGTATCGAAATGCACGTTTCGGCTTTCGCCTACAATGTCCCTGGCGCCCTCGGCAACACGACGTTCTATCGCTACAAGCTTTTCTACAAAGGTGCAAAGCCAGCGACGGATACCTATTTCGGGCTTTTCTCGGATCCCGATATGGGCAACTTCGATGATGATTGGGTTGGATCCGATTCTGTCCTGAATCTGGGCTATGTCTACAACGCCGACAATTTCGACGAAGGGGCCGAGGGATACGGAGAGGCACCTCCTGCCGTCGGGTACAAGCTCCTTGAAGTGAGCGGCGGAGAGGAAGACAGCCTGAGTACAGGAGTGGATTCACAGCCGAAGCGAGGGCTCATGACCAGCTTCATGTACTACACCGGCGGAGGCGGCGTGGTGGGAGATCCAACCAATGCCGACCATATGTACAATTACCTGCGCTCTCGCTGGAAGGATGGCCTCCACGCCACCTACGGAGGCAATGGTCGTGATTCGGGTGGTCCCCGAACGAACTATGTTTATAGCGGCAATCCGCCGGGGTTTTGGTCGGAGGCCAACTACGACGGCTTAGGCACAGCGATGGCCCCAGCCGACATGAGATTCGTGGTGGCAAACGGCCCCTTCGAGATGAAGCCTGAAGAAGGGCATCGGCAGTTCACCGTCGCGATAATCGCCTCCTTCGGGGCAGACAACCTGGATTCTGTTCAACGATTGAAGAAGGAGAGCGAGGCTATTCAGGCTTTCTTCGATTCCGGACTTGATCTCGCGGCCCCACCGGACGCACCCGTCATAACGACGACGACGGAAAGCGGAGAGGTACTCATCGAATGGACGAACGACGAAGAGAGCAACAACTACCAGGACTCCTACAACGCCGTTAACAACACAATCCTGGAAGTATTGGACGATCGGAATTACCGGTTTGAGGGGTACAACCTTCTTGAGTTCGAATCGCCGTCCGATCAGAAGGGCCGCCTCTTGGCAGTCTTTGACGTCATCAACGGAGTGAAACAGGTTATGGCAGGGGACTCCATTCGTTTCCCGATTGCATTCGGCACCGACTCGGGCGTTCAGCACAGCTTCCGGATACAAGGCCTGACGAACTACCGCACCTACCTCTACGGCGTTCAGGCATACGCCTACAATGTGAACTCGAGTCCGCAGGCGCTCTTTGGTCCAGTGACCCGGTTCGAGGTTGTCCCGGCAGTCTCAAAGAAGGAAGGCGCGCCGCCACTGCGGATCGGCATCACCCCCAATCCCTACAAGGGCGCCTCCGATTACGAAGTCAGCTCCTTCACCGATGAAGTGCGCTTTACCAATATGCCAGAGCAGGCGACCATTCGGGTGTTTCAACTAAGCGGCGTGCTGGTCCGGACGCTGGTGAAGAATAGCGTGGAGCCGTTTATCACGTGGGATCTGAGGACGGATAACAACCTGCCGATTGGATCGGGGCTTTACGTCATCCACGTGGAGACGGAGGGGGGCGATCAGGTGCTGAAGTTTGGGGTTGTTAAGAAGCAGGTGGTATTGAACGCGTATTAGCCCCCTGATTGGGGAGGATCTCGTTTCGGGGACGGTGGGTCGTGACCACTCCCGAGCGCCTGATGTGAGGATGGCCTGGCGCTCGATGTCTCGTTTCGTGTAGTCGTCCTTTGAAACGACGATCCAGTCTCGAGCCGCCACGTCCGGCAGCCACAATGCATCACTCTCGTCAGCCGCACAGTGGTCCAGGTGTCGCTCCACCTTGAGGCCGGCCATCCTCAATGTCCTTGGCAGGGAGTTCCCAAGGTTCACATCGGTAAAGAAGGTCACGCTGCCAACTGAAACAGCATCCCATCTCGAACCTCCGCCGTGGACAGCCCGTGGTCTTCGCCTACTTCCTCTGGACTCTCTCCTGCGTCAATTCTAGCAGCGACGGCTCGAGTGGCTACGCCTGTTCCGGAAATCGTCGGACGGCCGAACGATATGCATGGGTCGAATCCTCGGAGGACATGTGCCTCTATCAAGTTGTTGAATGAGAGGCGACTTCGATCCGCTTCGCCGGGAGGCGTGATGAGCGGCTCGATAAAAGACACCTCGCCATTCCGCTTGTACGCGCGGCCTTTCACCCATGTCGTGAGGGTCGCAGAAGGCATCCGCAGGTATCGTGCCGCCTCACGGAATCCGTAGGCTGGCACTTCCCGCGGATCCTTTCCGGGGTGGATAGACAATGTGGGTCCTCGGTTTCAGTGACCTGAGATCTTTGACTCCATAAATTCCAGATCGTGCCCGGCCGCAAGGTAGTGTGGAGCTGTGTCCTAACGCGCGGACCAGGAGCGAACGCGGGCTCTCTGTATCTGGGTGCCAAGCGCCCGCTTTGTCGAGGAGCCACGCCGCCGTGGCAACACCGACACTGCGGGCAAACTCGACGAGGAGCGAAGCCCGCGCGCCTATTGGGTATGCAAGGGTACGTTTTCGTCGCGTCGTCTGGAGGCGGCCACGCTCGATTCGATCGCGTTCCGGAGGCGAGTGGACGCTGGTCAGTATGGCCTGGAACCTGAAACGGATGGCAACGAAGCGAGCAACAACTACCGGGACTCTTTACAGCGCCCTCAACAACTCAATCCTGGAAAGACTGGTGGATCGGAATTACCGGTTTGAGGGGTACAACTTTTTTGAATTCGAATTATCGCCCGAGGGCAACACTTTTGGACCGCTGGTCTACCATTTGCGCCAGTCGAGTGCCAAAATGCAGGCGAATTTGTAGGGCGTTGCGAGATTCCACGGTTGTCCGACTACGCGGCTCAATGATTCGACTCCTGTTGCTTTGTGTCTTTCTTGCGGGCTGCGATTCAGTAGAACCTCCGGTGGCTCCGCCGGTGCGCGACGAGTCTGGCCAAGCCGTCAATAACTCCCCGTCGATTGCCATCTCGAGAAGGTCCATCGGTTTTCACTTCAGCGCATCAGACCCGGATGGTCTCTCAAAAGCATACCTCGAGATCGATGGAAATCGGTACGAGGAGTTCCTGTCAGGTATCGAGGCAGAGTTCCATCCACAAGCAAGCCTGCGTGGCGGGCGGCATGAGTACAAGGGAGCGTTTGTTGACGTTCTAGGGTTCGAAAGCACGTTCGCCGGGGAAATCGAAGTTCTTCCACGGGTGGACGCTGAGTTTAGGTTCAGAGACTTCTTTACGAAGTTAGCCGGAAGTGGGAGAATCTCTCTGCGCCTCGATGAGGCAGCTCCTCCCTGGGATACCCTCCTTGTTACGAACGCGGCCGGATGGGCCAGTGGCCCGCTAGTTGCTGGCAGATACTGGGCCGAAATCGAGACGGAGGCCGAAGGAAGCCGCATGGCGCGAATCATGCTTCGCGCGTCTCAGACTGACGATGACCAAGCTCACTTTATCTCTGACGGCGAATACATAACTCCGAACGGCCTCACAGCGAGACTATCCGAACCCACTACTTACGCCATTCGTGGAGCTATCAACCTCGAGTTTCGCCTGAGAGTCAATCCCGAAGACCCAATATCCACGTCGATCGAATACCTGACGGACCGGAAACTGATCGACGAGTTTCGCGAGATAGTGAACGGGGGAGATCTGATGGCCCACGATCCAAAGCAACTTCAGTCCTTTGTGTTGTTCACCGGCAATCCTGCCTGTGGCTCTGACTGGGTCGACCGCACGTGTTCCGATTCCACCCACGCTGGAGCTCTAGTAGGTCCTGAACACCGCGAAGGTCACGCGAAGTGGTTCGAGTACGAGAGAGATCTGCTATCCTCGCCAGTTGTTGGAGGCAATCCATACCAGATGGTGCGGTTGGAGGTCGACCTTAGTCAGGTCGGAGACTATTCCATCCCCGGCTCGAGCCTATTCCATCTGCCCGGCGAGAATGTCGTTTTCAATTTCTTAAGACTAAGCCGGCCCCATCCGCACTGGCGATCGTCATTCGCCGGGCTGCACGTTCGTGTGCAGCGTCATTCAATGGGACGGATCTCGGAAGCCAGGGCTTCTCACTTCGCGGCGTACACGAATCAGTTTTTCGGAGAGACGGGTGCCTGGAATACGGGCCGGACGCGCTGCACCGTGCTGGGTGAATTCCGGGACAGCAACCCCGAATCGTGCCGTCACCTGACAGACGATGAGGTCCAGTACGAGATTGACGACAAGGCAGTCATGTTTTTCACAGCTTACGTTCCTTGGGGGCTCCACCAGTTTCGCGGGCAACATGTTCGGGGGCTCAATCCGACGCTCGACTAGATGAGCTTGCCGCGCGCCAACGCGGGATTGGCCCTTCGGCGTGTTCAGTTTCAAAGGAGAGAACTACGCGGGCCTTGGGGTGTGATCAGGGCGATCTGCGGCGTAAAGCGATAGTGACGTGAGATTGTCGGTGAGAGATTCCCTGCCACCCGGTGATTGCAGCCTGTTCGACCGGGTGTTCAAGGTCAGTCGGAGCGATCTGGTGACCTATGAGCACGTTGCTTCGGCAACGCCAGACTTGTTGGACTGGCCGACAGGCCTGGGAGCACCGACTGTGGACAAGAACGGCGAGCCGATCGACCTGTTGAGTCTACCGCTCGCTCAGCGAGTCGACCGAGTCATCGATCTCAGCGCGGGTGAGCGCCCAGACATCACGGGCCACCAGATGTTGTGGTGGGTCCAAAACGATCGCGGCAACGTGCATGAGCGTTCCAATGCTCCGCCTCTCGGTATCGAAACGCACGTATCGGCCTTCGCCTACAACGTCCCCGGTCCACTGGGCAACACGACGTTCTATCGGTTCAAGCTTTTCTACAAGGGCGAAGAACCCGCGACGGATACCTACTTCGGGGTTTTCTCGGATCCGGATCTGGGCAATTTTGACGACGACCCGAGAGGGCAGGCGCGAGCGCGACAAGAGGGTTTTTCGAACGGGCCCGGTCTCGTAGTTCGTATATTCGCGTACCGATTGGCAACTCGAAAGGGACCGGTTCTTCGTCCTAATCTCCCTGACCGCTTCCGTGACAAGACAACAACTGAACAGCACGTTAATCCAGCCACGACCTGGGGCCCAAGGGGGCCTCCCGGTGACGCTGGCAGGTATACGTCTGGAGCATCCATCAGAACCGTAGAGCCAGAACCAGCGGCAGGCACCATGGCGCATTAGTTCTTTCAGATGGCGTCTTTCCAACCCATCAACCGTTGTGTATGAGCCGCTATCTCCCGATTACGTTCCTCCTCTTGGGCTCGTTTGTTGGTCCTACCTGGGCCCAGACGGTTGGGACCTGCCAGCCATCTCTCGGTGAGGCCTTCTTGGACGTCGGCAACGTCAAAGCCAGGATACTTAACAACGGGAATCTCTTCTGGCGCGGCTCGTCACACGTCTACGAGGTGCCGAAGGGCGGAGGCGTGAACGCCATGTTTTCCTCTTCGATCTGGATTGGGGGGTTGGTCGATGGCAAGCTTCACTTCGCGGGCTCCTTGTACGGGCCGTACGAGTTCTGGGCCGGGCCGCTACCCGATGACGGTGGCGCCCCAGAAAACTGTGAGCAGTTCGACCGGCTCTGGTCTGTCTCAAGGGATGAGATTGAAGCCTATGATCGTTTTGGATCGCTAACTCCCGATCTAGCGGACTGGCCAACCGGGCTTGGAGCCCCGACCGTCGACGCCCGCGGAGTGCCGATCGATGTATCCGCTCTTCCTCTCTTGGATCGCTTGGACCGGAAGATTCGACTGGACGCTGGCGAGCGCCCGGACATCACCGGAGATCAAATGGTTTGGTGGGTGATGAATGATCTCGGGGGGGCGCATCTTCGGTCGCGAGCTGAGCCGCTCGGGGTGGAGATTCATGGATCAGCGTTTGCCTTCAAGTCGAGCGGTGCTCTTGGAAACACGACGTTCTATCGCCTCAAAGTCAGGAAGCCGTCTGGCGATGCTCTTGAAAGTGCTTTCGTCTCTGTATATCAGGACACTTATCTGGGCAACTTTGATGACGACTACATCGGGTCCGACTCGACTCTCGGACTGGGCTATGTCTACAATGCGGATAACTTCGATGAAGCTCCGAGCGATGAAGTTGCGGGCTACGGCATGGCCCCACCTGCCGTCGGCCTGGACTTCTTCCAAGGTGCGCGAGTGGAGTCCGACGGAATGGACAATGATGCGGATGGATCGGTCGACGAACCGGGAGAACGGGTTCCGATGACTGCATTCGTGTATTTCCAAGGCGCTGGAGGGGTTGGCGGGACACCGTTTAATGGAGCGGAAATGTATACCTACATGAGAGGTCGCTGGACAGATGGGCGGCGGGTCACGGAAGGGGGGAATGGCCAGGACTTTTCATCCATCCCAACGAATTTCATGTTTTCCGGAAACCCGCCTGCATTCTGGTCCGAGTTAGATGCCGACGGAATTGGCCATGCATTCCACCCCGGGGACCGACGATTCATTGCCTCTTCCGGCCCTTTTAGCCTAGGCCCTGACGAGCCGCAGGAGATCGTCTTCGGCATCGTCACTTCCTTTGGCGCAGACAACCTGGATTCGGTTCGCCAGCTCAAGGAGGACGATGCTTTCATTCAAGATCTGGTCGATGAAGGACTGTTTGATAGCCGAGCCGTCACCCTTCCTGATCCGGTCCCAGAGCATTTCGAACTCGCGGCGTCTTTCTACCCCTTGCCTGCCTCCGATCTGCTGACCGTGCGGTATAGCCTCCCGCAGCAGATGGCGGTATCAATCAAGGTCTACGACCTGCTAGGAAAGCTCCAGACCACAGTTGTGGACGGGGTCCTGCAGCCGGGTGACTACTCGGAGGAAATCGATGTGTCGCCGTGGCCCCCTGGAGCGTATGTGGCGCGAATAAGAATGGATCATCGCCTCGCTTCGCGGAGAATAGTGGTGGTTCCATGAGGCGCCTCGTTCTCACGGTCATCATGCTGGGTCTGGTGGGTGAACGCGGCCACTGATTCCGGAAACATCGCGGCCACTTTTGGGCTCCGTTCCGGATTGGGGGGCCGCATTCTGCCGGAATGTCAGAGCCCGCCTTCAAGCGAGGGCCATAGTCTGAGCAGCCACGTTTCCAGTGTGGTGCCAGCTTCCTCCGCATCCACGAAGGTGCAGATTGGAGGGAGTATCCGATTGCTGAGATCCGCGGTGTCTTTCTACTGGTTGGGGTCTGCGAGCGCCCCCCTCGGTCATTGGAGAAGAACTACTACCGACTTGGTGCCAGCACGCAGTAAGTAGAATCCAGTGGGTAAACCGGTGAGGGAGAGTCGGACCTCACCTGATCGGCCCATGTTCTCGGATCTCACTCGTTGCCCGAGCAGGTTAAACACATGCAGGCGTTCGTTGTCGCTTCCGGTAACGGTGAGAGTGCCAGATGTAGGATTCGGGTACGCTATCAGAGCGGGATTCCTGACCAAATGAGTCTGCTCACTATGGACAATCGATGTTCCGTAGATCGATCCTCCAATGAGGGCATATCTGAGCCACCAATCGTCCTTGTCGTCGAGTGGCCCGCACGGCTCACACCCACCCCCTGCTCGGATGGGACCCAGACCGTACAAGACCCCCGTAGACCACACGAAGGAGCCGAACGACTTCACAAGCACAGGTTCAGGGCCAATTTCGGGGATCTGCATTTCATTGTGTGAGACGAACGGCCAACAGAGGTTCGGTCCCGAACCATGCTGGCCATCTGGAGCGCCCAAGCACCTCAGCCATGCAAATATGCCATATCCGCCCACGACGCTGTCCAATGTCGAATCGTATCGGACCTCGAATGTCTTCCATTTGGTGAGTTCGTCGGATTCAGAACGCTCTTGGAATTCGACCACGTACCACAGCGTGTCTGAGCGGGTTACTGCATCGACGACCCGATATCGCTCGCGGCGCGATTCCGAGCGGTCAACCGGATCCATAAGGTCCGGGGGCCGGGTGAGGTAGTGTTCATATTCCCAGACGTTGCCGACTGCAAGCGGCAGATATCCACTTGGATCCAACGCTCCGTTGCGAAACGTCATCTGCACTTCCACAGGAATGTCTGATTTCGCGACTCTGTAGTAGTGATGCAGCCATGAGGCCGCAAGGCAAACAGGATCGAGGGCCGTCAGAGGAGCAAACTCGATGCTCACGGCCTCCTGATTCTGCACTATTTGGCGGACATCGCCACCGGCTGACGAGCAAGCAATCGGACCATACGACACCGCTATGATCAGGCTGTCCTGAAATGAATATTGCGGAGCTTGAACGTGGTGGCACCCGGATTCGTCACACGTAATGACTGTGTCCCACCAGTTTGTCCTAGCCGCGCTCCATTGTAGGGAGTCGCGAAATACATGATGGCCCGCAGGGGTGAGCATTAGATCCCAGCCACCTTGTAACGGGTGGAACTCGATGCTGATCGGCTGAGCGTCAACTGGTGTAGAATTGTACGCTGCAGGCAGTGCTACCAGCAACAAGAGGACCAAGCCTCTACATATTCTGGACATGACTATCATCTTCGCAGCCGACGCTCCTCCCGGCGATTCCGACCAAGCAAGAATATAGTCTATTTCCAACAGGTGCCACCTGAACAATCGCGGCACGGATTGCAGGCGGTTTCCCCACGTCCAATCCGAATGAAGCCCCGCCGACATCCACGACTAGAACCCCGAACCCCCATGATTAGGCTCAGTTGCGGAAACCCGTTTCTGGGATCCTTGCTCAGGAACGCCTCAATCGAGTCGCCCAGTCTGATGGGTACCTGCGGCCTCCTGACGGCCTCCTCCAGCGTCTGTACCCACGGGTCCCAATCTCCCCAGTGGTACGCTCCTTCAAGCTTCTGGAGTGTGCCTACATACACAACCAGTAGCACCGTGCGGGCGATCCTTTGTTCGCTTTTTGCACTCTTCCGCCGTCAAACGCATCAACCCGCCATTTGCGGAACCTCATGGCGTCGGAAAACGGCTTTTTAGACCCTCCCTACACGCCCTGAGTAAGTCGTTCAGACGCGGCCAATCGCGTACACACCCCGAATTTGACGGAGGAGTCCTTTTTTCCCCGCGACCATCGATTCTTTTCCGTGAGCGCGTTAGACCTACTAGGAGGCAGAGGCCGACCCTTCTCATCTCTCTGCAGAGTCGGGTCAAGGCTGCTTGCTGCCATTTGCCCACGAAGTCATCGCAGGAGGCACGGTTCGTTCAGCACCGCACGGGCCGAGAAATGAATTGTTGGACCTATGCTGTCCCCTCAAAAGAAAACGCCATGCAGGCCAACAGCTTACATGGCGTTTCTGTGGGTCCTAATGGACTCGAACCATCGACCTCTACGATGTCAACGTAGCGCTCTAACCAGCTGAGCTAAGGACCCTGGTGCACCGACGCGCTGAACGCAACAGGAGCAAGGACGGCGAAGATAGACTCGCCAATCGTCGAACGTCAAGCACTTGACGCGCTCTTGACGTTGGGGGGAGTTGGCACGCCTTTCGCAACCGTCTGGACAAAGCCGGAGGGATTGGGACCCGCTTAAGAATGGGTCCTCGTCTGGCCGATACCCCCTTGGCATTCCAGTCACTGCTCACTCATGAAGTACGACGTTATCATCGAAGGCAAAGGCCAACGATCCGCAACCACAGACGGTGGTTGGAAGTCCGGCGACAGGGAGGGCCCGCGGCCCGTTCCGGTCGCGAGGCGGTACCCCCCGGTTGTTCAGCTGCTCACGCAGGCTGATCCGTCCGTGGAGCACCAGCTTTCCGCCTTCGCCAAGCAGTCGTACAAGCAGGGAAAGGCGCTGAAGGAGATCTGCAGAGACCTCTACCATTTCGCCCATTCATTGGGTTTTGAGGCCACAATCGGCGTTCAGGAGGTCTATAGCGCCTCGATGCCGTCCTTCCCTGGACAGACGGTAATCTCGGCCCTGTTGATGGTCGATATCCGCCCGCTCTGGATGAAGGAAGAAGTCACGGGCGCCCGTATGGGCTACGCATCCTGACGCCGTCTGCCGGGTTAGAGCAGCCCCAGTAGGCCTCTACCCGTTGGATGAAAATCGATGACTTCCTCCGTACCAGGCGTACGGTACACAACTTTCAGCCCCGCCCTGTGCCTGACCACCTCGTCGTCGAGGCCATCGAATCCGCGCGTTGGGCACCCAATCACAAGCTCACCGAGCCGTGGGAGTTTGTGATCATCGGGAAGGAAACCGCTGCCGCGATTTCGGAACGGAATGCCGAGATGTTGCGAGAGACGAAAGGCGAGGCGAGTGCGGCGCACAAGCTCGCCCGATGGAATTCGATGCCGGGGTGGATGCTCCTCATGTGCCGGCGGGTGGACGACCCGTTTCGCCAGCAGGAGGACTACGGCGCGTGCTGCTGTGCGGCGCAGAATTTCATGCTTTCGCTCTGGAGTGCCGGTGTGGCAACCAAGTGGGGGACAGGACCGGTAACGCAGGATCCGGAGTTCTTCCGGCTCGTGGGCGTGGATCCGGCTGAGCGATTCACGGTCGGGCTGTTCTGGTACGGGTATCCGGCGGCGACGCCACCTTCAGCAAGGGGCCCGCTACAGGCCGTGTTCAAGCGCCTGGATTAGAACTGCTTGCTCAGGCTGACCACCGGTCGGCCGGTGAGTCCCGGCGAAACACTGAGATTCATGCTTCCCTCACCGCCCCTCCGTGCGACACGCGCAGAGGACAGCCCAGCAATCAGTCGATTGGCAACCAGCGATGCGATGAGGATGGTGCGTCGGCGCCCCAGACTCTCACTCTCTTCGCGTAGGGTCCGGTACTCGATGAAGTCCGATTCGGTCTCCCAATCCCACTGAAAGGCGGGGTCGTCGACATAGTTGATGCCGTCCCACGCGCGGTTGCGCAGGCTCACTTCCAGAAACTCGTCGGAACTCTGGTACGTGGCCAGACGGAGAAAAAACGTACGGTCCTTGCCCGCGATGTCGGCTCCCGCGCGGCCCGTCGCCAGCGTCCGGTAGGTCTCGACTGCCGATCCGCGTCGCCATTCCGCGCTCGACGTCCCCAGAAGCAGTCCGATGTCCGTGCCGGCGAAGAACACTCCGCTGCGGCCCCATCGACCCCCGTGCGCATAGTGGTGTCCCCAACCCGGCAGGACCAGAGACCGAAAGAAGGCGCCCTTGGCGCTCTGGGCGTCCGCCTGGGGTGCCCCAAGCGTCGACACTGCCAAGACCAAAAGAAGGAGAGCGGATCGCATGGGCCGGTCAACGTGGGCCTTCCGCAGGGGATCCGCGGAAATCGGAATCCTGTTACCTTGCGGAGTCTTTTCGCCGTCCCCTATGAAGTCTATGCTCACTCGTCTGTTCTTTCTGCCCGCTCCACCGGTATCGGCGCAATCGGCGCAGGGTGTAGGGGTGAGACCATGGGCGATGGCGCTGACGCTCGTCATGGTCACCGCGGGCTGCGGCCCCACCGTGGAGCGCACCACTCGGGCCGATTCCAGAGCCGCCGTTCACGTGGACCGGCTAGCGGGCGCAGAACGACTCGACCGGCACGGTATCGTGCAGGTCTGGGTGCCGCCGGGAGAGTTCATGATGGGGACCGCAGACACCACGGGCCTAAATCCGCCGGCATGGGCGCGGCGTGTGATGGACAGCGAGATGCCGGCTCACACGGTCCGCCTGACCTCAGGCTACTGGATGGACAAGTTTGAGGTCACAGTGTCCGCCTTTCGGGCGTTCGTGGACGCCGGTGGATACCAGGCGCGAGAGCTGTGGTCGGAGAACGGCTGGGCTGCGCTTGAGAGGCAAGACTCCACCGCGGCATGCGGCCGAGACCCCGAGCATCCCGTCGCGTGCATTTC
This sequence comes from Bacteroidota bacterium, assembly GCA_029262855.1. GTDB lineage: Bacteria > Bacteroidota > Rhodothermia > Rhodothermales > UBA10348 > JABDJZ01. Next base: position 6,199 of record JAJCYP010000062.1, on the reverse strand, counting down.
CTGGTTCGAGGCCGAGGCGTATGCCGCGTGGCGTGGTGGACGATTGCCGACCGATGCCGAGTGGGAGTTCGCCGCGCGCGGGCCGACCTCGCGCGTCTATCCCTGGGGGGACGAGTGGGACCCCTCCCGAGCCAACGTGGTGGATTCCGAGGGGACAACCTCGGTCGGCTCCTATCCCGGCGGCGTCTCGTGGGTTGGCGCGCACGACATGTCCGGCAACGTCATGGAGTGGGTGGGCGATTGGCTCACGCTGGACTACTACCAGGAGGGGCTGATGGTGGACCCGCAGGGGCCTGAGTCGGGACGGATCAAGATTGAGAAGGGGGGCTGGTGGGGGAGCAATCCGTTTGTCGCCAGATCGGCGTACCACCATTTCGAGGATCCGCCGGTGTACCGGGATCATCATATCGGTGTGCGCATCGTGACGGCGGATCGCTAGAATTCCAGCCGGGCCCGCACGTTGATGGTCCTGGGGGTGAGCCGAGTCGGGACACGGCGCCAGATCCCGGCAGCGTCGGGCACCCAGGTGTAGGATACCGTGTTGGTCATGTTGAACACGTTCAGGATTTCGAAGGTCACATCGAGGTTCAGCGGGCGCTTGCCCTCGGCGACCACGAGTTCCTTGGTGATGCCCATGTCGAACCGAAAATAGCGGGGATACCTGGCCGAGAATCGGTCCCCCGGAGCCTGAACCAGGAGGTTGCCGACTTGGGGCCCTGGAACCGGCGGGGTGTAGGGCAGGCCCGATCCGTAGAGCGTCCGCAGGTGCAATCGCCACGTGGGATTATCCGGGATGTAGTCCTGCAGGTACATCGACACGGTGTGGCGCTGGTCTGTAGGTCTTGGAGTGGAGCCCTGCGAAGAGCTCGTCTCGAACTCGGGGAGGAAATTTTCCGTCGCGTGCAGGAAGCTGTAGTTCACCCAGCTCTCCAGTCCCGGAACGAATTCGCCCTTCAGTTGGATATCCAGTCCCGATATGGCGGCCGTGGCGTCGTTGTCGCCCGAGTAGCGGACGCGGACGTTATCAATATCGTACGATATCAGATTCGAAATGCGCTTGTGATAGACCTCACCCCGAAGAACGAATCGCAGTCTGGGAAGGAAGTGTTCGATGCCGGCGACGACCTGATGCGACCGCTGGGCCTTGAGGTCACGGTTCAGGGCTCCAAGGATGGTTTCTCCGACTTCGGGTTTTCCCCTGAGCTCACGGTAGGACGGGCTCTGGTAATAAATACCCCAGGACCCGAGCAGCTGGGTGTTCGCGTCGAGTCGGTAGCGAGCCGTGACGCGCGGAGATACCGTCCACTCGCTGTTGAAATTGAAATGCTCCGCCCGGACGCCGCCCGTGATGATGAAGCCGTCTCGCGATGGGTGGGGGAGTTCGACCGTGTCCTGGACGTAGAAGGCCTTCCGGGCGGCCGTGAAACTCGCGGAATCCGTCAGGCTGTCGCTGACGATCCGAACGGACTCGCCCGTAATCGCCCGGCCGCTGATGACGGACTTCTCGTCGATTCGGTCTTCGAACCGGAGGGAACGGAGTTGCCAGCCGGCCTCCAGCGCGTGGTTCTTCGCCAGCGTCGTGTAGCGTCCTTGCGCCGTCACGGTGCGGACGGCGACGCGGTTGTCGGCTGCATCCTCCTGGCGCGAGCTGCCAATGGGGAAGAGCCCATCGCCTGGCGTGGGATTCTGCGATCCCGGGTCGACCAGAAAAAGCAGCGCCGTTCCGGAAAGGTCGAATCGCTCTGTTTCCTCAGTATCGAACAGAGAGATGTCGTGCTCCGTCTTGACGCGGCCCGCCGGTACCGTGATTCGTGTGCCCGCGAATGTGGTCTCGTAACCGTCCACCTCGCGGTTGCTGTCGTCGTACCGAATGGTCATCGACTGCAGATTGCTCGGGGCCAGGGCCGAGTTCTGACTGATCGTGCCGAAGAAGGTGCGCCGGGCGTTCGGATTCAGGGTGAATGTGTGGCTGGCGCGGATGCCGAGCGTCTCAACCAGGACACGCTGCGCGGGCTTCCACCTGAGACTCAGCTGGGCGTCCTTGAAATCGGGGTCGTAGTCGCCCTGGAGTTCCTGCGTGCTGAAGAACCGTCTGGGGCGGGCGCTGCGGAGGCCGGCAAGCCAGCCGAGTTTCCCGCCGGCCGCGGATCCGCCGGCCGAGACGCCCGCATCCAGCAAGGAAGCGTAGGCGCTGGCGGTTGTCGGTTGGTTTTCGGTGTCCCGGTAGCCCACATCCACGGCCGACGCGAGTTTGCCGCCGTAGCGCGCCGGGAAGCCTCCCGAGTAGAACGTGATGCGGTCTGCCAGCTCGGCATTCATCAGGCTCAGACCCTCCTGCTCACCCTGTCTGGGGCGGAAAGGGAGGAAAATCTCGAAGCCGTTGATGAAGTAGAGGTTCTCGTTGAAACCCCCGCCTCGGACTGAGACCTGGTTGGAGAGTTCGTTGTTGGTGACGACGCCGGGGAGGACCTTCAGAGCCCGCGCGACATCCCGCACCGGCGTTGGCAAGTCTCTGGCCGCTTTCGGGGAGATCTCGAAGACCCCGGCAGCAACTGGAGTGCGGGACTCTTCGATGGTGACCTCGTCCATTTCCAGGGTCGAGGGAGACAGCCGGACGTTGAGCTCCGTGTTCTGGTCGGAGCGCACAACGATAGAGTCAGTTCGCGTCGCGAAGCCAATCGCCGAGAACCGGAGGGCGTACCGTCCCTGGGGCATGCGGAGGGACCACGTTCCGTCATTCTTGGAGGCCGTGCCGAAGTTGGTGTCCGTGACCAGGATCGTGGTGCCGGGGATGGGTTCTCCGGTGTCGGCCGTGCGGACCACGCCTATGGCCTGGCCCCACTGCTGGGCTTGGGCCTGGTTCTGGACGCTGGCCGTCACCAGCATCACCGTCCACACGCTACATAAAAGGGCACCGAATCGCCGCATACATCCCGTTTCCGTCAGAAATAACAGTATCGGTCGGCGGGAGGCGGGGTGTAGCTGGGTGGAGAGGGCGTCGGACTCAGCTGAGTCGGAGCCATCCTACTTGCGTGAAGAGGTACAGTTCGGCCAGCGGAAGAAAGACGCCGAAAAGTGCCCCCAATAGGGCCTGATTGCGCGTATGGGCTCCGGCGGCCACGCGGGACCACATGATCACGGGAGTGGTGATTGCAGCGGCGATCGGGAAGGCCGGGCCGAGAGTCGCTGCGGCCGCGCACCACGTGGACATGCTGGCGCTGGCCGCGATCGAAGCCGAGTGCACCGAAATCTTGGTGCGGGTGTTGATGGCTGCAAGCAAGACGGAGTTGATCGGAAAGACGGTCAGGAGGATTGGCATCACGCCTGTTTGCGGCCAGTTCAGGTTGGCTGCCGCCACGACAGCGACTATTCCGAAGGCCACAGCCCAGGCAAAGGCGGGGAGGCGTTTGGTGCGGTCTCGGACTTCCAGGGTTTGGGCCTCTCCGGTCCTGACCATCCAGATGATGAGGATGAGGGGAAGGATGCCGAGGAAAATCAGGGCGAGGGTGGTGGCCTGGATGGTGGCATCGCGGGGCCAGGCCAGGCCATGGGTCAGCCAGAGGAAGAAGAGAGGCGGGAGGATCAGGGGGGAGATTATGTAGCCAATGGCGGTGGCGAAGCGCCGCCGGTCACGGGTGAACGCAAACATGCCGCTAGTACGCGCGAGCCCAGAAGACCCGGGGATTGTCTCCTGTCTCCCATTTTCCGGTCGAGGAGAATGGAATACACCGGACTGTCGCCCCGGTCTCTGCCTTCACCTTTGCCTCCATCTCATCCGTCCCATCCCACTCGAATTTGATAAACCCACCCTTGGCCTCGAGCACCTCTTTGAACTCCTCATAGGAGTTGACTTCCCTAGTATTCTCCTCCCGAAACGCCAGAGCCCTGTCAAACATGCCCGTCTGAATCTCTTCCAGCAACCCGACAACCGCAGCGGAAAGCCCCTCCACCGGCACCACCTCCTTGGACCGCAAATCGCGCCGAGCCAACTCAACGCTGCCGCTTGCCACATCCCGAGGCCCAATTGCCACTCTCAGCGGCACTCCCTGCACCTCGTACTCATTGAACTTCCATCCCGGACGCTGCGATTCCCGCGCATCCAATTTGACGCGAACACCCGCCTCTCGCAGCGAAGACTCAATCGCCCCAGCCGCTTCCAGCACCCGCACCCGATCCTCATCGGACCGATAAATCGGCACAATCACCACCTGCGTTGGCGCCAACTTGGGAGGCATCACCAACCCCTGGTCATCGGAGTGCGTCATGATCATCGCCCCGATCAGTCGCGTCGAAACGCCCCAGGACGTCCCCCACACGTACTCCAACTCGTTGTCGCGATTCTGGAACTGGCAGTTGAAGGCCTTACCAAAGTTCTGCCCCAGGAAGTGTGTCGTCCCCGCCTGAAGCGCCTTGCCATCCTGCATGAGCGCCTCTATACAAAAAGTCTCAACGGCCCCGGCGAACCGCTCGGTCGGCGTCTTGACTCCCTTAATGACAGGTATGGCCAAGTAATCCTCGCAGAAGGTCGCGTAGACGTCCAAGATCTTCAGCGTCTCATCCATGGCCTCATCGCTGGTGGCATGCGCCGTGTGCCCTTCCTGCCACAGGAACTCCGTCGTCCGCAGGAAGAGCCGGGTCCGCATCTCCCAGCGCACCACGTTCGACCACTGATTAATCAGAATCGGCAGATCCCGCCAGGACTGGATCCATCTGGAATAGCTATCCCAGATGATGGTCTCCGAGGTGGGGCGAACGACGAGGTTCTCCTCCAGCTTGGACGCCGGATCGGCGATGAGCTCATCGCCCTCGATCTTGAGTCGCGAGTGGGTGACCACGGCGCACTCCTTCGCAAAGCCCTCTACGTGAGCCGCCTCCCGAGCCAGAAACGACTGCGGAATGAAAATGGGGAAGTACGCGTTCTCGTGACCGGTGGCCTTGAACATGCCGTCGAGCGCGGCCTGCATGTTCTCCCACAGGGCGTATCCGTTCGGGCGGATGATCATGCATCCGCGGACGGGGGAGTGTTCGGCGAGCTTCGCGTGGCGGACCACGTCCAGGTACCACTGCGAGTAATCCTTGTCGCGGGGAGTTATTGCGTCAGCCATTCTATACAGTCGGTGATCCGTAAACAGTACAACTCGGAGCGGTCGGGCGCTATATACGCGCGTACTTGGCCGTTCTCCGCGAATGGCCGGGTCTTTGCCGTATTTTCAATGCGATGGGAAATCAATCAGAACGGCGCGATTTCAGGGATAAGGGAGGCAAAGCCAGCTTCCGGGCATCAGGCACGCCCAATTGCCCCACCCGTCGCGCCGATTCGGTAACATTTTGGTGTGTCCCATAGTAGCAATACCCGACTCAACCTCCCGGCCGCCATGTCAAGCCACTCGCCCAACAGGTCTTACCTCTCGCTGCTGCCGCTCCTGGCGGTCTTCCTGCTGACGGGTTGCTACACGCAATTCGCCGCGGTCGAGCACGAATACGCGGACGAGCCGGACGTCCAGGTCTACGAGGAATACGACGAGGCCGGCAACCGCGTCGCCACGGAAGTCTACTACGACGATGACGACTACTGGTATCGTCGCCCGGGCCACTATACCCGCTACTTCGGTCGCTACTACGACGGAATGTACCGCGACTGCTGGGACTGGCTGTGGTGTGATTACCCGACGTCGTACGTCTCGATCGGATTCGGCTACGGCTATGGCGGCCGTTACAACCCCTGGGGCAGCCCATTCGGATATGGATATGGTAGCTACGGGTATGGCGGATACGGTTACGGCGGCTATGGCGGCTTCGGCTATGGCCACGGCGGATACGGTCTCGGCTATGGTCTCGGATACGGCGGCTACCGGGGCTACGGCTACGGTGGTTCTTACGGCGGTTACTATGGTGGCGGCCTCGGAACGGTAGCGGTTCGCGGCGCCCGCGGTACCTACGGACCGCGCGGAACCACGATGGGCCGAGGCGGACTCGCGTCGACTACCCGGGGCACGCGCGGCGTGACTCGCGGCGGACGCGGTGACGATGCGCTCAGCGGGACGCGCAACATTGTCCGAGCGAGCACCAGCGCGTCGGCTCCGAAGGGCAGCGCCACCCGCTCGACACGAGGCACCATCTCCAGCGACGCCTCAACCCGCACCACGCGGGGCACCACTCGCTCGACATTTGGATCGTCCTCCAACGGATCGACGCGGTC
>JAJCYP010000061.1 GCA_029262855.1 Bacteroidota bacterium | reverse complement strand
ATGCGCAGTCCGGACCCGATGCGGAGCCGCTTCCAGGCGGGCACGGCAGCGCCTCCCGACCCGGCAGGCGTTCCCCAGTACATGCAGAACGCGCTCTACCTGGGAGGGGATGCCTGGGCGGGCGGCAGCCTGCGGGAGCGGAGCTATGCCGATGTTGCCTGGGCCTGGGGTGTTGCGGCAACCGAGTGGTCCTGGTCCGGCCTTTTCCTGGACGTTGACCTGGACGGATGGGATGATCTGATGGTGTCCACCGGCCATTCCTTCGACGTTCAGGACGTCGATGCCCAGTCGCGCGAGCGGGAGGCCATCCGCCGGGTCGGCAGTGTGGACGATTTCCGGCGGCTGATTCTGGACTATCCGCGACTGGACCTGCCGAATGCGGCCTATCGGAACGTCGGGGGCGTGCGATTCGAGTCGGTTGAGGGCGGCTGGGGGATCGGCGAAGCGGCCGACATCACCCACGGGATGGCCCTGGGGGATTTCGATGGCGATGGCGATCTGGACCTGGTGACCAATCGGTTGAACGAGCCGGCCGGTCTCTTCGAGAACCAATCCGGCGAGCCCCGGGTCGCGATCAGGCTGGCGCAGGGAGGTGAAGCGGCACCGGGCAGGGGCTTTCGGGTGTCCGTGGGCGCGTCTGTTCAGGAGGCGGTTATTGGCGGACAGTATCTGTCCGGCAGCGAGCCGCTGCTGGTCTTTGCGGCGCCCGGCGACAGCCTGCGTGTCAGTCTCCTGGGCAGGGACGGGCCGCGGGGTGGTTTCACGGCCAAACCCAATCGGCTCTACGAGATCTCCGGGCCTCAGTTATCAGGCGCGGCTCGGCCTAGGCCGCCCACGCCGCGCCCGGCCGTCCCGGAATCGCTCGCGGGCGCGGGCGGCCCGCCTGTCCTGTCCCAATCAGATGCCGGCCCCAACAAGCCGCCGACTCCGTCCGCCGCCAATGAACGGCACCCCTTGATCACGCGTCCTCTTGGGTCCGGTCGCCCCCTCGCCACCGGCGATCTCACCGGGGATGGTCAGGATGAGCTTGTGGTCGGTGGAACGTTCACGCAGCCAGCGACCGTTCATGGAGGGGAGTACGTGCTTCCGCTCTCGCCCGTGACCTGGTCAGACGCCGCAGTCGCAGACCGGCGCATCATCGCTGCCGTCACGGGCCCGACTGGATCCGTCAGGCTCCAGGTTCTGGAACCGGGCCGCATCGTCCAGGACATAGCGCTGGAGCAGACCCGGGCCGCGAGTCTTGCCGTGGCGGATGTCGACGGAGACGGGACCCAGGACGCCTTCGTCGGCGCACGCGGCGTGGCGGGTCGCTACCCGGAGACAGAACCCAGTTCGCTGCTGTTCGGCTCGCCTGAGGGCCTCGTACCCGGCGCATCCATCGAAGCGGGCATGGTGACTGGCGCGGATTTCGGCGATGCGGATGGCGACGGAGACCCGGACCTTGCCGTGGCCACCGACTGGGGGCCGGTCCGGCTGTTCATCAACACGGATGGTACGCTGACCGAACAGACCGAGAACTGGGGCCTGAGCCAGACCGGCGGCCTCTGGCAGGACGTCGCCTGGGGTGATGTCGACGGAGACGGCCGGCAGGATCTGGTTGCCAGCAACTGGGGCTGGAACTCTCGATACGGGCGGATCGGGGCCCCCGACGACGCAGGCCACAGGCTCAGGCTGTACTTCGATGACCACGACGGCGACGGCCGCCCAGACCCGGTGGAGGCGGAATACCGGCCAGACCTGAAGGCGTGGAGCCCCATCACAGACTTCAACACGCTGCGTTCTGCACTCCCGATGCTCGGGCGTCGAATCAGCACGTGGCATGCCTACGCGGAGGCATCCATCGAAAAACTCTTCGGTACGCGAACCGCGGTTCACGAGGCCACGACACTGGCCTCGACCGTGTTCTTCAATCGGGGAGACCGGTTTGAGGCCGTGGCCCTCCCCGATCCTGCCCAGTGGGCGCCGGGCCAGGGTATCGCCGTGGCAGACGTCGATGGGGACGGCCAGGTCGAAATCATACTTTCCCAGAACGTATTCGACTTCAACCTCGCAGGCACGGCCCGCCAGGATTCCGGCACAGGCCTGGTCCTGACGTGGACCGACGGAGCGTGGACTCACCGCGCCATGGCGCTGAACGGCGACCAGGACCACGCGGTCGTCTGGAGAGGGAGTCCCGTCGTTTCGCTCAGGGACGGCTCGGTCTTTCGCATACTCATCGATTGATTCGCCTGCTGCTCATAGCGCTCTTCGTGGTGGGGTGTGGTGGAGATGCGCCCTCGCCCGGGTCCGGCGCGGCTGCCCTGGACTCCGCGGCTGCCCCACCCGGCGCGGCTACCCCGGTCGGCGCCGCTTCCATGGACGGCACGGCTGCCATGGCCGCCCGCCTGGCCGCCCTTGCCGATTCCACGGAGCAGAATCCCGCCATCAACGCCCACGCCAACAAGGCGCGCGTGGCCCGACTCCTCGCCAATGGACCCCCGCCGGATCCGAGAGAGCGGGTGTACTGGCGCATCAACCTGGGCCAGGAGCGCCTTCGGGCCGGGGATAGCGAGGGTGCCATCGCTGACTTCGAAGCCGTGCTGTCGACGTTCGAACAAGCACCGGAGAACGTGTTCAGGCCCGCAGATCGTCTGGCCGTACTCGACTTCCTGGCCATCTCGTACCTGCGCCTGGGCGAGCAGGAAAACTGCATCGACTCTCCAGGGGCCGACCGGTGCATCTGGCCCATCGTCGAGAACGGTGTCCACACCAATCCGCGGGGCTCACGGAACGCCATCGACCGTTACGAGGAGTTGCTGGAGCTGGACCCCGAGGACGGAAACAGCCGCTGGCTGCTGAACGTGGCCTACATGACCCTCGGAGCGTGGCCTGAAGGGGTGCCCGCCAGGTATCGACTCCCGGAGGATGCGGCATTGTCCGAGTTCGTGATGCCCCGGTTCGTGGACCGATCCGCGGAGGTCGGCGTCGATGTGGAGGGACTCTCCGGCGGCGTGGTGATGGAGGATCTCAACGGCGATGAACTCCTGGATCTGATGATGACCTCCTGGGGTCTCCGGGACCCGATCAGGCTCTTCCTGAACACGGGAGACGGCACGTTCCAGGACGCCACACCCGAGTCGGGACTGCAGGGCATTGTCTCCGGACTCAACATGATCCACGCGGACTACGACAACGATGGCGACTCGGACGTTTTCGTACTTCGCGGCGCGTGGCTGTATCACGGGTACCCGAACTCTCTGCTGAGGAATGACGGAGGCGGACACTTCACAGACATCACCGTAGCCGCCGGGCTGGGGGAGGAATTTCCTTCCCACACCGCGGCCTGGGCCGACTATGACGGGGACGGCTGGGTGGATCTTTTCGTTGGGAATGAGACCAACCCGGACGCCGGTTTTAATCCGTCACAGCTCTTCCGCAATCGGGGCGATGGGACCTTCGAGGATGTCACGGCCACGTCGGGCCTGCGGGCCGTTGGCTACGTAAAGGGTGCCGTCTGGGGAGACGTGAATGGCGACAATCGGCCGGACCTCTACGTCTCGGTTCTCTACGGCCCGAACCAGCTGCATCTGAATCGCGGACCCCAGGGTAGTGGCTGGGCCTTCGAGGAAGTGGCTCAGGCGGCCGGCGTGACCGAGCCCCTCGACTCGTTCCCCACCTGGTTCTGGGACTACGACAACGACGGCCACCCTGACCTCTTCGTCTCCGGCTGGCGGGCGATGGCGGCGGATGTCGCAGACGAGTACAGCGGCCGGCCATTTCGCGCGGAGCCGCCGCGGCTCTTCCGGAACCGCGGGGACGGCACCTTCGAGGATCGCACCAGACCTGCGGGACTGGACCGAGTCATGTATACGATGGGCGCCAACTTCGGGGATCTGGATGGCGATGGCTGGCTCGACTTCTACGTCGGTACGGGCGACCCCGATTTCAGGGCCCTGATGCCGAATCGCATGTTCCGGAACGACGCCGGACGGCGGTTCCTGGAAGTCACCGAATCGGGCGGATTCGGGCACCTCCAGAAAGGCCACGGCGTGGCGTTCGGCGACCTCGACCAGGACGGAGACCAGGACGTCTACGCCGTCATGGGCGGCGCCTTCGAGGGGGACATATTCCGCAACGTCCTGTTTGAAAATCCGTTGTCGGTGCCGAACTGGCTGTCGCTTCGCCTGGAGGGCGTCCGGTCGAATCGCTCGGCCATTGGGGCGCGGGTGAAGGTCAGAGCCGGTGGTCGGGACATCTTCCGGACCGTGGGGTCGGGGGGCAGTTTCGGTGCGTCCAGCTTCAGGGTCTATGTGGGATTGGGAGAGGCGGACAGCGTTGAGGAGATCGAGATTCTCTGGCCATCCGGGCTGCTCCAGACTCTGCCTGGACCTCCTCTAAGGGTCAGTTATCGATTGGTCGAGGGCGGCGACCTCCAGCCGCTGGCGCTGCCATCGTTTACCTTGTCGAAGTCCGCGCCGGAGCACCGCTGACAGGATCAGAGACGCCGTCCGGCGAGATTTCCGGAACTCCGGGCCGCACAGTCGATAACGTTCTTCATGTACCGCGGTGCGCTGATATTGGCCAGCCTGTTGATCGTGTGTGGTTCGGCCCCGCGATCAGAGGTCGTCGCGCAGTCCAGTCAGGACCAGATGGCGACGTGGTTTCGGGAGGGTCGTCGTGCGCTGGACGCCGGCGACCTTGACACGGCACAGACCCGCTTTCGGCTGGTGTACGACCAGAACCCGGCCTGGTCGGAGATCCGGTATGGCAGTGTGGCCTACTGGCTGAGCCGTGCATACCGCGCGGCGTCCAGTGACTCACTCGCCGATGCCACGCTGAGGGAAGGGGTGGAGTCGATGAAGGAGCGCGATTCCTTCGACGTCCGCCTCGCCGATGCCTTCGTGGTACAGGCGTTGAGCAATCCAGAGGAGCCCGGCCGTGTGACGCCTCAAATCCTGGATCAGTACATCAACCTGCTCTACAACGTCGATGCACTGCTGGATGACGATGAGCGGGCCATCCTGTCGCGGTACGTCGCCCAATTGGCCCTCGTCGCACCGGCGGGGGTGATGAGCGATGCCTTCCAGGGGGACCCCAATGGCGGCGTGGATGCCTGGGCGCCCAGGAAGGGCGCCGGGCCTCTGCTTGTGACGTGGTGGCGGAGTCAGGACCCCGTTCCGGCGACGCGCTCCAACGAGAGACTGGAGGAGCACCTGAAGCGATTGGGTGTGGCGCTGTCCAGGTATGCGGATCCCGCGAGCCCGGCTGGACTCGACCACCGCGGTGATGTCTATCTCCGATACGGACCCCCGCAGGAGCAGATCAAGGTCACCTTCGACGATCCGGTGCTCACCGATATCATATATCGGCCGGGTGCGGTGGTAAACCTGAGCGATTTTCCCCAGAACGAGTTCTGGGTGTTCGGGCATATTGACCGGGCGGCCTGGTTTCTCTTCGTCCGGGACAAGAGCCGGTGGCGAATCGGTGAGACCCTCGATCTCATACCGCGCACGTTGCGTACGGGCTTTAGCGCGGGCAATCGCGGACGCATCAAGGCCGGCATGTCCATCGCCGTAATGCAGAACATTTTTCGCCAGCTGTCACCGCTTCACCCCGACTTTGCCATGAGGTATGCCGAGGTGGACAACTATGCCATGCAGATGCCCGAGTTTGGGCCGGGCCGCATGGCCAATCGGACGTCTCAGAGTCTCGCTGCACGCCCCGGTGGCGTGACCGGCCAGACCCAGATTGAGCAGCCTGACCGGTTCATCCAGACCATGATGGTGAAGTCGCGCAGTGAAGACGACGCCTCGATTGCCACCCGGGAGAAGGTCACGCCACGGGTCTACGTGGAGGCGCTCTCGGAGCAGGGTGTGCTGGAGGTCGGCTATCGGGCCGTGCGCTTCCTGGAGCCCGATGGTTCGACGCGAACGGTCGTCCACTGGAGTCCCGAACCGGGAGGTCTGCGCCCAGGCCGCAAGGAGCGACGGGTGATGGAGTCCATGAATTACCCGGACAGCGGGCGATACCTGGTGACCATGACGGCCGTCCAGAAGGATGCGGAATACCTCGACCGGGTCATCCACAAGGACCGGTTCATGATCACCGATCTTCCGGACCGAGGCGAGGCCATTCCGGTTCAGCGTACAACGCTGTCCGGAGATACGGCGCTCTTTCACATTGCCATGCAGTGGGACCAGTATGCGATGGGAGCCTCGCATACGCAGAGAGGCCCCCAGCTTCGGGTGGCCACGGCCCGGATCGACAGCCTTGCGGCGTTGAATGCCGACCCGGGAGAGTTGGAAATGAGCGACCTGCTCCCGATGACCGCCCTGGCAGATGTCGCGCCCGCGGACTTCGTCCCAACGCCCTACCCGTTCCGGGTCCTCACCCGCGATTTGCAACTGGCCCTGTCCTTCGAGGTGTACCATCTGGCGTTCGGGCCGGATGACCAGACGCAGTATACCGTGACATTCGACGTGAAGCGGGATGCGCGGCGAGGCGGTTTCCTGTCACTCCGGCGCGAGGAGGCACAGGGGACGTCGGCCAGCTTCGGCGCCACCGGCACCTCTCGCACGGCCGAACGGATGATCCTCATTGACCTGCAGGCCTGGGAGGGAAGCGGAGAATTGAATATCACGGTGACCGTGAAGGATGAGGTGACCGGCCAGAGCACTTCGCGCGCCATTCTGTTCGATCTGCAATGAGCAAAGATCGATCGGACTTCTTCGACCGGGTGTACGAGGTCGTGGCGCTTATTCCTTCTGGAAAGGTCACGACTTACGGCCATATCGCCCAGCACCTGGGACTGAAGAGCGCCGCTCGAACGGTCGGATGGGCGCTCAATGGAGCCGCTGCCTCGGGTCTCCCGTGTCACCGCGTAGTCAACCGGTTCGGGGCGTTATCCGGTCGACTGAAGTTTGGCAACCCCTTCGCCATGGAGGACCAGCTCAGAAACGAAGGCGTGGCGTTCCTGGACGACGGGACCGTCGACATGGCGTTGCACCTCTGGGACCCGGACGAGGCAGTGGGCCGAAAGCCGACTAGCTCCAGCTGACCGACCGCAACTCGTCCCAGAAGCCCGGAAAGGAGATGGCCGCTGCCGACGAACCCGAGATCGTGGTCGGGCCCTGGGCGGTCAAGCCCGCGACAGCAAGCGCCATCGCAATACGGTGATCGTGCCGGGCTTCGACGGTCGCGCCGCGCAATTTCGCCGGCCCGCGAATGGTCAGGCCGTCGGGCTGCTGCGTCACATGCGCCCCCATGGCCTTGAGTCCCGCGCACATCGCATCAATCCGGTCGGTCTCCTTGACGCGCAGCTCGGCCGCATCACGGATCACCGTCTTGCCTTCTGCGGCCGCGGCGGCCACCGCCAGAATCGGAATCTCGTCTATCAGGTTCGGGATAATCCCACCGCCGATGGTCACTCCGTTCAAGGGCGCTGATTTCACGGTGAGATCGGCGATGGGCTCGCCACCCAGAACACGCTCGTTGGTGACCTTGATGTTGGCTCCCATGGCCCGGAGGACTTCAAGCAGGCCCGTGCGAGACCTGTTCATCCCGATCCCGTGCAGCTTCAGGAGAGAGCCCGGGACGACGGTAGCCGCCACCAGGAAGAAGGCGGCCGCCGAGAAGTCGCCGGGCACGGCCCAGGTTCGCGCCGGAATCGTGTGGCCGGAGCGCACGGAGATGTGGCGTTCGCTGCCCAGCTCGAGAATATCCAGGCCGAGCATGCGCTCGGTATGGTCGCGCGAGGGCCTGGATTCGATAACGGTCGTCTCACCGCTGGCATAGAGACCGGCAAGCAGGACCGCAGACTTTACCTGCGCCGAAGCCACCGGCAGGCGATACTCGATCCCCGACAGTTCTCCTCCTTCTACCGTCATGGGCGCATGGCCATCGGTCATGCTGATTCGCGCGCCCATCATGGTCAGCGGATCCGCGATGCGTCCCATGGGGCGGCTGGAGAGCGATTCGTCGCCAACCATCGTCGCCGGAAAGGGCTGCCCGGCGAGAAGACCCGCCAGGAGGCGCATCGTGGTTCCGGAGTTTCCGCAGTCCAGATCCGTCGAGGGCGCGCCCCAACCGCGGAGTCCACGTCCCTGGACCACAAGGATCCCGTCATCGTCGCGCGTCACCTCGGTGCCAAGCGCCCGCACACAGGCCAACGTGGATTGCGGGTCCGCGGCGTCGGGAAAGTGGACGATGCGACTCTCGCCCTCGCCGAGCGCCGCGAAGAGGGCGCACCGATGCGCTACCGACTTGTCACCGGGGATTCTGGCACGTCCGGCCAGCCCCTTCGACGGCTGGATAACCTGCTGATCAATTTCTGGCTTCAAAAGGCAGCCTCCAGTTCGTTGAGGAAGGCGTGCCGCCTGGCGGGCGATGTAAACGCCATCCGAAAAGCGTTTCGGACACATTCCCGGGTTTCCTCCGCCGTCAGTCCGCACTGCACGTGGGCTCGCCAGATTTCCTCACTGACGGTGCCACAACTGAAGAGACGGCTGTCCGTGTTGATGCAGACGGCCGCACCCGCTCGCACCAACTCTGCGATTGGGTGCGCTGCAAAACTCGGAGCAACCTGTGTCTGCACGTTCGAGGTGGGGCAGACCTCCATCGGGATTCCGTGCCGGACCATGTACGCCAAAAGCTCGGGATCCGAAACAGCAGTGATCCCGTGTCCGATGCGGTGAGCGCCACAGACAAGCAAGGCCTGCCGAATGGAACTCGGTCCCCAGGACTCGCCCGCGTGGATGGTCAGGCCCAGAAGATTGCGGCGTGCGTGGCTGAACGCCTCAAGATGCTCCTTGGCCGGATGCCCGGCCTCCGGCCCGGCGAGGTCAAAGGCCACCACGCCGCGCTCCTTGAACGCTACGGCCAACTGCGCCAGATGCAGGGATTCCTTGGCCAGCTTCCCTCTGAGTGCACAGATGATCAGGCCGATCTCCACGCCGTGCTCGACGCCGGCTTCCTGGAGGCCCAGCAGAACCGCCGAAACCACGGCCTCCAGCGAAAGCCCTTCATCCACGTGCAGAAGGGGACAGAACCGAACCTCCAGATACCGGACGTTTTCGGCTGCCGCATCTTCGACCAGTTCCCGGGCGATGCGGCCGAGCGCCTCGCGGGTCTGCATGAGCACGAGCGTAATCTTGAACCACGCCAGATACGCCTCCAGGCTTCCCGCTGTATCGATGCCCCGAACCGCCAGCGCCAGGGCCGGGGCCGTGCTGGCCGGCAGTCGATCGAGCTTTCCCTGGCGGGTCGCCAGGTCGATCATGGTCTCGGGCCGGAGGGAGCCGTCCAGGTGCAGATGGAGCTCGGCCTTGGGCCAACTCTTGATCTGTTCCAATGACAGGACTTCCATGGAGACTCTCGGCTTCGGCGGAGCGCGAAAGGAACCGCTCCGATCGACGTACGGTAAAGGTCCGAGAAAAACGCGAAAGAAGCGGCCCGCACGGCTCTAGGTTTCGTAGTTTTCGCCAAATACCTCGGGGCGACCGTCGGTACCCATCTCCGGGGCCGCACACGCCACGGCAATAGAAAGGAACTGGCAATGGGAAGTCTCGGACCCTTTGAGATAGCGCTCGTATTTCTGGTGATCCTGCTTGTGTTTGGAGCCAAGCGCATTCCCGAGATCGCCCGCGGATTGGGCAAGGGAATTCGTGAGTTCAAATCGGCAACGCGGGACATCTCCAACGAGTTCAACACGGAAACGAACCCGAATCGGATTCACACGCCTGCCCCGCCGGCGCAGCCCCCCGCTCCCCGCGCCACCGCGGACCCCGTGGCACAGAAGCGAGACAGCGACGGCGGGTGATCAATCCTTTTCTGGATGCTCAGCAGGCGTTGTTTGAGGGCTCGGTGACCTGCCGCGGTCTGGCAGAGGAACACCTTGCCCGAATCGCTTCCGAGAATCCGGCGCTCAATGCGTTCGTCCATGTGGACGAGGCCGCTGTGCTGCAGGCCGCCGACGGCGTGGACGCCCGGGTAGACCGCGGCGAGCGGCCCGCTTTGGCCGGGCTGATGCTTGGCGTGAAGGATGTGATCTGCCAGAAAGGCCAGCCCGTTCGCTGCGCCTCGAAGATCCTGGCTGACTTCACGTCACTTATCGACTCGACCGCGCTGGCCAGCCTCATCGAGGAAGGGGCGGTGGTTCTCGGACGAACCAACTGTGACGAGTTCGCCATGGGGTCCTCGAACGAGAACTCTGTGTACGGCCGGGCCAAGAACCCGGCAGATCCTCTGCTGGTGACGGGCGGGTCCTCCGGAGGGTCGGCGGCAGCAGTGTCCGCCGGTCTGTGCCACGTTGCCCTGGGTTCGGACACGGGAGGCTCCATTCGTCAGCCTGCCTCGTTTTGCGGCGTGGCCGGCCTCAAGCCCACCTACGGGCGCGTCTCGCGCTTTGGCCTGGTGGCCTACGCATCGTCTTTCGATTCCATCGGGCCCATTGCACGCGGTCTGGGCGATTTGGCTGCCGTGTTTCAGCACCTGGCGGGGCACGATGATCGGGACAACACGAGCGCCGACGTGCCGGTGCCCGACTTCGCGACCTCCGCAGACGGGTCGATCGCGGGGCTTCGGGTTGGTCTGCCAGAGGAGTATTTCGACCCCGGGCTCGACGCGGCCACGGCACAGTGCGTAAGGGACGCTGTGACAAGACTCGAGGCCGCCGGCGCAACCGCGATCCCGGTTTCGTTGCCCCACACACGCTACGGTGTCGCGGCCTACTACATCCTGACCACGGCCGAAGCGTCCAGCAACCTGGCGCGGTATGACGGTGTCCGGTACGGCCATCGGGCCGCGGATCCGACCGACCTGCAGGATCTGTATGTCCGCTCCCGCAACGAGGGCTTTGGAGACGAGGTGAAACGGCGCATCATGCTCGGTACCTACGTCCTCTCGTCCGGGTACTACGATGCCTACTACGCCAAGGCGCAGCGTGTCAGAAGGCTCATCCGCGAGGACTTCGAGCACGCCTTTGCGGGGGTGGACATCATCGCCACCCCCGCCACGCCGGGCCCTGCTTTCCCGGCGGGGAGTCACGCCGATGACCCCCTTTCGATGTACCTTTCCGACATCTATACCGTCACGGCCAATCTTGCAGGTATTCCGGGACTCGTGGTCCCGGCCGGGACGAACCCGGATGGACTTCCGATTGGCATTCAATTACTGGGACCGGCCTTCAGTGAGGCCGAACTACTCCGCGCCGGCAGCGTTTGCTGGCCACCCATACACGCTTCCGTTTGACCATGAGTATTCTCGTTGACCGCAATACCCGCCTGATTGTCCAGGGCTTTACTGGCAAGGAGGGTACGTTCCACTCCGAGCAGATGATCGAGTACGGAACGCCGCTGGTGGGTGGAGTCACGCCCGGGAAGGGTGGTCAGACGCATCTGGGCAAGCCGGTATTTAACACCGTAGCTGGTGCGGTGGAAAAGGAGGGTGCCAACGCCTCCATCATTTTCGTCCCACCTCCCTTCGCCGCGGATGCCATTCTTGAGTCGGCCATGGCCGGCATCGAGGTGGTGATTTGCATCACCGAGGGCATCCCGGCACGGGATATGATTCCCGTTTATCACTATTGCCTGCAGGAAGGGGTCAAACTCGTAGGTCCAAACTGCCCGGGTGTGATTACGCCGGGTCAGGCCAAGGTCGGCATCATGCCCGCCATGATCTTCTCTCCGGGCAATGTGGGTGTCGTGTCCCGTTCGGGTACGCTTACCTACGAGGCCGTGGACCAGTTGACCCGTGAGGGCTTTGGTCAGTCCACCGCGGTGGGAATCGGTGGCGATCCGATCATCGGCTCCCGATTCGTCGACATCCTGACCCTCTTTCAGGCGGACGACGAGACCGAGGCGGTGATCATGATCGGCGAGATTGGCGGTACGGCCGAAGAGGAGGCTGCCGCGTATATCAAGGAGCACATGACCAAGCCGGTGTTCGCGTTCATCGCCGGGCAGACCGCGCCTCCGGGACGTCGCATGGGACACGCCGGTGCCATCATCTCCGGTGGTCAGGGAACGGCTGAGGAAAAATTCGCGGCCCTCGAGGATGCAGGCGCAGTCATCGTCAAGAACCCGGCGGCTCTGGGTTCCACGGTCCGCGAGCATTTTGCGCCTGTCAGCTAGGCCCTCGCTGGGCCGCCCTTTCCTGCGACCGGGCTTCATGGGCAGGGTGCGTAGTCCCAACCGACCGTGAAGATCAAGACCGCAAATTTCGAGCGGGCGTCACCCAGCCTGGCTGAGTTGCCGGCGCCCGGCGCCCCTGAAGTGGCCTTCATTGGTCGGTCCAACGTGGGGAAGAGTTCGCTACTCAACCGCCTGGTGAATCGAAAGGCTTTGGCCCGGACGAGTGGGACACCGGGCAAGACGCGCGAGCTGAACTTCTACCGCATCAATGATGCGTTCTATTTCGTGGACCTGCCGGGGTTTGGCTACGCGCGGGTGTCCAAGAAGGAGCGAGCCGCCTGGCAGCGAACCATCGGCGGCTATATCGCCACGCGCGAGTCACTGAGGCTGATTCTCCACCTCGTTGATGGGCGTCACGATCCGACTCCCCTGGATCTGGAGATCATGGCGCTGATCCGTGAATCGACGGCCGTCTACGCGGTGCTGATGACGAAATCAGACAAGCTGTCCGGAAACCAGCGGGCGAAGAACGTTGCGGCCGTCGTGAAGGCCGGGAAAGGCATGGGCCTCGAGGTCCCGGTAATCCTCACCTCAGCAAAGGATGGCCGGGGAAAGGAGGAAGCACTCAAGCTGATTGGCCTCCATGTTCGTTAGGGGCCGTTGCCAGGGCCGTTGCGCCTGGGGTCATTCGCCAAATCCTAACCCCTGACGGATT
This sequence comes from Bacteroidota bacterium, assembly GCA_029262855.1. Taxonomy (GTDB): domain Bacteria; phylum Bacteroidota; class Rhodothermia; order Rhodothermales; family UBA10348; genus JABDJZ01. Next base: position 44,312 of record JAJCYP010000061.1, on the reverse strand, counting down.
CGAGTCGGGGTAGTTTGTCGGGACATTGTTTGCACTTCGAATCCGCGATTTGATGCTCTCCGTCCTGATTACCGATTCCGTCCACTCCATCTGCACGGACATGCTGAAGGAGGCGGGGATAGAGGCCCGCGTCGAGTTGGGCCGCACGCCAGATGAACTGGTCTCATTGTGCCGCGACGTAGACGGCTGGATCATTCGCAGCGGGACCCGGATCACCGCTCCCATGATCAAGGCCGCCGCCAATCTGAAGGTGATTGGCCGTGCCGGAGTCGGCGTAGACAACGTGGATCTGGCCTCGGCCACCCACCGGGGCGTCCTCGTCATGAATGCGCCCGCCGGCAATACCGTGTCGACGGCCGAGCACACCGTGGCGATGCTCATGGCACTCGCCCGCAGGATTCCGGCCGCGAGCGCGTCGCTCAAGTCTGGGGCCTGGGACCGCAAGACATATACTGGCGCCGAAGTCTTCGAAAAAACCATCGGAATCATCGGGGTCGGCAAGATCGGGCAGGCCGTGGCCGAACGGATGAAGTCGTTCGGCACCCGGATTCTCGGGTATGACCCAGTCCTGTCGCCTGATATTGCCCAGCGGATGGGCATTGAACTGGTCGAGTTGGCTGAGCTGTTCCGTGAAAGCGATTATATCACCGTTCACACGCCGCTCAACGACGCAACGCGTGGCCTTCTGAATGCCGAGTCCCTTGCGACCTGCAAGCGCGGTGTCGGCCTGGTGAACTGCGCCAGAGGCGGCATCATCCATGAGACGGATCTCCTTGCTGCCCTGGAAAGCGGGCAGGCAGGGGGGGCGGCGCTCGACGTCTATTCCACAGAGCCCCCGCCGGCCGCGCTTCGGGCCCTCATCGAGCATCCGCGCGTCGTTGCCACACCGCATATCGCCGCTTCAACCGGGGAAGCCCAGGAGAAGGTGGCCCGTCAGGTCACCGAGCAGGTGATTCATGCCCTCCGGGATGAGCCCGTCACCACGGCAGTCAACGCCATGGCCATTCGCCTGGCCGCCCAGCCGGAAGTCAAACCCTATCTGGACCTGGCCGAGAGACTGGGCCGCATCGCTCATCAGCTCTCGGATGGATCCGCCCGGAGCGTGGTGGTGCGCTGCCACGGAGAGGTACCGCGTCATTACAAGGACGTGCTCGTAGTCGCAGCGCTGAAGGGTGTCATGCGCGACATGGTCACCGAGCAGGTGAATCTGGTGAACGCGCCTGTCCTGTCCCGGGAAGCGGGACTGAAGGCGGACGTCCAGACCTTTCACGCAGACGGCAGCTACACGAATCTGGTCGAGGTAGTCCTCACCTCCACAGAAGGAGAGCGAAGCCTGGCCGGCACCGTATTCGGCGTGGATGACGTGAGAATCGTCCGCGTGGACGACGCCTGGATCGAGCTCAAGCCTGAGGGCGCACTGCTTTTCTACCGCAACGTGGACAGACCGGGCATGCTCGCGCATGTCGGCGGCCTTCTTGCCAAGGGTGGCATCAACATCGCCGCCCTTGCCCTGGGACGGTCCGCGCGCGGTGCAATAGCGCTGACAGCCATCAGCGTGGACGAACCCGTTCAAGAAGAAACGTTGCAGGCCATCCGAGAACTGGACGGTGTGACGGGTGTTCGCCACGCCCTTTTGTAGGGGAAACCCTCACGAAAGCCCTTCAAAGGGCGATGTCGGCAGGGCACTTTTGCGCGACTGCAAAAGCGTTTGCCTGCTCCATCAGGCATTCACAATGCCTTGACTACGGTAAAACACCCGTCTATATTGACTCAATGAACGAGAAACTAACGTTTCACAATCGCGCAAAAGCATAGACCCAACGCTACGGCAATTCGACTCCCCGACCCCTCACCCCCAAGCCAGCTGTCGGCCAAGGCACGCCAAGTACATCTCCCTTCCAAGGGTGTGGTGTGCCAATCTTGCTCGACTGGGGCTAACCGTCGGAGACCGACAAGGTCCGCGCTTCTTGCGCAAATCAGAACTACGGAGAACAGCCGTCACTGTTACAGTTTCGCTGAACTCCATCCCCGTGTGATCAGATACCGATCCAACTTGGTCGACATTCCGACGAGTCCGGCGAGTCCGGGTTCGCTGGCGAGTTTTTCTCGCCGCGCGGAAAGCATTGAGGGCAACCTCAATGCCTCTGAATCCTGGAGCCGTTCAAGGAACGGATATGACACACAAGAAATTGTGCGCGTCGTGATCAACTTTGATCCGGCTTCGCATAACCCGCTAGCCACACATCTCAATTTAAAGGAGGAGGTAGCATATGTTGCGTAAATGGGGCGTGATCGTCCTGGCACTTATTGCAATACCCACAGTAGCTCTTGCCCAAAACACAGGTAAGATCTCGGGTGTTGTAATGGAGTCCGATACCGGTGAACCCTTGCCTGGTGCAAGTGTCGTCGTTGTCGGAACTCAGCTGGGAACGATCAGCGACGTCGATGGAAATTATTTCATCATCGGCGTCCCCGTGGGCAGCTACGATATCCAAGCCTCGTTTGTCGGTTTCTCGACAGCGACGGTTTCGGGTGTTGAAGTCAGCTCCGGTTATACCCAGGAAGTCAACTTTAACCTAGCAGAGGGAGTTCAACTTGACGAGATCATTGTCGAGTATGAGCGCCCGCTGATTCAGAAGGACGCCATTGGTGTCCCGAAGATTGTTGACGCCGAGGAACTCGTGAACCTGCCCGTCCGTGGAGCAGCAGCCGTCGCCTCTATTCAGGCCGGTGTTGTTTCTCAGGAAGGTTCCAATACGCTCAACGTTCGTGGTGGTCGTGGCTCTGAGGTCACCTACTACATCGACGGTGTGAAGGTGGTCGGTTCGACCGCGCTCCCACAGTCCGCGATCCAGGAGCAGGAAATGATCATCGGCAACATCTCGGCCCGCTACGGCGACGCGATGTCCGGTATCATCAACATCACGACCAAGTCTGGTTCACGCAAGTTCTTCGGTTCCATCGAAGGCGTGACCAGCGAGTCACTGGACGATTTCGGTTACAACCTGGCGTCATTCGCCGTGGGTGGACCGATAGCCGGTGACAAGGTCAGTTTCTTCCTGGCAGGTGAGTATCTCGACCAGGCCGATTCTGGACCGCGCTGGATTGGAGAGCTCGGTCTCAATGATGACGCGCTCGCGCAGTTGGATGCATTTCCGTCGGTCATGCTTGCGCTTGACGGTGCCGGCAATCGCTCCTTCATTGATGTGCCAAACACGATCATCGGTGGTGACTCGCTTCCTGTCGACGACGACGGAACGGTTGTGGTCTCAAACGGAACCATCACCACGGCCAACGGCGTCGTGATCACGGTTCCAGAAGGCGTCGATGCTTCCTCGATCGATCCTGAACTGAGGGACGCGGCCGATTACTTGCAGACTGGTGCAGATGGCGAGACGCTTGTCGACCGCAGTGGAGTCACCGTTGGTGAGGTGAATCGCTTCAAGCGGCAGAGCGGTTTCGACAACTTCTCGCTTAGCTCCAACCTGCAGTTCAGTCTCCTGGATGACGTTCGCCTCCGCGTTGGCGGGCGGTACGTCACCCGCGGCGGCGACTCGGCTCCGTTCGTCTCCGAGCGTGATATGGTCTTCACGCCCAACACGGCGAACGAATTCCGTAACAAGGACGCTCAGTTCTTCGCTACGTGGACGCACTACCTGTCCAACTCGACGTTTTACCAGCTGCAGGTGGATTACACCAGCCGCACCGGTGACACGTGGGATCCGGACTTCAGCAAGTCGCTGGATAGCATCCTCTCCTACGGGGATATCGATGCCGCTCCGAACGCGCAGTTGAAGTATCCGATGAACCTCTCGTTTACCACCGAGACGCGCATCGACGACCACGACACGGCTGATCCTGCAGACGACACCGAGTTCACGGTTTCCGTCCCGACCTACACCCAGCGTTGGGAAGATGGTCGTGGCCCGGGCCACCAGACCGCTGGTGGCCTGGTTTCCGCGAGCTATGGACGGGAAGACATCAGTACCCGTTCGTTCTTTGATGCCACTCAGATCCGGTTCAATGCCACGGCAACGACGCAGGTTGGCCTCCACCAGCTCGAGTTTGGCGGCGAGTTCGAACAGCAGACGAATCGTTCATACAGCTCTAGTCGCGGTGGGGCATGGGGCCTGGCTCGCTGGGTTGAGGACGCAGACGGCGCCGAGGGTCTTCCGACCGGTGAAGTTGGCGTTACGCAGTGGACTGACCTCACGTTCGAGCAGATGTCAGCCGGCTACTACGGCTACAACTTCTACGGAACGGAGGAGGTTGACAGCGAAGACCTGAACGGCTATGCCGATGATTGTGGCTTCTCGGTCTCGAAAGACGTACCGACGAGCTGCTACGACATCGCTCCGCACAAGCCGCTGTACTACGGCGGGTATATCCAGGACAAAATCGAGTTCCGGGACATCGTCCTGAACCTCGGTGTGCGTGTTGACGTCTTCGACAACAACGTGCTGACCCTGTTTGACCGCTTCTCGCGCCTGCCGCTGGTTCGCGTCTCCGATGTCGGTGGCGCTCCCGCCAACGTACCGGGCGACGCCGCACCGTACTTCAACCAGAACGATGTCACCGGCTACCGTGACCGTGATGGCACCTTCTATGATGCCAACGGACAGGAAGTGCCCGCTGGTGACATCCTGCTATCGGGTGCCAAGCCGCGGACGACGTCAAACATCGTGACCGAAGATGCCTTCGAGGACTACGAGCCCCAGGTAACGTTCATGCCGCGTATCGGCGTGAGCTTCCCCGTTACCAACGAGGCACTCTTCTTCGCTCGCTACGGCGTTGTTTCTCAGCGTCCGTCGTCCAACAGCTTTACCTCGATCGCGGGACTTTCCTCCCCGACCGGGCGGATCAACAACAACGGCCTTCAGCCTGAGGAAACCACCGAGTACGAACTCGGCTTCCGCCAGCGTACGAGTGCCCGTTCAGCCGTCACGATCTCCGGTTTCTTCCGTCAGATCCGTGGCCTGATTCAGTTGGATGACCTTCGTGAGAGCTTCCCGCAGGGATACTCGACCTACAGCAACAAGGACTTCGGCACCGTCAAGGGTGTTGAGCTCGACTTTGACCTTCGCCGCTCCGGCGGCGTCGCAGTCAATGCGAACTACACGCTGTCCTTCGCTCAGGGAACGGGTTCTTCCTCCACGACGACCTCAACCATCGTGTGGATCGACGAGACGCCTCCGAACTTCATTTCTCCGCTGGATTTCGACCAGCGCCACAAGGTCAACCTCTCCATGGACTACCGTCTTGGAGCCGGTGAAGGCCCGACGGTGTTTGGCGCGAAGCTCTTCGAGAACATGGGTTTCAACGTTCTCGGCACGGCTGGCTCCGGCTTCCCGTACACGCCGCAGATTGAGCCCTTCTCGATCGTTGACTCGAAGGCACCGGTTCCCTCCGGTGGCATCAACAGCGATCGCATGCCATGGACCAGCCGTATCGACCTTCGGATCGATCGCAAGTTCGCCGCTGGCGCGCGCTCGACAGTGTCTGCATTCCTCTGGGTGCAGAATGTCCTCGACACCGAGAATATCCAAGGCGTATGGCGCGCTACGGGCCTTCCCGGTGATGATGGATACCTGTCAACCGCGGGCGGTCAGCAGTTCCTGAGTGGCGCGGTTCCAGCCGCGGAGTCTCTCTACCGTCACCGAACGCGCGGTACCGGTAGATGGGGCCTCCCGCGCTTGACGCGCATCGGCGTGCGAGTCGACTTCTAGATTGTTGGTTCCCCCGGGCGACCCATGTGGTCGCCCGGGGAGGGCCACTCATCTTGAAATCGAACTTGTAGTCAAAACACTGACAGAAATGCAATACAGAATACTTTCCCTCTTTATGCTTGCCGTTGTGCTTGGCCTGAGTGCGGTTCCCGCACAGGCTCAGAGCACAGGTACATGTGAGGCTGCGATCGGCGAGGCATTCCTCGACATCAACAACGTTCGCGCCCGCATCCTGAATAACGGCAACCTGTTCTGGCGTGGCTCACCCCACGTCTACAACATCCCCAAGGGCGGCCCTTCCAACGCGATCTTTGCATCGGGTATCTGGATGGGCGGCACCGTCAACGGGCAGCTTCGCCTCGCTGGATCCACCTACGGACCCTACGAGTTCTGGGCAGGCCCACTAAACGATGATGGATCCGCACCCGCGGATTGCGATCCCTACGACCGGGTCTTCAAGGTTTCCAAGGAAGACGTTGTCAACTACGATGGTACCGGCGTTTCCACGCCTGATCTTGCAGACTGGCCGACCGGACTCGGTGCTCCGACACTTGACGCCAACGGCGATCTGATCGACCTGACCGGCCAGCCACTCGTCAGCCGCATTGATCGCAAGATCAACCTGGGTGCCGGCGAGCGTCCTGCCATCCTGGGCGACCAGATGCTGTGGTGGATCATGAACGACCGTGGAAACGTCCACAGTCGTACCGATACCCCGGCAATGGGCGTTGAGGCACACGTTTCGGCGTTTGCCTTCAACACCGCGGGTGCAATCGGCAACACGACGTTCTACAAGTACCGCATCTTCTACAAGGGCTCCGTGCCCCTGGAGAACACCTACATGGGTCTGTTTTCGGATCCTGACCTCGGAAACTTCGACGACGACTACGTTGGATCTGACACCACCCTCGGGATGGGCTATATCTACAACGCAGACAACGACGACGAAGGTGGAGAGGGCTACGGTGAAGCTCCTCCGGCCGCCGGTTACGACTTCTTCCAGGGACCACTGGTCTCGGACGACGGCAAGGACAACGACGGCGACGGAGAAGTGGATGAGGACGGCGAACGTCTGTCAATGACCGCGTTTGCGTTCTACTCGAACAACTCCGGCGTCCAGGGTGACCCGGGTAATGGTGCCGACATGTACAACTACATGCGCGGTCGTTGGAAAGATGGTAAGCGCTTTACCATTGGTGGTACCGGCCGTGACTTCTCTAACATCCCGACCAACTTCCAATTCCCGGGCAACCCGCCCGAGTTCTGGAGTGAGTTCAACTCAGATGGTCAGGGCACGGCTATTTCCCCGGCTGACCGTCGCTTCGTGATGGCAACCGGTCCGTTCACCATTCGCCCGAATGATGAGCAGGAAATCGTGTTTGGAATCGTGACCTCCTTTGGTGACGACAACCTTGACTCGGTTCAGCAGATGAAGGCCGATGACCTCCTGGCACAGGCGGTATTCGACATCAACTTCGAACTGCCGTCACCGCCTGCTGCTCCGCGAGTCACCACGACCACGGGCAATGGCAAGGTGCTGATCGAGTGGGGCTACAGGACCACCGACAACAACTACCTCGACACGTATAACGTCATTGACCCGCTGCTGTCTGACGACGTCACGGACAATGACTATCAGTTCGAGGGGTATAACGTGTTCCAGTACGCGTCACGCGCTGACCAAGTCGGAAAACGCCTGGCGACGTACGACAAGGTCAACGGCATCAAGCGCGTCATCGAGGGAACGGAGATTACCTTCGTTACCGCCGAAGGCAATGACTCCGGTGTGCTCCACTTCCACGAAGTGGGTGGTCTGACCAACTATCAGACCTACTACTTCGGAGTCCAGGCCTACGCCTACAATGAGCCCTCCGGTCAGAAGGTGTACAAGGGTCCGGTCAACCGTTTCTCGGTCGTGCCGAGCACGTCCGACGTCGTCGCCACAGGTGAGGCCTCAGCGCTCGCCACTCAGGCGTCGGCGAACATCGCGGCTGGTTCTGCTTCGATCGTTGGTACCGGTGGAGCCGGCAACATCGGAAACGGTGGTGCTGGTCTCAACGTCATCAACCCCGAGCAGTTGACGGGTCTGGATTATACGGTTGAGTTCTACAACCTGGATCTGGACTCCAAGCGGTTCGAGTGGAGCGATGTTGCCACACGCGGTGACCTTGAGGACGGCAGACTCCCTGAGGCCCAGAAGGGCGCCAGCGCGGTCACTGTCACCACCTACGACGTGACGCGCTCCGACGGCGTAGTCGTCTTTGATGGTACGGCTGCTTCCATGCAGACCGGAAGAGCTGCACCTGAAGGAATTGACGTGGTGAGCTTTGACGGCTTGTCGCTCAATATCGCTGGCGCTCCCGACGATTGGCTCGATTTCAAGGCTACCGCCAATGCGGCCGGTCCTTTGACCGAGCCGACTGGTGCTGCCGCTGATTACGCTGGTTACCCGGGACTGGGCCGGACAAACATCGGAAACCAGATGGTTTCCGGGTCGCAGTGGTTCATCCACACGGGTGACAACGGATCGCGGAACAGCTACAGCGACTTCCTCTCACGTTCCATGCGGAACGGCTTTGGAAATGTCGTGCCCTTCGACTTCGAAGTGCGCTTCACGGCCGGCGGTTCGGTCAACTACGACCGGTTCGGTCTCATCGACGGAGCCGTTCAGGTTGGCGCAGATCTGCCGTTCGAGATCTGGAACACCGGCATCGCTACGCCCGATGATGCTTCTGACGACTACCGCATGATTCCTGCAGTCATCGACTGGGAGGCCGATGGTTGGGACATGCAGGCGTTTGACAGTGTCATCTCCGGCGCGCTGAACGATCCTGAGTCTGACTGGATCTACTGGTACGATCCTGTGGACCGTTCGCCAGGTTCCGCCGGTTACGATGCATGGGCCGCCAATGCTTTGGCAGGCGGCGACGCCGAGTCGGGCATTGACCGTGAGGTCATCGCTCGTCTGGTGTTCGTTGACTGGAACGGTGCCGGTGACATCACCGACAAGTCATCGTTCAAGTCACCCCTTGGTCCGGAGCAGGGATCCATCTTCCGGATGGAGACCACGAAGCCGAACCAGCCCGGAGACTCGTTCTCGCTGTCAACGGCTGGCCTCGGTGCTCGTGCTGAGACGCTGGAAGAGCAGGTTGCAGACCTCGAGGAAATCGGCATCTCGCCGAACCCATACAAGGGTGCTTCCGCATACGAAGTCAGCCAGCTGGTCGACCAGGCTCGTTTCACGAACATGCCGAATCAGGCCACCATCCGGGTCTTCAGCCTGAATGGTACACTCATCACCACCCTAGAGAAGAACAGCTCCGCTAAGTCCTTCGGCTGGGATATGACGACCGAAGAGGGACTTCCCATCGCGTCGGGCATGTACATCATCCATGTGGATGTGCCCGGCATCGGTGAGAAGGTCATCAAATTCGCTGTCATCAAGAAGCGCGTGCAGCTCAACACTTTCTAGTGAATGAGGAATCGGGTCCCGGCGCCTGCCGGGACCCAATTCATCCTGCAAGCGATTCGACACCCACGAATATTGAAACGGAGGAATTCCGATATGAAACGCAACATTCTGCTTGGGCTCGTGATCGTGTCCATGCTAGGGCTTTCGGCTCTGGATGCGTACGCCGGCGACAAAAAGCGCCGTGGCACGGCAGGAGCTTCACAGCTCCTGGTTCCCGTGACCGCGCGCAATGCGTCGCTGGGTTCGTCACTCACGAGCGGTCTCTCAGATCTCTCTGGTCTGGAAGCCATCTACACAAACCCCGCTGGCCTGGTTAACAACCAGGGAACGGGCGCCATCTTCAGCCGGATGGAGTACGTCGCCGACATCGGCGTCAACTACTTCGGCGTGGCGCAAAGCTTTGGTCAGAGTTCTCTGGCCTTCACCGTCACCTCTTGGGACTTCGGAGCAATTCCGAAGCAGACGGAGCTTGCGCCTGAGATCTCGTCCGTTACGTATGACGCCTCGTTCGTCACGGCCGGCCTTACCTATGCCCGTCAGTTCACCGACCGCATCGCGGCTGGTGCCACACTGAAGGTTGTTACCGAAAGCATTGATGATGTGAGTGGCTCTGCCATCGCCGTCGACGCCGGTATGACCTATGTGGTCGGGGAGTCAGGCCTGCGCCTCGGCGTCAGCCTGAAGAACATCGGTACATCAATGAACTACAGTGGTGTTGGCCTGACTCGTCAGGTTCGCATCCCTGGTCAGGCACCGGATGCCACGAACAACGCTCTCGTTCTCGAGAGTGAAGGCGTTGAGCTTCCGTCCCTGCTGAACTTCGGTGTGGCCTACACACGGGAAATGGGAGCTGGCGCTCTTGTGACCGTGATTGGCAACTTCCGCTCAAACTCGTTCGATCAGGACCAGTACTCAGGCGGTATCGAAGTGAATCTTTTCGAAATGCTCGACCTTCGCGGCGGCTTCGAAATGACTCCAGACCAGGACCTGACCATGTGGACCGGCGCCAACTTCGGTGCTGGTCTGAACGTGGAGTTCGGTGGCACGATGCTTCACCTGGACTATGCCTACCGGGCGACAGACTTCTTTGACAACGTTCAGATGTTTACCCTCGGCGTCGATCTCTAGATCGATCCGGGTTAGACACTGACTTGTAGAGTCTTGAGAGGGGCTGGCTCCGACGGAGTCAGCCCCTTTCTACGTCGTGCAGGCCTGGCTGAAGGCCGAAACGAGGTGCCGGAGTCCGCGTTTGCCTGGTACGAAATGAAGTTCGCACTCCTGATACCGATCCTGATTCTGGCGGGCTGCTCTGACGGGTCTCAGCCCTCGGATGCGACGCCTCCTGCCTTCCTGAACGCGAACACGGCAGTCGGATACGTGGGTGCTGCGGCCTGTGCCTCCTGTCACGAGGACCAGTACTCCGGATTTCAGGAGCACGGAATGGCGAACTCGTTCTACGAGCTGACCGCCCACAACACCGTCGAGACCCTGCCGGGGCCATGGATCGTGGATCGTGCGAACGGCTATCGCTACCGGGCAGAGCGCCGCGGCGATTCCGTCGTCCAGGTGGAAGAGCTCCAGGATCGAGGGGGACGGGTGATTCACACCCTGGAGCGGAGGATGAAGTACGTAATGGGAAGCGGCACGGCCGCCAGAACGTATTTCGATGACAGCGAGGGCTTCCTCTATGAACTCCCGCTCACATGGTACACGCAAAAGGAGCGCTGGGACTTCAGCCCCGGGTATCAGGTGGCGAACAAGCGCTTTGACCGCAAAGTCCCCGAGCGGTGCATGGCGTGTCACAACGATTATACCGAGGCAGAGCCATTCGCCGGCGGGAAGTTCGTCGACATCCCGCAGGGAATTGGATGCGAGCGTTGTCATGGCCCAGGCGCCCTCCACGTTTCCGAGCGATTGGCGGTGCCGGAGCCCCTGACCGAGATTGACGCGACCATCGTGAATCCGGCTCATCTGAACCTGGAACGGCGACTGGATGTCTGCCAGCAGTGCCACCTGCATACAACCGTGTCGGTACTGCGGGAGGGCAACGAGGCGTTCGACTTCAGGCCGTCCCACGACCTGTCCGCTTTTGTTGCGATGTACTCGGTTCCCGAACCCGATCTGGGCACTGAGATCGGCGTGATTTCGCACGCCGACCGGATGAGGCAGAGTGCATGCTTCATCGAGACCGTTGCGCGGAGTGGCTCCTTCGAGTGCACGACGTGCCATGACCCCCACGGGGGGTTTCGTGCCAGCGGCCCGGCCTACTTCAATCAGACGTGCCTGACCTGCCACGCTTCGCCAGCACTGTCCGTGCTGCCGTCGCATCCCGGCGCCGAGGCAAACTGCGTTGATTGTCATATGCCCCGGATCGAGGCATCGGAGGCTCCGCACTCATCCTTCACTGATCACAGGATCCGCGTCGTCTCGAGCAGGGAAGTGGCCAGTCCCGCACCAACTGAAGCCGGCAGACTGGAGTCGTACTGGCCCGAGGATGGCCGGACCGAGTATGAGGGCATGGCATTGGTGATCCTTGGCCGCCAGCGTGCCGATGCCGCCTTGCTCGGGGAAGGGGCCGCACTGCTCGACAGTCTGGCGCGCCAGGGCGACCTTCACGGCGAGGCGCACTTCCTGCGAGGCCTCGCGCGGCTGGAACTGGGAGACCCCCGTGCCGCGCTTGAAGGTCTTGGCGCGGCAATCCGGCTCGACGGAGACGTCCCCGAACTCCTCAATGCGTTCGCGCAGGCGCTTGAGGCCACCGGCGGTGAGCTGGCCGTAGCCGAGGAGGCCTACGGAAGGGCGTTGGCGGCCCAACCTGCCCGCGCAGACATCTGGGTTAATTATGGTCGGTTTCTGGAGTCCCAAGGACGACTGCAGGAGGCAACCGAGGCCTACCGGAGGGCCACCGAGCAGGAGCCGTGGCTTGCAGCCGCCAGCTACAATCTGGGCACAGCCCTTGCGAGATCAGGCCAACTTGCACAGGCTCGACGATCGCTTCTGGAGGCGGTCAAGCTTGAGCCCCGAGATCCGCAGATCTGGGGCAATCTCGGAGCTGTTTACGGACAGCTTGGACAGCCCGACAGCACGCGGTTCGCGTTTGAACAAGCGGTGCTCCTGGCCCCCGACAACCCGGTCGCTCTTGGAAACCTTGGGGCCTACTACGTCAACTCCCGGGAGTATGACCGGGCCATTCCCTATCTGGAACGAGCCATCCGGGCGTCCCCGGACTACGCGGACGCGCTCGCGAACAGAGCAGCGGCGCACTACCAATTGGGTGAGCATGGCTCAGCACGGCTCTATGCACGCAGAGCGCTCAAGGCCCAGCCAGGGCATCCCGTGGCGCAACAGATCCTGGCCGCGCTCGAGCAGTGACCAGCGAGGAGCCGGGGCAAACTTTCCGTGCCTCAGGTCTTTCCGGTCAGGCGTCGAACGATCGACTCCGCGTGGAAGCGTCCGTTCTCGATAAACCACCGGCCAGTCCTGAGGCCCCCACACACAGTTCCTGCCAGGAAAACGCCCGGCCGGTTGGTTTCGAGCGTCTCAGGGTTGTAGACAGGCGTCCGGGCCTCATCATCCGTCTCCTCGATACCCAGTTCCCTGAGGAAGGGATAGTCGGGGCGATAGCCGGTCATGGCGAGCACAAAGTCGTTCTGTAGCTCGACTGCGCCATCGGGAGTCTGCAGGAGTACCTCGGTAGGCGTGATGCGGGATACGGCCGCATTGAAGTAGGCCCGGATGGATCCCTCGGCAATCCGATTCTCCAGATCCGGCCGTAGCCAGTACTTCACACGGTCGGAGATGGCGGGGCCACGTATGGCCATCGTCACTTCGGCCCCGTTGCGCCGACACTGGAGAGCGGCCTTTGCCGCGGAATTCTTGGCCCCAATCACCAGGACACGCTGCCCTGCGAATCGATACGGCTCCTTGTAGTAGTGGGAGACCTTCGGAAGATCCTCCCCGGGCACGTTGAGCAGGTTGGCGACATCAAAAAAACCCGTGGAGACGATGACGGCGCGGGCGTTCAATTCGGCGCCCGGACCCGCACCCGGATCCGCCCCCAGGTCCTCGCCCAGACCCGCGCCAGGTCTCGCGGATTCCGTGCGAACCCGAAAATCCCCAACGTGGCCCTCAACTCCCGTGACCCGCGTAAACAGGGACAGGTCGAGAGACTCCGCCTCAGCCACCCGCCGATAGTAGTCCAGAGCTTCTTCGCGTAGCGGCTTGTAGCGGCTGGTCGCGAACGGATGATCGCCAATCTCAAGCAGTTCAGGAGTCGAAAAAAACTCCATGTTCGTCGGATATCCGATCAGGGAGTTCACCAGCGCGCCCTTCTCCACAACTCGGATGGCCAAGCCGGCCCTCTTGCATGCGATGGCACACGCCAGTCCGACCGGACCGGCGCCGACAATGACCGCGTCAAGCATCACGTGTCAGGTCCCCGCCCTGGGTGCGCTTACGCCGGAAGAACTCCTGCAGCAACTCGGCGCACCGCTCCTCCTCGATTCCCGAGATGATCTCCGCCCGATGGTTGAGTCGGGGATCCTGCGGGATGTTGAACAGGGTGGAGGCCGCCCCGGCCTTCTCGTCAAAGGCCCCGAATACGATTCGGTCCAGGCGGGACAGCACGGTTGCGCCTGCACACATGGGGCACGGCTCAAGGGTGACGTAGAGTGTGCACCCGGTGAGGTTCTTGGTGCCCATGGTCGAACAGGCGGCCGTGATGGCGATGAGTTCTGCGTGCGCAGTGGGGTCTTCCAGGCGTTCCACCATGTTGTGCCCCCGGCCCACAATCACGTTTCCCCGGACCACAACGGCACCCACGGGTACCTCGTCTGCCTCGAAAGCGCGTTCAGCTTCCCGCAGCGCGGCTTTCATCCACTTCCTGTGGGGATTGAGCAAATCGTCCATCCTACCGATGCCTTCAGTGGGCGCTAGTCAGCCCGGCGCAGGGGCATAGTCATGCAGCGTGGCCCGCCGCGGCCGCGCGAGAGTTCATTGCCTTCCAGCTTGATGGCCAACTTCTGTTTGGGGTCGAAGTGGCTCTCGCGGTGGTACTCCAGAAAACTCTTCGCTTCAACCACGCGATACCCGTGACGTCCCATGGCGTCGAATGTGCGATTGTTGCGTTCGTAGCCGATCACGACGCCAGGAGCGAGTGCGAAAAAATTCGCGCCGTCGGTCCACTGCTCGCGTTGCTGGTTCAGGGGGTCATCGCCGCCGCAGGCCACAAACGTGAACGAGCGTCCCAGAATCTCTTCGATCGCGCTTTTCAGGTTCTCGAACGTGTGGCACTCCAGACTCGTGTCTCCCGTTCCCGGCCGGAAACAGACCACGTTGTTGAGGCCGTACGCTTCGATGATTGGCGGGTAGGCTACGCACAGGTCCTGTTCGGCGAACGTGAACACCGTGTCCAGGTGCATGCAGGACCGCCGGTTGGGCAGGTCAACCATGATGACGTTCTCGATGTCCGTCTGGGCAAACAGCGCCCGGGCCAGCGAAACCACGCCACCAAATGAGGTGCGCTCCGAGCATCCCACGATCACCGTTGTGTCAGAGGCCACCAACAGGTCTCCTCCTTCGAATGTCACGCCCTTGGGGAGGCGGATCACCTGGTCTCGGTGAGGCGCGAAACGTGGGTGGTGGGAAACCACCACGTTCATGATCAGGCTCTCGCGTGCTCGGGCAGACGTGGCAGGATGCGAAAGCACAAGGGAGTTGCCGACAACTGCCGCTACGTCTCGTGTGAACAGGAGGTTCGGCAGCGGTTGGGCATAGACCGGCAGCGGAGATACACCGGTCATGGCGAAGTCGGTAAGCCCGGAGGCCCCCAGGTCCACGAGGTCCTTGGCGAACGCCTGCAGGTTGCGCTCCGGCTTCACCACGCAGAGCTGCTCGACGAAATCCTCCCTGGCGCGCTCCTCCTGGAACGCCTTGGCCAGTAGATCCGCAATTTCGATGACACCCTTGCGTGATCCGATAACCTTCTCGAACACCGCGCGCATCACCAGGTGCTCTTCGCGCGCATGACCGACAAACAGGATGTCTTCGAACAGGAGTTCATCCAGCCGGTCCGGCGCCACGAGTTCCATCTCCGCCGCCGGAGTGTGGACGATTACTTCCTGTAGAATGCCCGTTTCAGACCGGACGTTCAGGGCAGATGCCATATATAACCAAACCGGACGATTGAGGGATGACTCGACTCGCCAAGGTACGCCCCGCCGGCCATAGAGGCTCCGGCTTCCAGGACTCGCAAAGTGCTATCGCTTTGCTCTGACGGCAGTAATGAGCCGAAGCACAATCGCCACCACGAGAAGAATGATCAGGCCCTTGATGGCATAGGGCAACATGAAGGCGGCCACCTTCAAAATCACACCGAGCACAACGATGGCGACCATCGCAACGATGGCCATCACCAACCAGCGTAGTATTTGCTGAACATCAAGCATGTTCGAATAGGAGCGCTAGAGATCGTAGGTGATGTATTCGGCGGTGAAGAGGGCGGTTCCCCTTTCATCGAATCCACCGAGGACCAGTATTCGGCCTCCGCCCACATTTGTTGCGGTTTGGAGGTTTCGAGCGACAGGAGTAAACGCGCTTTCAGCCCCGAACGTCAGAAATCGTCCCAGCGTGTCGTCGTAGATGTCGGCCGAGGACTCTGAGGGCATGTCTATCGTAGTCAGTCCGGAGATACGAATAACCCTTCCAGGGGCCATCAGAGCGGCCGCGTGCTCGGTTCGCAGGATGGGCGGCGGATCAAGATCCTCAAATTCGAACCCGAGGGGGCTTCGCGGATCGAGCACGAACGTGTGTTCCTCGACGCCTGCCGGAAGATAGATTGCGCCGGTAATCAGCTGACGGGTAGGTACACCGGGAGGTTGGTTCGCGAGTGGCGTCTGGGTGTGACCCGTCAAGAGGTCGACAAAAGGGCCAATCGCCGGACTCAACGCTCTCAGGGTGTCTCCGACAAGTTGAAAGGATCGGACGTCACTGCGTACACCGATTTCCGACACGGGTTGGTAAGTGACGTCGCCGGTTCCGCCCAGGAGAGTCAGGACAACGCCTCCGGTCGATGAGTACACCTCGGCCGTGTGGAAGGCCCTCCGAATGGGATCGCCCTCGAGCACGAGGGCGGTCATGACTCCCGTCGCCGGGTTGAAGACCTCGGGCGTCTCCACGAGGTCGGCAACGGACTCCATGCGTGGCACGGAAACGCCTCCGGCAATGAGCAGGCGGCCGTCTGGAAGGAGGGTCGTGGTGTGGCCCAGCCGCGCGAAGTTGAGCCGGGCGTCCACGAGGATGATACGGGCCCCTCCGATCGGGAGCATGAAGACGTGCGACTCGGCCCGCGTGAATGTGGTTCGAGACCCGCCAACCAGGATCAAATCTCCGTTCGGGAGCATGTTCGCCGTGTGACCGCCGCGGGGATCCGGGAAGATCAGTACTCCCACCTGACTGGAGATGGACTGGTGAAGGTACTGGACGGTATCAAGCCCGGCAACATCGTCCGAGTCGAACGATTCGAGGATCAGGCGATTGATGCCGGGCTGCAGCTCAAGCTCAACTCGCCACGTACCATCGCCGAGCCTCTCGAACGGGGTGCCGCCGAGGGTAATCCGTTCCACCGAT
Source organism: Bacteroidota bacterium (assembly GCA_029262855.1). GTDB lineage: Bacteria > Bacteroidota > Rhodothermia > Rhodothermales > UBA10348 > JABDJZ01. The sequence goes on along the minus strand of JAJCYP010000061.1, from coordinate 27,488 downwards.
CTGAATGAGTTGGCCTTAACCAACAGGGTCACTGCGGCCTCCTCCTGAACAATCCCCGGATCGGGGCTCACAACCTCGATGGTGGGAACGGATTGCTCGACAAAGGGGCGGTCGCAGCCCGTCGAGACCACGGTGAACAGACACAGAAACAGGCAAGCCTTTCCGCCGATGCCTCCGAAGGCGGCCTTGCCGGTCCTCGAAGGCCCTCCAGGAAAAACGGCACCGCCGGGCAGCGTGGGGAAAGTCATGCCGGGGAGAGAACTCATAGAGTCGAGAGGGAAAGGGTTGCCACCCATCCTGGGACGGGCAGCAGTCGATCGGCGAGGTTAGCCATAAACGTAACTGAAGACGACGAACGGAGGCGAGAAAAACTTGCCTCGGGTGTGATCCGTCCGGTCGATTGCTGAATTGGGCCGGCGAATGACGGAAGGGTCTTACGGAAATACTATCCCTTCGGCGGCATAGTCCACTCTGGCCAGGATCAGCCCTCTGGCAGGAGCCGCAGGGCCCGCCTCCCGGCGGTCTCGGGACTCGAGAGCCCGCTGAAGGTCATCCTCGTCCCGCTTTCCGGAACCGATTTCCAGCAGGGTCCCCACAAACGCGCGGACCATGCCGTGAAGGAAGCGGTCTGCGGAGACCACGAAGCGCCAGTGTCCGTCATCAGGCATTCTCTCCCAAGTCGCGCGTGACACGTCGCAGATACGGTTTGTCGTGGCAGACGCCGTTCTGCAAAACGCCGAGAAGTCGGTCTGCCGGACCAGAGACAATGCGGCCCGATTCATCCGGTCCCAGTCTGGCACAGGTCGCAGGTGTACGCGCGTGCTCCTTCCGATAGCGACGGGATGCTCCGAGACGTGATAGTGATAGGTCCGGAGCACGGCGTCGTAGCGAGCGTGAAATCCGGCATGCGTCGCGCTCACGTCACGCACCGCGATGGACCGCGGCAGGAGTCCATTCACCCGACCTTGGAGGGCATCAGGTTCCACGTCCGCATCCAGATCAAAGTGAACCACCTGACCCGTGGCGTGTACGCCCGCGTCCGTCCGTCCGGAACCCACCACGGAAACCCGCGTCCGGAGAACGGTTGCGAGAGCAGCCTCCAGACTCTCCTGAATGGTGGGGGCTCCAGGCTGTGTTTGCCATCCGTGCCACCCCGTTCCGTCATACTCGACCGTCGCGCGAAATCTCCCCATTGACCAAATCCGTGAATCAAAGCAGGCCCCATACGCGCGTCTACCTGACCGGTTTTATGGGGAGCGGGAAGTCCAAGCTTGGTCCCCTGCTGGCCAAGAGCCTGGGCTGGGAGTTCCAGGATCTCGATACGTTGATCGAGGCGGATTCAGGCCTCTCGGTCTCCCAGGTGTTTTCCCGGTTTGGGGAAGCTCACTTTCGCACACTGGAGCGCCGAGTCCTCGAGGCCGTGACCGGACAGGCAAAGCCGGTCGTGGTTGCCCTGGGCGGCGGAGCCTATCTGTCGGAGGAGAATCGGGAAATGCTTCGATCATCAGGCACCACCGTCTGGCTGGACGTGCCCGCAAGAATTCTCAGCACCCGGCTTGCAAGAAAGAGTCATCGTCCGCTGCTGCTGGGTGCAGACGGAATGATGCTTCAGGGCGAGGCATTGCGGGCGAGGGTAAGCGAATTGCTGGAGGCACGACGCCCGGCGTATGCCCAGGCGGACCTGCATTTCGTCTGGACAGCCGACAAGCGGCCCAGGGAACTGGTGGCCTCGTTGCTCTCGCAGCTTCGCGGGCACGGGCTATGACGGGGGAGACTCAACGAGCGGAGAAGGAGGCATCCGCCCGGGCGCTGCTATCCCGCATCTGGGGATACGAAGACTTTCGGCCCGGGCAATTGGATGTCGTGGTCGATGCGCTGGGGGAGGCGGACATCCTGGCCGTGATGCCGACCGGTGGCGGCAAGTCCTTGTGCTACCTCATTCCTGCCTTGATACAGAACGGCCTGACCGTGGTTGTTTCGCCTCTTCTGGCCCTGATGGAGGATCAGGTGGGAGCATTGCGAAAGCGCGGTGTCGAAGTCGAAAGGCTTACGGGGAGCATGTCCCATCGACAGCGGGAGCACACCTGGAGCAGGCTGGAGCACGGAGGTGTGCAGCTTGTATTTCTTTCTCCGGAGATGCTCGGCGGCGAGGTGTTCGCTGCGAGATCTCCCCGCCTGAACATCCGCCGCGTGGCCGTGGATGAGGCGCATTGCATCAGTGAATGGGGGCACGACTTTCGGCCTGCCTACACGGCAATCCGCGAGGCCCTTACCGTGGCGTCCCCCGAGCGCATTCCGATTACGGCACTGACCGCCACGGCACCGCCGCGAGTGAGGAGGGATATCGGGAGGGCACTCGATCTCAAAGAGCCCCGGCTGCACGTCTGGCCCATCGATCGTCCCAATATCACCTGGCAGGTTCGGCGCACGGAAAACCTCCTGGATGAGGTCGTGGGGCTTCTCCGGGAGCATCCCGGCCAGGGAATTCTTTACGCCGGCACGCGTCGAAACACAGAGGCCTGGGCGCGCAGACTCCGCGACAAGGGGATCGAGACCAGGCCCTACCATGCCGGACTGGAAGCGGGCGCACGGAATGCCGCTCAGTCGGCATGGATGAAGGGTGACTGCCGCGTGGTGGCCGCGACTTCAGCGTTCGGCATGGGCATCGACAAACCGGACGTCCGAATCGTCCTCCATACGATGCTGCCCAGCTCGATCGAGGCCTACTACCAGGAGGCCGGGCGCGCCGGACGCGATGGACTACCAGCCGCAGCGGTACTGATTGCCCCGGAGGCCGACACAGACCGGGTGCGCGCCTGGGCACGAGACCGGTATCCGGAAGCAGGCGCCATGCGACGGGTCTACGATGTGGTCTGTGACCTGGGGGGACTTGCCGTGGGAAGCCAGGGCGAGGTGCCCGTGGTTCTTGAAGTCGAGCGCGTGGCCACTATCACCGGTCTCCGAGGGGACCAGGTCAAGGCTGCGGCCGGCCTTCTCGCATCGGCGGGTCTCTGGTCGGTCAGGGAACTGGCGGAGGACACGGCCCGAATCGAATGGCCCGAATCGGACGAGGTCCTGAGGATGGCGGCCGCGGGTTATCCCCGCACCCATCCCGTTCACCGGCTTGCCGACGCCTTGCTGCGGTCAGACGGAAGTCCGCCGGAAGGAATCGAACCCCGAATGCAGGAGGTAAGCCTCAGTCCACTGGCCCAGACCACCGGCTTGGAACCTGGCCGGGTGCTGGAGGGGCTTGACTTCTTCGTCGACCGGGGCCTTCTGAGAATGATGCTGCCGGGCGGTTCGATGGAAGTTACCCTGATCGGGAGTCGTCAGGCCCGTCCTGATCTGGGCTCGACGCGCGTGAACGTGCTTCGAAAGCGGGCCATCGGAAGGGCCGAGGACGTGATTGCCTACGCCGGTGTCACCGACTGCCGGCGCCGCGTACTTCTGAACTACTTCGGTGAGAAACCGCTCCGCCGATGCGGCAACTGCGACAACTGCCTGGGAAACGAGCCGTCGGGTCACTGAGTCGGCGAGCGGGTCGCGTTCAGTTTGTCCAGAACGGTGTTGTAGAGGTTGGTCAAGTCCTCTGGATGCGCATCAAAGCTGTCCATGGCCTTCTGGAAGAGGGCTTCGTCCAAGCCGTGGAAAGCCAGGACCGTGTCCCTCAGGCCCACAGCCTGCTCGGGCAGTCGGGCGCGGGCATCGGCCAGGTGGAGGTCTGCCAGCACCACGATGAGCGTCGAGTCCGGAATGACCATGACGCGCTCGGGGGTCTGGACGCAACCAGCCAGCAGCACCGCCAGCACGCCGGGCAGGATGCCTCGTCGCAGCCAGTCCATCGTATTGGGTCGGCCCTGGGTCACTACTCGGCCGCCTCGGCTCGTGCGGCAATTTCTTCGGCCGTGCGAAAGGTGTGCGCTATCACTTCCATCTGACGGAGGAACTCCCGCTTTTCGTAGCCCGGTGCGAAGACCATTCCGTCCAGAACGTAGGTCCGGCCGGTATCCTCATCATAGAAGGCGTAGAGCAGGAAGGGGCCACCCATCCCATACTCAACCTTACGACCGTTCTCGTAGCCCACCATGTGCCACAGGCCGCGGATTTCGTACCCGAACCGGCCGAGGAAGTCGATATTGTCCGATTCAAGGGGGCGCCTCAGGTCCACCTCAACGTGCCCTCCCATATTTCCCTGAACATAGGCCGTGGACAGGCGATCCCGAACGGCCAGCGCCCAGTCCACATCCAGGTCCGCAGGGCTGAGATCGTCGGTGTACCACGCAAAGAAACTCCGCCACGAGTCGCTACTGACAATCCGGCGCATCCAAACGAAGTTGGTGGTGTCGGCGGCAATCACATAGTCGTGCTGCACGTTGACGGCGAACGAGTGGGTGTCCACGAGTCGCTGTTCCATCTCGAACTGGCGACCCTTCTCGAACATGTCGCGCTGCAGTCGCTGGCGGGTGATGGTGTTGAAGTTGTACCGGATGCCCTCTGCATTCTGGCGAACTGCCTGGGCAATCGCACCGGCATCGCGGCCGATGAGATAGTACACCTGCTGCGCCTGCGCGAATTCATCGCGTCGTCCGACCACGGCTACCGTTCCACCGTTGATTACCGACTCCGTGGCCTCCGCATCCAGAATCTGTTGCATGAACTGCGATTCGCGCGTGGAGTCGGACAGCGGGGCGGCAAAGATCACGTTCTTCTGCTTGCGCAGCAGGTTCAGGGATCGCCGGTTCACGATTCCCATCCGGCGGAGGGCGAACATTCGCTCGGGTGCCGGAAGCGTCCCGATGTAGGGAGACAACTCGCCGCGAAGGGCATCGCCCAATTCCCCATTCCAACTGGCCGAGTCCGTGACCACGATAATTTCGCCCTCCCGGCCGACCGCCCGCGGGCGGACGTCCAGGGCTTCGCAGCCCGTCCCGAACAGAATCAGTGCCAGAAGCAGAAATAGGGTAGGTCTCATGCCAAACGGGGTTTCAGGGTGGGCTAACGCGAGGAGGCTCGGCCGGGTTGCGCTGCAGGACAGGGGTGGTCTACGCCTGGGATGAGCCTTGCTTCAGATCACGGACAAATCGCGAAAGTGCCGCCGCGCGCTCGGCCGAGGTGAGGGACGAATCGCCGTAGAGTGCATCAACCTTTCGGATCACCGCCGATCCCACGATAAACCCGTCAGTGTGCTCCGAGAGGCGCATGGCATCCTCGTGAGAGGAGATCCCGAAGCCCACCAGAAGCGGATTGTGAGTGACCAGAGTCCGGGCCTTCCGGAGATACTGGTTGACGGCGCCCGATTGCCCATGGCCGGTTCCGGTGAGGCCCGTGATCGACACCGCGTACACGAACCCGGACGAGACGTCATCGACCAGGCGAATTCGTTCATCCGATGTGTTGGGTGCAATCAACTGGATCACGTCGACCCCAGCCGACTCCGCCGCGCCGGCAACCAGGGGGCGCTCCGAAGGCGGAAGGTCGGGCAGAATGACGCCGTCTACCCCACAAGAGGCCGCAGTCTGGAAAAAGTTGCTGACGCCAAAGCGGATTACTGGATTCAGGTAACCCATAAGAAGCAGGGGCGTGTCGCTGCCGGCCCGAAAGCGCAGCGCAGCCTCCATGGTGGTCTTCATCGAGGCCCCCGCCGCCAGGGCCCTTTCGCTTGACTGCTGGATGGGCAGGCCCTCGGCCAGCGGATCGCTGAAGGGCATGCCCAACTCGATAAAATCCGCGCCACCCGCGTCGATGGCATTCAGGATCTCCAGCGTCACGTCCGGATTCGGGAATCCACTCGTGATGAAGATGCCCATGGCCTTGTAGCCCGCGGCTACTGTCTGCCGGATCCGCGTCGTGATTCGGGATTCCATCAGATGTACCGCGATATGGTGCCCATGTCCTTGTCGCCGCGTCCGCTGCAATTCAGCACGACAATCTGGTCCGGGGTCATGGTCTTGGCCAGCTTCGGGAGATAGGCGATGGCGTGGGCGGTCTCGAGGGCCGGGATGATTCCTTCTGTTCGCGAAAGCAGCTTGACACCCTCCAGCGCCTCGTCATCGGTCGCTGAGACATACGTCACACGCCCCACGTCCTTGAGAAAGGCGTGCTCCGGGCCGACGCCGGGGTAGTCGAGCCCGGCCGAAACGGAATGGGCCAGTTCAATCTGTCCGTCTTCATCCTGCAGCAGGTAGCTCATGGCGCCGTGCAGGATTCCGGGGGATCCCAAGGTGAGCGTGGCGGCATGTCGGCCGTCCAGGCCTTCGCCGGCTGCCTCCACGCCATACATCGCAACGCCTTCGTCGCCCAGGAACGGATAGAACAGGCCCATCGCGTTGGAGCCTCCCCCGACACACGCCACCAGGGCGTCGGGTCCGCGCCCTTCGGCCTTCTGTAGCTGCTCCCGCGTTTCCCGGCCTATGACCCGGTGAAAATCCCGGACCAGCATGGGGTAGGGGTGAGGGCCCACGACCGAGCCGATGATGTAGAACGTGTCTTCGACGTTGGTGACCCAGTCTCGAATCGCCTCGTTCGTGGCGTCCTTCAGGGTCTGACTTCCACTCGTGGCTGGCCTGACCTCGGCTCCGAGAAGGCGCATGCGAAGGACGTTCAGGTTCTGTCGTTCGATGTCCTCGGCACCCATGTAGACGATGCACTCCAGGCCAAACTTGGCACACACCGTGGCGGTGGCGACCCCATGCTGGCCGGCGCCGGTCTCCGCAATGATGCGGGTCTTTCCCATCCTCCGGGCCAGCAGAATCTGGCCGATGGTGTTGTTGATCTTGTGCGCACCGGTGTGGCAGAGATCTTCCCGCTTCAGATAGATCCGTGGCCCACACAGTTCGTCCGTCAGGCGATTGGCGAACGTCAGCGGAGTCGGGCGGCCCACATAGGTGTGGAGGAGCTGATCAAGTTCGGCCTGGAAGGCGGGGTCGCGCTGGGCCTCCCGGTAGGCCGCGAGGAGTTCCTCTACCGCGGGTACCAGGATCTCGGGCACAAAAATCCCGCCGTAGTCTCCGAATCGACCGGTCTCTGAGGGGGTATCCAGAATCGAGGTCATAGTCAGTCACTCGGTCTCGGTGGCGGCAGCGCGGACGGCTTCTGCGAACGCGTCAAGGCGTTCAAAGTCCTTGCGTCCCGGCGCTTCCTCCACGCCGCTGGACGAATCGACGCCGTAGGGATGACAGGTTCGAATCGCTTCTCCGACGTTTTCGGGGGTCAGCCCGCCCGCCACGAATACGGACAGGGGGAGGTCCGGCACGATGGACCAGTCAAAGGCCTCGCCGGTCCCGCCGGACATCCCATTCCGGGCCGTATCCAGCAGGAGATAGGCCGCCGAACCCTCGTAGCGCTCGGCCAGGGCCATGAGTTCGTCGGCCGTGTTTGCCGCCACGGGTCCTGATCCTCCGATGTGCACCGCCTTTATGACAGGCATGTCCAGCGCCAGGCAGTCCTCTGGAGATTCGTCACCATGTAGCTGGACAAGGTCGAATCCCGCCGTCGCGACGGCCTCGAGTATGGCGTCCCGCCCGGCATCCACAAAGACGCCCACGGTCTTGGGGCCGTACAGCCATTCGCCGATGTCGCGCACCATTTCCGGGCCAACGAATCGTGGGCTTCCGGCGTGCAGAATGAACCCGAGGTAATCGGCCCCGGCACCCGCTGCGTAACGCGCGTCGGCCAGATTCGTGATGCCGCAAATCTTGATCCGGGTACTCACGCAGATGCCCTCCCCTCTATCAGTTTGTTGGTCTGTTCAAGCAGGTCGCGCAGGGCCTGCCCAGGATGCTCTGCCCTCATGAAGGCCTCTCCGATCAGGACCGCGTCTATGCCAGCCGCATGGACATCCGCCAGATCCTCCGCGGTCCGAAGGCCGCTTTCGGCCACCGTCACCACGTGGTCCGGAGCGTGAGCCAGCACACGGGGAGCATGTGAACGATCCACCTCGAATGTGCGAAGGTCCCGGTTGTTTGCCCCGAGTATCTCCACCAGTTCAAAATCGAGGCGATCGAGTTCGTCCATGTCGTACAGCTCGACCAAACATTCCAGTTCCAGTTCTCGGGCGGCCTGAAGCAGATCCGTCAGGTGCGCGCGTTCGAGCACGGTCGCGATCAGAAGCACCGCGTCAGCCCCGTAGGCCCTGGCTTCGAGCAGTTGGTACTCTTCGACAATGAAGTCCTTCCGGAGGAGCGGTAGATCGCAGCTCTGCCGCGTCTCGGCGAGATGCTCCAGCGCACCCTGAAACTGCAGCGGTTCAGTAAGGACGGAGACGCCGGCCGCGCCTGCCTCCTGATACATCTCCGCGATGGCAGCCGGCTCGAAATGCTCCCGGATGACTCCCTGCGAGGGCGACGCCTTCTTGGCCTCCGCAATCACGGACAGCCCATCTGCTCTCAAGGCCTCGGCCAGGGATCGCCGCTCTGAGGGAAATCGCCCCTCCAACTCACGCGCGCTGATCTGCTTGCGACGCCGCGCGGCCTCCGATCGGGCCCCCAGGACCAGTTCATCCAGAATCGTGGCCATGGTTCAGGGGCGTTGTGCGAGTGCACTCATGCGCCCGCCGGCCTGTGGTCGTGACTGGCGGTCACCATCGCGTGCAGGCTGCGCTTGGCAGACCCGGAATCGATGCTCTCCGCGGCCAAGGTGGCCCCATCGGAGGGCGTTTGGGCGATTCCGGCTGCGACCAGGGCAAACGCCGCGTTCAGGATGACCACGTCCCGGTGGGCGCCCTTTCCGCCGCTCAGAAGATCCCGGATGATGTCGGCGTTGACGGATGCGTCGCCACCCTGGATGCTTGACAGGGGAGCCCGCGAAAGTCCGAGGTCTTCGGGCCGGACGCGCGACGGACGGGGCTCGAGTGTGCCCTCGTTGAAGCGCACCCGCGAGTGTCCTGCAATGGACAACTCATCCAGTCCGTCTTCCGAGTGGACGGTGAAGGTCCTTTCGGCCCCCAGTCGCCCGAGGATCGTGCCCATCGTATCGGCCACTTCGCCGTCGAACGCGCCAAAGAGGCCACGACGAACCCCGGCCGGATTGCACAGGGGCCCCAGAATGTTGAAGAAGGTTCGCACGGCCAGTGCCCGGCGCACGGGCATCACGTACCGCAGGGCCGGGTGGAAGAGGGGGGCAAACATGAAGCCGAGCCCCGCATCCCGGATGCAGAGACCCACTTCCTTGGCTGGCAGCTCCACGAAAACACCCAACTCCCGGAGGACGTCGGCCGATCCGCATTTTGACGAGACGGACCGGTTGCCGTGCTTGGCAACGGTCGCGCCGGCACCGGCGCAGACGAACATCGTGGTCGTGGAAATATTGAACGTCCCGCTTCCGTCGCCTCCCGTGCCCACCACATCAATGGCAGCCGGGTCATCCACCTGGACGGGCACGGCGTACTCGCGCATCACCCGGGTAAAGGCCGTGAGTTCGTCGACGGTCTCTCCGCGTCCGCGAAGCCCCATCAGGAGGCCGGCCGTCTGCTCCGGCGTGGACTCGCCTCTGAGCAGCACGTGCATGGCGCCGCTGGCCTGCTCATCGGAGAGCGTCTCGCTCGAGGCGATCACCTTCAGGTACTCCGTCATGCCACGATCCGGCTCTGAACATCCAGCAGCCAGTTGGCCACGATCTGTCCGCCAACCCGGGTCATGAAGCTCTCCGGATGGAATTGGATGCCTTCCACTTGGTAGTGCCGGTGGCGAAGCCCCATCACGACGCCGTCAGGGGTCCGCGCGGTCACTATCAGTTCCTCGGGTACCGAGTCCTCGGCCACCACGAGGGAGTGGTACCGTGTGGCCTCGAAATCCTGTTCCACGCCCTTGAAGACGCCCAGGCCGTCGTGCGTCACCGGGCTGGTTTTCCCGTGCATCAGTGTCGGGGCGTACACCACCTCACCACCGTACACACGCCCGATGGCCTGATGCCCGAGGCAAACGCCAAGCACCGGCGTGCTCGGCCCCATGGTCCGGATCAGTTCTTCGGTGATTCCCGCGTCCTCGGGCCGTCCCGGCCCCGGCGAAATCAATATGCCGGCCGGGTCCAGGGCGCGAACCCCATCGATGTCAATCTTGTCGTTTCGGATCACCCGCACCTCCTGCCCACCGCCTGCCACCATGTGGACCAGGTTGTAGGTGAAGGAGTCGTAATTGTCCAGAACCAGAATCATGTCGCGCTACCTCAGCCTAGTAGGTGGTAACGACGCCGGTGGCCTCGCGGACCCGTGCCATGACACCGGCAGCCTTCTCGCGGCCGCGCTTCCCGCCCTCGCGCAGCACATCCCGAACATAGTCCGGCCGGGCTACCAGTTCTCGTCTCCGGTCCCGGGCCTCGGCGAAGTAAGCCGTCATCAGTCCGAGCAGTTCCTTCTTGGCGTGGCCAAAACCGTATCCGCCGGCCCTGTATGCGCCGGCAACGCGCTCCAGGGTCTCCTTGTCTGCAAACAGCTTGATGAGGGCGAAGACGTTGCAGGTGTCGGGGTCCTTGGGAGCCTCCAGCGGCGTGGAGTCGGTCACGATGCTCATCACCTTCTTCTTCAGGGCCTTACCCTCCTCGAAGATCCCGATGGCGTTGCCGTAGCTCTTGGACATCTTTCGACCGTCCACACCCGGTACGACCGCCACATCCTCCAGGATATAGGGCTCCGGAACGGGGAGAATCGGCACGCCAGACCCGAAGATGGCATTGAACTTCTGCGCCAGATTCCGGGTGATCTCGATGTTCTGTTTCTGATCCTGCCCTACCGGGACGCGGGTCCCTGCGTAGATCAGAATGTCCGCAGCCTGAAGAACGGGGTAGTTGAAGAGACCGGCATTGGGAGTGAGTCCCTGGGCCACCTTGTCCTTGAAGGACACCGCCTTATCAAGCTGGGAGACAGGCGTCAGGGTATAGAAAATCCAGGCGAGTTCGTTGACCGCCGGAACGTCGGACTGCAGGAACAGGGCGGCCTGGTTCGGATCGAATCCCAGCGCCAGGTAATCAAGGGCGATGTCGAACGAGTACGTGCGAAGGGCCTCCGCGTCGTGAAGCGTGGTCATCGCGTGGTAGTTCACGATGAAGAAGTACGCTTCGTGATCACGGTGCAGGGCTATGTGCTGCCGGATCGCTCCGAAGTAGTTGCCGATGTGCAGCGTGCCGGATGGCTGCAAGCCGGAGACGATTACAGGAGAGGGACCAGCCACGTGCTACCGTCCGCTGAGTGTGCGGAGCATCTTCAGCCGGGTGGCACCGTTGGAGCCGGCCACCGCCAGGATGGCGCGAGTGCGCATCTGATGCTCCACCTCTGACTCCTCGACGATTGAGGCGCAAAAGGCCCGCTCACGGTCAGCCAGTTCCTCAAACAGCGAGTCGCTGAGTTTCAGGGAGCCCGGTTCGATGTCTGTGCCGGAATACGCCACGCCACCCGCACTGAACACGGTCTCGCAGAGCTTCCCGATGTCGCCGCGCAGGGTCTTGAGTGCGGCGTGAATTTCCCCTGCGGCCGTGCCACCCAGGCGCGCTGCTGCATCCTCGTAGAAGTGCATCAGACCGGTCAGGTCCATGATGATCGGGTTGACGCGGTCGATCGTGTCCTGGCGATCGATGGTCCGGCCGGCCCAGCCCTTGTTGAGGATAAGGTCCTTGATTCCCATGTCTATTCTGTACTTAGAGCAACTCTCCGGCTGCGAGGTGAATGGCCTGTTTGAGCGCCCGTGCCTTGTTCAGTGTTTCCTGGTACTCGGCGGTCGGTTCGCTGTCGGCCACGATTCCGGCCCCGGCCTGCACGAAGATCGCATCGTCCCGTACAACCATAGTCCGAATCGTGATGCAGGTGTCCAGATTACCCGAAAAATCAAGATATCCAACGGCTCCTGCGTAGGGGCCACGCCGCGTCGGTTCGAGAGCGTCGATGATCTCCATCGCACGGACTTTCGGCGCGCCGCTCACCGTGCCGGCGGGAAAGCAGGCCTCGAGCGCCTCGATGGGACCCTGCCTTTCGGCGAGGAGGCCGCTGACTGCCGAGACGATGTGCATGACGTGGGAGTACCGCTCCACGTAGGCATAGCGGTCCACGTTCACACTGCCAAACCCGCAGACGCGCCCGAGGTCGTTGCGCCCGAGGTCCACCAGCATCAGGTGCTCCGCGCGCTCCTTCGGGTCGGCGAGCAGCTCTCGCTCGAAGGCCATGTCCGCAGCCTCGGTCTCGCCCCGCGGCCGGGTGCCGGCAATCGGCAACACCTCTGCCCGGGAGCCCTCGACCCGAACCAGGACTTCCGGAGAGGAGCCGACCAGTGCGAAGTCTTGGAAGTCCAGATAGAACAGGTAGGGTGACGGGTTCACCTGTCGCAGGGCCCGATAGAGATTAAACCGGTCGCCCCGGTAGGGAAGCCTGAACCGCTGCGAGAGCACCACCTGAAAGATGTCGCCCTCGAAAATGTGCCGTTTGGCGGTCTCCACAGCCGCCTCGAATTCATCCTGTCGGAAGTTGGACGTCATCTCACCGATCAAGGAGACGGACTCCGCCGCGCGGTGCGGTTGGCGGGTCAGCAGTTGTGACAACCGTTCGATGCGCTCAGCGGCCAGGCCGTAGGCAGCTGCCAGATCGGCTCCCGGCTCGACGAATACGCCCGACATCAGGACGATCTGGTGCTTGACGTGATCGAAGGCCGCAACCGTGTCGTACAGGCACCACACCGAATCGGGCACGTGCAGGTCGTCCGGCGGCGCGTCAGGAAGGTCTTCGATGAGGCGGACTGTGTCATACGACGCGTAGCCGACAGCGCCCATGGTAAGGCGGGGGAGGCCGGGTATCGCGACCTCCTTGTGCGTGGCCGTCTCGGCACGGAGTGCGTCAAATATGGTATGGTTCCGATGCTCGGTCCTGCCGGTGGCCGTCTCCAGCACATCGACGCCTGCCCCATTCCCGGTGATCACCCGGTAGGGATCGCGGCCCAAAAAAGAGTATCGCGCCAGTTTCTCTCCGCCTTCCACGCTCTCCAGCAGGAAGGCATGGTCCGCGCCATCCCGGAGCGCCAGATACGCCGACACGGGCGTCAGCAGATCCGCGCTCACCCGCCGATGCAGCGGGACGATCAAGCGTTCGTCTCCTCCTTCGCGGTGGACGCGAACGATTTCGGTCAGTTCATCCAGGGTCAGCATGGATCGGGTCCGTTCGTCGGATGTCGATGGACGGATGCGCGAACTGAATGTCGCCGTGCTTCTCGAAGGCGTCCAGAGCAGAAATCGTCAGCGCGTGCTCGGTGCCCCGGCGCTTGCGAACCTCGCACAGGTACCGCAGGGTGAGCAGCACGCCGTCGGGCTTGACGCTCACGTACACAAACGGCGTGAGAATCCCATAGTGGATCAAGAACTCGCGCGACATCTGATGGATTTCTGCGGCTGCCTGCTTTTCGACGATAGCCGCACTCTCGTCCGCGAGATCCAGAAGGATGTTCTGCGCTGCCTGCCAGTCACTCTGAAATGTCACGGTGAAGGCCAGTTCGTTCCAGATGAAGTTGAAGCCACGAGTGTAATTGTGAATCGTGTGGAGCCAGACCCAGGCGTTAGGAACGTGGGTTATCCGCCCCGAACTCTGGTCGGCCTGGACCCACGCCCGGATTTCCATGAGCGTGGTCCGGAGCAGACGGATGTCGATGACATCACCATGGACCCCGCCGATTTCGATGCGCTCGCCCACCCGGTAATCGTTCATGGTCACCAGCCGCAACCAGCCGGCGATGGAGAGGAGGGCCTCCCGCAGGGAAATGGCCAGACCCGCTCCGATCACCGTCAGGACCGTCACCAGTCCGCTTGAATCCGGCGAAAGGATGACAATGCCCACCACCAATCCCAGTGCCGCAGCACTCCGCCGGACGGCACGCATGGCCAGATAAGACTTGGTGGGGTCCTGGATGGTGCTCCCCAGGATGCGCGACACCACGCGCACCACGACCAACAACAGAATGATGACGCCTACAATGAGTAGCAGGCGTATCACGAGTTCATTGCCGAATTCTTCCGGGAGCTGCATCTGGGGCGTGTTCGAACGGGCAAGTTGCCTCCCGCCGGAACGGTTTGCAAGCCCGGAGGGTAGGAGCCGCGCGCGATTCTCAGGGCCTTGACACCGCCCCCACTACGCCGATACACCCCCGGTACCCGACCCCTTCTCGACCATGCAGAAAGCCACGCTGGATCGCTCGATTTACGCCACAGCCCTGGTCGGAGTGCTGGTGGTCGTGCATCTCTGGCTCATGGTCGACCGCGGATTCGACCGGGGCTGCTTCGGGTTTTCCGATCCGACACCCGTAGTTGAATGCGAGGCCGTCATTCAGTCGGACGCAGGGTCACTGTTTGGCGTCTCCAATGCCGTCTGGGGGCTGCTTTTCTACGTTGGGCTCGCTGCCCTGTCCTTCCTCATCGGAATGGGCTCGCAGCTGGCGTCACGAGGCAGGGCGCTCCGAGCTGCGATGATCTACGGAGCCTTCTTCTATTCGGCCTATCTGGTCTATGTCCAGGCCACCCAGATTGGAGCCTGGTGCAAACTTTGCTTGATCTCCGCGGGGATTGTGGCGGTACTGACGGCGCTTGTCAGCTACGAACTCTTCGGAAAACAATCGGAATCCTGAGTCATGAAGGGCAAGAAATTCTACATCGGACTGGCCGCATTGGCACTGACCGTCGCCGTGGCAGACATCGCGTATTTCTCGCAGCTTGCCGTGGCCGACGCCGCGCCGGAGGCTGAAGCCGTCTCGGCTGGTGCTGCGGCCGCCTCGCCAGCAACCGCACCCGCCGCTCCCACAACCGCACCCGCCGCTCCCGCCGCCGCGCCCGCACCGGCCGCTGCCGCAACGCCAGCCGCGCCCGCCGCCCCCGTCATGGGAGCCTGCCAATACGATCCGGCCGTCCCGGCGGTGCAGAACTACGAGCAGCTCGTGACCTTCTCCGATCCGTTCTCGGGCAACGCGTCCTCGGGAGTTCAGGTGCTGGAATTCTTTGACCCGAACTGCCCGCATTGCCGGACGATGCATCCGATCATGAAGCACGTGATCCAGACGCACGGAGATCGGGCGCAGTTTTTCATGATTCCGTTTATCGTATTCCCGCAGTCACTTCCCCAGATCGAGGCCCTGTACGTGGCGGCCCAGGACGGGAAGTTTGACGAAATGATTGATGCCCAATTCCTGGCCCAGAAGGCGTCTGGTCTCTCGATTCCGGAACTCGCAGGATTGGCCAGCGGAATGGGAATTGACTCGACCGTATTCGCCCAGCGGGTCAGCCGGGGACTGAATCGGACCATGATTGCCTCACGCAGGGAGCAGATTCGCAACCTGGGAGTCGGTGGAGTACCGACGGTGATGATCAACGGGCGGCTCATCAAGTCAGAGGCCAAGACGGTGGCCTGCCTGCAGGAGATGATCGAGGCGGCGGCTCCGACGGGCTGAGTCTGGAAGGCCCGGCGGCCCCGGCCGACTGAGCCGCCTCACGCCTCTTTTCCACAATCGGAGCGGTCGGCTGAACCTCAGGATTGGTCTGCGTAGTTTGGCGGGATGTCCCATGACCCTTCGGGTCCTCCACGCTACCGACCTCCATGGAAACTGAAGCCGTCCAGATTGACCGCGACGAACTGA
Source organism: Bacteroidota bacterium (assembly GCA_029262855.1). Classification (GTDB taxonomy): domain Bacteria; phylum Bacteroidota; class Rhodothermia; order Rhodothermales; family UBA10348; genus JABDJZ01. The sequence continues at coordinate 11,901 of JAJCYP010000061.1, read as the reverse complement.
CCATCAACAGCCTCCGCTTCCTGGCGGTGGATGCTGTCCAAAAGGCAAACAGCGGCCATCCCGGCATGCCGATGGGCACCGCGGCCATGGCGTATACGCTCTGGAGCCGGCACATGAAGCACAACCCGGCCGACCCGGGTTGGCTGGACCGTGATCGGTTTGTGCTCTCGGCCGGACACGGCTCGATGCTCCTGTACGGTCTGCTCCATCTCTTTGGGTATGACCTCCCGATTGAGGAAATCAAGCAGTTTCGCCAGTGGGGAAGCAAGACGCCGGGGCACCCGGAAAACTTCGTCACGCGGGGCGTCGAGACCACCACCGGGCCGCTCGGCCAGGGCTTTGCCAACGGCGTTGGAATGGCCATCGCAGAGCGTTATCTGGCTGCCCGGTTCAATCGCCCCGGATTTGAAATTGTCGATCACCATACGTACGCAATCGTATCAGATGGCGATCTCATGGAAGGGATCAGCCACGAAGCGGCCTCGCTGGCCGGGCATCTCGGCCTCGGCAAACTGATCTATCTCTACGATGCCAATCGGATCACCATCGACGGAAGCACGGATCTGTCCTTCACCGAGGATGTGGCGGCCCGGTTCGAAGCCTACGGTTGGCACGTGGCTGAGGTGTCGGACGGCAATGATGTGGAAGCCGTCGACGAGGCGCTCGCGGAGGCGCGGGCCGAACACGCGAAGCCTTCCCTGCTCGTCGTAAGGACGCACATCGGGTACGGCAGCCCGAACAAACAGGACACGGCCGCTTCTCACGGTTCGCCACTCGGGCCTGACGAGATCGCCGCCACGCGGGCAGCACTGGGATGGACCGAGGGGCCCTTCGAGGTACCCGGCGAGGTGCGGTCCCATCTGGCGGAGTTGGCCGGCCACGCATCCGATCGGCAGCGTGACTGGGACCGCAGAATGGCCGAATACAGTAGGGCCTATCCGGAACTCGCCGACGAGTACAGATCCTGGATGGCCGGGGACCTGCCTGAGGGTTGGGCCGCGGATATGCCCACCTTCCGGGTGGGTGACGACATGGCCTCACGCAAGGCCAGCGGCAAGGTGCTCGCCGCCATCGGTCCCAACATGGAAATGCTGCTGGGGGGCTCGGCCGACCTCACGGGTTCGAACCTCACCGACATTCCGGGGCGCGTGGACAACCAGCGGGAAGAGCCCGGTGGGGGATACTTCCGCTTCGGCGTCCGGGAGCACGGAATGGCGGGGATCTGCAACGGGATGGCCCTCCACGGAGGAATTCGGCCCTATTGCGCCACCTTCCTGGTCTTCAGTGACTACATGCGTCCGTCGATGCGGCTCAGCGCCCTGATGGGGCTTCCCGTGATCTATGTGCTCACGCATGACTCGATCGGCCTCGGCGAAGACGGGCCGACCCATCAGCCCGTCGAGCACTTGATGGCCCTGCGCACCATTCCGGGCATGGATGTATACCGTCCTGCCGACGCGGCCGAGACGGCCGCGGCCTGGGAGACGGCACTGAATCGCACCGACGGCCCGTCGGTTTTCGCCCTCTCGCGGCAGACGCTTCGCCAGTTGGAGGGCACAACGGGACCCGCGTCCGAGACGGCCGGAAGAGGCGGCTATGTCGTTCGGGATGGCGATGGCCAGCCAGATGTGATCCTCATGGGTACGGGCTCGGAGCTCTACCTCGCGGTGGACGCGGCCGCCCGCCTGGCACAAGAAGGAATATCCGCGCGGGTGGTGAGCATGGTCTGCCACGAACAATTCGAGCGGCAGGATGAGGCATACCGCCATTGGGTGCTGCCCCCGTCCGTAACGGCGCGCGTTTCGGTGGAGGCTGGCGTGTCGATGGGATGGGACCGCTACCTCGGGTTCGCCGGGGAGTCGGTGGCCATGGATCGCTTCGGCGCGTCCGCACCGGCTCCCGAACTGTTCCGGCGCTTCGGCTTCACCGTTGACGCGGTCGTGGAGGCAGCGCGCAAGGTGATGGGCTGATGCCTGGCGGGCCTGCGGCCGGACTGGTCGGGCTGTTGCTCATCGGCGGATTATCAACGTCAGCCCTGGCCCAGACGCCACCCGGCGACTGGGCGTGGAAGTCGGTTGTGACCCAAGACAGCGTCGCCATTCGGTACCTCTTTTACTCCCACGCCGACAACGTGAACAACGGGGTTGTTCTGCGTCTGGACAATCGCGGCTCCGCACGCATCGCCTTTCGGTTTATTGCTCTCTTTCGGAGTGGCGGTGCGCAGGCCGAGCGCGAGGTGTCCGGACAGCTGGGTGCGGGCGAGTCCGTAACGGGCGATTCGGATGGACTCTTTTTCATTCCCTTCGCAGATGGCCGGTCGGTAGAACAGATTGGTGTCCGCGGATTGCGGATTCGCAAGCTGCCTCCCAAGCACTAGATTCAGTGACGCACATCCCATAGATCATGCCTCAAGATCAACCTGTTTCGAGACGCGCATTCCTGGGCAAGGCCGCCACGCTTGGCGTGGCCGGGGCCGTCGCACCCCTGACGGTAGGGAGTAGCGCCTCGAAGGCGCCGGGGGCGGCCGCAGCCCGCGCACTTTCCGCAGCGGATATCGAGGGGGCCGAGCGTGTGGCCGGCGTGGCGTTTACGCCGGAGCAACGCGAGGCCATGCTGGAGCCGCTGGAACGCCGATTGGGCGTTCTGGAGGACCTGCACGCGGCCAGCCCACCCAACAGCCTGATCCCGGCCCAGCGTTTCGATCCGCAGATTGCGGGTGACCGTCCCAGACCTCCGCAGCCCCATCCGGAGTGGATCCCATCGCCCGCCAGCCGTCCAGGTTCGAAAGAGGACCTGGCGTTCCAGCCCGTCCACGTGCTGGCTTCGCTCTTGCGCTCTCGGCAGGTGACCTCGCTCGAGTTGACCCGGCTCTACCTGGAAAGACTCAAGCACTACGATCGTGTCCTCCACTGCGTGGTGAATCTGACTGAGGAACGAGCCCTGGCCCAGGCCAAGGCCGCGGACGCGGAATTGGATGCCGGCCTCTGGCGAGGCCCTCTGCACGGCGTGCCCTGGGGCGCGAAAGACCTGCTGTCCGTGCGGGGATACCCGACCACCTGGGGCGCGATGCCATTCCGGGATCAGGTAATCGATGACGATGCGTCCGTGGTCGAACGGCTGGACGCCGCGGGGGCCGTCCTCCTGGCTAAACTCACTACCGGAGCGCTGGCCTGGGGCGATGTCTGGTTCGGAGGGAAGACACTCAATCCCTGGAATATCGAACAGGGCTCCAGCGGGTCATCCGCGGGCCCGGGGTCGGCCGTGGCGGCGGGGCTGGTTGGATTTGCGATAGGCTCCGAAACGCTCGGATCCATCGTTTCCCCTTCGACCCGCAACGCGGTATCAGGCTTTCGCCCGACCTTTGGCCGGGTCTCTCGCGCCGGCGCCATGACACTCTCGTGGAGTCTGGACAAGCTGGGCCCGATGTGCAGGTCCGCCTTCGATTGCGCACTCGTATTCGGGGCGGTCCACGGTCAGGACGATCGGGATCCGACAACCCTGGACGCGGATTTCGCGTGGCCTTTTTCGATCGAGCCGGCCCGAATCCGGGTGGGCTACGTGGCGGGTGCCTTCGAGGGCGACTATGCAGGCGCCGAATCTGATCGTGCCGTGCTCGATGTGTTGCGTTCCCTGGGATTTGACCCGAAGCCCATGGCGTGGCCGGATATCCCGACGGGCGGTCCGATGCTGGCACTGGGCGCGGAGACGGCCGCCGCATTCGACGAGTTGTCGCGAACCGGCGGGACGGATTCCATGGTCAGCCAGCAGCTGTGGCCCAGCAGCTTTCGCGAGGCTCGTTTCATCACGGCGGTGGACTACGTGAATGGTCAGCGGCAGCGAACGCGGCTCATGCACGTCGTCTCCGGCCTGATGGCGAACCACGACGTCATTGTCACGAATCACCGCCGAAATGGCCTGAGCATCACCAATCTGACCGGCCATCCAACAGTGACGGTACCCAATCGCCTGGATCCGCTGGAGGACGCCCCGGAATCCGGGCGGCGCCGCACCGACGCGATTAACTTCATCGGCGGACTCTACCAGGACGATGTCACCCTCGCGGTGGCCCACGCCTACCAGTCCGCGACCGACTTCCACCTGCAACGACCACCAATCCAGTAGCCATGCCGCTCATTTTCTACAAACTCCTGCACATTCTCGGCCTGCTCATGCTGTTTGCCGCGATGGGCGGGGCCGTCATCACGGTCGCCACCGCCGACAAGAGCTGGAGGAAACTGCACGGAGCCCTGCACGGAATCGGCCTGTTCCTGCTGATTCTGGGTGGCTTCGGCATGCTGGCGAAACTCGAAATTATGGGTTCCTGGCCGGGCTGGGTCTGGGGCAAGCTCGTGATCTGGCTACTGCTGGGAGCGGCTCCTTTTCTCCTCCGCAAGGCACCGGAGAAGTCGAAGGGATTCCTGTTCGGGGCCGTCCTGCTCGGGTTCGTCGCTGCCTACCTGGCCCTCTACCAGCCTTTCTAGACCGTTATGGCAGACCCCAGATATCCGATTGGCCCTTCGAAAACAGGCGAGGAACCTTCCGACGAACGCATGGACGTCTTCAGGGAGCGGATCCGTGCTCTTCCGGCCGCGCTGGAGGCCGCCGTGGCCGGCCTCACGGACAAGCAGTTGGACACGCCCTACCGGAAGGACGGCTGGACCGTAAAGCAGGTAGTCCACCACGTCGCGGACAGTCACGTCAACGCCTACTGCCGGTTTCGCCTGACACTCACTGAGGATCATCCCACCATCAGAACTTACAAGGAGGGTGAGTGGGCCAAGCTGGATGACGCGGCGAATGCCCCGGTGGGTCCGTCGCTGACGCTCGTTCGTGCACTCCACGACCGGTGGACACGACTACTGGATACGTTGAGACTGGAGCACTATGAGCGGACGCTCCATCATCCCGAGAGTGGCGACATCACGCTCTGGAATCTCCTGGAGACCTACCAGTGGCACGGGCGTCACCACGTGGCCCATATCACGAGCCTTCGCGAGGCGAAGGGCTGGTAGACCGGCGCGCCGTCGGCCGGTAGACCGGTCCGCCGTCTGGCGAAGGGGCACGCGTCAGAACGTGGCCTTCACCCTGATCTGCAGATGGCGCGGCGGCGCCAGGAAGGCTGGCCGCTCCAGATAGTAGTAGTCCAGCGCGTTGTTGAGGAGCAGCGTGGCCGCGATGGGGCCCCTTCTGAAGGTGGCCCTGAGGTCCAGCACACGCATGCCTACCAACAGGTCGGCGTCCTGGACAAAGAGGGCGAAATCCGTGTCCACGCTCTCGGGCGCACTCATGAAGCGGAGGTCCGCCCCGAGCGCGACCATCCCGAGGACTTCCACATCGAGTCCTGTTGTCAGCTGGTGTTTGGAGCGAGAGGCCAGCGGCGCGTCGATGGTCTTGTCCTGGGCATCCAGCAAGGTGTAGCCCAAGCGTACCCGATGCCCGCCGCGGGAGGCTTCGAGAGAAACCTCGCTCCCGGCGATGCGGGCCCGCGTCAAGTTGATGAACTGGAACGCACGCAGCTTCGGGACCAGGCGGGGTTCAATCAGGTCGTAGTATTCGCTGAGGAACAGGGCTACATCCGTCTCCAACTGCCATCCGGCCGCCACGAATCGGGTGTCCCGGAGCCCGGCTTCAAAGCTGATGTTGCGTTCGGGCTTCAGCGACAGATTGCGGACGATCGGGAAGAAGTCCTGGTTGTCTGTGAAACGCTCTGCGAGACTGGGCGCGCGGAAGCCGTGCCCGTAGGACACCCTCAGGGAAGTTCTGGGACCCACGATAAGCGATGCGGCCACCTTGGGGCTCAGTCGTTGAAGGGTGGTTCCGGTGTCGATGGCATAGCGGTCGAGCCTCAGGCCGCCCGATGCGGAGACCGCGCCGAGCCGCTCCTCCCACTGGGCGAAGAAGGCCGTCTCCGGCTGCCCACCCGTCGAATCCCCGTCGGCCGTGACAAAGAACGAGGACTGGGTCACCATGGCATCACCCGAAACACCGAGGGTCACCGTCCGGGACTCGTTCGGTACCCAATCAACCTGGGCTTCTCCACCGTACCGGATTCCGAGCGTGCCGTTGTCAAGCGATTCCACGTTGCCCTCGGCGTCCAGAGGGCGCAGGACGGACCCAAAAACGCGGCCCCGGAGAGCATAGAAAATGTGGTCACCCACAAAGCTCGAGAACGACGGGAGCACGGTGAGCTGGTTGGCAAAAATGTCGTTCGTCCCGGTCGGATCGCCTGTGGAAGTTTGTGAGCCGATGGCCAGAGAGCCCGGGTTCAGAGCATCCCGTGCGCCGTTCCAGAAAAGAAAGTTGTCCTTTTCCCGAGCCAGGAAACCAAGCAGCAGTTCACCGCGCCGACCCGACTTGGGCGTCCAGTTCACCTTGGTGAACGCCTGCAGAAAGGAGGCCCGGTTGAAGTTGAGATAGCCTTCATCCCGGCGAATCGAGAGATTGAACCAGCCGCCCCAATCCTCGGAGAGGCGGCGCGAGTGGGAAACCGACAAGCCCCCGAACGCGCGGAACTGGCCGCCTTTGGGATAACCGGTGCGCCATACCTGGTAGCGGACTGGCGCGTGGGCACCCAGGAATCCCGAGACGGTGGTCTGGGGATCCGGGCCGGCGTCCCGGGTGATGACGTTGACTACACCTCCAAGCGCCCCGCCGCCATATAGTGCCGATCCGGGTCCTTTGAGGACCTCGATGCGCTCTATCTGCGCGATGGGCAGCGCGTCAAAGGGCATTCCGTCCGAGTCGGGCGTCAGGAGGGGCATCCCGTCCAGAAGCAGGAGTACCCGACTGCCTGTGTTGTAGGCGAAGCCAGACGACCCGCGGACGTTTACTTGATTCTCCTGAACATGAACGCCGGGCACGTACCGCAGTGCGTCGTCCAGGGCGACGATGTTTCGAACGTCCAGGTCGGCCGTCGAAAGCACGGATACGCTGGCGGGGGCCTCCAGCAGCGCCTGCGGTCGCCGCGATGCCGTGACAACCACCTCGCCGGTCTGCAGGACGTCCTCCATGAGAACGAAATCAACCGTCGTGGCACCGGGGGCGAGGGTCAGATCTCGAACTGAAGTCTGAAAGCCGATGGCAGAAGCCGACAACCGAACCGTGCCCGGCGTAAGGCCCGGTATCTCGTAGCGTCCGTTCACGTCTGTGGCGCTTCCACGAATGGTACCGGCGACTACGACGTTTACCCCCGGCAGAGGGATGCCGGCTTCATCCACGACACGGCCGGCCACCGAGGCTGACTGGGCCGTCACACCGGCAGCCGGGAGTCCGGCCAGGAGGAAAAAGATGAGTGCCCGCCACATCAGAGGTCCTCCGGGGGAAAGACCGGCAGGTTCTCGAAATCCACGGTCAGGTTGATGCGGGTTTCGGCTCCGGGCTCCACGCTGAACAAGCCCGCGTTGTCCTCGAACAGGCCAACCGGCCGCCACGACAGGATATCACTCGTCTGCTGCTGCGCGACACCGGAGTACAGGAAGACACCCGGAGCCACCGCCGAGATTCGGAAGCTGTCCTGTTCAACGCCGTAGGCGAGCGTACTGGAAATCGCCATCCGATTGAGCTGCAGGAAGTCCAGTGTGTCCTGAGGGACGAATCGCATGGCCACAAACCGCAGGTCCTGAAACTCGGACCGGGGAGGCCAAGGGCCCGAGTAGGTCACCGTCCCAACGATGGATCCGTCGGCGGCGCGCTCGGGTGGTTCAAGCCCGTGGTCACATCCGGCAGCCGCGAACAGTGCCGCAAGGACAAGCGCACCCAGAAAAAGTGGTAGTCTCATAGCCTCCGGACAGCAGGACATAGTAACGCGTCTTTGACAGATGTTCAACCCACGTTTTTGGCCCAGGCGCCAAGCCAACCTATATTCTCCCCCTCATTTCAGGGACTCAAGACGCTCTTTAAGAGGAAGAAACTATGGCGATGAAACTGTCGAATTTCGACTTTGATTTTCCACGCCAGCTAATTGCGAAGTACCCGATTGAGCCCCGAGATCAGTCCCGCTTGATGGTACTGAATCGCGCGGCTGGTACCATTGAGCACAAGAAGTTTACCGACATCGTTGACTACTTCGGCAAGGGCGATGCGCTTGTGGTCAACAACACCAAGGTGTTTCCGGCACGTCTGTACGGCAACAAGGAAAAGACGGGCGCCCGGATCGAGGTTTTCCTTCTGCGGGAACTGAACGCGGAAAACAGGCTCTGGGACGTGATCGTGGATCCGGCTCGCAAGATCCGGATTGGCAACAAGCTCTACTTCGAGAACGGCCTGGTGGCCGAGGTGATTGACAACACAACCTCGCGTGGCCGGACAATCCGGTTTGTTCACGAAGGAGACATCGAAGATCTCTACAGGAAGATCGACGAAATCGGTGAGACGCCGATTCCGCCGTACATCAAGCGCGACGTGGAGCCGGAAGATCGCGAGCGCTACCAGACGGTATTCGCCGAAGAGCGCGGTGCAGTCGCGGCCCCGACGGCCGGCCTCCACTTCACGCCGGGCATCGTCAATGGTCTGATGGAGAAGGGAGTCAGCATTGCTCCCGTGACCCTGCATGTCGGACTCGGCACCTTCCGTCCCGTCGAAGTGGAGGACCTGACGAAGCACCGGATGGACTCCGAGTACTTCAATATTCCGTTCAGCACCCAGGAGAGGGTGAACGAGGCGCTCGGCTCCAAGACCAAGACGGTGACGGCCCTGGGCACCACCGTCGTGCGGGCCATCGAATCCAGTCTTTCGGCCGCGAATATGCTCAAGGCGAATCGGGGCTGGACGGACAAGTTCATTTATCCGCCGTACGAGTTCAGAATTGCGGAGCGGCTCATCACCAACTTCCACATGCCCCGCAGCACGCTGGTCATGCTGGTGGCGGCGTTTGCCGGCTACGAGTTCACGATGGAGGCCTACCAGGTGGCCATGAAGGAAGAGTATCGCCTGTTTTCGTTCGGCGACGCCATGCTTATCCTCTGATGCGCCCCGTGGAGGAGTGCGCTCCAAAGTCCAGGCAACTGAACAATCGTGCACGAATCAGGCTTACCCGGAGAGATTGCGGTCATTGTCCCGGCAGCCGGCTCGGGGAGTCGGCTTGGTGGTCATCGAAAGCAATTCCGGGAGCTTGGCGGAAAGCCGGTGATCGTACAAACGCTCCTGGCGTTTGAGCGTCATCCGGAGATCCACCAGATTATCGTTGTTGCACCCGAGGGTGCCGTCCGCCCGCTGAAGGAAGAGTTCAGGCGGGTGGGAATAAGCAAGCTGGAGAGGGTGGTCGCCGGCGGCAGTACCAGGCAGGAATCGGTTCGGGCCGGAATCGAGGCGCTCCCGCCCCTGGTCGAGTTGGTGCTGGTTCACGATGCGGTAAGACCCTTCGTGAGGCAGTCCCAGATCTCCTCGGTCATTCAGGCCGTGAAGCAGTATGGAGCGGCCGCCCCAGCCGTCCCGGTCGTGGACACGGTTCGCAGAGTGGCCGACGGGGTTTTTGGCGACGCCGTCGATCGAACCGGCCTGGTCCGCATGCAGACTCCACAGGGCTTCAGCCGAGATGTCCTGACCAGGGCACATTCCCGTCCGGAGGACGAAATACTGAACGCAACCGATGACGTCGCATTAGTCATGGGTCTTGGTGAGCAGGTCTATCTGGTTGACGGCACCATGGACAACGTCAAGATCACGACGCCGGATGACTGGGAGCGCGCGATGAACTACTGGCCCGTGTGGGATTCGGTGTTAAGCCGCGAGGGTGTTGATGGCGAGCTTTCGCGGGAGGCTCGATAGGCATGGGGAGCGACCTGCGAATAGGGTTTGGCTACGATGTGCACCGACTGGTGGCCGGGAGACGCCTCGTATTGGGTGGCCTGGAAATCCCATCAGACATCGGGCTGCTGGGTCATTCCGATGCGGACGTGCTCTTGCATGCGATTACCGACGCCGTCCTCGGAGCACTTGCCATGGGGGACATCGGCGCTCTGTACCCGGACACGGACGCTGCGTGGAAGGATGCCGATTCGGGCATGCTGCTGGCCGGAGTCGTCGAGCGCATCGCGGGCGACGGCTGGACGGTCGGGAATGTGGACGCAACTGTGGTCCTCGAAAAGCCCAAGCTCCGTCCGCACATCGATGCCATGAGGGCGCGTATTGCCGAAATCCTGGAGGTTGATCGGGGGCAGGTTTCTGTGAAGGCCACGACCTCGGAGCAGATGGGATTTGTGGGGACGAGGGAAGGAGCGGCTGCCTATGCGGTGTGTACCGTCATCAGAGGCTGAGCGTGGGCGAACTCCTTGTCGATCTCGTGGCCTGGATGTCGGACTTGCCGCAGGGCTGGATCTACTTCCTGATTCTCCTCGTGGCCTACGGCGAAAACGTTCTGCCGCCCATCCCCGGCGATATGATCGTCGTCTTCGGTGGGTACCTGGCCGGGCTTGGACGGCTGGACGTGACCATGGTGGTTCTGTTGTCCACCCTGGGCGGGGCGGCCGGGTTCATGTCCATGTATGGGATAGGGAGCAAGCTTGGAACGGCCATACTCACTCCGGATCGGTTCCGTTGGCTACCCAAGAAGCGGATGTTGGCGGCGCGCGCCTACCTGGCACGGTGGGGGTATGGACTCGTGGCTGCCAACCGGTTCCTGAGCGGTTTGCGGTCCGTGATTTCCCTGTCTGTCGGGATGGCGCACAAGCCCATCGGGCCGACAATTTTCTGGGCGACAGTATCTGCGCTGGTGTGGACCATCCTCCTGACGGTGGCCGGCTTTTACATTGGAGAGAACTGGGAGGTGGTTGGTGAGTATCTGCGCGGCTACGGCGAGGTGGTTGTCATTTTGATGGTGGTGTTCGTCGGTGTCCAACTGACTCGATTCTGGCTTAACCGTCAGATACCCGAGGATGCCGTCGGGGATGAATCCTGAAGGAATGCTTTCACCGATCTTTCGCCCCCGAATGTTGACTTGCGTTCAACAGGAAGGGTAGTTTGGGTGTCTGGCCTGATTTGCAGGCTACCTGCTGCTGGCGTAGCTCAATTGGTAGAGCAGCTCATTTGTAATGAGCAGGTTGGGGGTTCGAGTCCCTCCGCCAGCTCCATCTGGCCTCGCCGGCACTTTGACAGATTGAAAAGGCGCCTTCGTGGCGCCGGTCGCGCCAGGAAACTGGCTCAATGGACGGGTACCGAAGCGGTCAACCGGGCTGGACTGTAAATCCAGTGGCTTAGCCTTCGGAGGTTCGAATCCTCCCCCGTCCACAAATCGCGACCGGCGCCCGTTTTTGCAAGCGGGAGTAGCTCAGTTGGTAGAGCATCAGCCTTCCAAGCTGAGGGTCGCGAGTTCGAATCTCGTCTCCCGCTCAGGTCTCTCCCGCGATTTCTCCTCTGGAGAACATCGCGGGTCCCAGGCTTCGAGAGACCGCAATGGCGCCTTGCCTCCTTAGCTCAGCGGTAGAGCACTTCCATGGTAAGGAAGGGGTCCGGGGTTCAATTCCCCGAGGAGGCTCTGACCGGGGTGAATTCCCCGGACTCCATGCCCGATCACAGTGAAACGGCATGGTCCCGATGATAACCATCTGAGAACCTAGCCACAGCGCTACAATCATGGCGAAGGAGACATTTCAGCGTAACAAGCCGCACGTGAACGTGGGCACGATTGGTCATGTTGACCACGGCAAGACCACCCTCACGGCCGCAATCACGACAGTGCTTGCCAAGCGAGTTGAGGGCAACGAGCTGCGCAGCTTCGATTCAATCGATAACGCCCCTGAGGAGCGCGAGCGTGGAATCACGATTGCGACGGCTCACGTGGAGTATGAGACGGATGCCCGTCACTATGCCCACGTGGACTGTCCGGGTCACGCCGACTATGTGAAGAACATGGTCACGGGTGCGGCCCAGATGGACGGCGCCATTTTGGTGGTCGCCGCGACGGAC
>JAJCYP010000060.1 GCA_029262855.1 Bacteroidota bacterium | reverse complement strand
CTAGTTCCGCACCGGAGGCACGATCTCAACCGGCTGCAACCGCCCAGAGTCCCGGTTCAGGAATTCCTTGTACAGCTGCAGGTGGCGGCTGTCGATGGGCACCCGGAAGCCGTCGATGAACACCTCGGAGATCTCGGTGGCGGGCTCGAACGGATCCCCGTTCGTCACCAGGAAGTTGGCTTTCTTGCCTACCTCGAGAGACCCGTAGTCACCGTCGATTCCGAGCGCTGCGGCCGCGTTGATGGTGACGGCCTTGAGCGCCTCCTCGCGCCCCATCCCGTAGGTGGCAGCAAAGCCGGCACTGAAGGGGAGATTCCGGACGTTCTCCGACTCGCCCGACCGGATGGCAACGGTCACGCCTGCGGCGTGCAGCAGGCCTGCATTCGCGTAGCCGCGGTCGTACCGGTCGCCTGGGCGAGTTGGCGTGGAAAAGACCGGACCTACGATCACGGGAATACCAGACTCGGCAATCTTATCAGCCACGCGCCATCCTTCCGAGACCCCGGTGAGAACAGCCTGGTAGCCCCGCTCCTTCAGCCAGTCTACTGCGTTCTCGATGTCTTTCGCGCGGTTGACAGAGACCAGCAGTTTCATTTCGCCCCGCACGACGGGCACGAGCGCCGCCAGTTCTGGAGCAAATTCCGGGGCTCGATCACCGTTTCCAGCCGCCCACGCCTCTTGAATGCGGGAATAAAGCTCGGCGTCATCGAACACCCTGTTAAGCTTGTCCATCGATTCCTTGGCCGCCTTGTCCAGGTCAGCCTGAGGACGCTGGTCGAAGCGTCCCCGCCGGCCTGACGACGGCCAGCTCAGAACCTGCAGCCTGGTGCCGGTGCTCATTTGCTCGGGCGTGTAGCCAACGAGGTTGATGACCGATGCGGCTCCGGGCAGTGTCCCACCGCTGGGCTCGGCGACGACGGTGGTCACTCCGCTCACACGCGTCACAGGGATGGCCACCGCGTTGGGATTGATCGCGGTGAGCGACTCCATCTGCGGGGTTATGTCGCCGAGCTCGCGGCTGTCGTTGGTCTCCTGAACCGATCCGATCTCGGTCAGGCCGAGGGTCGTGCCCCCGTCGATCATGCCCGGGTAGACCGAGCGCCCTGCGGCGTCGATGATCTCGGCGCCCTGGGGGATGGTCACATCGGCCCCGACGGCTATGATCCGGTCGGCCTGTATGACAATCGTACCGTTCTCGATGACCCCGTTGGTCACCGTCTCGATGCGCGCGTTCGTGATCGCGTATGTGCCTTGCTTGGCCTTGGGCACTTCCTGAGGCTGCACCTGAAGGAGCGCCACGAGCATTATTCCGAATAGTATCTGCATGGTTGGCTCCTGCTAGTTGTGAATGCTGGCCTCTTGGCCGGCAAACTCATCACTCGGGTCGGTGGTGACGTCGATCTCCAGGCGCATGTCGTCCGGATCGGCCTCGCGGTCGAAGTACTTGACGCCATCCACGAAGGTCATGAGCGGGGTGGCATACACGGACAGGGGATGGGCATCGAAGATGACCAGGTCGCCGTCCTTGCCGACCTCGATCGATCCCACCCTGTCACTGATGCCCAACTGAATGGCCGGGTTGATCGTGATGAGCTTGAGCGATTCCTCGTCCGTCAGCCCCCCATAGCGCTGGGCCTTGGCGGCCTCGTGGTACAGGTGACGAATGAGCTCCCCGGAATCCGAGTTGACCGATGTGGTCACGCCGTTGCGCGTCAGGATGGCGGCGTTGTAGGCGGTCGAGTAGTAGACCTCGAACTTGTAGGACCACCAATCGGAAAACACCGAGGCCCGTGCCCCGAATTCGGCCAGCTCCGGCGCGACCTTGAAGGCCTCGTTGGCGTGCTGGAAGGTGATGTTCTCGACGCCGTAGTCCTTCAGGACACGCATGAGCATGAGAATCTCGTCGGCCCGGTAGCTGTGGCAATGGACCAGAATCTCGCCGCGCAGAATGTCGGCCATCACTTCCAACTGGCCATTGTAGGCGGGACCGACCGCTCTGGGGTTGTTTCGGCTGGCGGCGGTGTAGGCATCCTGCGCCTCCATGTAGCGCTTGCCGGCCTCAAAGGTCTCCCGGAGTACTGCTTCGACGCCCATTCGACTGGCAGGGCGGAGGGCTGGCCTTCCACTGACGTTGGAGCCGCGGAGTCCGTGTGACCGCGTGGGGTTTTCGCCCAGGGCAAACTTGATGGTTCGGGGGGCTCCCTGGAATCGAAGCGCGTCCGGGTCCTTCGCACCGTAGCGCAGCTTGATGGTCTCGTTCTGACCACCAATCACATTTGCCGAGCCGTGCATCAGGTGGGCCGAGGTCACGCCACCGGCCAGTGCGCGGTAGATGGACACGTCGTAGGGATCGACGACATCTTCCATGGAGACCTCGGCCGTGACCGGCGAGGTACCCTCATTCACCGAGCTCAACGCGATATGCGAGTGGGCGTCGATGATACCCGGCAGCACAAACTTGCCGGTGGCATCCACCACATCGACCCCGTCAGGAGCCTGAAGGCCGGCACCGATTCGGGCGATGCGGCCGTTTCGGACCAGTACATCGGTGGCATCCAGGCTGCCGCCCGTGATCGTCAGAACGGTTCCGCCCTTGATCAGGACATCCTGTGCGCCGGCGGACCCGGTGAACAGCAATGCCGCGAAGAGGGCGGCTATATGTTTCGTTTTCATCTTCAATTTCCCTTCGGGTTGCCGCGTTCCATGGTTACCGACACCGCGTTGGCGCCGTCCACGAGTGCAGTGCCAGACATTTCGTTTCGATTCCGCGTCATCGACACCATGACAAAGCCGTCCGGCGACGTGAAGCTGAACGAGACGTCTCGTCCGTCCACCTTGATTTCCTCAATAGGAATGGACTGATCTACGCCGTCGTAGGTCAGCCATCCGCGATAGGTGTCGCCGGATCGGGAGACTTCGAGCGTGCCTCCGATATCCCCGTCGGGCGTCTCGGCTACCAGCGTCCAACTGCCGGCCAGACCTGCACCGTCGCCAGACCCATCGGCTCCGCCGCGCCCTTCACCCTTCCCGGCCTCAATGTCATAGACCGTGCCTTCGATGACGACGTGTTTGATGGCCGAGCCCTCCGCGAAGAGGGGACCGGAGGTGATCACCACGTTTCCGAGCTTTCCGCGCTCGATGGAGCCCATCGCCCGCGACATGCCAATCAGGTCAGCGGCGTGGGAGGTCAGCGCGGCCAGGGCGACCGTCGTGTCAAGGCCGGCCGCGAGCATCTCGCCGATGTTCTTGTGGATGTCGGCCGGTCGCGTCTCCACCGAGGTAAATGCGAAGCGGACGCCTGCTTCATCCAGCCTAGCGGCGTTCTGAATGAAGTCCTCACGGGCGAGGGCCTGCCGGGCTTCCAGGGAACGCACTTCGGCCTCGGTGTCGCGCCAGGTGGCGGTACGGACCTCCGGATCGTAGTTGTCCATGATAATCTGGAGCGAATCCCGCTTGAGAGAGGCCATCCAGCCGGGCTGCTTGGGGAAGTCAGTGGTCACGGCGATGGGCACCCCGCTTCGGGCCAGCTTCTGGGCCATGTCGTAGCCTTGCGGCACACCGGCCAGGACCATGCGAAATCCGAGGTCCTCACGGAGCGTCAGGGCCCTGTGGGTCTCGAGGGCGTCGTCCACAAAGAAGAACACCGGTGTGTCGCCTTCGATGACCGGGAAGAAAGCGCTGTGGACCGGGTCATAGGGGGGGCGACTCATTCCGTTGGCGTCGTCCTCATACTGCGCATCCAGGCCGTGGCGGCGCTGCGCCTCTGTATACAGTTGACGCATCTTCGCCATCATGGCCATCGGCGTACCCGGATAGACACCCCGCGCACCCTGGAATTGGGCAAACATGGAGACATCGGCCGCCAGAATCATCTCGTCGGCCGTGCTGCCGTGGAGTACGACGACCGCGCCGCTGCCGGGGAGCATTCTCCCGCGCGGCACCGCGTGGGCAGCCGTGAATCCGGCGTTGCGCATCGCTTCGACTGAGGCGTGCTCCGGATCCAGTTTGTCCCGGACGTCCAGGTACGGCTCGAGCCCGGCCCGGTCAAAGGGAGGATTGCCCCGGTCGGCCACGGGCTCCTGGTTGCCTCCTCCTCCTCCTCCACCAAATCCGCCGCCCTGATTAGCTCTGGGGGCCTCCTGGCCGACGTAGGAGAGCGGGTCGATGAAGCCCGCATAGACATACATGGAATCGGCCTCGACGATCCGGGCGTCGTAGGGGATGGGGATCCCGACACCGACGCCGGTGATGAGTCCATCGCGGATCACCACAGTCGCGCCGGGAATGGTCTGGCCGGGAGCCGGAATTACCGTGGCGCCGGTGATGGCAACCGTTCGGGATGGTGGGGCAATTTGAGCCGTTGAGCTCTGGGTGCCGCCGATAAGCAGGGCGCATACGATGGCTGCGCGCAGCGTAGTAGAAAGCCTCATTGCCTCAGGGAGTTGTGGGGGTCGGCCGGGCTCGTCAGCAGGCGCCGACGAAGCATGAAAATCTAGTCAGGCGCGGCGCACTCGGCAAGGGCATACTTCGGGCTTTTAAACGCGGACCTCCCAGTCATCCACTACGCCGATGATCACAACGTTGGCCGGGAGCGGATCTTCACCGGTCACCTGGCGGGCCGCGGATCCCTCGCGGGCCGTCAGGACCACGTCTCCTCTCCCTGCGCTGAACCCGGGGTCCAGTGCAAGCATGTCGCGCTCCGGAAGCAGTGTCCCATCAAGGTCGATCGGTTGTACCACCAAGAGTTTGCTGGCCCGAAAAGAGGAATCCTTTCGAGTCGACACGGTGGTACCAATCACGCGGCAGAGGCGCATGAATCACGTTGTTTTGAGTTCCGAGGCATGATAAGCGAAAAGCAAAAGTGGATCTCTGCGCTGCCATCCATCCACATACCAAAGAACTATTGCGCCTATTTGCTACACGTCTTCGTCACGGAATGGTATACTCATTCACTTCACCATTTGGCTCCCTTGATCGGGCAGCCGACGAAAAGCATGTATAGCACCCGTGGAATCGAAGCTGTTGCGACGATTACAGAACTCCGCTCGAACACGTCTGACCTGGTCGAACACGCGAAAAAGATTGATCGCGGAATTCTGATCCAGAAAAACAACGAACCCTACGCCGTCCTCATCAGCTACGACAAGTACAATCGCCTGCTGAGCGCCGAGGCCAAGGTCGCCCGGAAGCAGAAGTAGTCCGCGCCCGGCTACACCAGTCGCTTCAACTCCTCGACGCGGCGAACAATGGTCTCGCGGTCCATGGCGCGGTACTTTTCTGGCAGAAGCGCGCGTGACGTGCACTCCATCACCGCGGCGAGCGTCTGCAACTCGACCTGCAGCGGGTAGGTGGGCGGCATGAAGTCGTCCACGACCTCCTGGATGATCTGCGTGTCCACCTCCTGCGGCGGCTCGGCCGCGGCGGCCCTGAACTTGGCCCGCGTCAGCAGCGCCTCCATGTCAGCCCCGCTGAAGGCGCGATCCCCATTGAGCAGGGTCTCCGGCATGTTCTCCATGGGCAGATCCAATCCCGTGCGCCGAAGCATCACCTCCAGGAGTTCCTCTCTTTCCTCCCGGTCCGAGGGATAGAAGAGGGCGATGTGCTCCTCGGCCCGCCCCTGACGCTTGAGGTCGACCGGCATGAAGTCCGGTCTGGCGGTGACGAGGAAGAAGATGATGCGCCCGCGGTGCTTCGGGTTGCTCATGAACTGGGCAATCTGGCCGAAGACCCGCTTCGATACCCCAGAATCACCGGACGCATCGCGGTTTCCGAGGGCGGCATCGGCCTCGTCGATCATCACCGCTACCGGCGTCATCGCTTCGAGCAGCCCGAGGATCCGCTCCAGATTCGCCTCCGTCTGGCCTTGCCACTGTGAGCGGAAGTTCTTGAGCTTCACCATCGGGATGCCGATCTCGCCGGCAAAGCAGGTGATGCTGAAGGTCTTGCCGGTTCCGACCGGTCCCGAAACCAGGTATCCCATGGGCAGGACGTCAGATTGGCCGGCCTTCAAGGCGCGGGCAGCCTGGCGCAGATGTTCCTTGGCCTCCTTATGGCCGGCCACCATGTCCAGATTCCAGTCCGTTTCCACGAATTCCAGCATGCCGTGGGCTTCGGCCTCGATGAACTCCTTCTTGAGTTCGGACAGCGTCTCGTAGGTGAGTTCGGTCCTGTTCTCGAGGACGTCCGCGAGGATGGTCCGCATCTGGATGTATCCCAGGCCCGCGGTATTCCCCGCCAGTCCGGAGGGCGGCACCTCGGAACACTTTCGGTATTCCTCTTCCTCTCCCTTGAGGAACCAATCGACGTACTTCTTCCTGGCAGCCTCGTCCGGCATCGGGAGTTTGATCTCCGATGTGTAGGGACTCTGGACGATCTGCTGGTTCAATTCCGTCAGATTCTCCGCCACAAGGATCAGCGTGAAGTCGCTCTCCAGGAACAGTGGGTCGTGAGACCACTTCTGCAGAAACACCAGCGCGTTTCTGTCCTCGCCCGAGTACTGGGAGGCCTCGGCCATGGGGACCAGCGTCTCGGCATAGTCCAGAACGCAGGCGACACGTTTGCCTTCTGCCAGACGGATCCGGAAGTAGTTCTGGAGCACGGCCAGCACGCGCACCGGATCCTTGGGGAGCTTCTTGGCGAAGTCGGTCCCGAAAATGGTGTCGTACCCGCTCAGTGCCCGGTTGAAGTCTTTCTGGGAAGCCTTGTCCGCAAAGTGGATGCCGCTGGACCGATCGTAGAAAATGACGATGTCGCGGGAGGCGAAGAGGTCCTCCACCATGAAGTCCCTGAGCGACGAGTAGGGGGTCTCATCGTCGCCCGTGGGTACCAGGTCCCGCACGTTGCCGTAGAGGATGAACTGGTTGATGGTCTTGGTCAGGTACCGCCGCGCGAAATCGCGTGCCCAGTCGGGGTAGTGGGCGGTGTACTGTTCCAGCAGACTGGGCGCCGCGGGGGACGGCACGCTCATTTGGACGGTTTGGGATTCCCCGTTCTCGGATGCCGACTCCTGGTCGTCTGTGGTCAAGGGTTCGGCGGGATCCACCACCGGCTCGTTGGGCGCGTCTTCTGACATGAGGTCTGTCTGGAGTTGAGGCAATCAGGGCGCCAGTATACGCCGGGAGCGCGGGGAGTTTCGAAGGCTCGACTGTGCCCGTCGCTACGCGATCGTCACGCCCTCGTCCAGGTACACATCCTGAATGGAGTTCAGAATGCCGACACCTTCCTTCATCGGACGCTGGAAGGCCTTGCGACCCGAAATGAGGCCCATGCCTCCGGCCCGCTTGTTGATGACGGCCGTGGCAACAGCCTGCTGGAGGTCGTTGCTCCCGGAGGCGCCGCCGGAGTTGATCGTCCCGACCCTGCCCATGTAGGCATTGGCCACCTGGTAGCGGGTGAGGTCGATCGGATGATCGCTGGAGAGCTCGGTGTAGATCCGCTCGTCGAGCTTGCCGTAGCTGGAATCGCCGCTGTTCAGCGCACGGTATCCGTAGTTCTGGGTTGGCTGCTTCTGCTTGACGATGTCCGCCTCGATGGTAGCGCCCAGGTGGTCCGCCTGACCGGTGAGGTCGGCCGAGGACTCGTGGTTGACACCGTCCACCTTGAAGCCTGAGTTCCGCACGTAGCACCACAGGATCGTTGCCATGCCCATCTCGTGCGCGATGGCGAATGCCTCGGTGACTTCCTGCAGCTGGCGCGTGGCTTGATCGGATCCGAAGTAGATGGTCGCTCCAACCCCGACGCAGCCCATGTTCCAGGCTTCCTCCATCCGGGCGTACATCACCTGGTCGAACTTGTTGGGGTAGGTCAGAAGCTCATTGTGGTTGAACTTCATGATGAACGGAATCTTGTGCGCGTATTTCCGCGCCACGGATCCGAGGACGCCGTACGTCGAGGCTACGGCGTTGCAACCGCCCTCGATGGCAAGCTCGACGATGTTTGCCGGATCGAAGTAGATCGGGTTCTTGGCGAACGAAGCGCCCGCCGAATGCTCGATGCCCTGGTCGACCGGCAGGATCGACAGATAGCCGGTGCCGCCCAGGCGCCCGGTGCCGTAGAGGGTCTGCAGAGAACGCATCGTCTGGATGTTGCGATCTGTGTGCGCAAAAATGCGGTCGACGAAGTCTCCACCCGGAAGGTGCAGGTCATCCTTTGAGATGGTCGTGGACTTGTGATCCAGCAGATAGCTGGCCTGGTCACCCAGGATATCAGCAATTCGGGACGTGGCTGCAGCGGCCATGGCGCGCCTCGAGAGATTGGTCGATGGGATTTGCGGCGGGCGGGAGCCCGTGAAGCAAAAATACGTGCGGTGGGTGCCCTGTACACCCATGGGAGGGGCCAACAGGGCATGGAACCGCTTTCTTCACAGCGTTCTCGCCAGAATTGCCGCACCCGGGCAACGCCACCCTCCGCCCGATCGCGTTATCGCGGCCAGGCAACGGCTAGCCAAGCGTGACGTGAAGCTCCTTCGGGATGGCGTTCGGGTCGGCTATCCAATCTGAGAGATTGGCCGCGAGGTAGGGAGCCATCAGGAGGCCCCTGGATGCAAGGCCGCTGAGGATCCAGGTGCTGCGGTGACCGGGCAAGGGGCCGACCATCGGAAGGCGGGTGCCGGGAACCGTGACGCGAATGCCCGCACGCTCGTCCACGACGCGCGCGGCTTCAAGCCAAGGCATCGATTTCGTCGCCCGCGACAGGAGTTCGTCCGTGACTTCGGCGCGCGGACCGGCGCCGTGGAACTGGTGCTCATAGGAACTCCCAATGACCATGCGGTTGCCCATCGGGACCATGTACCCTCCCCCCGAGACCGGGCGAACGCCGTCTGGAGGATGGTCCACTTCGACAACCAGGAGCTGACCTTTGAGAGGATGCAGGCGGAGGCGGGCGAGTTCGGGGAAGTTTCGGAAGCCGGCTCCCGCGGCCAGAATGAGCCGGCTGCAGGGAAAGGTGTGTGGGCCGTCTGGTCCCTGGAAAACCGCCTCAACCGCATCCAAGGACTCCCGCCATCCTGTCAGCAACCAGTCCGCGCGAATCGAGGCGCCACGTGACTCGAGGCGGCCGATCCCCGCGCGAACGAAAGCCTGCAGATCGAAGGCGCCTCCCTCAAGCACCTCGAGGGTGCCGAACGGGGTTTCGATCCAGGGCCAGGCCTCGGCACTCGCTTCCGGACCATGCCAGCGCGCAATTTCCGGGTGTGAGGCCGCCCGGGCTCGGTAGCCCTCCATGGCGTCCCAGGACGTGGCGGGCCGCAGGAGCCCGTGGTGGAGAGGAGGCACCTCCAGCTCGAGTGACAGCTTTTCGAGGGCCTTGAGGGCTTCGCAGCAGCGCCAGACCAGATTGGCTCTCCGGGGGATGATGGGGTTTGCCAGCCCCGCCACTGCGGCCATGGAGGCGGCTTCCGGCGAGGGGATATCGGCCAGCAGGACCGGGGCGTGCTTCGAGATGGCCAGGGCAGCGCAGACGCCCGCCATCCCGGCTCCGACAATAACCGTAGGGTGCTCCATTCCGCAAGGTACCGGTGGGGGCCGCCTGTGATTCACTCCGGGTGCTGCCTGCGAGGTGGCGGCGTGGGGGAACGTGCGCGCTATTGCGAGATTGACCCGACATGATCAGCAACTACGCATCACCCCCACGCCACCATTTAATAGCCGTTATTGCAATGGCGATTACGTCGTTGGTGTCCCCGCCGACCGCCGCCGGGCAGGTCGCAGTGGGCGATAGGGTGGATGTGGTGGCTGGCCGGTCCACCGCCATCGATCTCCTGGCGAATGATGAGCGCGATGGCCTGGACTCAGTTTCCGTGGACATTGTGATCCCGCCTCGGCACGGTGTCGTCCACTGGGACTCCACGGGGGCGCTGTTCTATGATCCGGACGCCACTTTCGTAGGGCGGGATTCGCTCGTCTATCGCCTTCGCGTTATTCCGTCCGGCATGTTCGAAATCGACACGGTCGCCTCCGGCGTCGATTTTGCGGCAGACCTCACCACGGATCTGGGAAGTGCCTCGGACGCAACGCAATTCAGTGTTTCGGGTCACCTCCGGGCTGTGCTTTGGCCGGGTTCTACGCCGTTCGATTCGGTGTCGGTGGTTGGACTGGAACTGGTCAACCGGGAGTCGGCCGCGCTCGCCTTCGACTATGGCGATCTTGGGGTAACCGTCCTCACTGTACATGTCGGAGTGGCGCCGTCCGGTCTTCGGCTCACCCTGCTGGAGTCCGGACCGTCGGTGGTGCCGGGTTTCGCGGGGCTGTTTACCCAGACCTCAAATGAGCTGGGCGTGTCGGGTACCATCCAGATCTCCGGGTCTGGTGCACTCGGAGGACAAGTGCCGGCAGGCGTCCAATCGTTTGAAACATCGACCTCGTCCGACCTGGCGGGTCTGGCCGGGGCCAGTGGTGACAGCTCGCTCGTGATTTTCAATCTGGATCTCGCCCAGAGCGTAGATCTGGCCGGCAACAATGCTGACCTTCGAATCACGGGCGAGATCGTGGCGCGCGGACGTGTCTCGCACGGTGGATTCTCTGGAGAGGCAACCGTTTACTTCGATGTGAGCACCGGCCTCGCGACAGCGGAAATTCCCGATCGCGATGGTTGGAGCCTGTACCCGAACCCGAGCACTGGGCTCTTCCGACTGACGTCCGACATTGGAGCCAGGATTGAGTTGGTCGTGTCCGACATGCTGGGTCGCCGCATTCTTGTGGCACGCAGTGAAACCGGTGACGGCGAGTTGGATCTTTCATCTCATCCACCAGGACTCTACATGGTCCGCTGGCGATCGGCGACGGAGAGGGGATCGCGGGTCCTGATGGTGGTTCGGTAGGGCTCGTGCTACATCGAGATCACGATGTGTTGGGTCCTACGCTCGCCAGGTCGAGTCCGAGAGCGATCTAGAAGCTGGTTGTTACCTCGGGGGAGCACACGAGCGTGCCAGCCTCGCAAACACGGTGCACGTAGGTCCACGATCCGATATTCCCAGTAGCGTCGTTCCACGTTCCGGTGTGATTCCTGGTAATCACCAGCACGCCATCTCGGTAGATATCGACCCGATCGGTCGTCACTCCCTTCCACTGGAGTTGGATCTCGTTCTGGCTCTTGTTCGACTTGGCCCATGTTTCAAGGACGATCGAATCCGAAAGCGCAGTCGCTGGCGCATCACTCACGAGCACGTCGGTACCGCCGTATTCCGGGGCCATCTCCAGTCCCTCGGCGCTGCAGAGACCCGTCGGCCAGAACGCCTCGGTGAGCACGCACGGGATGGGTGCGTACGCCAGCGTTCCTCCCCACACTTCCGCATTCGATTGGCTGATCACGCTGCCTCGCATGTCGCCTTCGACGAATGCGCCTGCCGTCGAAAAAAGGTGTCCGCTGATGGTTGTCCCTTTGGCCACCCAGACCTCCCCGTCAGAAATGAGTGCGACAGCGGAGTTGGAGTCTGTGGCGAGCGAGTGATTCAGTCGAACATTCCCGTGCACCAGGAAGGTGCCGTAACCTGAAACCGTCGCGCCGGACGCATTGGTCAGTCGGCCGTGAACATGCCACACCACTGGGGTCTCGGCCGTTCCCAGGAAGACATCCTCCGACAACACGAGGTCGCCGTCGGTTTCCCGATACTCCACACCAGAACCGGCGCTCTGTGCGCGTGCACTGAGCTGAGCGATATCGAAATGGGGAATCTCTACCGGCGTAATTTGGCGACTGGCTTCCAGTCCGGACGGGTTGAATACCGGGGTGTACGAAGTTCTGGACGCATCCTCGACCACGTAGTAGGCGAAGCCCTCGACCGTGCCCGTGCTCAAGCCGATGTGGCTCGTACCGGCGTAGACACTCGCGTTTACGCTTGCACCAGCCGGCGCGGTGACCGCCCCCCGTGACACCTCAACGGTCCCACGTGCGGCGACCGCAAACTGCAGGAACGGCGGCAGCGAGGCATTCTGGAGGATGCTGTGTCCGACGCTCAGGGCACGATTCGCGGTGCCCTCAGGAGTGGATCGTACGGTCGGTGCCGCTGTCGACATCAGATACCTCCGGGCGTTGCTTGGCAGCGCTTGCGGATTCTGGGCCAAGAGAAGCGCCACCGCCCCGGTCGCATGGGCTGTGGCCATGGAGGTGCCACTCTCGATCACCGCCAGGTTCGCTGCTTCGTCGGCCGGATCGTTCGACAGCGACGCAATCAGGTCGCCCGGTGCAAGCAGATCCACGCTCGCGCCAAAGTTGGAGAACGAGGCATAGTCACCCATCGGCCCGTAGGCGCCGACCGTTATGGCCTCCGAGACATGCGCCGGCGAGAAGGTGCGCGAGTCGGACGCCGCGTTTCCTGCCGAAACCACCACGTGAATGCCGTGCTCGGTCGCCCGGCGAATGCCCTCGTCCAACACGTTGTAAGTAGTCGACTCAATGTCCATACCCAGGCTCAGATTCACCACCATCGGCCTGGCCGGGTCGTGCAGCTTCTGAACGAGGACATAGTCGAGCGCCGAAAGAACCGTGGTTATATCTGTCTGACCCTGCGCGGTCAGGACCTTCAGACTGTGAATTGCTACGCCGGGAGCGGTACCAATCACGCCGCGACCGTTGGCCATGGCCCCGATGCTGCCCGCGATATGCGTCCCGTGTCCGGTCTCATCCTCCGGATTGCCGGCCGATCCGGGATCGAAGTACGGCATCTCAAGAATCTTGGTGTCATCCCAGGTCGTCTGGTCCCGGTTGGCGAACAGCATCGTGAAGTCTTTCCGCTCGACCACGTTCAGGTCCGCACTCGCACGGACTCCAGAGTCCAGCACGTAGACATGGACGTTCCCAAGCCCCTCCGTAGCCGTCCCCGGCGCGCCGATGTGGTTGACGCCCCAGGGCAACAATTCGTTGCCGGCGTCCGTCCGAAGGATGGTGCCGACCGGTGGTCCAGAAAGCGTAACGTCGATTTCCACAAAGGAGATGTCGATGTCGTCAGCCACCTCCTCCAGGAAGGTCAAAAGGGGCAGGCTGCCCAGGGACAGGAAGACGCCCGGAACGGCCCCGTCTATCCGGACCTTGAGCCGCAGACTGCGCTCGAATGCAGCGACAGCTTCGTCCCACTGCTGATCGGTGATGGCGTACTGACTCAACACCCGGCGGGTGACTCCATACTCCTCGAGGACGCGACGCGTGACGCCCTGGGCCTCCAGTTTTTCGATCGAAAGGCCGAACTCTGCAAGGAGCGCATCGGTGATCGTGTACTGATACTGGTCCAGAATCTCACCCGTGATGCCGTAAGACTCCAGAACTCTCCGCGTAACGCCGTAGCTCTCCAGGACGCGGCGGGTGACGCCATACTCTTCGAGAACGCGGCGGGTGACGCCATAGCTATCGAGAACGCGTCGCGTCACGCCGTACTCCTGAAGGATCCTCCGCGTGACGCCGTACGCGTCCAGAACCCGGCGAGTCACGCCATCGGCTTCATACTCCGTGAAGGCCACGAATACATTCGAGTCGTCGCCCAGTTTGCTCGCGATGGAAGAACCGCCTTGCCCGGCCAGCTGCGGATGACGCAGTTTTCCTTCCATGGCGGGGCTTTCGCTCGAGGTTCTGTCATACTCGCCCGGGGCATCCAGAAGACTGTCAGAGCAGCCGGCGAAAAGAAAGAAAGCGAAAACGAGCCCGAGGCCAGTCTTGGTTGAGATCATTGCGGCGGGTGTCTTGGAGCGACGGGGGATACAACTCATAGCGAGGGTATCGGCGGTCCATGGCGAGACTAAAGCCCTTCTTCCATTCATCACAATCGTCGCATTCCCGACCGGTTCTCAACTCCCGGATGCCATTGAATTGGAGGCGACGCACCCAATTCACTTCCCCTGCTATCTCCGCCGGATGGGGAGGACCACAAAAAAGATCTCCGGCTCCGGCGAACCTTCATTTTTCGATGCCGAACAGCCAACGTATATTGGCGTTCTGTGACGAAAGTCGCGCAAAGGTCATCACGTGCCCGTGGCTCAGCTGGATAGAGCGCCTGGCTACGGACCAGGAGGTCGGGGGTTCGAATCCTCCCGGGCACGCAACAAGGTCCGATCCCATCAGGGGTCGGGCTTTTTTTGTGTCCGGGAAGGTTTGAACTCTCGATGGGAGTTTGTGCCGACTCGCGCTGCGACTGAACGGAGCGGAGGCTCAGGACTCCGGCAGTAGTTCGCGGAATGGGGCCCTTGTTTTCCACTTTCGGGACGCTTTACGCGACTCGGAAGTGGAAATCTTTCCCCTGATTCCACTCGGAGACGCTCAAACAGGCGCCCCAGGTAGAAAATGGAGCCTGCTTTCAAGTCGCGCCCTCTGACGCCGCGGGGAATGTGTGTGCATTCCAGGGAGGCGCTGAGGCACGTCGGATCACGATCATGCAGGGTGGGTGAAAACGGCCTGGCCCCGCCTTGGAACCAGTGCCACCCCAGCCGCGGGTACGCAAATACTGGGATGTTGCCCCCTGAGTCGTCGAACTCGCACAACAGCCGGCTGGAGGCTTTGCCCCGCCAGGGCTCGCTCCGTTGGCCGAGAGTCTCTAGGCTGGGCCAGGCTATTTCAACCTCGAGGGCAACTACCTCACTGGAGACCTTGAAGCCTTCCTCAAGGATGGGGCTGTGGTGAATCAGGCTTGGGTCGACGAGCCCTACCTACCTAGCTCCGGCGCCTGGCTCGCAGGCTCTCGCTCCAGTTACATCGACGATATGCGAGTAGCGGGTCACAAACAGGTCCAAGCGCTCGAGGAAAGACTGAACCTCGGGCTCGAACCAGCGCCCTCCCCCTCCCGGGCACGCAAAAAATCCTGATGGGGCCAGAGGCCCTGTCAGGATTTGTTAGGTTTGGGGGATTTGGAAGCCCGAAGGGGGTTTGTGACGAGGGCCGCGTTAGCGGGCCTCCCCTGCGGACGAACAATTGAGAGAGGGTTCCAACCGGATGACTTCGTTCGAGAAACGCATCTGGACGTTCGCCCTGTCAGCGTTTGCGCTGGCTGGCCTGACGGGCTTCTACTTCAGGGGCATTATGCACCTGGGCTGGGAGACCCGCCTCTTGCTGCCCAACATTCGACACGCGCACTCGCACCTGATGTACTTCGCGTGGGCGACGCCGGTCTTGATGTTTCTGATTGTCCGCGGCTGCCCGGATGCGGCGGAATCCGTGATTCGCCGATCCCAAAGACTGATCGGGATTGCTCTCGCCCTGGGTCTCCTGTCGTATTTCCCATTTGTGAGGGATGGGTACGCCTTCGCACTGATTGGGGGCTCCAGATACCCGCTGTCCATCGCTGTATCCACGTCCAGCTTGCTGGTATGGTATGCGTTCGCGTGGAACTACCGATATCTGCGGCAAGGCATGTCGTCTCACGTGGCCAGGCCGTTCTTCGACGCGGCACTGGTGTTCCTGGCGGTCTCCTCTCTGGGCGCCTGGGCACTCGGCGCCTCGATGGCCATCGAGCCTGCCGACCCGGTCTGGTCCCAACTGGCGCTTCATCTATTCATGGTGTATTTGCGCTGGGGTGGCTTCTGATGGCCGTCCTTGGGCTTCTGCTGCGCCAGTGGGGCGGTCTCGGCGGCGATTCCCCTCAGCCCGCGCGAATTCGAACGGCGTGGAAGCTTCTGGTGATCGGCACTCCCACGACGTTCTTGCTGGGCGTTCATCCCGATAAGATTCCGCCGATGGTCCGAGTGGTAGGTAGTTCGGGAGCCCTGCTGGTCGCGGCTGGACTGCTTCTAATCGTCTCAGCGGTTGGCCGGCAGGCACCTCGCACGTGGCGCCTGCCGCTTGCCTTGGTGGTTCTTCAGGCGATCGGTCTGAGCGCTCTGGCAATTCCCGACATGGCTGCCTGGGGGTTCGCGACAGGCCTCCGCGTCCCCTACCTGCATCTGGTGCTGTTGGGCATCGTGACTCCATCAATGGTCGCTGCCATCGGAGATGCGTGGGGCGCCGAGCACATCAGGGGCTGGCCCGTTCTATACGCCGGAGCGATGGTTCTACTGCTCACGCTGCTCCCGACCACGGGCCTGTGGCCTGGGGAGCTGTGCGGTCCGTGGACCTGGTGGTTCGTTGTAGGTGGAAGTCTGGCGCCAGTGGCTGGCGCGGTCGTCCTGTTGGCGATGGGTGGCGTCATCTGCCAGGTGCCCGGAAGGGCCGAGACCGGCCCAATTAGGCCACCAGATCACTTCCCGACCCGGCGCAAATCCAGATCGTGATAGTCAAAGCTCACGTCCGTGGCGTCAGACACCCACGTCATCTCAATCCTGTGCGACCGGCCATCGGGACTCACCACGAACGTCACATAGGCATCCGCCCGTAATTCGCGGTCATCCCATCGGGCGATGAACGTGTCACCGTCCCAGTGCACGAGATCCCCCTCCAGGGAAGGAGAGTGCTCGAACCGCATTCGTAGGCGCTCCTCGCGCTGCTCCACATAGACGTGGCCGTACCAGGCGTCCTGGTAGTCTCCTGCATACGCCGTCCCGTCACGCGCCGGAATCGGGGAGGAGGGTGGATCAGGCCATGCGAACGGATCCGTGCCTGACCGGGCGCGGGAGGCCGCTTCGAGTTGGGCATACGCGCCGAGCCAATCGTAGGCCGGGTCGACTTCCATGAGATGGTCCAGCACGTGATAGACAATCGCGCGATGTGCGCGCCCTGACTCGCCATTCAGCATGACGACCACACCCAGGTTGCGCCCCGGAATCATGGCGAGGCGCGAAAAATATCCGGGCAGAACGCCGCCGTGCGTCAGCATGAACTCACCCCGATAGTCCTGTGCGTGGAAGCCCAATGCGTACCCTGCGAAGTTGGCCGCCTGCGGAGCCACCAGCGGATGCGGGTCCCCTACTGGAATCGGCGTGACGGGACTCCGCAACTCCCGGGCCGTGGCTTCCCCGAACAGTCGGACTTCATCGGGAGTGGTCCCCTGATTGAGGTGTGTGATCATCCAGCGGGCCATATCCGCAGCACTCGAATTGACGCCTCCAGCCGGGTTTGTGTTGTCGCTGGCAAAGGGGGCGATTCTGCGTACGACTCCGTCGACGCGTGCATGCGGTTTAGCCACGTTGACACCCTCGCCAGCGGCAGAGTGCAGGACGTTGGAGTCCGGCATGTCCACAATGTCCATGATCTGAGTGCGGACGAACTCCTCCCACGTCATCCCGGAAAGGCTCTCGATGACCTCTCCGGCGACGAGATACAGCACGTTGTCGTACGCGTAGGCACTCCGGAAACTGGTCGCGAGCGGAATGTCCTTCAGTCGCTCGGCGATGGTTCTCCGCGACAGTTCGGTGGGTGGCCACCACAGAAGGTCGCCGGCGTAGGGGGCCAATCCACTGCGATGTACGAGCAGGTCCCGGATGGTCAACTCCGCCGTCACGTAAGGATCCGACAGTCGAAACCAGGGCAGGTAGTCTACGACCGGACGGTCCCACTCCAGGAGACCTTGCTCCACCAGAAGCCCCAGGGCTGTGGCGGTAAAGGCCTTGGAATTGGAAGCAATGCCAAAGAGACTGTGGGCATCGGCCTGCGTGCCAGATTCCAGATCCAGCACGCCGAATCCGTCTGCCATCAGGATCTCGCCATCCGACACTACAGCAATGCCCGCGCCCGGGATGTCAAACTCCGCCAGCACACGCTGCACGAAGTCGCCGAAGTCGGCCGGCAAACGCTGGCTTTGGGCTGCCAGAGGGAGCGTGCATAAAAGGAGGGAGGTGCAGAGAATCCGTCTCATGGTCGCCGGGTGATGTATAGGTCGCCCAAAGTAGGTAGTTATACCAACCCAGCAATCAGGAGCACGGCAATCACCAGTAGCATCACACCGGTAAGCCGCCGGACTCCATCCATGGTCACTCTGGTGAGGAATCGCTTGCCGATGACCACGCCTGCGAAGGCGGCCAGGGTCCCTACGACAACGAGCCCGCCCTCGGACGCGGCAGCAAGTTCCCCGAGCCGCCCCCGGAATACCAACGCTCCGTACACCACGATCCGTACCGCGTCGACGGCCAGGCCGATGACCGCATTGGTGCCGACGAATGCCTTCGCTGTGATCTTGGTCGCCGCAAGGAATGCGGACCGCAACGCTCCCTGGTGACCCGAGAGACCCCCGAAGAAGCCGGATAGAACGCCGCCGATGGGCAGGTAGCGGGCGGGAACGTGCAATTGCCCGAAACGGGGGCTCAGTTCGAGAACAGCAAATCCGAGCATGAGCAGGCCGATCACGAGACCGATCGGAGTGATCTCGCCCGAGAGCGGGCCAATCGTCCACTCCCAGCCCCCCGGCAGGGCAGTCACCACAGACAGGAGCCAGGCACCCAGAAACGCTGCCAGAACGGCCGGGACCCCGAATCGCCACACCACACTCCAGTCGGCCAGCCTCCCCAGCAGGCTAACCTTGAGCACGTTGTTCAGGGCATGGACAACTGCCGTCGCGCCGACGGCCAACTCGATGGGGACGAAGAGCGCGAACACGGGGAGGAGGATGGTCCCCAATCCGAAACCGGAATACAAGGTCAAGCCAGAGGCGAAGGCGGCCGCGACCGCGACGATCAGGTACTCCATGGAATCAATGGGATGCCGCGCACGCGGACGGGCACGGTCGTGGGTCCTGCTGGATGCGGCATCCGTTGGCCGGCGGTGTCCCCAATCTAGCGGCGGTCCTTCTTGCCCTGGATGATCGATTTGTAGAGCTTGCCGGTGGCTTTGTCCTTCTGACGCCGCTCGGCCACCGAGCGCTCAAAGTGGGCGGCTTCGCGTTCAAGCTTGTGGAAGGCGTCGAGAAGCTTCGCCTCGATTCGACCTTCATCAACGGCTTCCTGCACGGCACAGCCGGCCTCGCCCTCGTGCGAGCAGTCACGAAATCGGCACTGTTCGGCGAGGGCGGAGATCGACTCGAAGACGTTCTCAATTCCTCCGGACATATCGGTCATCCCGAGCTCGCGAACGCCGGGTGTGTCTATCAGCAGCGCACCGCCCGGTAGAACCACGAGGTGTCGCCGCGTCGTGGTATGGCGCCCCTTGGAATCGCCGCTCCGGACCGCCCCGGTGGCGTATTCCTCGGCTCCGAGGAGACGGTTCAGCAGGGTCGTCTTGCCGGCCCCGGAAGGGCCCAGCAGGACGTAGGTCTTGCTGGACTCAAGCCCCTCCATCAAGTGTGCCGTGCCATTCTCCTGCAGGGAACTGACAAAGAGAGGAGTCCCGAGGTGGGCGGTGGCAATTACAGCAGCGTCACGCGCAGGTACATCCAGAAGGTCTGCCTTCGAAAAGACAACCTGTGGCCGAACGTTGCCGTCCGTCGCCATGGCGGCGAATCGCTCCAGGCGGCGCACGTTCACCGGTAGGTCGCATCCCTGCAGTATCAGAGCCACGTCCACATTGGCCGCAAGAAGTTGGAAGTCGCTGTCTGTTCCCGGGCGACGACGCCGGAGCACGCTCGACCGCTCGAGGACCTCGGTGATCAGGGCGAAATTGTCCATTTGATTCACGGAGACCCAATCGCCTACCGACGGAAACTCCATGCTGGACTCGGCCTCGAATCGCAGCCGGCCCGTCAGTTCGGCGATGGCCGGGCCCGACTCAGTCTCGATTTCGCAATTCGTCCGGTTGACTGCGGTGACTCGGGCCGGCTCCAGGCCGTCTGGGACCATCGCTCGGACGTCGGCCGAAAGGCCAAAATCAGAAAGATGATCTCTGTCCGTCGAGGCGAACACCCTACATGCTGGGTTGGTCGCGCTGCTGCCCAAATTTGAACTCCTTGGGTGGCTCGGCACCAATCAGGTGTTTCACGAAGTAGTCCCACCGGCGACGCATCCAGTATTCGCCCTGACGGAATCCGTGCCGGCTGTTGGGAAAGATGAGCATGTCGAAATCCTTTCCGGCATTCATCAGCGCCTCGGCAAGAAGCATCGTGTTGTTCGGCGGGACGTTGCTGTCCATGGATCCGTGCGCGATGAGCAGCTTCCCCTTGAGGTTGTCCGCCAGCAGGTGATTGGCCTGGTTGTCGTAGGTGGTCGTGCCATCGGGGTTCCGCTCGAGCAGTCCCTGCCACTTCTCGCCCCAGTCATCCTCATAGGTGGCATTGTCGTGGTTTCCGGCGCCGGAAACGGCCACCTTGTAGAAGTCGGGATAGCGAAGGATGCCGGCCGTTGAGGCGAATCCGCCGCCGGAGTGGCCCCAGATGCCAACCCGGGCCAGATCCATGTACCGGTGGAGCGCTCCGAGCTGCTGGATCCCGGTAATCTGGTCCGGCAGACCGTTGTCACCCATGTTGCCGTAGTAGGCCTCGTGGAACGACTTGGAGCGCATCGGAGAGCCCATCGCATCCAGCTCGACCACGACAAAGCCCAACTCGGAAACGGCCTGCTTGTCACTACGCGATGGATTGAAATTCCGGCTCCCGACGGACCCTGACTGCGGGCCTGGGTAGAGGTAATTGAGGACTGGATAATTGCGATTCGGATCGAGATTGGTCGGCGTGTACATCAGGCCATACAGATCCGTCTCGCCATCACGGGCCTTGACAACGAAGGGATTAGGGGGCTTCCATCCGCTGGCCAGAAGTTCGGAGATATCAGCCTGCTCCAACTCCACAATGGCCTCGCCGTTTTCACTGCTCCGGAGGGTGATGGTCTGCGGCGTGGTGGGAGACGAGGCGGTGTCGATGAAGTATCGGTGGTCGGGCGAGAAACTGACCGAGTGGTTCAGGCTGTCCGGCGTCAGGAGGCGCAGGTCTGATCCATCAAAATCAACGCGGTAGAGATACTGAAAATAGGGATCTCCGGGCTCGCGGCTTCCACCTGTGAAAAAAGCGGTGCGGGCCAAGGGGTCCCAGTGGCGGACGGCAAGCACTCTCCAGTCTCCCTCTGTTATGCGATTCTTCAGCGCGCCAGTCTGGAGGTCCCGCAGGTACAGGTGGCCCCAGTCATCCTCCTGCGAATACCAGACAAACTCCTCGGATTCGGCGAAGACGGTCCAGTTGATCTGGTTGTAGCCGCTCTCATAGAAGGTGTCCTCGACCTCTTCGAAGATGTCACGCACGGCGCCGGTCTCCGGGTTCGCCTCCCGAAGCGTAGCCACCTTGTGGTCACGGCTACTGGATACAAAGAAAAGCCGGTCGGAGCGGTTGCTCCACTCGATGTCGGCCCATTGTCCGCCGTCCACAATGTGATCTGTGATGGTCGAGCGGTGCTGGTCGGCAGGCATCTGCAGCCGAACCAATCGTGCGTCATCCACGTGGATCACTACGCGCTCAATGCGGAAAATGAGACTGTCTCCGGGGAAGGGGTAGCGCCAGGCTTCGAGATCGGGAGCGCCCTGCTTGGTGGAGGTCAGGTACATCATCGACACGTGACGCCCGTCATGTTTGAAGGTGGCAATCTTTTTGGAGTCCGGAGACCACAGCAGAACCGGGCTCGGACTGCGCGTCCAGCCCGCATTGTTGGTGGCGTAGCCGTAGTCCTCCTCGCCGTCAAAGGTCATCTGGCGCTCGGTCCCTGTTTCGAGGTCCCGGACCCATAGATCGTGATCCCGGACAAACGCTTCCATGGTGCCATCGGGCGATGGGATCTCAGTCGGGCGGAATCGTCCGAAGCGGCTCGTCTCCGGAGCCTCTTCCGCTTCGGCATCCGCGGTAGTTTCGCACCGGTAGCTGCGGAGGTTGCAGGAGTAAGACTTGCCCTGGACCGAAAAGCTGATGCTCCGTCTGTCGGGGCCGTACTCGAACGAGTTGAAGGGCAGATTCGCGGCTTCCACCTCGCCACCTGTCACTGCCGAGAGCGCCGCCGCCACGCGGGCGTGATCAAATGCAGCGCGTTTCTTGTTCCGCCGGGCGCCGGGGTCCACGAGTACGAATCGCTGGCCGGCGGCCGTCGTGACCCGGTACCAGAACGTGCCCTCTTCCATCCAATTGGCGCTGATGGAATTGCCGTACACCTTCGGCGAGGTGTGTTGCCGAAGCATCCGCTCGGCGCGCGCATAATCGGCTTCGGTGACGGCCTGGCGGGCGATGGCGGGGGAGGCGACCAGGAGGGTCAGAAGAAGGACAGGGATCCGTCTCATCTGTGGTGCGGCTTGGAGCTAAAGAGGACAAGGTAGCACTCGCGCATGAAAGGCGGTGCGAGGCACCGCCGCCGATTGTCCATCGGAGGTCATCCTGCCTACCTTTGCGACATGCACTTCACGCCCGAACCTGATACCGAGCGGTTCATCCGGAATCTCCCGAAGACGGAAACGCACCTACACATTGAGGGAGCGTTGCCGTTTGAGTTGCTGCAGAAAGTCGCTCCGGATTCCTACGCGGAGCCTCCGGCTTCGTGGGCTGTCGACCACAGATTCGATTCCTTCGCCCAATTCGAACAGGAATTGCTGGCCATGGCCGGCCAGTGGTACACCAGTCCGAAACGATACCGCGAGGCCGCTCGGCATATTTTCGAGGGCCTGGTCTACCGTCAGAATGTGCACTACGTCGAGGTGAGTTTTGCCTCCGGGATGATGGACGCCCACGGACTGGATGCGCGCGCCGTCGCACGAGCGATTCGCGAAGCTGCTCCGCGCGGGCTGCACGTACGCGTGTTCATGGGAATCCACCATGATGGCTATCGCGAGGGCAACATGTCATGGATAGACGATTCCCTAACCTGGGATGAGTTGGATGGACTGGACCTTCACGGGACAGAGACTGCGCCGCTGGGACCCTGGGCAGCGGAATTGTGGGCCCGGGCGCGCGATGCGGGGAAGGTGACCAAGGCACATGCCGGCGAATTTTGTGGCCCCGACTTCGTCAGACGGATGGTCCAGGAGTTGGGAGTCCGTCGCATCGAGCACGGAGTCCGGGCCGTGGAGGACCCCGAAGTCCTGGCTCTCCTGGCTTCGGAGGGCGTGACCCTGGACGTCTGTCCCATCTCAAACGTCAAACTCGGTGTCGTGGACGACTGGTCATCCCATCCGCTGAAGGCACTGATGGATTCCGGCGTACGATGCACGCTGAGCACGGATGATCCCATCTCGTTTGGCAACACCCTCATGGATGAATACGCGATGCTGTCGGTGGAGTGCGGATTCGACCACGCCAGACTCGCCCGGGTTGCCCGTGCGGGATTTGAGGTCGCCCTGATCAGTGAGGCGGACCGGAGTCAGTGGCTGAGCGATTTCGACAGCATTGTCGAGGCATCTCTTGGACGAGAGACCACACTTCGCAAGGTCTAGCCTCAGCGCCCGTCCCGGCCGTCGGCCCCCATGCGCCCAAGTGTGCTGACTGCGTTAAGCCTGCCGTCCGGGGCGATTCAGTCTTTGTCTCGCTGGGACTTCCCCGTAGCTTGCAATCCCCAAGCCACAACCGCATCGCATGGAACGCCGGACCAAGATTGTCTGCACCCTGGGACCCGCCTCATCCGACCTCGACACCATACGAGGTCTTGTCGAGGCCGGGATGGATGTCGCGAGGCTGAACTTCTCCCATGGCACCCATGCCCATCATCGCGAGGTGATGCAACGCGTCCGCCAGGCTGCCGCGGAGGCCGGGCGCATCATCCCGATTCTTCAGGACCTTCAGGGTCCCAAGATTCGAGTGGGCAAGATGAAGGACGACTGCGTCACGCTCGAGGTTGGCAAGCCGCTTGTCCTGACCGCGGAGGCCATGGCCGAGTCGACGGCTGAGCGGGTGTATATCAGCTACCCGACGCTGGCTGAGGACGTGAAGCCGGGCGCGAACATCCTGCTGGACGACGGCAGCCTGGAGCTCGAAATTACCAGCATCGAGGGGCGCGATGTACATACTGTGGTGGTGGTCGGAGGCCCGTTGCGGTCCCGGAAAGGCGTCAACCTTCCCAACATCAAGACCTCCACTCCCGCGCTGACAGAGAAGGATCTGGAAGACCTGACGTTTGGCCTTTCCGAAGGCGTAGACATCATCGCGCTTTCCTTTGTGCGGGACGAATCGGACGTGTCCGATCTCATCTGGAGGGTTCGAGAGTCCGGGCAGCGCGTTTCCATCATCGCCAAGATCGAGAAGCCGGAGGCCGTGACCCGGGTCGATCAGATTCTCTCCAAGGCAGACGGCCTGATGGTCGCACGCGGCGACTTGGGTATCGAGATGCGCCTCTCCCAGTTGCCAGGGATTCAGAAGCGGATTATCCGCAAGTGTCGTCAGGTGGCCAAGCCCGTTATCACGGCCACCCAGATGCTGGAGAGCATGATCACGAACCCGAGGCCGACTCGCGCCGAAGTCTCCGACGTCGCCAACGCTGTGCTTGACGGAACCGATGCCGTGATGTTGTCGGGAGAGACAGCGGTCGGGCGCGATCCCGTGCACGTGGTCGAAACCATGGTTCGGATCATCCGCGAAGCGGAGACCCACTTCTGGGACGATGGAGAAGGACAACCTGACCTCACACCGCATCACGATGTGACAGAGGCGGTGTCGAAAACTGCATTCGACCTGGCGCGCCAGGTCGGAGCCGTTGCCATCGTGTGCCTGACCGCATCCGGCACGACAGCTCGGAGCATTGCCAGACACCGACCGAGGGTGCCGGTGTATGCGTTTACCGATGACGAGCGGGTTGTCGGCCAACTGGGATTAAGTTGGGGAACAAAGGGTTTTGCGATCCCTTTTCAGTCCGATACTGATGGGGGCATTCAGCTGGTACACCAGGTTCTTCGTGAGAACAACCTGGCTCGTTCCGGTGATTTGGTGGTAATGACCGCCGGAATGCCGCTCCCGGCGCGTGGACGGACGAACATGGTCCACGTAACCCGCGTCTAAACCAACTGACCAGCAAGACCCATAGAGAGAAACGCTACGATCTGAACAGACTATTGCTCATGCGATCGCGTGCTCTCGGTTTCTGCGCCGTCCTATTCTTCCTGCTGGTTGCGCCCGTCTTTCTGGCGGGCTGCAAGTCTTCCTCGTTTGTGGGGAAGCGGTATGACAATTTCACCGCGCTCTACAACACCTTCTACAACGCGCGCCGTTCGTACAGGGCGGGTGTCAAGAGTCAGGAGCGCCGGAATGATTCGGTAGACCGGACCGAGTACATAGGGGTCTTTATCAGGTCTGGACCGGCGGGAGGGGGGCGGGACTTCGAGGATGCCGTGCTCAAGAGCGCCGACGTCCTTCGCGACCATCCCGAGTCCAAGTGGGTAGACGACGCACTGCTGGTTATCGGAAAGTCCTACTTCTTCCAGAACAATTATGTCGGAGCCCAGCAGAAATTCCGCGAGGTCATCGATCTGGGGACCGGGTTGGCGGAGGAAGGATGGTTTTGGCTGGCCAGAACCCACGTTGCCAGTGGTGATTTCGAGCGGGCCGAACTGACCATTACCGAAGCCCTCGCGGGTGCGGTAGAAAGCCGAGAGTGGGTGGCCTCCCTTCGACTGGCCCTTGGAGAGCTCCGGGTCAAACAGGGAGACTGGGCAGGCGCTGCCGTAGACCTGAGCGAGGGGCTCGACGTGGTGCGTGACAAGGAGATCGCGGCTCGCGCGAGTTTCCTTCTGGGGCAGGTCTACGAGACGCTTGGTCAGTATGAGGAAGCCGTGGCCTCGTATCGGCGGGTACGTGGGTATCGCCCGGACTACGAGCTTGATTACGCGGCCCAGTACAGTGCGATTCGTGTCGAAGGCTCGCGGCTTGATCCGGATGATGCACTCGGCCGGCTCCGCAAGATGGAGCGCGACGATAAACACTTTGCCTACCGGGGCGAACTGGCGCTCCTGCGTGGGGATATACTGCGGGCGATGGGCAGGGCAGATGATGCCTACAACGTCTACGACGAACTCCTGTATGATGAGGTTTTTGCCCAGGAAATAGGCGGGCTGCGTGGCCGGATCCACTACAGTCTGGCACAGCTCTACCGCGACCTGGACGAGGACTTCGTCCTTGCCGCAGCCCATTTCGATACCGCCGCCTCGGCGCTTCGTTCGGGATCGTCCCTCTCGGGAGCCGCCGTTGATCCGTTGAGGCTGTCGCCCGAGGCCATCCGCAACTCCCAGGAACTCAAGGAGGCCTTCGGTGCCTTTGCGACGGCATATCGGGAAGTCCATCGGATGGATTCATTGCTCGTGCTCGGGACGATGGACGACTCGACCTTTGCCGTGAAGGTCCTGGAGTTGCGGCGCCTGCGCGCCGAAGAGATGGCCGAGAGGCAACGGCTTCAGGAGGAAAGACAGATCGCGCGCGCCTTCCAGCAAACCGCCAGCAGTCAGGGCGCCAATCGGGGTCTGCCTGCCGGAAAAGTCATCCCATCGGGTAACGCGAACGGGCAGGAAGCAGGCTTCCTCTTCCACGATGACCCGGTGATGCGCCAGGAGGGACAGCTCTCGTTCACCATTCGGTGGGGAGAACGGGCCAGGGTTCCGAACTGGCGTCGGATGGAGGCCGTGCTGGGTGCCGGGGTGCAAGCCGGTGATCTGGCGGGCGAGGAAGAGGAGGTCGAACTCCTTGAGGATCAGCTCCCGGAGGTGGACCTGTCCGCAGTACCTCGCGATTCTACGTCCCAGGCCGACATGAAGGCCAATCGGGCGCTGGCGCGGTATGATGTGGGCAACACGCTTTTCCTCGGGATTGAGCGTCCTGACTCCGCCGCCGTCTGGTACAGGATGGTTCTTGAGGACACACCCGATGAACCCGTGGCCCGAAGGGCACTCTTTGCGCTCGCCGAGATCCAGCGCGCCCTGGGCGATTCCTCTGCGGCAAACGGGATCTATCAGCGTATTCTCATCGACTACCCGGACACCGAATTCGCCAGCCGGATTCGTGCGCTGCTTGGGGTCGAGGAGGATCAGGATCTGGGGCCGGACTCTCTGGCTCAGGCCGAGGCCTACTACGCCCGCTTCTTCGATGTCTGGGAGCAGGATCAGCATGCCGAGGCGCTGAATGGAATGCTGGAGACCGCGGGTCTCTTTCCAACGACGTCTATTCTCCCCAAGGCTATCTTCGCGGCCGGGTCCGTATATCTGGACTGGGTCGATCCCGATTCCCTGAGCGCGGACGCGCCGCTGCCGATTGGCGTGGCCGATTCGCTTCTGGTCCGTGCCGGCCTCGTCGCCTGGCCGGATACGACAACGGCCACCGCGGTGGATTCGACGACGGCGACCGCAGATTCTACGTGGGTCGATGGACTGAGTCCCGACTCGCTTGCCGGAGTCCCATCCTCGGCCGAAGTTGACATGGATGAGCTGACGCCGGCAGCGGCAGACTCCACCTTGACCACCGATGCTGCACCCGCAGATTCGATGGCGGCGCTTCCGCCTGGCATTCGTGCCATGGCGGACACCACCGATGTGCCGGCGTCGGAATCGGACTCGGTGGTGGTGGATTCGGCGGCCGTGGCCTCGCTGGCGGTGGCCTCGCTGGCCGTGGATTCGCTGGCCGTGGATTCGCTGGCCGTGGCCTCGGCCTCGATAGCCGCCGTGGCAGCAGAACTGGCAGCGGCCGACGCTGAACTGGCCGGAGCGGACTCGACCTCTCAGTTGGCGCCGGCGGACTCGACCATTCAGGTGACAGGTCCGGAGATCGCCTTCGTCGAGCCTGAGGCGTTGACCGAGCCCGAGCGACCGTGGAATGAGGTGACGCTGCGGCGACTCATGGAGTCGCTGACGGGGCGATTCAACGGTACCCGGTACGCCACCGCCGCCGGTCAGTTACTGAAGGCCATCGACGACATGGCGGCCGAGAAACAGGCCGTATTTGATTCGATACGGGTCGCCCTTGAAGCTGCGGAGCGCGATTCCCTGGCGGTGCTGGTCGCTGACTCGCTGGCCATGGCCGAATCGCTGGCCGCAATGGCTCCGGACTCGTTTGCCACCGCGGGCGCCGACTCGTTGGCCATCGCGGGCGCAGACTCGACCGGATCTGGTGTGCCCGTCAAGGGTGTCCCTCGGCTCAGTGAGACGGTGGTGGACAACCCGGCGCAACCCGATTCGGTGAGTGTGCCCAACCGGCCTATCGGCATGCCTGGAGCTCGGGACGTGGAGATGGTCAGCGTCGCGGACATGCCCATTGTCCGGTCGGCAGACGCGATGCCCGCTGAGAATCTCCAGATGGCCGAAGAGGAAGAGGAGCGGCCCGCTACGCGCTGGTCCGGATGGACGATTGTCCTGTCGGAGGTCAGGGACCTCGAGACGGCTCGGGAAGTGCGGGACAATCTGGTGATCCAACTCGGACAGTTCGGCAAGCCCGAGATATGGGTGGGCACCTGGCGGCGTAGTTCCGGCATCGTGGTCGCCATCGGCAGGTTGGACAGTGATGTGGCCGCCCGCGACCTCGCGCGCCGTCTGGGGGCCAGGCTCCCGCAAGATGCCTGGATCCTTCATATTATCGGGCCCCAGAATTAACCCGCGATCCCGGTGAGAAGCGTCCCCGTTCTGTTGGTCCTGAGTCTGTTCCTGCCTTCCACGGCTTACGCCCAGCTTCCAGGCGATCTGAGTTCGCCGACGACGCGCGCGACTGCTTTGGCCGGGGCTTCTGTCCTACAGCGGCCAACGCCCGGGGCTACCCTGGCGAACCCCGCTCTCTCGGGCGCCAGCAGCGGTGCCGATGTTGGATGGCGTTGGAACGGCAATGATGCGACTGCGGCCTGGGCCGCATTCGAAGGCGCCGGCTTCGTGTTTGGACTCCGGCACGAGTCGCGGAATGAGGATCCGGATCTCGTCACAAGCGATCTGGGGCTTTCCGTGTCGGGCTCGCGAAGCCTCTTTGGCTTTGCTTTCGGAGTTGGGATTGCGTTGGTCGAACGGACCATCTTCACGAATCGGGATCGTGCCGTATATCTGAATGCAGGAGTGGCCCGCGAGTTGGCTGAGTTCCGGCTGGCCGCCTCCGTATTGGGCCTTGGGACTGGTACGAGCGCCCAGGCGCCGGCGGACCAGAGCGCGGATGTCATCTCCATCGGACTCCCGAACTCACCCGTTGTGCTGTTCCAGGCGGCCAGCAATTCAATCGAAGTCGGACCGCTCGATATGGTTCTCGCCGGCCGCATGCATCTCACGGAAGGGCGAACAAGTGCGGGCGGCGGCCTGGAGCTTGGCTATTGGCCGGTCACCGGTCGCACGTTCCGCCTGTTGGCCGGCTACGGCCAGAACCCGGTCTCGGGGGAGACCCGGCCGACCTGGGGCGCCTCCTTTTCCGGCGACGCCATCACGCTGGAGTTCGCATCGTACACGGAGAGCGGCAGCAGCACGCACACGCTCGGCCTCCGCTGGCGATAGCTACAGCTGATTGGACTCCGACTGCGCCTTCACGCGATGGCGCAGAAAACCGGCCGGGGGAGAGGCGAATCCGATGTCGTCCACAATCAACGTCCCCGACGGCGTCAGGTCGAACACGAGCGCTACCTCGGCAAGTGCGGATAGATCCAGGTCCGGCGTCACCGCTGTAAAGTCCGCCAGAGGAATGGCAAAGCTCTGCAGGACCAACTCCGAGGTTTCACCGAAACGTGACTCGTCCAGGTTCCGGCGCAGCACCCGGATGTCCAGCGGTTTACGGATGGGACCGTAGCGGCTGAGCGGAACGGAGGCGGCTGTGCCTTGAGCATCCGTGATTCGAATCGACAGGTCAACGGCGGCGCCCGGCACAGCCAGCGAGTCGACGCCTTCTTCGGCCGAAGCCAGAATGTCCAGGGTCGAGGCTGGCCCAAGGCTCCAGGAGGTCGAGAGGCCAGGTGGAAGCGCCAGGCGGTACGAGGGAATCACGTCGGTGGAGTCCCGTTTCCACGCCAACGAGGCCGCCTGGTTTTGCTGGGAGTTTGAGGTGCTCGTCCGGTTTCGGGATCGGAGGACAAGTGGCGCCTCCTTCCATTTCGTCAGGGAATCGGCTGCTATTTCTACGCCTTGTGTGGATCCACTCTCGAGATCAATGTCTTCCTCATAAGTAGCGAGCGCCTGAAAGGAGCTGTGATGGTACCGGGTCACGTACATCGTTCCGGGAAGCCAGTCACCTGCCACCCGGTGATCTCGGAAGAGGGACAGGTATCGATCGTTGTCCCGAAGGGTGGCATCCAGAAAGGCAGACACGTAAACCTGCGCGAACTGCCGTTGCTCGTCTGGAGTCACGAGCGCGTCGAGCCGCAGGGAGCGCCCGCTGCGGGGTCCACGGTCCTTGTTGTTCCAGACGGTGTTCCATTGCCCGTGGTTGGCTCGATACATATAGACGGCCGACTTGAAGAAATCGGTGTCTTCCGAAAAGGTGAGTCGCTGGTACTGCCGGAGTCCGTGAAAGCTGGTCACATCCCCATCGTGTGAGCCGTGGAAAACCAGATAGTTGACGTCCTTTAGCGGCGCGGGGCGACCGGTGGGTAGATACTGTCCATCCACGGGAGCAATGGCCACCACGGCTCGAATGTTGAAACCGAAATCGAACTCCAGGGACCCGTCGTCTGGATAGCGGTCAAGGC
Organism: Bacteroidota bacterium; assembly: GCA_029262855.1. Lineage (GTDB taxonomy): Bacteria > Bacteroidota > Rhodothermia > Rhodothermales > UBA10348 > JABDJZ01. The sequence goes on along the minus strand of JAJCYP010000060.1, from coordinate 6,633 downwards.
GGTTGAATGCGGCAGCAAGCGCCACCGCTTCACCGCCACGGGAGTGGCCCATGAGGGCGATTCGGTCCATATCCACCATACCACGAAATGGACCCTCCCCATCGGCATTGAAGGCACGCCAGGCCTGAAGGTGCTTCAGCAGCATCCAGCCGCGACCGTCGTTCTCGCCCCGAATGCCTCCGTTGATGAAGTTCATGTCCACAGAGGCCAGGATGTAGCCGCGGGAAGCCAGCAGCTCTCCGAGGTAGTCGTAGCCCGGATCGGAAAAATCCTTCATGTTGTGATTGCCGTGCACCACCAGAACGAGGGGGAATGGCCCCTCGCCCTCGGGGTACCAAACCCGACCATTTATCGGAAAGGCCTCGGGCGTAAATCCCCAGTACCGGTTCCGCTCTTTCGCGGAGTCGCCAAGATCCACGAGCTTCGATGCGTCGACGCTGTCGGTGCGGATGGCGACCGAGTCCCGGTACACTGCCCGCCGGCGATCCGTGCCTGAGCCGTAGTACAGCGTTCGTATTCCGTACTGGCCGGGCTCGCCGGGATTCTCTTCGGTCAGGGCGTGATGGGCGAGGACCACGTCGCTGTCCGATGGCACGACCGCCGGCACGTGGGCGCATCCGGCCATCACGGCGACGATGATCAGTGGCGCGGAAAAGCCTGGACAGAATCGTTTCATACGACGAAACTAGCGGTCAAGAGGTCGAGCGGCGCATCCGTGAGGCGCGCCGTCCGTAGGAACCATCACTGGGCCGTCGGGTACGGTTCAGGCTTCGCCGAATCGTACCAAAAGCGCCCTTCAGATTAGGAATATGGCCCAGAAGGACCAGAAGAATAATACAGACCAGGGATCGAAGCCGAGCACTCCCGGTGCCGGTGGACGTCCTCGTTTGGCCCTGTGGATCTACTTGGCCATTTTTATGGCCATCATGGTCCACATCTTCCTGTTCGTCGGTGCACAGACGCCCAACGAAGTCGAGTATTCCACCTTCCTGGAGTACATCGAGGAGGGGTATGTGGAGAAGGTGGTCGTCGTCAACGACACGCGGGTGGACGGCACCTACACGCCAGAGGCCGTTTCGGCTGGCAAGGTGAGGCTTGGCCCGCCGCGCCAGGACCTTTTCGGATCCACGGGTGACGAGGCCACCAACACGTTCACCTCCACCAAGCCGATCGACCACGAGTTGATCAGCTACCTGATGGCTCACAATGACGAAGCCAGAGCCGGCAATGGGCAGGTCGTGGGCTTCGACGCAGACAAGCAGGAGAACTGGTTCGGCGGCCTGTTGACCTGGCTTTTCCCCCTGGCCATCATCATAGGTCTCTGGGTGTTCCTGCTTCGCCGGATGAATCCGGGATCGCAGGTTCTGAACATCGGCAAGAACAAGGCTGTCCTGTTCGATGCGATGGCGGATCAAAAACTCACCTTTCGTGATGTCGCCGGGTTGGAAGAGGCCAAGGAGGAAGTGGCCGAGGTGGTCGAATTCCTGAAGACGCCCAAGAAGTTCACCAAGCTTGGGGGAAAGCTGCCCAAGGGTGTCCTGTTGGTTGGACCTCCGGGAACGGGGAAGACTCTGCTCGCCAAGGCCGTCGCCGGCGAGGCCGGGACGCCCTTCTTCTCGCTGTCGGGCTCCGACTTTGTGGAGATGTTTGTCGGCGTCGGCGCGGCCCGTGTCCGTGACCTCTTCAAGCAGGCCAAGGAGAAGGCGCCGTGCATCATTTTCATCGATGAGATTGACGCGGTTGGACGTACGCGCGGCAAGGGCATGATGATGGGCGCCAACGACGAGCGTGAGAACACGCTCAACCAGATCCTTGTGGAGATGGACGGCTTCAATACCGATAAGGGCGTGATCATCATGGCGGCCACGAACCGCCCGGACGTACTCGACTCGGCACTGCTTCGTCCGGGCCGATTTGATCGTCAGATACTGATCGACAAGCCGGATCGGCGTGAACGCGCAGAGATCTTCAAGGTGCACACCCGCGAACTCATTCTCGGCGATGATGTGAATGTCGAGGTGCTGGCGTCCCAGACCCCTGGCTTTGCCGGTGCGGAAATCGCCAACGTGTGTAACGAGGCGGCCCTCCTTGCGGCACGGCTCGGGAAGGAGGCCATTGAGATGGCTGACTTCGAAAAGGCCAACGACCGGGTCATTGCCGGTCTGGAGAAGAAGAACAAGATCATCTCTCCGGAAGAACGCAAGATTGTCGCCTTCCACGAGGCAGGTCACGCCATCGCAGGCTGGTACCTGGAGTACACAGATCCCGTGGTAAAGGTGTCCATTGTCCCCCGTGGGCTTGCGGCCCTGGGATACGCCCAGTATTTGCCGGAGGAGCGGTATCTCTATACCCGGGAAGCTCTCCTCGACAGGATGACCATGGCCATGGGAGGCCGCGTGGCCGAGGAGATTGTCTTCGGTGCGATCTCGACCGGGGCGCAGAACGATCTCGAACGCATCACGAAAATGGCCTACGCCATGGTGGTGGACTACGGAATGAGTGAGCGCATCGGGTACGTGTCGTTCAACATGACGCGGGATGCCGGTGATACCCCGATGTTCAACAAGCCGTACTCGGAGGCCACAGCCGAGGCCATCGACCAGGAAGTCCGTCTGATCATCGAGGACGTCCGGAGTCGAGCCCGGGTGCTGCTGGAAGAGAAGCGGGAGTTGTTGGACGTGATGGCTGAGGCGCTCCTGAAGAAGGAAATTCTGGGCCCACGTGAGTTGGTGGAGATTCTGGGGGATCGTCCGCACGGCGATTATGTGCAGCTGGACCACTTCCATTCCAACGGGCTGGGCCAGAACATCATGAACGAACCGGTGGGTGATGGTGCCCCCGCCAAGGCCGGGGCCGAGGGCTCTGCAGAGCCGGTCGATGCCACAGATTCCGTGGACGAGGCACCCGAAGGAGAGAAGCCGCCCTCGGTGGATGTGCCAGAGGCCTCCTAGTACGGCGTCCGTCGATGGACTGGTTTTAACCCTAAGTCGATCGTCTGATCTAGATCGTTAGATCACATTAACGAAGGCGTCAGAATCGAGAAACGCCCCAAACGGCGTTTTCAGACCCTGGGGGAGGGTGGTCTAGAGGTTTCTTCACGGACGCTCCCGAGTAAGCGTCAACAGGCAACCTATATTCAAAGGCTGAAGCATATCGCGGCCCGCAGTCGCGAAACAGAATCAAAGACGGTCCAACCGGGCCGGATAGACAAGAAAGTATACGTGCCAACAATCCAGCAGCTCGTTCGCAAAGGGCGCACCGACAAGGTCAAAAACACCAAGTCACCCGCCCTGGCCTCGTGCCCACAGCGTCGCGGCGTTTGCACACGCGTTTACACCACAACGCCGAAGAAGCCGAACTCGGCCCTCCGAAAGGTGGCGAAGGTGCGGTTGACCAACGGCATCGAAGTAATCGCGTACATCCCTGGTGAGGGTCACAACCTCCAGGAGCACTCGATCGTGCTGGTGCGCGGTGGGAGAGTGAAAGACCTTCCCGGTGTGAAGTATCACATCGTGCGTGGTGCACTCGATACATCTGGCGTCGCCGATCGTCGTCAGTCCCGGTCCAAGTACGGGGCCAAGCGCCCGTAATCCAGTCAGTCATTCAGTTGCTTGAAGGCCCTCGGGGCAAGAGCGAACGACAGTAGACCATGCGTAAAAAAAGAGCTGAACGCCGGACACCAATTGCCGACCCGGTTCACGGTGACATCCTGGTTTCCCGGTTTGTCAATGCCGTGATGGACAGTGGCAAGAAGAGTGTTGCCCGCCGTCTCATCTACCAGGCCTTCAATCTGATTGAAGACCGGACCAGCGAGCCTGGTGTAGAAGTGTTCCGTAAGGCCATCAACAATGTTGCCCCGCTTGTGGAGGTTCGTAGCCGCCGCGTTGGTGGTGCCACCTACCAGGTGCCGATCGAGGTTCGCCCCGATCGCCGCACCGCGCTTGCCTTCCGCTGGATACTTCAGTATGCCAAGGCGCGCAACGACAAGAGCATGGCCAATCGCCTGGCGGCAGAACTCATGGCAGCGGCCAAGGGTGAAGGCGGCGCGATGAAGAAAAAAGACGACACGCACCGGATGGCAGAGGCGAACAAGGCCTTCAGCCACTTCCGGTTCTAAGAGGGACTTCCCCTGAATCCCTTAACTGATAACGACAGGTAGTATAGATGTCATCGAATAACGGTTTAGCCCTGGAGCGTACGCGCAACATCGGCATCATGGCCCACATCGATGCCGGCAAGACCACGACGACGGAGCGCATCCTGTTTTATACGGGACGGCTTCATCGCATGGGTGAGGTACACGAAGGTGGTGCCACCATGGACTGGATGGAGCAGGAGAAGGAACGTGGTATCACGATTACCTCTGCCGCCACCCAGGCGTTCTGGAACGATTACCGCATCAACATTATCGACACGCCGGGCCATGTCGACTTTACCATTGAGGTAGAGCGTTCGCTCCGCGTGCTCGACGGTGCCGTCGCACTGTTTTGCGCCGTGGGCGGTGTCGAGCCGCAGTCCGAGACCGTCTGGCGGCAGGCCAACAAGTATCACGTTCCGCGCATCGCGTTCGTGAACAAGATGGATCGCACCGGAGCCGACTTCGAGGCCGCCATCACTCAGATGCGCGAGCGCCTGAAGGCCAATCCGGTCCCGGTACAGGTGCCGATCGGCGAAGGAGCGATGTTCCGAGGGGTGATCGACCTGATCACCAACAAGGCTATCGTTTGGGATGACTCCTCCAAGGGTGTGACCTGGGAAGAATTCGAGATTCCAGATGATCTCAAAAAAGACGCCAGGCACTGGCGCATCAATCTTCTGGAAGCCGTTGCCGAAAAGCACGACGATCTGCTGATGAAGTACCTGGAGGGTGAAGAGATTTTCCCCGAGGAGCTGAAGGCTGTCGTCCGTGAGGCCACGTTGAACATGGAGATCACGCCGGTATTCTGCGGCTCGGCTTTCAAGAACAAGGGCGTGCAGCGCCTTCTTGATGGAGTCATCGATTACCTGCCCAGCCCGCTGGACGTCCCCGCTATCAGGGGTGTTGTACCAAAGACCGAAGAAGTGCAGACGCGCGAGGCGGATCCAAGCGAACCGTTCAGCGCCATCGCCTTCAAGATTGCCACCGACCCCTATGTCGGGAAGATCACGTTCATCCGGGTCTACTCGGGAACGCTGAACAAGGGCACGGCCGTCATCAACACGTCGACGGGTAAGAAGGAGCGCATCGGTCGCATCCTCTTCATGCACGCCAACAGTCGCGAAGACGTCGAAACGGTATATGCCGGCGACATTGCGGCTGCGGTAGGCCTGAAGGAAGTCTACACGGGTGACACCCTGTGCGACCCGAACAATCTGATCGTCCTGGAACAGATGGAATTCCCGGAGCCTGTTATCCGGATTGCCATCGAGCCCAAGACCAAGGCCGACAACGACAAGTTGGGCGTTGGACTGCAGAAACTGGCCGAGGAGGATCCGACCTTCAAGGTTGCGGTCGACCACGAGACCGGTCAGACCATCATCGCCGGAATGGGCGAGTTGCATCTTGAGATCATCGTGGACCGCCTCAAGCGCGAGTTCAAGGTGGAAGCCAATGTTGGCAAGCCGCAGGTGGCTTACCGCGAGGCACTCACGCAGGCGGTGGATCTGCGCTACCAGCACAAGAAGCAGACGGGTGGTCGTGGTCAGTTCGCCGAGGTCTGGATCGAGATCGGTCCAGCCGAGGAGGGCTTTGTTGGTCTCGAGTTCATCGATGAGATCAAGGGTGGATCCATCCCCCGTGAATTCATCACTCCCGTAGAGAAAGGCATCAAGGCCGCCATGGATCAAGGACCGCTCGCCGGTTACACCGTGGAAGGTGTCCGTGCCCGCCTCTACGATGGGAAGTTTCACGCGGTTGACTCCGACCAGATGGCGTTCGAGATCGCCGGTCGGATGGCATTCCGTGAGGCAGCCCGCAAATCCAAGCCGCAGATCATGGAGCCCATCATGGCCGTTGAGGTCGTGACTCCCGAGGAGTACATGGGCGATGTGATCGGTGACTTGAGCAGCCGCCGTGGCAGGATCGACAGCATGACCCAGCGCCAGGATGCGCAGGTCATCAAGGCCTTCGTGCCGCTGTCGAGCATGTTCGGCTACTCGACCGACATGCGGTCGATTACCCAGGGACGGGCGATCTACAGCATGCAGTTCGATCACTACGAAGGCGTTCCCCAGACCGTTGCTGAAGAGATCATCAACACGGCCAAGGGCGTCACCGCCTGACAAGGCACCATTTTTAGGAAACCACCCAGACACTGAGTCATGGCGAAGGAGACATTTCAGCGTAACAAGCCGCACGTGAACGTGGGCACGATTGGTCATGTTGACCACGGCAAGACCACCCTCACGGCTGCAATCACGACAGTGCTTGCCAAGCGAGTTGAAGGCAACGAGCTGCGCAGCTTCGATTCAATCGATAACGCTCCTGAGGAGCGCGAGCGTGGAATCACGATCGCGACGGCTCACGTGGAGTATGAGACGGATGCCCGTCACTATGCCCACGTGGACTGTCCGGGTCACGCCGACTATGTGAAGAACATGGTCACGGGTGCGGCCCAGATGGACGGCGCCATTTTGGTGGTCGCCGCGACGGAC
>JAJCYP010000059.1 GCA_029262855.1 Bacteroidota bacterium | reverse complement strand
TGGGCGGGACGACTCATGGGTTCTCCCCTACTTCTTTCCTGCAGCGGCCCGCCCTTTGGCTCAAGACCATCACCAAATACGGTGGCACGGCATCTTCCGCGCCGAACTTCGCCTACGAGTATTGCCTCCGACCGGGACGGGTATCCGATGCAACTCTCGAGGAGATAGATCTCAGTTCGCTCCGTGTCCTGATGGCCGCGGCCGAACCCATCAAGACCGACACCTATCGCCGGTTCCTGCACAAGTTCGAGCCGTATGGACTCAATCCCGAAAGCTTCTACGTAGCCTATGGACTTGCCGAAAACACCCTGGCTGTCACCAGCTACGGAACGAAGACGCTCTCGCTAAACAGGCGAAGACTGAACAGAGGCCTTGTACAGACGACGCGAGCGGTATCCGAAGTCTCAGGTGCAATTCACCTGATGAGTTGTGGGCGGCCAATCGGCGATGTATCGATCCGGATTGTCGAACCGGAGACGCGGGCCGTTCTCGGTGAGAGCCAGGTCGGCGAAATCTGGGTGACAGGCAGCAGCAAATGCCTCGGCTATTGGAATGACGCTGACCTGACCGAACACGCCTTCCGCGCCCGAATCAGCGGCGATCACACCGATCCTGGCGAGTATTTGCGGACTGGCGACATGGGCTTTCTCCATGAGGGCGAGCTTTACGTCTGCGGGCGCCGAAAGGACATGATTATCGTCCGCGGTCAGAACTACTATCCGCAGGACATCGAGACCATCGTCGAGCAAGCCTCGCCTCTGATACGCGACGGTTGTGTTGCGGCCTTCGAACTCCAAGGTGAGAATGGTAGTCAAGAAGTTACGGTCGGCGTAGTGGCCGAGGTACTCAACCCGAAATCCAAGCCGGATGCCCGCGCCGTATCGGCTGCAGTCAGAAGCTACCTGAATGTGGAGGTTGGCCTGCTGGCCTTCGTCCCATCCAAGTCAGTACCCAAAACCAGCTCGGGCAAGATCATGCGCCACCGGGCCCTGGAGATGTGGCTCGGCGGCGAGTTCCGGGTCCTGGAGCAGTTCGACTACGAAGCCAACCGGGACGAGACGCCAGCGGGGAACGGCCAATCGCCCCTGGCAGACCTGAGGCATCGCTATGGGTTCACTGGCGATGAAGAGGAATCTCTGGTGGACGTCGGTATCGACTCCATCGACCTCGTGATGTTGATGCACGACCTGAAGGAGATGCTTCTGGCGCAGGGCGCGCCGGCGTTAGCTGACAAGATTGACATTCGGCTGGTGCTCCACCTCAGCATCGCCGATCTATTTCGCCTCGTTTCGTATTTCGAGAAAGCGCCCGACCAGGCCATCGTGCAGTTCCAGAGCCTGCTCCGATCCTTCCAGGACGAGCAGGTCGCGGAGGAACGAGCGCTGATGATCAAAGACCGGTCGCTCACCTTTTCGCCTCCGAATCCGGTTCTGCCCGCACCATCCCTGGAATCGCCTCGCTCAATCCTGCTGACGGGTGGTACCGGCTTTCTTGGGCCATTTCTGCTGCGCAGTCTGCTGGAACAGACCGACGCGGCCCTCCACGTGCTGGTGCGCGCGGCTACGCCCGAGGCGGGACTTGAGCGCTTGCGCTCTGCCTTGAATGCGGCCGCAGAGACCGATCCGAAATTGATTGAGCGATTCGAGCAGCGGGTCGTAGCAGTCTGCGGTGACCTGGAGAGACCCTCTCTGGGCTTGGACGCCGCGAATTGGGACCGGCTTGCCGAGGAGGTGGACACGATCTATCACAATGGCGCGGTCGTCAACTATCTGCTCACTTATGCGGGCATGCGCGCTGCCAACGTCACCGGTACCAACGAACTGCTCCGACTCGCCTTCAGCCGACAATCGAAGGTCTTCAACCATGTCTCCACGACGTTCATCTTCGGCTGGGCGACGAAACAGCGGTTGTCAGAAACCGATAACAACCCGGACATGGAGCTGCTGGACTTTGGTTACAGCCAGTCCAAGTGGGTCTCCGAGCAAGTTGTGGCAGATGCTGCCCGATGCGGCCTCAGTACCCGTGTCTTCCGGCCAGCGCTCATCACTCCAACGGTGGAGGGCGGCGGCAACAACTTCGATATTACAATGAGGCTCCTGGCTTTCATGATCAAGTACGGGATAGGAGTCGATGCACTCAATCAGGTGAGTTTCCTGCCCGCCGATGTAACGGCGAACAATATCGTCAGCATCGCGAATCTGCCCGATACTGTCGGTGGCACCTACCACGTCACGCGTGACGACTATTCCAACATGTCGGACGTCACAGACATAATTACCGAGCTCACCGGACAACGATTCGAGCATTTCGGGCTTCGAGATTTCATACCCGAGGTGATCAGGCGTTGCACACGAGACGACTTGCTCTTTCCATTACTCGATTTTCTGACCGGTTCCGTGGACAACATCTCGGCGATGGAGTTCAAACGGTACGACAGCTCGGAGTATCAGGCGGCCCGCAACTCCAGCCCGTACGGAAAACCCGATCCGTCGCTCAGGGACACAGTGGTGGGTATCGTCAATTTCCTGAGACGCAACGCGCTCGTTTAGCTGGAGTCAATTGGGCGCAAGACGGAATCGCACCGTAACCGGGAGTGGGCCGTAAGCCCGTCTGAGTAGACGAGGCCCTTCAGCAGGCAACCTGATGCAACGAGCGCACTTCTTGCATCAGGTTGATTCATCTCCACATCAGACGATCTTCACGGTATTTACGACTTCAGACTCGTAAATGGAAAGTTATGTGAAAGTGGCCCCTGGTCATTGGACAAGTGGTGGCTTGGTCGTAATTAACGACAAGCGAGTCGCAAATCGTATTATGTTTTCGAAGACGTTCGGGTACGGCATCAGGGCGGTGACCTTTCTGGCCTCCAGAGAGGACACGGGCTTTGTGAAGGTACACGACCTGAGCCAGAGACTGGGCGTATCGCAGTCCATGCTGGCCAAGGTGCTTCACAGGCTGCAAGCGGCCGGCGTGATCGAGACTTTGCGTGGACCCAGTGGTGGGTGCCGACTCAACCCGGAGGCCTCCAGCCTCACATTGGCCGACCTGGCGGTGGCGCTGGACGAAAAAACACCAGAGCAGGAGTGCTTGCTCAGGCCGGGGCCATGCCTGGGCACCGAGGATTGCGTCCTGGCGCAGCTGGGCCTCGCACCCCTGCGCTCTACCCTCGCCCGAATATCCATCGGCGATATCGCCGATCGGTGCGGACCCCTGGCCGTGTCCGAACTCCATTAAAGCAAACGACCTCCGAAATAGACTATGCGTACGCTCCTTGTACTTCTTCTCTCTGCGACTTTCCTGGGCTGCGGCTCCGCATCGTCCGATGCAGAGTCTCCCGCGGCTCCGGCGGATCCTTCTGGTTTGACGACCTCTCAGCTGGAGCACGGCGTCGGGCCCATCTCCTCTTTTCAGTTGGAGCCGATGGATCCCGAAATGGCCGCACGAGGCCAGGAACTCTTTCAGGTCAAATGCTCGGCCTGCCACAAGATGGACGAACGCTACGTGGGTCCTCCGCTGGGAGAGGTCGCAGCGCAGAGATCGCCGGCCTTCGTGATGAACATGATTCTCAATCCTGAGGAGATGATTCAGAAGCATCCGGACGTGAAGGAACTGCTCGCGGAGTTCTTGAGCTTCATGCCCAATCAGCATCTGACGGAGGACGAGGCTCGCGCCGTTCTGGAGTTTCTCCGCAGCAACATTGAATAGCTGCGCCGCCTCCAAGGCAGCCAGGATTCGATTCCCCAGCCCGGACTCGCCGGGCACTACAACATCCCCTACACGAACCGAAGTAAGTCACATGAAACGCTCCACACTCAAATCCACTATTGGTGTGATGGCGATTCTCCTAGCCATCTCGATGGCCGCCATCTCCTGCCAATCCAACCAACCCCTCGGATCCGGACAAACCGACGCCGCTACCAAAGTGTACGTCCCACCGGGCGAGTACGACGAATACTACGCCTTCATGTCCGGCGGCTTCTCGGGACAGGTAACCGTGATGGGCCTGCCCTCCGGCCGACTGCTCAAAACAGTGGCGGTGTTCAGTCAACACGCAGAGAATGGGTGGGGCTATTCGGAGGAAACCAAGCCCATGCTGGAGACCTCCTACGGTTTTATTCCGTGGGATGACTCGCACCATCCTCAGTTGTCGCAGACAAACGGGGTCACCGATGGCCGCTGGCTGTTCATCAACGCCAACAACACGCCTCGCGTGGCGCGCCTGAACCTCACCACGTTTGAGACCGAAGAAATCCTGGAGATCCCGAACTCGGCCGGTAACCACGCAAGTCCGTTCATCACTGAGAACTCGGAATACATCGTGGCGGCCACCCGCTTCTCCGTTCCGATTCCACAGCGTGATATTCCCATCTCCGACTACAAGGAGCAGTTCAAGGGAAACATATCCTTTATCCGTGCAGACCAGCCCGGACAGATGGACGTGGCGTTCCAGATCATGATGCCCGGCTTTGACTACGACGTCAGCCACGCGGGCATGGGCCCCAGCCACGGCTGGGCGTTCTTCTCCACCTACAACACGGAGCAGGCCAACACACTCAAAGAAGTCCACGCGTCACAGAATGACAAGGATTTCATCGCAGCGGTCAACTGGATGCGCGCCGAGGAATGTGTTGAAAACGGTGCCTCCAGCCGTATGGCCGGAGCCTACCGGCACAACATGATGACGCACGGATCGCGCTCGGCCATGTCCCATGAGCGTAACGGCGTGAATGTGATCGACCCCGTGGATTGCACGGGACTGGTCTACTTCCTGCCCACTCCCAAGTCACCGCATGGCGTGGATGTTGATCCGACCGGCGAGTACATCGTGGGCGGCGGCAAGCTCTCCACCGTGCTTCCCGTGCACTCCTTCAGCAAGATGCTGGACGCCATCGCAAGTGAGTCCTTTGAGGGCAACGTAGACGGCATCCCCGTACTTCAATACGAGGCCGTGATTGCGGGTGAGGTCGAGAATGCCGGTCTTGGACCACTCCATACCGAGTTTGACGACAAAGGCTTTGCCTACACCACCGCGTTTCTGTCCTCCGAGATCGTGAAGTGGGAGTTGGCCACCTTTCAGGTAGTGGATCGCATCCCCGTGTATTACTCGGTGGGCCACCTGATGATACCTGGCGGCGACAGTAGAGAGCCCTCCGGCAAGTACCTGGTTGCGCTGAACAAGATGACCAAGGACCGCTATCTGCCCACGGGTCCGGAACTGGCCCACTCGGCCCAATTGATTGATATCTCGGGCGACAAGATGGAGATGCTCCTGGACTTCCCGACCATGGGTGAGCCTCACTATGCCCAGGCGATCGCGGCGGACAAACTGATGGGCAACCAGGTGCAGATGTTCCAGCTCACAGAGAACACGCATCCATACGCCATCAACTCTGAGGCCGAGGCCAGACTGGAACGTGACGGCAACGATGTGCACGTCTACATGAGCTCGATCAGGTCACACTTTGCCCCTGACAACATCGAGGGCATCCTATTGGGTGACACGGTCTATTTCCACATCACCAACCTGGAGCAGGATTGGGATGTCCCGCACGGATTCGCCATCACCGGTGCCCGCACCTCTGAGCTGCTGGTCATGCCGGGAGAGACCAAGACTCTCACGTGGACGCCGCAGTCGGTCGGCGTATTCCCGTTCTACTGCACGGACTTCTGCTCGGCGTTGCACCAGGAGATGCAGGGATACGTCCGGGTTTCGGCCCGCGGAAGTGGAGTGCCACTGACTCACAATGCGGGAAACTGATCACCTACGTCGCCATGACCAAGCAATCCCGCATTACGCTCGCCGTGGCCAGCGTAATGCTCCTGATGATGTTCGCGGCGCCCCTCTGGAACATTACTCTTGAGGCTCCGCAGTACCCGGAAGGGCTGGGCCTGAAGATTATGCTTACCGATGTCCAGGGACAGAAGCAGCATGACCTGACCAACATCAACAATCTGAACCACTACATCGGAATGAAACGTATTGAGCCGGATGCCATTCCGGAGCTGCGCATCATGCCGTGGATTGTCGGGTTTCTGATCGTGTTTGGGCTCATTGCTGCGGCCTCTGGTCAGCGGGTGCTGCTGTACATCTGGACCGGAGTGTTTCTTATAGTGGCAATTGCCGGGCTGGTGGACTTCTGGCTGTGGGCGTACGACTACGGCCACAACCTGGACACCGAAACCGCAGCCATCAAGGTGCCGGGAATGACCTACCAGCCGCCCATATTGGGGAGCAAGCAATTGCTCAACTTCACGGCCCACTCGTGGCCGGCGCTGGGCGGCTGGGCGGCGTTCATTTCTCTGGCGATTGGTTTTGTGCTGTCGTGGTTCACGTGGCGGGGCCGTGGGAGCGGTGCACGCTCGGGCGCCCCGTTGGCGGCCGCCGCGGTTATCGGACTGCTCCTTGTGGGCTGCCGGCCGCAACCCGAGGCATTTGCCTTTGGCTCTGACGTCGATGACTTCTGCCGCATGACCATCACCGACGCGCGGTTTGCCACGCAGGTGGTGATGGACACCGGCAAGATCTATCGGTTTGATTCCATCGAGTGCATGAGCGGATTCCTGGCCGAGGGCCGGGTTGACCCAGAGGCCGTTCACGGCCTCTGGGTCACGGATTCCGCTGCGCCCGATACGTTGATTCCTGCTGGGGAGGCCTGGTTTGTCCAGGCCTCCTCCATCAGGAGTCCCATGGGTGCAGGTCTTCAGGCCTTTGCCCGGGAAGACCAGGCATCGGCGGCCGCGCAAGCGGCCGGCGGGGAGGTGCTTTTGTGGTCTGATCTCACCCCGCTGCGATGATGATGCGCGCGGTGGCCCTTGCCGTTTTTCTGGTGCTGCTCCCTGAGGCAGCACACGGGCAGGCCACGCTTGCTGAACTGCTTGAGCGCGCGCTACCGGGTGACACCGTCCTCGTGAAGGCAGGCACCCACACCGGGCCGGTCCTGCGGATCGACGTCCCGTTGACTCTCATTGGTCAGGATTGGCCGGTTCTGGACGGCCAGGGAGAGCGTGGCATGGTGGAGATCCACTCAGATAGCGTGTCCATCCAAGGGTTCGTCTTCCGAAACACCGGCGTCACGTTCATGGAGGATCGCGCCGCGGTCCGGGTCGTGGAACGCACGGCCTGTGATGTCTCTGGAAACAGGTTCGAAAATACCTTCTTTGGCCTGTACCTGGCCGAGTCAAGCGATTGTACGGTGTCCAACAATGTCTTTGTTGGCCAACCAGACCGGGAAGTCAATGGCGGAAATGCCATCCACTCCTGGTACTCGCACGCCCTCTCCATCACCGGCAATACTATCTCGGGCCACCGAGACGGCATCTACCTGGAGTTCACCACGGACAGCCATATTGCGGACAACGCCTCATTTGACAACCTCCGCTACGGCCTCCATTTCATGTTCTCCGACCGATGTGTCTATCGTGACAATACGTTCGAGCGAAATGGTGCCGGCGTGGCCGTGATGTACGCCGAAGATGTGGAGATGCTGGGCAACCTCTTTGGAGACTCGTGGGGGCCTTCGTCCTTTGGCCTGTTGCTCAAAGAAATCAAAGGAGGCTCGGTCACCGATAATCTCTTCCGCAGGAACACCGTGGCCCTTCATGTGGAAAGCACGGACCGCATTGAGTTCCTGGGAAACCACTTTGTCCAGAACGGCTGGGCGGTGCGGGTAATGGCCGATGCCGTTTCCAACACGTTCCGTCACAACAGTTTTGTGCGAAACACATTTGACGTGTCCACCAACAGCCGTCACACGTCCCGCAGTACGTTCGAGAGGAACTACTGGGACCGCTATACCGGGTACGACCTGGATCGCGACGGCTGGGGCGACCAACCGTTTCACCCGGTTCGACTGTATTCCCTGCTGGTGGAGCGCCACGAGCCGGCCCTGTTTCTGCTGAGAAGTCCGCTGGTCGTAGCGCTGGATGCCATGGAATACCTGGTCCCGCTTCTGACGCCGCAATCACTGGTAGACCTCGCGCCCTCCATGGAACCCTTCGCCGAACTAAACCAATGAGAGTTGTCCAGCCGGCGAATGCGTCCATCAGCGTTCGGAACGTGAGCAAGTCGTTCGGATCGCTGGATGTCCTCATGGACGTGGACCTTGAGTTCTCTCCATCTCAGACTACGGCCATCATCGGCCCCAACGGTGCGGGTAAGACCACGCTGATCAAGGCCATTCTGGGGTTGGTCCGACCGGGAAAAGGGAGCATCCACGTGTTGGGCGAGTCGGTTCTGGAGGGCCACTCGTACCGCCGTCACATTGGCTACATGCCCCAGAACCCCACTTTCCCGGATGGTCTCTCGGGAAGAGAGGTGATCAGGCTGATCCAAACGTTTCGGGACGTCGAAAACACGCGTGAGCTGGACCTGATCCGTCTCTTTCAGCTGGACGGCATGCTGGACAAACAGGTCCGCACGCTTTCCGGTGGGACCAGGCAGCGCCTGAGTGCCCTGCTTGCTTTCATGTTTGACCCTCCCATCCTGATTCTTGATGAACCGACGGCGGGCCTTGATCCCTTGGCCAGCGCCTCGCTGAAAGACTACCTGCATCGAAGGACAGAGACCGGTGCCACTGTGATTCTGACATCCCACGTGATGGCCGACCTCGAAGAGCTTTGCGACAGAGTGATTTTCCTAATGGACGGGCGCGTACGGTTTGACGGGCCGCTCGAATTGCTTCGCGACCAGACCGGCGAGCCCACCCTGGAGCGTGCCATAGCGCAGCTACTGCGGAGGGACGTGGCATGAACACCGTACGAGCCGTGGTGCGCTACCAACTCAGCGGTGCGCTGAAGAGCCGCTGGCTCATGCAGCACACGCTCATCTACCTGATCATTGCGGAAGGACTGGTGCTGGCCGCCGGAACCGGCGACCGCGCGCTGGCCAGTCTCATCAATGTGGTGCTGCTGTTGGTCCCGCTGGGGGCATTGGTATTTGGCACCATGCATCTGTACAGCATCCGGGATTTCATCCTGCTTCTGCTCACCCAGCCCATACGCCGGAACTCCCTCTTCAGCGGTATCTATCTTGGGTTGGCAATCCCTCAATCCCTCGGGCTGGCAGCGGGGTTGGCTCTGCCATTCGCTATTCATGGCAAGCTGTCGGGCGGAGTTGCGGGCGAACTTGCTCTCCTTATCGGGCTGGCCGTGGTGCTGACGTTTGTATTCACCGCTCTGGCCCTCTTGATTGCGACTCACATCAAGGATCGGGTTCGCTGCATTGGCGTGGCCTTGGGGGTGTGGGTAGCCATGGCCATCGCCTACGACGGCATCGTGCTGCTGGCCGTTGAGACCCTTTCCCGATTCCCACTGGAACGGCCTCTCTTGGGCATCATGCTCCTCAATCCAGTGGACCTTGTCCGGGTGATTCTGCTACTCTCCCTGGAGGCCCAGGCATTGATGGGATACACCGGCGCCGTTTTCTCTCGCTTCTTTGGGTCGCCCCTGGGCTACGGACTCGTAACGATTGCGCTGTTGGCGTGGGTCGTGGTGCCGTTCCATTTGACGCGCCGCGCGTTTGAGCGGAGGGACTTCTAGGGCCGCAATGCGCCCTTCAACCGCTCTGGAAGGTCGATCACGGCGTTGAAATAGAAGGCCCGTCCTCGCGTATGCTTTTCAAGCAGGCCGGCATCCGCGAGGGAAAGGAGGTCGGTCCTTGCAGTTTGATAGACTACCCCGTGGTGACTCCTATGGGCTTCGATGCTGTACTCCGCTCCGGGGTGCTTTACCGCGTGAGACAGAAGCGCGACTTGGCGGTGATTAAAATCTCCCCCTGGTCGGAGCGCCTTTGCTAATGACCTGTGTTCGGTCTCTTTCCTCTCGAGGTGCTTTTCGAAGTCCTCGATGGCACGCAGGAACACGTCCAGGTGGTGAAGGACGAAGTATGTAAGATCATTTTCGTCCGTTTCGGAATAGAGGAAAGAGCGCCCGTATCGCGCCGGTGCTTTGCGAAGGAGCCTGGAGATCGAGACGTATTCAGACAGCCAGTAGCCGCTCCTCATGAGGCTCCAGTAGAACAGCGCCCTCGCGGTTCTGCCGTTGCCGTCTGTAAACGGATGTATGTAGGCGAGCCAGAAATGAAGGGTTATCGCTCGAATTACGGGGTGAACAAACGGGCTGGGCCCGGTGTGATTGGCGAACTCGCACAAGCGATCAAGGCGATCCCTGCTCTCGGAAGCCGCGGGTGGGTCATGCAGGAGCGTGTTGGAGGTGTTGTCGTAGACAGCGATCCCGTCACCGAGCTGCCGATGCGATACAGGCTCATTGGCCGTCCCGCTGGTGAGCATCCCATGCAGCTCCTCAATCGCTCTTACGGTCAACTCGGACTTGACCATATTCTCGATACCAAGCATGGCCTGGTAGTTGTTGAGAATCATTTGCTCGCTTCGATTTCGAGGCTTTCGGCCCGAGTAAATCATCTCTTTTGCGACTCTACGGGTTGTCGAAGCTCCTTCCAGCTGGCTCGACGTAATGGACTCCTCGACGATATTCGACCTGGCGTACCTGCGAGCATTCTCACCGGTCGCAATCCCTGGGAGCGCAATTCCGCCTGCCGCCCTTTGGTCGATCGCGTGGGTCTTGTCCAAGACCGGGTCGACCAAGCTGAACCAGAACGGTTTGCCGTTTTTGTCGCGCAGGCCGGGGATCTCCCGCCTCGAGCCCCTCCGAGAGAGCTTGAGTCCCAGCCAGTATTCCTCCGGTGTGAATCCCTCTGGTGGCCCAATCCGCCGTAAGGTATCCCAATGGCGATACTTGCCGTCAGGGGCGGCACCCCACTCAGCCGCCACGACCTCACTCAGGCGCTCTGGACTGCTGGCCGCGACGAGCTTCAGTATGTCCGGTGGAGTCTCTGGGATTTTCATATGCTGCCGCCTGGACGTTCAGTTAAATACTAGACAGTCTTCATTTAGTAGAAGTTTCCGTCGCCCCGCTTTCGCGTAGTACTAAAATGACATCGACTAGTACTTCGATTAGTACCAAGGCCAACAGCGCGGCGGTGGTGATGGTGCTGGCGAAACTCTGGTCCACACAGGGCGATCAGTTCGCCAACACCCTCGAGGCCATCAACAAGATCCTGATGATCTTCGCGCCGGCGGTGACGGCGGTCCTGGTCCTCGGCGTGTTCTGGAGGCGGGGTACCAACGAGGCCGCCCTCGCCACATTTGCGGTTGGATGTCTTGTCGGCCTCGTCTATTTCATTGTGGACATGAAGGTGGTCGGGATCTGGATACTGGATAGCCCGCCTGCTGGCTTCCTGGGATTCTGTTGGCCCTCTGCGTCGTCACGTTCGTCGGGGTATCCTTGGCCACTCCTCCCCCGCCTCCCGAGCGGCTGGAGAATGCCTGTTGGGGTAGCCCGGTGAAGGCGCTTGAAGGGCGCCCATCAGGATGGAGTGACCCACGATCGATCGCCTTGATTCTCTTTGCGCTCATGGTGGTGCTGTACCTGTTCTTGGGATGACCAGCCTCGTCGCCCAGCCTATTTCAGTAGCGTGATTGCCCGACTGAACTCCGCGCCGTCCGCTGCCATTCGCAGGAGGTAGGTTCCACTCGGGAGGTTGCCTGCCTGGAAAGTGACCTGGTGTGTCCCGGCCTCCATGGTCTGATCTACGAGTACGGCCACCTCTCGACCGAGCAGGTTGTAGACCGCAAGCCGAACCTGGGATGCCTTCGGCAGCTGGAATGCGGTGGTCGTCTGCGGGTTGAAGGGATTGGGATAGTTGGCCAGCAGCGCGAACTCGGAAGGCACGTCCGCTAAGGACTGGCTGTTCGTCGAGATGCCACTCATTCCGAAGTAGCGATCACCGGCCGTCTCGCCGAATCCATCGAACGTGACGGCCTGCACCTTCGAGTCAGCCCGCAGGAGGAAATCGCCATTGGCTGCTGGGGAGAAGGCTACATTGCCGTCGGTGTCTGTCACCAGTTCCTCAAGGAAGAGGTCTGACTGATCCAGCGTCCCGTTCCGGTTGACATCCCGGAAGAGTTCGACAGCGATGCCTCCCTCTCCACCTTCCGTCACTTGCATCGAGCCGTCGTGGTTGGCATCGCCGAAGACAGTCACTGCCACACGGTTGTAGGCGTTGGTCAGGCAGTCGATGGACTCGTAGTCACGGCCGCCGGCTCCGAGATTGGCCTGCACGGTCGCGGTGTTGGAGTAGAGATCGATCACGACGATGGCCTCATCGCCCTCGCCCGCCGTTCCGTACATCGTACCGTCGCCAAAGAAGGCGAGACCCTCGACGTTCTCGAGTGGCAGATCCAGGACCAGGGTGGCCTCTCCGGTGTGCCTGTCAAGCGTCACCAGTCGGCTGCTCTGGCCGTCCCGGTTGTTCACTGCGTACAGCTTCCCGTCCCACGGACTGATGGCGATGTCGTCGATGTCGGTCAGGTAGTTCACGCCGCGGATCGTGACGTAGTCCTGTCCCCCGAAAGCGTTCTTGACCACTGCGCCGGTCGCGGGATCGATTTGGATGAGGAGATCAGGTTCTCCGGTCTTCCTCACGGTTCCGTAAAGCAGGGGACGGTACGCACTTCGCACCGGATCAAAGGCAAGCCCATCGACATCCAGGAATTCCCGGCTCCGGGCATTGCCATAGAGATCGAAGCCTTCGCCCCAGCCGAATTCACCGATCGGGGTGAACAAGCCTGAATTCAGATCCACCTTGCCGAGCGTTTGCGCGTCGGCCGCAAGGAGTTCCCGCGTCCATGGATTGAAGGCGGCTGCCTCGATGTGCTGCGTGCCGGTCCTTCCAATGCGGATGTCAGCGCCATAGGCTCCCGTGGGCAGTGAGGTCAGCACATCGTGGCTGGCCTGCCCGTCGGCGTCGTTGTCTGCGATGACGTAGCACAGGGCGAGGCCCGGCGGGGTTGGAGCGGATGCGCCGTCGAAATGGTCGAGACCAAGCTGCTCTTCGAACGGGATCAGCTCGGAGGGAAGGCTTGAGTAACCGTAGCGACCCACAGCCGGAATTTCAATGAAGTCGGTCGCCGCCTTGCCGGTCCCGTCATCCCACACCTGGGTATGATCCCCCTCGTGCCCATTGGGCAGCAGGATCTGCGGGTGATCAAACGGGGCCTGGTGGTTGCGGACTCGCTGATCGGTCAGGGCCAGCATGAAGGCCACCAGGGCGTCCTTCTCGGAGTCCGAGAGGTACAGCTTCTGAACCGCCGGGTGCAGGAGGTCCGCACTCTCCGCCGCGAAGTCCCCTCCGCGATCAAAGAAGTCGACCACCTGGCGGAGGGTGGCAAAACCACCGTTGCGCATGTAGGGAGCCGTCAGTCCGATGTTGCGGAGACCCGGAGTCTTGATAGCGCCCTCAACGGCAAGCTCAGGGGTGCCGTAGCCCACCGGCACGTCAAAGGTGGCCGGATTTGTTGAGAACGGATCGAGTTGGGGACCACCCGCAAACTGCTCGGCAAAAGAGAGGTCATTTCCGAAATCGTCGTCTCGACCCAGACCATGGTCCTCTTCATTGGCGCGTACGCCCACGTTGAAGAAACCTCGATCGTGGAGAGCGACCTTGCCATCGCGACGTCGAAATGTGTTGACCAGACTGCCGTCGCCAAACGCACCCTTTAGATCGAATCCAGCATTCGTAAAGTCAGGCCCGGAGTGACACTCGACGCATTTGGCCTTGTTCAAGAAGAGGTCCAACCCCTCCAGCTCCTGTGCGTTCAGCGCATAGGTATTCCCGTTGGCGTAGTCGTCGTAGGCGGACTGGTCCGAAACCTGCGTCGACAGGTACATCATGATTGAGAGACCCGCATAGAGAGAGAAGTTTTCCTCGGTCTGCGTGAAGTCGTAGGTCGTCCCCTCGTACACCTCGGTCCGGACGATCTGGTTGCCGATGTATTTCGGATAAAAGGCGCGCTCAATGAGGGCTTGATAGTCCA
The DNA here is from genome assembly GCA_029262855.1 of Bacteroidota bacterium. Classification (GTDB taxonomy): domain Bacteria; phylum Bacteroidota; class Rhodothermia; order Rhodothermales; family UBA10348; genus JABDJZ01. Next base: position 29,152 of record JAJCYP010000059.1, on the reverse strand, counting down.
GGTTCAGTCCGCCGTACGGGGCGCGAATACTCGCCAGATGAGAGTCGTCGGCGGCCACTTCCTGCTGCGCTAGTGCCCGGACTGGCAGCAGGCGTTTCCCAACGAAGGGCCACGTTCGTCCCACGCTGGAGACCTCGACATTATCCAACGGCGGACCGGTCGCGACCGACGCCATGGCCGCGTTGTCAAATGCGACGGCCTCGTCCCAGATGGAATACCCGTTATTCACCCAGATGCGGGCGTCAGTGTCCCTTGGACCGAACGGATTTCGGCCGTTGAACTGGTTGTTGGCGCGCCCGTCCCACAGGCCACGGGACATGAAGATGGCGTTCACCACGGTCGGCGCGTTGCGGAGCGCTACCTGCCTGGTGTTGATGCCCCCCACGTTGAACACGGGATCGGGCTCCAGAGACGTATCGTCCTGGCCGGCACCCGGCGTCGTGCCCAGGAACCGTGTGTGGTAGGTACCCTGCGAGCCGGACACCTCGTTGGCAGGCTTCGGGAACGGAAAGTCACCGGGCCGGAATGTGTAGTTCGGGCCGCCGAACGAGAAGATGATCTCGGCCTGATCCTTTCCGGCGGGCCGCATCTGGTTTTTGATGCGATTGTCGGCTCCACCGGCGAAGTGGCAACTGGCGCAGGTTTGGACCCCATCGGCCCCGAGCTGCATGTCCCAGAAGAGCGCTTTCCCGAGTTGGATCGCCGCGTCCCGGTTTTTCACGAAGTCGTCCAGGTTCTCCGGAAGAGGGACTTCCTTTCCCTGAAGCGTGTCGATACTGTGACTACCTACCGAGAGGCTCCAGCCCGTGATAAGGGCTACAATGGCGAGAGCAAGTACGCCGAAACGAGAGTTGTAAGAAGGCTTCATGACGCGGGACGATTCCAACGTGAGCGTTGGTTATGTCGCGTCGAGCCACATCAGTGTCGCAGCACAGGCTGAGCGCCTGCAATTCGCTACGCGTCTGGCATGACTCGAAACAACGAGTGAATGTCAAACGCGTCGGGGGAGCTGGCAACGCCGCTCGGCAGCGTTGGACGGAGTCGCGAAGGGCGCAACCCACGGTCCGTCAGAAATAATTAACGACAAAGAAGTCTGCATTTGCGATGAGGGCTCGCTTTTTTTGCAGTCGTGTCCCTCCTTGCGCTCCTCGCGGGCCTGCGGCCGATGCCCACTTTGCCGGCAGGGACGCTGCAATCTCTGCCCTGAAATGGTCTACTTCGGATCGGCCAGCGTAGACCCGCCCAGCGACGGGTGTTTCGCCGAGTATGTGGTGGCGCCAGCCAAGAACTGCTCAGTGCTGCCTGCGCCCTGAGCGCCGGCGAGCAGGCTTCGCTCTGGGGAGGGACCGCTGAGCGGGTGTACGGACTGAGCGGTTGTTGATCACCGGGCGCCGCGAAAGGCGCTTGCGGCCTGTCATCCATCGTCGTACCGTGTAGGCAACTCGCGCGCGCGGCGGTCCAGAACCATCCGGACAAACAGCCCGGCTACGGCCTTGCCACTGCGCCGCACCTCGAGCAGGGACACACATGGGTGACAAGTCGCCAAAGGACACCAAGAAGAAGTCCGGACAGAAGAAGGCCCGGACCGACGAAGTGAAGCGGGCGAAGCAGGCCGCCAAGGACGCAGCCAGCGGAATGCTCGCCCCGAAAGCGAAGAAGAAAAAATAGGCCCCGCCCTTCGGCTGACGCCGGCCCGGGGTGGGATGTCCATCGACCATGAACCAGCGCCAACTGACTTCGCCGTTCTGGTTTCCGGCCGTGCTCCTGTTTGTGTACCCGGTCGCATGGTTTGTCGTGTCGGCCCTTCCGACTATTGAGCATTCGGAAGTCGTCGCGTTCGGATTGACGTTGGATCTGATCGTCGTTGTTCCGGCCGCTTACATATTACTACTGGTCCGAGGGAGAGGCTGGCCGCTCCTCTCGATCATTCCCGTCTTTCTGCTCAGTTTTCTGGCCGCACGCCTACTGGTGCCGGGAGAATATCACGGCACGCTTGATGGTGTCGGCTACGGCCTCCCCGTCCTCGAACTCGGCGCCATCGGTTACCTGATCTATCGGGGCACCCGTATTGCCGAGATGGTCGCTGCCACCGCCACTGGATCGCGCGATTTCCACGACAGTCTCCGGGATGCGCTCGAAAAAGACCTCCCAGCCCCCTTGGCGCGTGTGATGGCCTTCGAGGCGGCCCTGTTTCGGTACGCGCTCCTCCCCTCCCGACCTCCTCCTGGAGAAACGCTCCGGTACGCCGAGAAGTCGGGATATGGGGCAGTTCTGGCCGGTATCCTGATGGCCATGCTGGTAGAACTGGTGGGGATACATTTCCTCCTGATCCAGTGGGGTGTGCTTGCGGCTCTGATTCACGCCGCGCTGTCCATATACGGGTTCCTGTGGCTACTTGGCGACTTTCGAGCGATGCGAGCGCGGCCCCACCAGATCGTGCCCGGCGGATTGATCCTCCGGTGCGGCCTCCGCTGGCAGGTTGAGGTCCCGTTTGATCAGATCGCACGAATCTCGAGATCTCGGAAACCCCGGTCACCCGACCACTTCCTGAACCTTGCGCCCATCGGTGATCCCCGGGTGATCATTGAGTTTAGGAGCCCACTGGAAGCCACCGGTCCCTATGGCCTCCGCCGCCCGGCGCATTCGGTCGGAATCCTGGTCGATGACGTGGCCGCTCTGAAAGAGGTTGTCGAACCCCATGGACTAGAATTTGACGCCTGACGGCGCATTGAAGGGGTCTGCGATTGGCGATACTTGCAAGGGTACTCCGGAATGCCTTTCTTTTAAACCCCACCACCAGACTTGCCTACCGAAATGCGCTATTTCGTTCTTGCAGCGGCACTCATTTTTGTTGCCGGCTGCACACCCCCCGAAACGGAGCCCACAGCGCCCGAGCCCGCCGCCGACGCGACCGTCTCGGACCCGGAAAACTACCACCTGCTCTTCGAGAATGAGGATGTCCGCGTCCTCCACGTCATTTACGAGCCAGGACACACCTCCAACCTGCACCGTCACCCGAATCTTGAGGCCGTGGTGCTGAAAGACGCCCACTTCCTGTTCACTGCGCTCGACGGCACGGAAACCGAGGTGGACCTTCCGGCCGGGACCCCGCTGTACAGCGAGGCCGAAGCCCACACCGTCTCCAATGTTGGCGAGACCGCCGGCGAGGTGATCCTGGTAGAACTCAAGGACGACGAGGGTGCAGATGAGGACGACGGCGAGGAGGGAGACGAGGACGACGATGTCGCCATGGACCCCGCCCTGGACTCGACCGTAGCGGACGCCGAGCGCCACACGGTTGTGTTCGAGAACGACCTGATCCGGGTCATCCGTTTTGACTACGCCGCCGGGGCTGAGAGCAACATGCACTCACACCCAGAGGGAGTGGTCATTCCGCTGGCGAGCGGCTCCGCGCTCGTCACGCTCGGCGATGGGACTGAGATCGAGGCCGAGCTTAACGCAGGTGAGCCTTACTGGACCGACGCGGTTGTGCACAAAGCGCTGAATCGCTCCGATTCGAATATCCATGGGTTTGCGGTTGAAGTGAAAGACTGAGGCTGAGGCAGCCATGGGGCCGGAGGTGTCCGGCCCTATGGCCACCCTACACAATTCGCCCCTTGATCGCCGCCGCTACCGCGGCGCTGCGTGAATGCACGTGCAACTTCTCGTAGACGTTGCGGACGTGGTTGTCTACGGTGTGGGGGCTGATGAACAGCCGCTCTCCGACTTCCCTCTTGGTCAGCCCGTCCACCAGGCCGCGGAGTATTTCCACCTCGCGCTCCGTCAGGCCGTGGTCCTCGTCAGGCACGGTTTCGCGGCGAAACATCTCGAGCACGCGCCGGGCGGTTCGCGCGTTCATGGGCGCCCCGCCCTCTCTAACCTGGTGCAGGGCCTCTACGATCTCGCCTGGAGTGGCGGTCTTTAGCAGGTAGCCGGACGCTCCCGCACAGACGGCCTCGAAGATCCGGTCAGTGTCATGATGGATCGTGAGCATCACTACCTCGACCCGGGGAGCCACCCGCTTCAGACTGCGGATGCACTCCAGGCCGTTCATTCCCGGGAGTTCGATGTCCATCAGGACAGCGTCGGGGAGCGAGCCGCCTTCCACCATCGACAAAAGCCCCTCGGCAGAGCCGAACTGGTAGGTGGACATCAGGCCGGGTGCATTCGCCAGTACCTCGGCCACGGATTCCCTGAAGTACTCGTGATCCTCTACCAGCCAGACGTCATACGGACGACTCATTCTCTCCCGGGTGTTGCTTCCACAGTAGGAACCGGGCCAGGCCGACGCATGGCGCGATCGCGCCTTCCGGCGGCACTGATCCAGGGCACACGAATGGTCGCGCGGGTACCCAACCCTGGGGAGCTGTCGACGGAAAACGTACCGCCGACTGACTCTGCCCTCTCCGTCATGCTCGCCAAGCCGTGGCCGGGCTTGGGGTTCTCGAAACCACAGCCGTCGTCCACAACGGCAACCTCCAGCCAGTCCCGCTGGTCGCTCAATTCGATGGCGACGTGTCCGGGGTCTGCGTGGCGGACGGCATTGTGGAGCGCCTCGCGGACCACCAACGCCACCTGATGCCGGACTTCCATGCCCATGGGACGCTCCTCGTCAAAGCCGTCCACGTCGATCACCCATGAGCGTCCGGCGAGCATGGTGGCTGCAATCTCATCCAGGTGCTCGATCAGGGTCCCTGCCCGATCCGCGGCAGGATCCACCGCCCAAACGATCTCGCGCAGCCGCTGAACCATTTCCCGAGCAGACGAGGAGATCTTCTCCAGGCGTGGATCCGTGACGCGACCCCGGATGACGTCCGCCATCATGGCGATACCGCTGAGGTGGCTTCCTACCTCATCATGGAGATCGGTGGCAATTCGAAGCCGCAGCGCCTCCAGTCGGCGCCGATGCCCGGCCCGAACCGAGGCAAACGCCCACACGATGCTCACGGCTGCAATCAGCACCATCAACCGAAACCACCAGGTCTGCCACGCCCGTGGCATCACATTCACCTCGAGCGAGGTGACGGGACCGGCCAGGCCGTCAATACTCGCCGCCGCCGCCTCGAAGGTGTAGCGCCCCGGTGGTACCCGTGTGTAGCGAACCTCGTGCCCGGAGACCCAGTCAGGATCATAGTCCAGCAGCCGATATCGGGCCTCCACCCTCGTCGGATCCGAGAACAACATGGGGTCGAGCCGAAAGGTGAACGAGTGTGCGCCCGGCGGAACGCGCAGCGCTTGCTCAACAACCGGAAGAGATCTGATCGGACGGCCTGACTCTTCTATTCTCGCACTGGCGAGAGCAACTGTCGGCGCGAATCTGTTGGGTCTTACGAGGTCCGGATGAAACGCGGTAACGCCGTCCAGCCCGCCAAAATAAAAAGTCCCGTCCGGACCGCGAGCAAACGCTCTCCGGTCGAATTCGATGTTCATCACACCGTCCTCCGGGCCGAAGACCCGAAACCTCCCGGTGCCCGGTTCCAGCTTAATCAGGCCCCGGTTCGAGCCAAGCCAGAGCCAACCTTCTTCGTCCTCGATGGCCGTGTAGGTTACACGGCCGGGGAGCGGACGCTCCGTTTCCAGGAGCCGTAGCTCAGTGGTTCGCCTGTCGAGGACGGCGGGGCCTGCGTCCGTGGCAAGCCAGAGAAGTGAATCGGCTCCCTCCCGGATATCGAAGACGATGTTCGAGATCATCCCGAAGGTCTCCAGTCCGTCGCCCGAGGCCAGATCGATCCGGTGGATTCCGTACCCGCCCAGCCACAGGTAGCGCCCGTCATCGAAAATGCTCCAGGGGCCCATCTCCGGATCCAGGCTCTCTATCTCCGCGCCATCCACATCCAGCCTGACAATTGGACTGTGGCTGTCGCCCGGCCAGAACCAGAGTCCGGTTGGCCGCGCGGGCGCGAGGACTCCCCCGTCCTTGGACGGCCGCAAGACACGCATTGACGCCTCGGCGGATCCCGGATCCAGTCGGCACAATCCAGCTTCAGTCAGTGTCCACATCGCTCCCATGGCCTGCTGGAGGGACCACACCTGGTCTCCGCACAGCGTTCCCTGTCGCCGGCTGTATTCCACGTACCGGCCGTCTTCGACTCGAACAACACCCCTCCCGAGGGTGCCCACCCAGATGCCCCGTGCATGCGCAATCATCTCCAACGCGACGGGCAGCCCGTCCGAATCGTTGGCGGAACCGGTGCCCAAGTGACGGAACGGAAGCGGGGCCCAGTCCAGCCGATAAAGGCCGCTTCGGGTGCCCAGCCACACGAGTCCCTCCCGATCCTCCATGATTTCCTGGATCCACAGGCCGATTGGCGACGTGCCTTCGGTCAACGAGATTTTGGTCAGATGGCCGGAGCGTGCATCCATCCGGACCAGTCCGTTTTCCGTTCCGAAGAGTACCGAGCCATCTGAGAGCTCCTGAACGGTCGCAGCGAGCTGGCCATCCGGCCACTCTTCAACGGCTTCAAACGAACCCGTCCAAAAATCGAAGAGGCCAGGATGTTCGCCAGCGATCCACGCCTTGCCATCACCGCTCAGTGTAATTGCCTGCTGGACCGATGGTTTAAGACGCGCCCCCGGAACGAGCCTGGAGGACACGTTCCCTTCATGCGCCACGAACATTTGCATGCTCGCCCCAAGCGAGTCCGTCTCGACCCACCATATTCGGCCGGTGTCATCGGGAGCCGGGTCCCAAATATGCTGGTCCTCCGAAACTGCTATCGGAGAAGCCGTGGACACCGGGCGGCAGCCGCCGGGCAGGAGGGAGCCACACTCCCAGACCCTGCCACCAGTGTCCACCGTCGCCCGATACACCTGCCCCCGGAAATTCGGGCCATCCGTCGGATTCACCATGATAAGCCGGCTCTCCGACCGGTCGAGGTATCCTACACCACCTGACGTGAACCAGATCCTTCCCTGGTCGTCCTCGACGAGATTGTCGATCACGTTCGAATGGGCCTGCCTTTCGCTCCGAAACCCGGGCGGCAACCGAAGAACCTCGAACTCCCGGCCGTTGTACCGATTGAGCCCGTCGTAGGTGGCCACCCAGAGGTAACCATCCTGACTCTGCAGGATGTCGTTGACGGTGTTGTGGGACAAGCCGTCACGAGCATCGATGCGCGTAACGCGGGCCTCCTGGCGCGCGCTGACGGGCAGAGCCATAGCCAGGAATGCCGCGGCAAGAAGCAGGCGGGGGGCCATCGCGGTGGTGGGGAAGGCCGGATGTTATGGTATACCCACCAAGGCGCCGCGTGTCAAGCGCAGAGCGGCCTGCATGCCCCACGCGACGTCCGAATACGCGGCCGTGGCCCGCGCCCATTTCAGATCTCAATACGGATATATCCATCATTTATCGTCTATAGCTGACGTTTATACGGTTATATCCGCCGTTGTTTTCGCTGCGGTCGAAACCTGCGCCTAAGCTGCCCGTTGACGAGCATACCCGCAAATAATGTCTACGGGATCGGAGAGTGCCCAATAAGTCCGCCATCTTCAGTTCTGACCCCGAGCTCATGCAGCTGCTCGGTAGGCGACTCCGGGCTCTTCGTAAGGATCAAGCCCTCACCCTTGGGGAGGCAGCCCAGAGGGCATCGCTCAACAAATCCACGGTCGTGCAGGCCGAGAAAGGGCGCAACCCGACCCTGCTCACGGTGCTTCGCTTACTGCGGGCGTACGGGCGGGTCGGCGCGGTCTCCGAGTTCATCCCCGAACCCGAGGTGAGTCCGCTCGAGTTGGCTCGTGGCCGTGGCTGACCCGAGCGCGATAGCCGAGATCTGGCTTTGGGACCGGTTCGTCGGAGCGGTTGCCGAACTCGAGGACGGCCGAATTCTGTTCGAGTACGATCCTGGGTTTCTGCCCGAGCGACTCGACATCTCTCCCCTCCATCTGCCGCTGCGGGAAGGTGTATTCGCGTTCCCCGAACTCGCCCGCAAGCCTGGCTTTGGCGGGTTGCCTGGTGTTCTGGCCGACTCGTTGCCAGATTCCTTCGGAAAGGCCGTAATCCGGACCTATTTCACAGCCCGAGGGGAGGTGGAAAAGGCGCTCAGTCCCGTGCAGCATCTCTTGTACGTGGGCGAGCGTGCGATCGGCGCGCTGGAATTTCGCCCGGCCGCGGACCTGGAGACCCGTGCTGAGGACCAGGAGGCCCTGGAGATCGCCGCTCTGGTGCGTGACGCTCGCGCTATCGTGGAAGGAACGGCCGAAGTGGCGGTACCCGAAATTTATAGAATCGGAAGCTCCGCGGGCGGCATGCGTCCGAAGGCGGTGGTCTTGCACAACGACGGCGAGATCCGATCCGCCTTCGCCTCCCCCCGCGATGGCGACACGCCCGCCCTCCTCAAGTTCGATGGCGTCGACCCTCAAGCCCCGCCCGGGATGATGGGGAGACCCCAGCCTTACAATCGCGTGGAGGCTGCGTATGCCGACCTCGCTCGACGTGCCGGTCTGGATGCGGTTGAGGCTTCCCTACTGGAGACTTCGGACGGGCACGCGCATCTGCTGATCCCGCGGTTTGACATGGACCAGGAAGGCAGTCACCTGCACCAGCATACTCTTGGGGGTCTACTGCACGTGGACTACAACGAGCCTGCCTCGAGCAGCTATGAGGAATACCTCCGGGCCGCTCTGGCGCTCGGCATGTCCGGCGGAGCACTGCAGGAGGCGTATCGGCGGATGGTCTTCAACGTGGTCGCAATCAACCAGGACGACCACGTGAAAAACCTGTCGTTTCACATGCTCCCGGACAGATCATGGCGACTGACGCCGGCCTATGATCTGACCTTCGCGCGCGGTTCCGGCTGGACCCGGCACCATCAAATGCGGGTGAACGGCAAGGTGACGGGGATTACGCGACTCGACTTGAAGCAGGTGGCCGAGACCTTCGCCGTCAAGAGTGCCGACGCCATTTTGGAGGCTGTGGTGGAGTCGCTGTCGGGCTGGGAGGCGGCGGCGCGGCTCCGTGGCGTACCACTGGATGTGGTTACGGCGATTCGCCTGGCATTGGCTGAGCGGCGGGCAGAGGTGATGGGCTAGGCGGTGTCAAGGCTCGAAATGTTGCTCTTCAATCTCTGGATGCTTATTAGTGAAGGGTTGGGGAACACAAGAATGAGGGACGTCATGAAGACCTTCCTGCTCGCCGTGCTGCTGCTGGTTTGCGGCACAGCTTTCGGGCAGACTCCGGTTGCCGCCGTTGAACTGACCGTGGACCTGGTTGGGCTCACCCTACAAAAGGCACCCGTGGCCGCCACGGTGAAGTCTTGTATGGAGGAGCGAATACAGGCATTGGGAGATGTGGAATTGGTGTCTGTCGCCGCGCGCGCAGACAAGTTCGACGAATCGGCCCGTATCCTGCTCCACCTCGAGGGGTATGCCATCCGAAGTGGATACCTGGGGGTGTATCGCGTCATGCATTCCGGGGGGCTCTTCCGCGGAGCACAATTCGAGTGGGTACCTCTCTACTCCTCGTTTATCCTCGCGCCAGCGGACAATCCGACCTTTATGTGCGAGGCCATCGTGGCGAAATTGGAGGCCGAAGTGCTCTCGAAACTCCGGCCGACGAGCTGACACGACCGACCAGCTGCGGGATGCCACGCCGCGCTGGTCCTAGAAGTGCAGGTTCACACGCGTGTAGATGAATCGGCCGAAGAATCCGAACGGCGAGAATCCGTTATATGGAAAAACCCCGTTAAACGAATTGGCATCTATCTGCTTGTCCGGATAGACATCAAACAGGTTATTGGCTCCGACCGCAATCGAGACGCCGTCACGCACGGTGTACGCGGCCTCCAGATCAGTAAGGACCTTACTGCTGAACGTCTGATCTCGAGACGAATTACTGTTCAGTGAGGTGACCTCGCCATAGCGATTGGCGCGCACCATGAACCTGAAATCGTTCACGTCATAATTGACCTGGAAGTTAACCTTGCTGCCTGGCTGCGCCACCTCGAAATCGCCAACTCGAACGCGGCCCACAAGGTCGTTCTCGTTCAGCGCCTGAAGGCTGGCAGGCGCGGCGATTGCACCGTCTGAACCCTTGTTGGTGACCTCCGTCTCATTGATGTTCATCGCAAACGTGAACCTGGCCGTACCCGGGCCCATGCGAAGTCCGTGGCGGGCGATGACATCCAAGCCACGCGTACGGGTATCGATGGCATTGGTAAAGAACCGTCCCCCTGTCGCGGTGATACCGCTGGCATTCAGGAAGTCTGCCACCGCTGGGTCGGTAAAGTTCTCCGTGAACGTGATCCGATCGTCGATCTCAATCTGGAAGGCATCCACACTCAGCGAGGTGTTGTTCTTCGAGAAAGTCAGCCCCGCACTGATGTTGAGCGATTTCTCCGGATCGAGATCCTGGGCACCGAGTGCCCGGGCTACCTGTGATGACACGGGGAACGTACCCACCTCAAATGGCACTCCGTCAATGAAGTTGGTGGCGATGGAGGTGAACCAGGCCTGCGCCAGCGAGGGCGCCCTGAACCCGGTGCTGACAGCACCTCGGGCGGCGATCTCGGGTGTGATCTCGTACCGCAGGCCCAACTTCCCCGTGGCAGTCGAGCCGAAATCGCTGTAGTTCTCGAAACGGGCCGCAAGCGTCCAGAGGAAGCGGCTGGTCATGTTGTTCTCCAGATCGATATAGACACCGACGTTGGAGCGGGTCTCGTCCTGGGCACTTGCTGGCTGGAAGCCCGGGAAGCACTGCGAGCCTGGAGCTGTCGAGGCTCCCGCATTGGGCCCGTCGGCAACCAGTCGTCCACCGTTTGCATAGGAGTTCGGATCGCCTGCGTCAATCTTGTAGTTCTCCCAACGAAACTCGCCGCCTATGGCCACGGACATGGGAGAAGCGGTTCCGATATCCACACTTCGAAACAGGTCCACATTGGTGTTGGACTGGCTGAAGTTCAGCGTACCCGCATCGAATTCGGTAGGGCTGCCGGACATGGACGCATTGTGCGTGTCAACCATATCAAAGGTGAAGGAGTTGGTGCCCACAGTCTCGGAGACATCGTAGGCCCAGCCACCGGCGGATCCCTTTACGCCCGCGGCGCCGGAAATGTCATTCACCTTGGAATTGATCTTGGGAAGGAATCCGTCCGGATACAACGAGCGGTTGGTGCGGTTGTCCAGCGACCGCCGGTAGAAACAGCCAGAGAGTCCCTCACGCGCACTGAGGCCGGAGAACATGTAGAATTGAGCGCCGGAGTCTCCGATCGGAACGGAGCCGTTCAGGAAGACACTCTTGTCCTCAAACTCCCCGTTCCCGTAGCGGTGATTCAGGCGAGGGAAAGTATCCTCCGTGAACGTGCCGCCTGTGAACCCGTCGTAGTACTGCTGGCGCGGGTCGAGCCCGGCGCGATTCACGAAGCCCCGGTCGCGGAGAGAGGCACTCACGTAGAAATTGCCGTCGGCGACTTCGAATCCGTAGCCGAGATTCACGTTGACGGTCTCTCCGTCGCTGTAGGTGACGTCCTCGGTCCCACGCTCGGTGGAACTCGCGTGCTGGCCATAACTGATCGAAGCGTCCAGTCCCGCGCGTTCCTTCAGGACGATGTTGATGACACCGGCAATCGCATCGGACCCGTACTGGGCGGCGGCCCCATCACGCAATACCTCCACCCTCTCAATGGAGCTTGCGGGAATGGCGTTCAGATCAACACCCGTGGAGCCGCGGCCAACTGATCCATTTACATGAACCAGGGCACTGGTGTGACGGCGCTTCCCGTTGACAAGAATGAGGACTTGGTCGGGACCCAGGCCTCTGAGGGTCGCGGGCCGAACGTGATCGGAGCCGTCCGTAATTGACGCCTGAGGCGCGTTGTAGGACGGGATGAGCATCTGAAGGATCTGCGTGGTCTCCGATAGTCCGGAGGCCTCGATGTCTGCCGTCGAAATCACGTCTACCGGTACGGGGGACTCAATCACCGTCCGACCTTCCCGGCGGGTACCGATGACGACAACCTCGCCGGCACCAATCAGGTCGGGAACCAGCGCAAAATTCTGCGTCGAGGTGCCGCCCGAGCTGACGATGACGGTGGCTTCCACCATCTTGAAGCCAACGAAGCTGGCCCTGACTACATGAGTCCCGGCCGAAGCGGTAAATGAATAACTACCGTCCAACGTCGAGATCACACCAACGGTTGTGCCGACAATCGCGACGTTTGCGCCGGGAAGCGCATCGCCGGACTCGGCATCCGTAACGCGACCGCTGATGGTACCGGTTTGGGCTGTGGCTGGAAGCGAGAGAAGGAAGGTCAGCGCTGCTATCAGCGCGATGCCGATTGTGGGACGTAGCTGGGGCATGGTTTCAACGGAAGAATGAATTTCGGAGCGATTAATGTAATCTTAGCGAGGTGAGGAACAAACCAGTGAGGCCCCGCAAGGTCGATCCCGCTGACAGCCGAAATTGCGGAGCCTGACCACCTAATTCCTCGACGGCCTCCGGTACCTCACCGGCGCGGGCGGCTCAGGCTTGAAGACCACCCTCTCCGTCTCGAGGAGCCTCAGGGCTTCAGCGACGGCAGCCTCCAACTGCGGATCCCGCCCCGCGATGACCTCAGCCGGGTTGTTGCGGACCTCAATGTCCGGGGCCACGCCATCGCCCTCGACCGCCCAGTTTCCGTCCACATCGATGAAGCCGCCTCGCGGAGCGACAAAGCGGCCGCCATCAATCAGCGGTGGGGTGTCCCAGGTCCCCACGAGGCCGCCCCAGGTCAGCGTCCCGATGAGGGGCCCAATTCCGTAGGCCCGGAACAGGTAGGGCAGGAGGTCTCCGCCCGATCCGGCCCGGCCGTTGATGATCATCACCTTGGGCCCGAAGAGGCCTGCCATGGGCTGAGTGAAGGGCTTTCGGTCACCCGCACGGGAATTGAAGTAGCCAGTCAACTCTCGCGCCATGATGTCCACGAAGTAGTCGGCCGCCGAGCCGCCCCCGTTGTTGCGCTCATCGATCACCGCCCCTTGGCGATCCTGTTGGGCAAAGTACATCCGGTTGAAGTTCGAGTACCCTCCTTGACCGGTATTGGGAAGCCAGACGTAGGCAAGCCGGCCGTCGGACATCTCGTCCACTTTCCTTCGATTGTCCTCGACCCAGGCCCACGTACGGAGTTGGCTCTCGCTCCCCGTGGGCTCCACAAGCAGTTCGCGGGCACCATCCATTCCAGGCCGGGCGTTGACGTGAATGGAAATCGCGCGCCCTCGGGTGCCCTCAAGAAGCGCAAACGGATTGCCATCCGTCCCTACCTCGCGACCATCGATCGCAACGAGGTAGTCCCCTTCTCGCGCATCCAGACCTGGAGCCGACAGCGGTCCGGAAAGTCCGGGGTTCCATGCTTCCCCCGTGTATATCCGGCCCAGCCTGACGCCACGACGATCCCTGATCAGATCCGCTCCGAGCAAGCCCGTTTGCGGGTTCTCGAGGTCCGGGTAGTCCCCACCCCGCACATACGAATGTCCGACGGCGACTTCGCCCGAAAGCATGTCCAGGAGGTAGTTGAAGTCGGACCGATGATTGACGTCCTTGAGCCAGGGCGAGTACCACTGCCAGACCTCGTCCCACGGCGCTCCGTGGACGTTGTCCACGTACAGATAATCACGCATGAATCGCCACCCGTCTGCCAGCATCTGGCGCCACTCCGCCTTGGGCTCCACTCGAATCCGAAGCCCCCCGAGATCGAGTCGCCCGTCAGCGAGTTTTGCCGAGTCGCCAGCGGTTCCTACCACAGACCAACTCCCGCCGGACCGGACAAGCATCTTCTTTCGGTCGTGCGACACCGTTGTTTGGGAAACCTCGGTGGCAAATTCAGTGGCTTCCGCTTCGGACACGGTGTACTTGTGAACGGTCAGGCCGCTCTGATTCGGAATGGCCTCCCCAACGAAGACGGTGCCTTCCGGACCCATAACCAGGTCCGGGTAGTCCCGCAGCGGAAGTCCGGGAGCCGCCAGGATCCGCGCAGCCCGACCCTCAAATTCGATCGCGACCTTCACGTGGTCGCCCTCTTCGTCGTCCTCATCCTCATCCTCCGCAGCAGCGCCCTCCTCCTCGCTGGTCGGTAGGAATGGTGACACCGCCCCGTCGGAAAGCAGAGCCACATACAGCGCCCGCGTGACCGGTCGGTCATACGAGCTCATGTCGAGCCAACCGGTATTCAGGCCGTAGTCGGTCGAAGCCAGGAAGTAGAGGTAGTCTCCAGAAGCGTCCCAGACCGGCGCGATTGCGTCGGCCATATGATCGGTGTACTGCCGGGTTTCTCCGGATTCGGTATCGTGGACAAAGATGGCCCGGAGCTGATTATCGAGTCGCCGGGAGTAGGCAATCCAGCGGCTGTCTGGAGACCATACCGGATTCATGGACCGCTCGGGATGGGCGAATCGGTCGGTGTCCACGTGGGTCACGGAACCGTCCTTCACATCGACGATCAGAACGCGATAGTCTGTATCCGTCAGCGCCAGGCGGGTCCCGTCCGGGGACCACTCGGGCCGGTAGTAGAAGGTTGCGTTGTCGAACTCCATGCGATGAGCATCGGAGCCGTCTTGGTTGGCCACGACGAGTCCGTACGAGTCCCCCGCATCGTTGAACCAGGCGATTTGACTTCCATCTGGCGACCATACGGCGTGCCGGTCGGCAATCCCGGGTGAGCGTGTGATATTGCGCCAACTACCCTCGCCTTCGGGGACCGTGAAGAGGTCGCCCCGGTACTCGAACAACGCACGTTTTCCCGTGGGTGAAAGCCGCGCGTCCCGAAGGCGGGCGGTAAGGACAGACTCCCATCTCGGACTCGCCCAGTTCTGGTCGCCCGCCACGTTGATTTCCAGTTGTCTGGTTGACCCGGTCGCAGGATTCAATTCATGCAGGTACCCCCCCTTTTCGTAGACCACCACACCTGCGCCGGCATCCAGGCTCTTCACATCGAAGTCCGCGTGGAAGGTCCGCTGGCGGGTTTCGCCTGTCGTGGGGTCGAATGACCAGACATTATTGGCGAAGTCCCGCTCAGACAGGAAATACACGATTCCGTCCAGCCACGCGGGGTCCACTTGCCTCTCGCCTTCCCATTCCGGCGTCGTGCGTTGGAAGGTCTTCATGTCGACCACGGAGATGGGCTGCGCCTGACCCCCACGATAGTTCCTCCACTCCGGGTCCCAAAAACCGAGTTCCTGATAGGCCACCAGTGTCCCATCGGCCGAAAGCTCTCCGGCGTACGCCTGCGGAATCGCCAACGCCTGTGGCAGTCCGCCTGTGGCAGACACCGTATAGAACTTCCACAGCCGCGTGGGTGCAGCTTCCCGTCCTGACTGGAAGAGGATCTGTCCATCGGATGCCCATCCCTGGACCACATCCGCCCCGGGATGCCAGGTCAGCCTTGTCGGCTGGCCTCCCGACGTCGGTACCACATAGACGTCTGTGTTGCCTCCGTACTCGGCGGAAAACGCCACCCAGGCCCCATCCTCTGAGAAGTGGGGGTTCGTCTCGGCGCCCTCACCACTGGTGAGCCTGTACGCGTCGGCCCCGGCCCGGGGAGCAACCCAGATGTCGTTGGCATGAACGAAGGCCACGTGGGAAGACGAAACCGTCGGGGTTCGCAGGACACGAGTCCCCTGGGCTACCGCAGGTGCGGTCGACACAACCAGGATGACAGCGAACAGGGAGAGTCGGGACATCATGGGTCACGGCGGGTTTTTGATGACGGTTGTATACGACGGAAGCGCGCGGCCGTGCAACCCCCGCCAAGGATGACCGCCTTTGGCCTGCCGACGAGCGGGGCCGCGTGCCGACTCGACACCCTATTCGTATCGCAAGCTGTCAATCGGGTTGCCACGTGCCGCCCGCACCGCGTGATACCCCGTGGTTCCCACCGCAAGCGCGATCGCCAGAAGTCCGGCAATGACGAACACCCACCAAGCGGGAAAGACACGGTAGGCGAAGGAATCCAGCCACCGGGTCATGACGACGAATACCAAAGGCACGGAAACCACGAGGGCGACGAGCACAACGCGAAGCACATCCTGACTCAGCATCGCCGCAATCCCCGTGACCGAGGCCCCCAGAACCTTACGGACACCAATCTCCTTGGTCCTCCGCTCGGCGGCAAATGCGCTCAGGCCAAAAACGCCGAGGCATGCAATCAGGATGGCGAGAAGGGCAGCAACCCCGAACAGGCGCCCGGCGCGGAACTCCGAGCGATAGAAGTCGCGCATGCGATCATCCAGGAAGTTGTACTCGAACGGGTGGCCGGGATCGAACCGCTCGCCCACCGTCTGAAGTTGCGCAAGCATGGCAGGCGTGACGCCACCCGCAGCACGGATCGTGAAGTAGTCGATGACGTCGATCGGATTGCTGCGATATCCAATCAGAACGGGGGCTATCGATGTGTGCAGTGACTCGACGTGGAAGTCGGCAACGATTCCGATAACGCGCGGCGCGAACGTCGTTTCGGAGAATCGCGAGAACAACTCTGCGCCGGGGACTGAAATCTGATCTCCCAGGCCGACGCCAAGAGCCACTGCAGCCGTCTGGTTCAGTAGCACCGAAAGCGAGTCAGAGCCAAACTCACCCGAGAAGGTCCGCCCCTCAATTAGCTCCAGGTCATAGGTGGTCTGGAACGCTTCGTCCACGCCGAGGAATACGGCTGTGACCGGCCGATCCTCTCCAGGGACGGCCACGTCGACTCGGGGCAGCGGCTTCCAATCACCAGGAATGTTGTTGCTGACCGAAACAGACTTCACGCCGGGCACCCGCGCAAACTCGTTCCGAACCGAGGCGAAATCACGCCGAACACCGCCGTCGTTAATGTCGACAACGAGCAGTTCGTCAGAGGCCGAGGCAAGCCGGGCTCCCTGCACGAATCGCATCTGCTGCCAGACCACCAGCGTCGCGGCTATCAGGAACAGAGTCACCGTGAACTGGAATCCTACCAGAACCTGGCGAAGGGCCGCCGAACCGGTTCCACCCTCTGCCCCGCGGAGGGCTTCGATCGGGCTGAACCCCGAGAGATACGCAGCCGGATAGGCCCCGGATACAACTCCGACGACAACAGCAACCAGGAATAGCAGGACGATTGGCCCCACATCGCTGGCCAAGCCGAACGAAATGGACTTGCCGGTCAGCACATTGAAGGGCCCTACCAAGACGCTCACGGCAGCAAGGGCGAGGATGGCGCCTGCGGTGGAGATCAGCACCGACTCTCCCAGGAATTGCCGCACCAGTTGGGACCGGTTGGCTCCGGTCGCCTTGCGAATCCCGATCTCACGGGCACGCCTCATGGACCGTGCCGTCGCCAGATTCATGTAGTTGACCGCCGCGACGATGAGGATGAAAAGCGCGATGGACGAGAACAGCCAGACATACGCGATGTCTGATTCGGCTGCGTTTCGCTCCTGCGCGATGTACGACGAACCGAAGTGAACCTCGCGAAGCGGCTGCAGAATGATGCGCCGCGACTGCAGCAGCTCCGCATCAGCGAGGCCAGCCAAAACCGTAGGAATGGATCGCTCCAGCTCAGGCCTATCTGCGTCCTCTGAGAGGCGCAGATACGTGAGCATCTCGGCCGAGTCCCAGACATCGAAATACGGACCCCAGTTCGGATTCGAGGTCAACGTGGCCATCGAGAAAAGCATACTGAACTGCAGGTGGCCGTTCGAGGGCAGGGTCTCAAGCACACCCACCACCTCAAAGTCTCCGAAGCGCTCCACTGAGAGCGACTGTCCCACCGGGTTCTCTGCTCCGAAATAGCGTTCGGCTGACTCAGGAGTCAACACCACGGTTTGGGGACGGGCCAGCTCGGCAGACGCGTCCGGACCACGCCAACTCAACCCGAAGAATCCGGGCACGGCGGGGCCGGCGAAGAGATGGTCTCCTTCGTAATGTCGATTGGCTTCATGCTGGACGGTGAAGCGCCCAGTGGCGTTCCGGGATATCATCCCGACAGCAGATTCGACCTCCGGGAGGCTCTCGCTGAGGGTGGCCCCCAAAGGCATCATGGTAGTCGCTCGGAACTGCTCCCCTTCAGGCGTACTGTAGCCTTCTACCACCCGGACTACCCTTTCCGCCTCCGGAACGTGCGCGTCGAATCGCCACTCGTCCCGGACGAACAGGAAGATGGCCAGGCAGCACGCCAGAGCCACTGCAAGTCCCCCAACGTTGATCACGGTGTAGGCGCGGTGCCTTGCGAGGTGACGTAGAGCAATACGCAGGTAGTTCCGAAGCATGACTGAGCAACCGTTGAAGAGACGAGACGAGCTGGGATCTACGCCTTGTCAAGATGCATGCCAACGGGGCAGTTGGTCCTGAAGGGTCCGTTTGGGATGCCAGACCGGCCGGCCGTGCCCGACAACCGCACAGCGGATGTTCGTTTCCGGACACTCCCCGTGCCCTCCGTCGGAGTCATGCGGGCTCTGGAGGTTCGGGCAGTCGAACACCATTACGTGCAACAAGCGGTCCGTCGTCCGTACTGTGGGTGTAACTCAGAACCGCCTCCCCACCATGCGAATCTCCTCCCTCCTCGCACTCGTTCTCGCCCTTGGTGTCGCGCCGAAAGCCCGAGCCCAGGACACTCCGCTACGAATAGGCCATGTCCTGTCCGGATCTCTTCTTGCTGGCGACGCCGATGGCTACGTGCTGGAGACACGCGTTGGCCGCTTCGTCTACGGCCGCGTGAACCAACTGACGGTGGACGTTGTGGTGGAGGTCTTCGGCCCGGATGGCACGTCCCTCTTGACAGTTGACGGACCCGCGCGCGGTCACGAGATCTTTCGGTTTGAGACCGAGACTGCTGGCGCATTCCGTGTCGTCGTCACCCCCTTCGAGGACGAGGAGGGTGACTACACCATCGAACTCGTGATGCACGAAGGGATGGCGACCGATCCTGGCAGACGAGTAGATCAGTTGGTCTCTGCCTACAGCGGCGAAGGCACGCCCGGGGTCGCCGTCCAGGTTTGGCGGGACGGACGCACGCTCTTCAGCAAGGCATATGGCACGGCAAACCTGACCTACGGCATCGAGAATACCGTCGATACCCCGACCAATATTGGCTCCACGTCAAAGCAGTTCACCGCGTTTGCCGTGATGCTCCTGGTTGAGGCCGATTCTCTCTCACTGGATGACGACGTTCGCGATCACCTGCCGGATCTGAAAGACTTCGGCACCCCAGTGACCGTTCGGAATCTGCTCACGCACACGACGGGGTATCGGGAATTCCTCAATCTTGCCCTTATGGACGGACGGCAACTGGGGCACAGTGACTGGATCGATCGCTCCGAAATCACGGCGATGGTCCAACGCCAGCCGGCACTTCAGAATGAGCCGGGTGGTGAGTTCAACTACAACAACACGGCCTTCGCGCTGGCGGCCGATCTGGTCGCCGAGATCTCCGGGATGTCCTTCGGAGAGTTCATGGAGGAAAACGTGTTCGGGCCCCTTGGGATGACTCGAACCATGGTGCGCGAAAGCCGCGAGTACATCGTGCCGGACCGTTCCATCGGCTACACCCCCGGCCCCGGTGGGCGTTTTCTCGAGGTTGCCGATCTGGGCGGGGCCATGGGAGCGGGCGGTATCTATTCCACCGTGGGCGACTTGCAGAAATGGGCAGAAAACCTCCGCAACCCGGTCGTGGGGACTCTGGCCATCGTTGACGAAATGCAAACGAGCTTCGTCCTGAATGATGGCAACGAGACCGGCTATGGACTCGGCCTATTCCTGGACGAACATCGTGGGCTGCGACGTATCCAGCACGGTGGAGCCGATGTGGCGCATAGGTCCCAACTGGTTCGCTACCCTGAAATAGGTGCGGGCCTGACCACGCAGAGCAATCATGCCGGGTTTGATGGTGGCATCGCATGGAAGATCGCGGAGGCCTTCTTCGGAGACGACATGGAGCCGGAAGTCGAGAAGGAGCCCGTCGACGAAGAGGCCTTCAACCCCGAGAATTTTGATCAAGGGACCTTTGACGATTACGCCGGGCGATTTGCTCTGGACGCCGTCCCAGCGTTCATACTGACACTCACGCGTGAGGAAGACAAGTTCTTCCTTCAGGCCACCGGACAGCCCCAGTTTGAGATCTTCCCAACCTCGGATTCCACATTCAAATTGACCGTGGTCGAGGCCTCCATGACGTTCCATCGGGACGCCGATGGGTCGGTCATGCGGATGACTCTGCATCAGAACGGAGACCAACCAGCCACGCGAGTGGATGACGGAGGGGGGGTCTGGAAGCCAGAATCTGAAGACCTCGAAGAGTTTGTGGGCCGCTTTTTCTCGGAGGAAATCGAGACCTTCTACACAATCGAGTTGGTCGACGGAGACCTGATGATGTCGCAGCGCCGGATCGCGGCGTTCAAACTCAATTCCGGCGAGCGGGACACCTTCTCTGGAGGCATGTTTTCAGAGATCAACTTTGAGCGTGACCGCAATGGCCGCATCCTCGCGTTCTACGCCTCCAACGCGCGGACCCGTGACGTGCGGTTCGCGAAGCAGTAGCCGGTCGACGCAGTTCCTCGACGAACGCCGTCAGGTGCCGGATCACGATCTCCCAGATCGCATCGCCCTGCTCCTTGGATGACTTGGTAGGGTCTCAGTGCTACCCCTCACCTGCCTGCAAGGGGACGCGCTATTCGCCGACAGGACGTTAGGGGATTCCCCTACACGGAAGCCAAAATGCCACGTTTACCCTGGGGTCCGAGCCCGTACCCCATCCAAGCAGGAAGTGGTCCACCTCATCGGTGGCAAGCGGGTGCCATATACCCAGTGGAGGTACACATGACGCCTCGATTACCGTCTTTCGGGAATAGTTCGATCTGGGTGGTGGCTTTTGGGTTGATGTTCGGTACCTGGGGCCTCATGTCCTGCGGTACGGTCGAACGCACACTGGTCTCTCCCCCACAGATCGCCGGCGCCTCGTATGTAGGCTCGGCCTCCTGTGCCGATTGTCACGAAGAGAAGAACCGTTCCTTCGAAAGCGCGACCCACGCGTGGATCGAAGGTTCAGGCGAAAACGCCGTCGAGATCGGATGCGAGTCCTGTCACGGTGGCGGAAGCCTCCACGTGGAATCCGGAGGAGCGGTCGAGACCATCGTCAACCCAGGCGCCTCACCTGAGACGTGTTTCAACTGCCATATTGACAAGGAGAGCGAGTTCTCCCTTCAGCACCGGCATCCGGTGATCGAAGGGCAGGTCAGTTGCTCCAACTGTCACGATCCCCATAGCGGCGATGTCGTTTCTGCCGGCCTGGGTTCGTTGACCCAGAACGACACCTGCTTCCAGTGCCACGGCGCACAGAAGGGGCCGTTCGTCTTCGAGCACGAAGCCTTGCGGGAAGGGTGTGCTACCTGCCACTCGCCTCACGGCTCCGTTAATCCCAAGATGCTCAAGGCTCGCAATGCAGACCTGTGTCTGCAATGCCATGCACAGGCACAGACTGGCGTGGATCAGATCCTGATTGGGGATCGAAACCATATCAGCTTCCTGCCCCGTGGCACATGCTGGTCTGCCGGATGCCATGAAGCGATTCATGGCTCCAACGTGAGCGAACGTCTGCGCTACTGACCCGGAGGTCGAAATGAACAATCTGGACAATCGGACTGCTATCCGACGCAGTCTGGCACTCGCCCTGTTGATGGCAATCGTGGCTGGTCCCACCCTCGCGCAGGGGCCTGCCCAATTCTCCAAGGGGTTGAAGCCGGCCCCCACAGGGCAGACAAGTAACTTCATTCAGTTCTCGCTCGGCGTTCCATCGGTGGATGGTTCGGCGGCCCAATACATGCAGCGGCACCGTGTCCCGGATGCGCTCTGGGGCGGCATCGAAGAACTGCACCTGGAGCGATTTGTTGGCGAACGAGGCATTCTCCTGGTCGATGGACGGGCCATTCCGGGAAATGACGACTACCGGGTGAAGGTCGCGCTCGATGTCCCCGACGTGGGCTATGCGCGCGTCGGCCTGGAAAATTTCAAGGTCCGCTATGACGGTGCCGGTGGCTACTTCGTGCCCCTGGACCGCCAGTTCACGCCGGCGGACCAGGAACTGGCCATCGATCGCGGCACCACGTTTATCGAGGCCGGCCTACGCAAGCCGGATCTGCCGAAACTGACCGTCCGCTTCGCGCGGATGTTCAGGGACGGCACCAAGCCGTCCCTGTCCTGGGGGGACAGCCGGGATTTGGACGATCTTGGCACGCGCAACATCAGTCCCTCGTTCTGGGTGAGCGACGATTCTCGAAATACCCTCACTGCCGATGTGGAACACACGTTCGGAAAGACGGACGTCTCGATCGGGGCCAGCCTTGAGTCGGGCGAGGCCGACAACTCGCTCAACATCTGGCGTCGACCCGGCGAGTCAAGCGAACGGTTCCTGACCGACCGGGAGACCATCAAGTCGGACGCACTGAGTGTCCATGCCGGGACGGTTACCCAACTCGGGGAGGGACTCTCCTTGGCCACGCGGTTCATCCACCAGACCGCGGAAAACGAGTACGGCGGCAACCGCATCTACGGGGCGACCTTCGGGGCGGCGTTCGACGCCGGGTTCCCGAACGGCCAGCGGCGGGACCATGGATTCTTGGACATTGACGGCGTGGCCGACCGAACCATGACGAGTGTAGGAGCGGAGCTTCGCATGCGCAAGGGCGATTTCACCGTGGTGCCGGCCATACGGTACGAGACCATGAACCGCGACGGGGAAGTCAAGGTGACAGACACCAACGTGCAGTCGGACGGCTCTGTGACGCTGACACCGCTCAGGAACAGCGGAAACCGTGACCTGACGGACGTGACCGGAAGCCTTGAGGTCCGGTTTACAGGTATCGATAACCTGACGCTCTACACCCGCGGCGAGTACATCGACCGCAGCGGCAGCATCTTCGAGCAGGAGGTTGAGACCGAAACCTCCTCCGTTGAATTCAGCCGCGAGACGGATGACACGCGATCATCCTATCGGGTTCTGGGCGGCTTCAACTGGCATCCCTCCACCATGGTGCGGGTCAACGGTCAGGCGTACCGCAAGCTGCGCTCGGTCACATATGACCACTTCGAGAACGCCGATGGACCACTCACCTATCCGGGCTTCCTGCAGAGTCAGGATTACACCACCGACGATGCGAACATCCAGATTCGGCTCCGACCGGATGCTCGGGTTACGCTGAGCGCGCGGCTCGACGTGCGCCGAACCATAAATGAAGGTACCGCCGATGGACTGGACACGTTCGAGAGCGCGGAAATCACGAGCCGGGCTCTGACTGGAACCGTGGCGTTCAAGCCCAACGCCCAGTCATTCATCCGGGCACAGGTTTCCTCATCGCGCAACCGGTTCGTGACCCCCATCAATGAACTGACGGGCGATGCCGCAGACATTGTTCTGGAGGCAAGGAGTGACTACCTGAACGCCAGTGTCTCGGCGGGCGCGGCGGTGAGCGAGAAGGCCAGTGTGGAGGCCAGGCTCTTCTACTTCGAAGCCGACAACTTCATCGACAACTCGGATGTTGGGCACCCGTACGCGATCAGTGCTGAAGAACAGGGCGTCACCCTCGGAGGCTCCTACGAGGTCCGACCAGGCATGACGACTTCGGTACGATTCTATCACTTCCTGAACCGGGACGGAACGTTTGGCGGGACTCAGGACTATGACCTGAATGCCGTATTCCTCAGCTTGGGATACCGCTTCTAATCATATCCAAGACATTCCATCCATGCGCACCATCCGTCCGATCCTGCTGGCAGGAGCTCTCCCGCTCCTTGTGTTCCTTCTGTTCCTCCTGCTTCCCGCCGACCCCGTGGTTCCGACCGAATCCCGAGCTGAGCTCGGACTCGCGCCTCCCGACACGGCGATAGTCGGACTATTCAAGCGGGAATGTTCCTCCTGCCACGGGGTCGACGGAAAGGGCCAGACGCGCGCCGGAAAGCGCGCAGGGACAAAGGACTTCACTGATGCGGAGTACCAGGCCGGGTGGACGGACGAGGAGGCCGCCGAAGTAATCCGCACGTCCAAGAAGGACGGAAAGCAGCTCAAGAACAAGAAGCCGTTTGCAGAGAAGCTCACCGCCGCCCAGATCGACGGACTGATTTCCCACGTCCGGTCCTTCGCGGAGACCGGATCGTGATCACCCTCTCCATCTGAACTACCGTGAACTCCGGTCGCGCAGGCGTAATCTTCGTGGTGGGTTTTCTGGTCCTGGCGGTAACGCTGGCAATGGATTGGTGGGCGTTTCCCTATGAGATAAGCGAGGTTGCTCCGGCAGATTCGTCCGCCGCCGGTATCTCGACCGTCCGCACGTCCGCAGCCGAACTCGTCCGACTGGATGGAGACACGTCAATGCTGGCGTGCTACTCCTGTCACGAAGCGGACGACCCGCCCGAACTGCAATTGGACGCAGACGGGCGGATCCTCATGGAGGAGCACTCTTTCGATTTCGAACTCAGACACGGAGCGAGCCACCGAAACGAGAACTGCTTCCAATGCCACGAGCAGAGTAATCTGGAGATGCTCCGCAAGGTGGACGGCACCCTGATTCCGATCACCGAGGGTAATGTGCTCTGCGGTGGGTGCCACGGAACCACCTACCGGGACTGGGAGAGCGGATTGCACGGTCGGGTTTCCGGCTACTGGAACGCCGACCTCGGCCCACAACGAAAGGAAGACTGCACGGCCTGCCACAACGCGCATTCGCCCGCCTTTCCGTCGCTCAAGCCGTGGCGCGCCCCGCAGCCGTTCCGCCCACAGCGTGGCGAGGCAGGGGATTCCACGGAGGTGCACGAAGATGCCTGAGTCCCGGTCCAGTTCCGGCACCATGAACCGGCGGAGCTTCCTCCGAAAGTCGGCCTACGCTGCCACGGGGATGGCGGCCATCGCAGCGTCGCTGGCGCCGCTGAGGGACTACGACGACGACATCTCACTCGACGATTTTCTGCGCAAGCACTACAAGGAAATTGAGCCCGAGGAGATGGAGGTGATGCTCGCGAAGATTACACAGGAGGTCGAGCACGAGTACGGCGTCAGGCCGCACGTGCGGGACCTGAAACCGATGGCCGGCGTGGAGTTCGTGACCGCGCTCAACCTGACCCGCTGCATCGGCTGCCGGAAATGTGTCCACGCGTGTGTGGCCGAAAACAACCAGTCCCGTAATCCGGAAATACAGTATATCCGCGTCCTGGAGATGCCCAACGGGACGTTCGACGTTGAGCAGTCGAGTCACGACTACGATCCGGAAACCGTGCCTCGGGAGGGCTTCTACTACATGCCGGTTCAGTGCCAGCAGTGTCGGCAGCCGCCATGCGTAAAAGTGTGCCCGGTGGAGGCCACCTGGCAGGACGCAGACGGCATCACGGTGATCGACTACGACTGGTGCATCGGCTGCCGGTACTGTGAGGCGGCTTGCCCATATTGGGCCCGCCGGTTCAACTTCTCCAAGCCGAGCCTGTCCGCCGAGGATATCAATCCCGACATGGCCTATCTCGGCAACCGACCCCGGCCTCGGGGTGTGGTCGAGAAATGCCACTCCTGCATTCAGCGGACCCGCGCCGGCCGGTATCCGGCCTGCCTTGAGGCGTGTCCTACGGGTGCCCGAAAGTTCGGAAACATCCTCGACCCGAACAGCGAGGTTTCGCAGATCCTTCGTGACAAGCGGGTCTTCGTGCTTAAGGAAGAGCACGGCACCCGTCCCCGTTTTTTCTACTACTTCGACGTGTGATGCGGCACTTCCTCACGTTTCTTGGCAGGTGCACGGCGACGGCCTTTTCGGGCAGCGTCCGCTACAAGGCATGGCTGGCGCTCTTGGCTGCCATCACCCTGGTCGGTCTGAATGCCTATGCGCGGCAACTGGTCCACGGTCTGGAAACGACCGGCCTGAGCGACCAGATCTCCTGGGGCTTTTATATCGCCAACTTCACTTACCTGGTGGGAATCGCGGCGGCCGCGGTCCTGGTGGTGATTCCGGTCTACGTCTACAGGAACAAGGCACTGCGAGACCTGGTCGTCTTCGGGGAGGCGATGGCCGTGGCGGCCCTGCTGATGTGTATCGCGTTCGTACTTGTGGATCTCGGGCGACCCGACCGGTTCTGGCACATGATCCCGTTCTGGGGCCGGGTCAACTTCCCGACCTCCATTCTGGCCTGGGACGTCATCGTCCTGTTGGGATACCTGGTCATCAACCTGTACTTGGGTGCGTATATCGTGTACGCGCGCTACCGCGGACGCAGGCCGCGTCCAGCCTTTTACATCCCGGTCGTGATGGTGTCCATTGTGTGGGCGATCTCTATCCACACGGTCACCGCGTTCCTCTACATGGGACTGGCCGGACGACCCTTCTGGAATACGGCTATTCTCGGTCCCCGGTTCATCGCCTCGGCGTTCACAGCGGGACCTGCACTCATCGTCATCACCCTCCTCGTGATTCGCAGGGTGGCCAACCTCGTATTCGGCGACGATGCCCTCCTGATGCTCCGCAGCATCATCCAGGTTGCCATCGTCGTCAACCTGTTCCTTCTGATGAACGAGCTGTTCGCCGAATTCTACTCGTCGAGCCTGCACTCCAACTCTGCCACCTATCTGTACTTCGGGCTCGAAGGCTTCTCGGAGCTCGTCCCGCGGATCTGGACTGCGCTCCTCTTTGACTTCGTGGCGCTGATCATCTTCGTCCTTCCCATTTCGAAGAACTTGACCTGGCTCACCATAGCTTGTGCGCTGTCGATTACCGGGCTGTGGGTTGAGAAAGGACTCGGACTGGTCGTGCCCGGATTCCTGCCTACGCCTCTCGGAGAGATGCTGGTGTACACCCCCAGTATCAACGAAATCCTGGTGGGCGTCGGGATCTGGGCTTTCGGCGTTATGCTGTATTCCATGCTGGTCCGCGTTGCGCTTGCGGTTATTCAAGGGCGCCTCTCGGACAAGATCTACCCTGCCCTGCCTGTCGAAGGCACCGCTCTCGCCCAGGCCTGATGGCCCGTCAACTGACCGAGCAGGACGCGCGAGAGTCAATGCGGGAGCACGCGGCGGCCAAGGGACAGGCAGTACGCGCAGCCTACGGGCCACTCCTCGGCTGGGACCGGTTGCTTGAGCTTCTCGAAGACCGTGCATTTGTCCGCTACCCGTGCCAAATCGTTTTCGACGCCGCCCCGCTTCAGTCCGGTGAAGTCGCCTGGCCCCGCCCCAGCGGCGACAGCCCCGAGGACGGCTTCACGATCTTCGTTCATCCGGGACTCGAGGACCGGCCCAACCTGGTACCGGCGGTCGTTCTGTACCAGCTGGTCGTGGTCAACTACGGAGCCTTCGTGGCAGAGGAGGACGCCGAGGCGTTCGGGGCGGCCGCGCTGGGAATGAGCGTGGACGACTACTACCAGATGCTGTGTGTGCTGGCGGATGAAGTGCAGGGGTGAACGGCCCCGACCTTTCTCGCCGAGACGGTCGGCCACAGGTTCTGGTAGGTTCTCCTGCTTATTCTAGAAGAGTCGGTAGCCTCAGGGTTGCCGACCTTTTTTCTTTGGTCCGAGATTTATCCCGGCTCACCCAAACTACCGACCATGCGCTCTCTCCTGCTCCTT
This sequence comes from Bacteroidota bacterium, assembly GCA_029262855.1. GTDB lineage: Bacteria > Bacteroidota > Rhodothermia > Rhodothermales > UBA10348 > JABDJZ01. The sequence continues at coordinate 1,647 of JAJCYP010000059.1, read as the reverse complement.
CTCGCCCTCCTGCTCGTCCCCACCGCCCAGGCGCAGCACACCTACTCAGACAGCTATCCCAAGAACCCCGGGATCGACGTCCAGAACTACGTCTTCGAACTCACGCTGTCGGATGAGTTGGATTCCATCGAGGGCCGGACCACCGTGGATGCCCGATTCCTGGAAGCAGGCCGAACGCTCCGCCTTGACCTCATTGAGCGCTCGGAAGCCCTGGAAGAAAAGGGCATGACCGTCAAGTTGGTGTTGATGGGTGGCGCCCGACTCAGCTGGCAGCACGACAACGACGCGGTACTCATCGATCTGGGCCGGCTTGTTGCGGCGGGCGAACGCATTCAGGTGACGGTAGAGTACTCGGGCACCCCGGCCGCCGGCCTTCGAATCGGAGACAACAAGTACGGGGACCGAACCTTCTTCTCCGACAACTGGTCATCTCGCGTGCGCAACTGGGTGCCCACCGTGGACCATCCGTATGACAAATCGGCCAACGAATTCGTGGTGACCGCCCCCTCCCACTACCAGGTGGTTTCCAACGGCGTCCTGGTCGAAGAGACCGATCTGGGCGACAACATGCGTCGGACCCACTGGAAGAACTCTGTGCCTGTCGCCACCTGGCTCTACTTCCTGGGCGTGGCGGAATTCGCGATGGAGCAGGTGGACACGTTTGACGGCAAGGCCATCGAGACCTGGGTGTACCGGCAGGACAGGGAGCAGGGCTTCCACGACTTCGCCATTCCCTCAAAGCAGGTTCTGGCGTTCTACTCGGATCTGATCGGTCCCTACGCCTATGAGCGCCTGGCCAACGTGGTCTCGCCAGCCACCGGAGGCGGCATGGAGGCGGCATCCACCCCGGCGTATTCGGAGGCGTCTGTCACCGGGACCCGGAGCCGTCGCTGGCAACATGTGATCATCCATGAGATCGCTCATCAATGGTTCGGAAACGCCGTGACCGAACACCACTGGAATGATGTCTGGCTCAGCGAGGGCTTCGCCACCTACTACACCCTGCTGTTCCGGCAGTACGCCTATGGACAGGATGACTTCATCGCGGGACTGAAGGATTCGCGGGACCGGGTCATCGCGTTCTACGGAAACGATGACAACTACGACTTCCAACTGGTTCGCCCCTACATCGAAAACCTGAACGACGTCTCCGGGGCCATGATGTACCAGAAGGGTGCCTGGACCCTGCACATGCTTCGCGAGAGGCTTGGGATCGATACCTACACCAAGGGCGTCCGCGCCTACTACGCCGAGCATTTCAACGGAAACGCCCAGACGGCGGACTTCAAGCAGAGTATGGAGGAGGCCTCGGGACTCGATCTGGATCAGCACTTCGATCAGTGGCTGTTCCAGGGGGGGATTCCACATCTGGCTTTGACCTGGAGTCAGCGGGACGGAGGGCTTGGAGTCTCCGTCCGACAGACCCAGGAGACCTACGCGTTCGACATCGAGGTGGACCTTGAGATTCGATTCGTGGACGGCTCAACCGAGCGCGTGACGATACCGGTGGGCGGGAGCGAGGCGGCGTCCGTGAGGAAGGAGTACGATGCTGAGGTCTCGGAAGTCGTTGTCGACCCGGATACGCGCCTTCTGGCCTCCTGGGAGGTGACGCGGCGCTAGCTGCCGCGCCTACAGCCCGAGCAGACC
>JAJCYP010000058.1 GCA_029262855.1 Bacteroidota bacterium | reverse complement strand
GCCACCGAGGCCTCACGCATGGCATCGTTCTTGGCCTCCTTGCTGCTGGACGACGCAACGTTGAAGATGGACAGCACCAGGGGCCGGTAGTCAGGGCCGGTCATGGCGAATCCAAAGCTGGCGCCGATCTGCTGGATGAGTCGCAGATTGATCGTGATCAGCAGAGGGATGTCGGCGGCGATAAGGACCGCGCCACCAAGGCCGGTCCCGCCGCCTTCGACCGCTGCCAGGAGCGCGTTTTCGTTGGTGTGCTCCCGGGCCAACGGATCGAGCAGTTCAAGAGGCGCGTCCCGCAGGTCCTCGATCGTCTCGGCTTCGATTCCGCGCTTCTGGGCCATCTCGAGGACACCGGAGACATCGTAGGTCCACTCCGACGCGTCATTGAGCATCGACAGCATTCCGCTGACCGCCTCGTCCACCTGGGCTTCAATGTCCTCGGTGATGACCCGCTTGACCACCCAGTCCATGGGCTGCATGGCCCAATTGAGCAACTTGCTGACGATGCCGGCATCGCCGTGCTGCCACGCTTCGATGTCGCGGCGGGCCTTTCGTTCGTATTCGGTGAGGCGCATAGGAGGAGGGTTCGCTTGGCGGAAGATACCGCCCTGCGACCCAGGTGCGCCCGGGCCGCTTACGTCATCATGTCGTACTTCTTGAGAAGGCGATACATGGTCGCCCGCCCTATTCCCAGTTCGACCGCAGCGCGATCCACGTTGCCGTCGCAGAGCCGGTAGGCCCGCTCGACCGCGCGTTTCTTGAGGACTTCCAGGGATACGATGTCATCTGAGTCCTGACCGAGAACAATCCCGGACATGGAGACGACATCGTCTTCCGGTGTACCCTCCGGATCGAAGTCAGGTTGCATCGGCGAGAAAGGCCGCTCGGCGGCCTCGGCCAGCGACATTCGGTCTGACCACGGGGACATGACTCCGCCGCCACTGAGCATCAGGTCGGCGGCCGAGATCTCCTCTTCATCCGAGAGGAGAATCGCACGCTCTACGGCGCTCTTCAGTTCGCGGACATTGCCGGGCCACGTGAAACTGGCGATGGCGTGCCGAGCAGCCTTCGAAAACTTCTTGCCCTTGAATTCGGGGTGCGCCTTCAGGTACTCCTTCAGGAAAAAGTTTGTCAGCACGATCACATCCTGTCCGCGTTCGCGCAGCGGAGGAAGGGGTACCGGGTACTGGAACAGGCGGTAGTACAGGTCCTCCCTGAACGAGTGGTCCTTGATCATCTTCACCACATCCTTGTTGGTGGCGCTGATCACCCGCGCGTCAAAATTGATGGTGTCGTTTCCGCCAACGCGCACCAGTTCACCCTCCTGGAGGGCGCGGAGGAGCTTGGCCTGCAGGTCAAGATCCAGCTCGCCAATTTCGTCCAGAAAGATGGTCCCGCCGTGGGCCTGCTCGAACTTGCCGATCTTGCGCGCATGGGCGCCGGTGAATGAGCCCTTTTCGTGGCCGAAGAACTCGCTCTCCATCAGGTCCCGCGGAATCGCCGCGCAGTTCACCACGATGAAGGGTCCACGCTTCCGTGTGGATCCATAGTGTATGGCCTTGGCCACCAATTCCTTGCCGGTGCCGGACTCGCCATGGATGGCCACGGTCAGGTCTCCGCGCAGGGCCTTCTGGATCATTCGGTACACCTTCTGCATCGCCGGGCTGTCGCCGATGATGCCCCGAACGGAGTACTTCTGGTCTACCTCGGCGCGCAGCGTTGTGACCTCGCGCTCAAGGGAAACCTTCTCCAGGCAATTCTTGACGATGGCGTCCAGCTTCGTCAGATCGTCCTGCCCCTTGGTGATGTAGTCATACGCGCCAATGCGCATGGCCTCGACCGCCGTCTCGACCACACCCTGGGCAGAGACCATGATGATGGGAAGATTGGGACGACGCGCAACGATGCGCCTCAGCGCCTCGATTCCGTCGATCCCCGGCATCATGATGTCACACAGAATCAGATCCGGCTTCTTGACCATGTTGCGCAGCAGCTCCTCTCCGCTGGAGAACGTCTCCACCTCGTACTCCGGGGTCTTGTCGAGCCGATAGCTCAACATGCGGGCGTAGTGGCGGTCATCGTCTACAACGAAAATGCGGTACTTCATGGCCGAGGGGCGTCAGGTTTGGTGCGTCTGGACGACGCGGTTAACCCGGTGTATCGACCAATCGCCCGAATCTTAAAATGAGACGGGGACCCGATGTCCTGACAGCCTGGAACTACGGGATCAGCGCCAGCCCAAGCGTACCGATGGCAAAGCAGTAGAACGCGAAATACTGCAGGCGGCCGCGTTTGACGAAGCCCAGCACCAGTCGGATGGCCACGATGCCGCTGGCGAACGCCACCAGGGCACCCACCAGGATCGGGAGCCAGTCCACTCCATCGGCGGCCAGTAACTCGCCCAGTTTCAGGATGGTGGCTCCGACCACCACGGGGAGCAGCATCAGAAACGAGAAGTCCGCGGCCTCTTCGGGATCCACGTCCATATAGAGCGCGGTGCAGATGGTCGAGCCCGATCGGGATATGCCTGGAAACATGGCAAGGGCCTGGGCGGCGCCAATGATGAGTGCCTTCACCGGACCGACGTGCTCATCGCCTCCCCGCCTCCAGGTTGTCAGGAGCAGCAGGATCCCGGTGACAATCAGCATTCCCGCGGCCAGTCGGGGCGACGAGAACGCGGCCTCGATGGGGTCCTTGAAAAGCACGTAGGCGATCCCGGTGGGGATCATGGTCAGGAGGATGAACATGGCCAGACGAAACTCCGACCGCTCCCGGTAATGCGCCCTCAGGCGAGCCGGCTGCGCCAGCGAACTCAGGGTCTCCACCGACAGCTTCCCGATCCTCTCGCGATACACCCACAGGATGGACAGCGCGGTGCCGAAATGCACAAACACCTCGAACACGACATCATCTCCCGGGTCCAGGCCAAGCAGGTACGAGCCCAGTACCAGATGCCCACTGGACGATACCGGAAGGAACTCGGTCAGGCCCTGGACCAAGCCGAGCACCAGGGCTTCCCACCAATTCAATGACGTGTCTCCCCGCCGAACTGAGGCGGATGTTCGAGATGAAAATGGGTGCGTCGCTGATACTCCAGCGCAGCGTCGAGCAAAAGTCCCTCATCATAGAGGCGGCCGACGAGAGCCACTCCCGTGGGCAGCCTCACTTCCGGCCGCCCGTCGGGCGAACGGTACCCGCTCTTCATGGTGATGACCGGATGGCCCGTCAGGTTGGTGACCGCCCCGTCTGCGCCGCTGGGCGTCAACAGCAGATCGAACTGCTGCATCAGCGTGTCCATGCTGGCAATCAGAAGCGCTCGATGCCGGTTCGCCTGAATGTACTCGGCCGCCGGTATGAACCGGGACTGACGCAGTGAATTTGCGCGGGAACTGGACGACTGCCAGGACAGCTGCTCGTCCAGATTTTCCTGCAGCAGCTGGTCAAATACGGCCCCCGATTCGCCCCGAATAATGGTGGAGATCACGCCGCTCCAACTCACCAGACCGGGCAGGGCGGCGGAGTCCACCTGTGCACCCATCTCCCTGAATATCTCGAGCGCAGCGCGGGCGTTGTCTCCCGTGGCCGTCGTATCCCCGTCCAGGGCAGCTTTCAGATAGCCGACCCGAATGCCAGACCAATCCCGGGGAGATCCCACGCGAAGGGGGGCCTGCACGGTTGAGGGATCCTCCGGATCGGTCCCTCTGATGGCGTCAAACACGATGGCGCAATCCAGGGCCGACCGGCACATGGGCCCAATTTTGTCCAGGGACCAGGAGAGCGTCATGGTGCCGGCGCGACTGACCCGCCCGTACGTGGGGCGCAGTCCCGTCAGTCCGTTGCGCGTGGCGGGCGAAACAATCGAGCCCCAGGTCTCGGTTCCGATTGCGAAGGGGACGAGCCCCGCCGCTGTGGCCGAACCGGGCCCGGCCGAAGACCCGCTCGCGCCCGTCGTGGTGTCCCAGGGCGTGACCGTTCGGCCGCCAAACCAGCGGTCGCCGCTCGCCAGTTCGCCGCTCGTGAGTTTGGCCACGAGCACCGCGCCTGAGGCATCCAGCCTTTGGATGACCGCCGCCGTTCGATCGATCACCCGATCTCGATACGGCCCGGCACCCCACGTGGTCGGATAGCCCGGGACGGCCAGGAGATCCTTCGTGCCGTACGGTACGCCGTGAAGAGGGCCTCGCCAGTTTCCGGCCGCGATCTCCGCATCGGCAGCGCGAGCGTGAACCAGTGCCCGCTCGGTCGTCAGCGTCACGACTGCCTTGAGGACAGGGTCATGTTTGGCGAGTCGGGCCAGGAAATACTCCGTCAACTGCACGGAGGTCACCTTGCGGTCTCTCAGGAGCGAGCCCAACTCGGCCGCACTCATATAGGCGAACTCGCCGTCTGGCGGGAGATCGACGGATTCTGGCAGCGTCAGGACCACCTGATCGTCTCCCGCCGGCATCTGAAAGCCCATGGGCCTCGGTTCAAACCACAGTACCGGGGCCACCGAATTGTCCAGAGGGTGGGCTCGGAGCTCCTCGAAGCTCCGGAGATTGCGTTCCAGATTTCGCCGCATCGTCCGCAGTTCTTCGCGGGTGAAGTCCAGACCTGCCACCTTTTGAGCGCCCTGCACGTCGCGCTTGGAGAAGGGTCTGGAGGACCCGCAGCCCACAAGCATCAGGGCCACGGCAACGACTGCGATTCGACTCATCTGATCAATCGGATTCTTTGGGGATTCGTGGCCTCACGATCAGGACTTCCTCTCTATCCACGAGCACCGCCCCAGGGAGGGCCTTGCGCGGGCTGCGAACATACTTCCTTTCTGTAACGATTACAGGGACCAACTCCGAGCCGCGAGCCTTGCTGTGCCATGCCGCAATGCCAGCCGCCTGGTCCAGGATGAGCGGCGGCGGCATCGTAGTCTTGCTGTCTCGCCGCAAGACGGTGTGCGACCCCGCCACTCCGCGGGCGTGCATCCAGAGATCGTGCTTCCTCGCGTGCTTGAAGGTCAATTGGTCGTTTTGCCTGGCATTCCTGCCTACCCAAACCACGTAGCCCGAACCCAGCGAATACACCCTGAAGGGAATGCCCTCCCTGGCTTTTCCCGACTTTCCTTTGACTCGTGCGACACTGTCCGCGTTCGATTTCAGGAATGCCTTCAGCCCCTTGCCGTCCTCGACCAGGCGCAATTCATCCAGAAGGCTCGCGGTCTCCTGCGCCCAGACTCCCGCCTGGGTCACGCGACGCGTGGCCTCCTCCCGCGCTCTCCGGCTGCGACGAGCCCGGTCGTAGTATCGATTGGCGTTCTCGAGTCCGGACTGGGCATCGTTGAGCGGAATCGTCACGGGTGCGCCGTCCCCGAACAGGTCCGGCAGCTCGACACGCTCCCGACCGGCGGGCGCGCCGGCCTCCGACGCCATGAGCAGGTGTCCCCATTTTTCGTATTGGTCGGCCCGCGACGGGCGGGTCAGCTCTTTCTCCATGGCCAACAGGGCTTGCCGTGCCTTCACGGCTGCCTGCTCGACAGCGGACAGGAGCGGCTCGTAACCCGTTCGGAATCCCCGCTCCGAGAGCGTCGCACGAACCAGGGCCCGGACGGCCGTGTCCACGCTTTCGAAGACCTGGGATTCGCCGGGCGGTCTCGAGAGTCGGATCAGCGAGAGCGCGATAGGCGTCCGCTCCTCCCTGTATAGAATTGGCGTCGGGCTGTCCAGGTCCTCCCGAACCGATTGGACCGCGGTCGCCAGCTTCTCAAAATCGTGGCCGCCCGCCAGGCACGCATCGGCAATCGACAACCCGGCCCGGGCCACGGCTTCCTCGGCCAGCCAGCGATCGAAGAGAGGAACGGCACGAGTCAGGGCTTTGGATAGTTCTTGCGCGCCGGAGGGCCACCGGGCAGCGATGTCCTGGGCTGTTTGAGGATCCGGGGCCGGCCGCGACTCCGGGACCGATCTCTGGGCGGCCTTGGAGCGAAATGCCTCCACGAGGTCCCCGGACGGATCGAGTACGAGGACGTTCGCGGCCGAACCGAAGAGGAAGGAGCGAATCGTGAGCCGCCCCGCGGTACGCAGATCCAGGACCCGGTCGCGATCGGCGACCACCACCTGTGTTATGGTCTGCCCATACAGCGACTTGAAGAGCGGAGTCGTGTTCTTGCGGGGCTTACCCGCTCCGGGCTGCCGAAACGTGTACGAAAGACCCGGCTTCACGCACACCCGAAGCGAGGTCTCCTCTCCGCCGGCGGAGCCAAGAAGCAGCGTCAGTTCCTCCGCGCTCGAGGACCACGCCTCCAGAATGACCGACCCGATCAGGCTGGACTCCGACTCCGGGCCTGCCCACTCGGCGGCCAGGCCCCGGATGATATAGTAGTTCAGCAGCAAGGCAGTATAGCAAGACAGTATCCCGAGACAATATGCCCGGGCCGTTGGCCGGAATGCGCGATCTATTTCTTGGCCGGGCGCGTGATGCTTCGACCGCGGGATGCGGCGACAACGGACAACAGCCAGATCGCGATCCAGCCGGCAGCCTCCCAGTACCAGAAATGGTAGAGCAGGATAACCACGCTCACCGCGTAGGTCACGTGATAGAACCAGTCCGGCACGTCGCCCTGCTTTGGCGCCACGTCGGCCGACATTGCGGCCAGCTTCAGAAGAAGCATGAGCGGGGTATAGATCCACACCACCCATTTCGCCCACGGATGGCCACCAAACGTGGCAAGTGCAATAACCGCCACGGCGGCGATATCAATTACGACGTGTCTGACCCAGCCCATTCGGAAATGCTTTCAAGTGACTTACAGTCGGAGTATATACAGCCATGCGCACTGGTGCGAACCTAATAAACAGCCTGATTTGCTTCACGCTGGCAGTAGTCCTGTCGGCGTGCGGTCTGTTTGGTGGCGGCGAGAAGGCCGCAGACCCGGCGACCTGGACGGTTTTGGACAGCCTCGTCCAATCGGCCATGGCCGACTCGTTGGACGAAATGGCGGCCGACTTTGTCTTGGCGGACAGCACGCTGGTTGGGGTCGTGACCCAGCCCATCCCCGCCTCTCCGCCCGTCGCAGCAACTCGTGGTCAGGTACCTGCGTCCGCGGACAGTCTGGCCAGCACCGTCACGGCCCTGGTCCTTCAGCGACTGCAAGGCCTGCTGGCGGATACGGTGGTGGTCCGCATCGACACGTCGCAGCCCGCCTCGACCGACAGTCTTACTTCCAAGCCGGTCGAACAACTTCAGGAAGGCCTGAAGAATGTCGGGACCCGCGTGTTCTTCGCCATTCTGATTGTTCTGATGGCGTTCTACATCCTGCAGGGTCTGCTGTGGCTTCTGGAGGCGATTGCGGACCGGAGCGCCACACGACGACTTTTCTTCAAGCGCCTGATTCCCATCGTGCGGATGGTGATGTGGGCCGTCGTGATCTGGTTTATTGTCACCAGCGTTTTCAACGTTGACCGGAATGGACTGCTGGCCGCTTCTGCGGCCCTTGGTGTCGGCATTGGTCTCGCTGCGCAGGATCTGATCAAGAATCTACTGGGAGGCATCATCATTATTTTTGACGCCCCGTTCCAGGTGGGCGATAAAGTCCGGGTCGGCGAGTCTTACGGTGAGGTAAAGTCCATCGGCCTGCGGTCTACGCGCATCGTCACCCTGGACGACAACCTGGTTTCGGTCCCCAATTCCGAGGTGGTGAACAGTCAGGTGGCCAACGCCAACGCGGGTGTTCTCGACTGCCAGGTAGTGACAACGCTGTTCCTTCCCGGCTGGGTAGATCCCGCCAAGGCAAAGAAGATTGCCTACGAAGCCGCGGCCAATTCGCGCTATGTCTATCTCGACAAGCCAATCGTCGTTCATATCCGCGACGAATTCCGGGAGACCTTCCTGATGAAGATCATGGTCAAGGCCTACGTGCTTGACCACCTCTATGAGTCCGCGCTGGCAACCGACATTACCGCGACGGCCAAACTCGGGTTTCTGGAGGCAGGGCTGCTGTACCCCGTGTACGGGTTGGAAGCCCCGCACGATGTCGTCGAACACGCCAGGAGCGAGGGCCGCGATCTGCCTGATTCTCTGGGAATAGCCGATAAGGACGAGGGTTCATGAGCGAGTCGACCTCCATCAGGACCGAGGTGCCGGAGTCGGTGGCGGCGGGCGCCCAGACGCTCGACTCCCAGCGTGATACGTTTTGCGCAGACGTGGACAAGCTGGTCGCGGAATGGAGCCACGGGATAGAGGCCCAGGTCCTGCGCCCGTTTGCCAAGAGACTGAACGAGCTGGATACCCGGCATGCGGCCGAGGCTGGCGTGCTTCGTGAGAGACTCGCCGTGGTGGCCGACGAAGAGTCCCAGGCAGAATGGTGCGTGGTAGACGCGTACGTTCGGCAGGCCCATGCCGAGTGTATTGAGCCGCTGCTGGACTACCTCCAGAAGCACGACCCTCTGGTAGCAGTCCAGGCCGGATATGCGAGAACGGCCGAAGCGTTGATGGCTCTGGCAGATGAGCTGCCGGAGTCGATCGAAGTGCCTTTGGACACAGGCATCCTCGACTCGGGAACCACGGATTCGATTGCACAGCGGAGCCGAAAGTCCCTACATCGATGGGGAAGGTCGCTCCGGTGGGGCACCCGCAAGCTGGCCAACTCCTTTTCACGGATGCTGGGACGCTCAGCGACCCTGCTCCCGTATGAGAGCCGGCATGTACCAGTGTCTGGGGTTGCTCGCGCCCGGCTCGCGCTGGATGTTCTCCCAGCGCTCTCTCGGGCTCAGGCACCCATCGTGACAGCGCTCGAAGACCGGCTTCGTCAATTGGAACGCAGCGTCTGGGAGTGGACGAGGCAGGGACTGCGCTTCATCACCGACGAGGATCACCCGAGGCACCATGTGCCATCGACGCTGCTCCTGAAGTGGCCGGAGTCTCTGAGGCCTGAAGACACTGATTTTCCGGAGCCCACGTTCGTGGACCTGCTGGTGTTCGAGACCGAGTCCGTCAGCGCCCCGGAGGCCCCGGACCTGACGGACGCATTCGCTCGACTGGAGGTCGATCTCCGCCTGGCGGGTACGTTCCTTCACGGTGGCTTTGGTTTGCCACAGGCTGCGCATGGCGACCTGAAATTGTCGGCCCTCCTGACAAGGGACCGAATCAGGCTCAGCGACGGGCTCCTGGATCTGTGGCGTGACATGCGCAAGGTCGAGGAAGGCCTGCTGCTGGAGATCGCCCATCAGACCTTCCTCCCGCTGGAGAGCACCTACGATTCGATCAAGCAGCGGATCGGCGAAATTGAGCAGGAGGCGCTGTCGCTGGTTGAGTCCGCCCACAAGGGGGGTAAGAAGCGGACGGTCAGGCTGGCGGCAGACCTGCAGGACCTGCTTGAGCGTAGTTCCGGCATCGACGCGCTTTACCGGGACCTTTCCGGACTGTCCGCGGCAGATCGGGCACTCACCGATCCGGGAGAGTCTGCCTGGCGAAGCCTGATGAAGAAAATTGCCGCACTCCCGCGCGATCTCGAGTTGCGAGGCATCGTCGGCGAATACCCTAAGGTCTTCGGACTAGACCTCATGCAGGTGGTGCGTCACGCTTTTGAGCGCCCGATTCCGGAGCGGCTGCGACCGGCCGCGGAGCCTCTTCGCAAGGCCATCGCCAGGGTCTGGAGCGAAACTGAGCATGTCAAGGATGTCGTTTCCAACACCTTTCACACCGCAATCCAGCACCTCTCGACGGAAGAACCGGAGGTAGACGCGAACCCGCTGGGTGAGGAAGACCCCGATCTCAGCGCACTTATTTCTTCGGGGTTGGCCCGGGCCTCCGACTCCCTGGATGAACGCTACCAGTCCGTGGGCACAGACTGGGCAAAGTTCGTCAGCCAACTCCACCGGATTCTGACAACCGATTGGAACAGTGCATTCCGGACTGTCCAGTCGGATGATTCCCTTGCCAAGCGTCTGCTCGGTGTGCAGACTTTGGTTTCGCGTCGCGCTGAGAAGGCTTGGGGTGGCCTCTCTGATTGGACTGCGACCGCCGTGAAGTCGGGAACCGTGATGCTGCGGTTGGCTCGTCGTCGCGCGATGGACCTCGTTCGAATTGGCCAGAGCGCTGTCGGAGTAGCGTCGTCGACAGAAGCCGAGCGCCATCACGCTCTGGATACGGTCATAAGCGCCCGGGCTCTCTACGCCAAGTTGCCGCTGGTCTACAGGAGATTATTTTCGATGGACCCCGTGGTTGATCCAGGCCTTGCCGAGAATCGCGACGACGACCTCCGTTCCCTCCGACAGGTCCTCGACCGTTGGAAGAACGGAACGGGATCCGGTCTGGTGGTCGTCCATGCACCACTTGGGGCTGGACGGACCTCGTTTCTGCGCTTGGTGGATTCAGCCGTCGAGGACGAACTGACAGCGGTCCGGATATCGCTCGACTCCCGAGTCCAGACGGAATCAGAACTTGCGACCCTGTTTGCCGGAAGTCTCTATCCAGAAGAAAATTTCGCCGGGGACCTTGCGGCCCTCGAGGCCCTGATTCAGCAACGGACGCCTGAAAGAAGCACCGTGGTTCTCGTTGATAACCTGGAAATGGTCCTCTTTCAGTCCCCCGGAGGCGCGGCCCTCCTCAACCAGCTCCTCCTCTTCTGGATCAGGACGGATGACTCGGTGGCCTGGTGCGCGGCATCCAGCACGCTTGCCTGGCAATTCGCTGAAAAGACCGCTTCAAGCTCCGCCCGTCTGGCGATACCGCTGAAGCTCGCAACCTGGTCGGCCGAGACCCTTCAGGATCTCGTGCTCAAGCGCCATCGCCGCAGCGGCGTCTCGCTGGAGTTCGCAGACCCAAACGAACCGTCGCCTATTGTCGGGCAGCGTCTCAAGCGCGCCAAGACCAAACAGGATGCCCAGCGCATCCTGTCCAGCGAGTTCTTCGACGCCCTCTTCAAGATTGCCGGCCAGTCTCCGACTCGAGCTCTCTTTGAGTGGGTCCGGGCGGGCACCTTCAGTGAGGACGGAGACCTACTGGTCCTCGATTCTATTCAGCCGCTCTCATTTGGCTACCTGGAGCAGTTCGGGGACGACATCGCCTTCACCCTGCGGTCCTTCCTGCTCCACAACGTCCTGACTGTGGAAGAGCACGCCCGCCTGTTCCGCACCTCCAAGGAGAACGCGTTCATGGCCTTCGAAACGCTCCTCTCCGCCGGCCTCATTGAGGCCCTCGACCCCGTCCATGGCGCCGCCATCGAACCCGGAGTCCGCTACCGCCTCCGCCGCTTGGTCCTCGAACCCGTAATGCGCTCCCTGCAAGAGCGCCGCTTCGTCTATTAGCGCCCGCCTCTTGGTGGCAGCGAAGCGTCCCCACCCTCTCCGGGAGGAGCGCAGCGATCTCCCGCTCTTCGGGAGGAGCAAAGCGATCTCCCGCGCCGAGTCTCCTACCTCAGTTGGGAAATCCGCCCGAGATCTTTCGCAGATCAAGGCGGGCAAGGTGAGGCGAGTGAGACGTACTCCAGTACGTCGCAGCGAGTCCGAATCCGAAGCCCAACGCCGAGATGCGGAAGAGACCGGGTGGATTTCAGCCGATGTGCATTTGGAGTTCCTCTCTCCTGTGCTTCTGCCGAAGTTTCCTCAGCGCCTTCTCCTTGATCTGGCGCACGCGCTCGCGGGTCAGGCCAAAGCGCTGACCGATTTCCTCGAGGGTCAGAGGATGCTCGCGGCCGATACCGAAGTAGAGGCGCGTGATCTCTGCTTCACGGGGGTGCAGTAGCGAGAGGGCGCGCTCAATGTCAATCTTGAGCGACTCGTCCATCAGGATGTCGTCCGGCGAGGTGTCCTCGTCGTTCGGCAGCACGTCCAGGAGGCTGTTGTCGTCGTCCTCGTTGAACGGGGCGTCCATCGACAGATGACGGCCGGTGTGCTGCATGGCCTCGCGCACCTTTTCGACATCCACCTCAAGCTCTTGGGCGAGCTCCTCGATGTTGGGCTGGCGCTCGTGGGTCTGGGACAGGCGGGCGCTGGTCTTCCGGATCTTGGAAATCGTTCCGATCCGGTTCAGCGGCAGCCGTACCACGCGACTCTGCTCGGCGAGGGCCTGCAGGATGGCCTGGCGAATCCACCAGACGGCGTACGAGATGAACTTGAACCCGCGTGTCTCATCGAACCGCTGCGCGGCCTTGATGAGTCCGTAGTTGCCCTCATTGATGAGGTCGGCGAGTGTCAGGCCCTGGCCCTGATACTTCTTTGCAACAGACACCACAAAACGAAGGTTTGCCCGGGTCAGCCGATGCAATGCATCCTGATCACCCTGCTTGATCCGGCGAGCCAGATCCACCTCTTCCTGCGGGGTCAGCAATGGTATTTGACCTATCTCCTGGAGATACTGGTCGAGCATCCGTTGCTGGCGCGGGACGTACATATACCTTCTTCCTGGTTAAGACTTGTGGGCTGCGATCACCGGGGGGGTCCGGCGTGTGCCTCTCGCGGCGACGGCCCTTCACTCGTTCCCCCGGGTCTTGTTCCCGTGCGGTTTCGTGTTGGAAGGCAATTGATCACAGTGGGTGTAATTGTTCGGAAAGTCCTGATTACTCAGTACTTATGACGATGAGACATTGAATGTTTCAACCGTTGCGATCACGCCGTCTGCGATGGTTCGCTCCTCGCTCATGCGGGGAACCTTGGTCTGTGCGCTGACACGACCGCGGGAAGTTTTCAACCATTTCAGAAACGTGCCTGGAGACAGAGGGATGATCTGCGGCAGCCCGAAGGCGCCACATTCCCGCCGTATCACGTAGTGGCGATTCACGTCTTGTAGGTACGTATCAATTGTCTCGGCTAGTGCTGAGATATCGTCAGGCGGGTGATCAAACTCAATCAACCATTGATGACGTGGCGGGGTGCGCCCTTCTGGCGGCAACGCAGCAATGTGATAGTCCCGAAATCGATCGCCACTCGCCGCGCAGGCGTGCTCCAGGGCTGCCCGCGCCTCGCCCCCGAAAATGGCCTCCCCATAGGCATCCAGCATCTCGCTGGTTCTGCCGGCAACCACAATTCGGTGAGGCTCGACACTGGTGAATCGGACCACGTCACCAACTCCATAGGCCCAGAGGCCGCTGCAGGACGTGACGTGCAGCCGGTACCGCACGTCCAATTCGACATCCCGGATGGTGTAGCGGCGAGCCGTCTTCTGATCCTCGTCCATCCGGGTGAACTCGAAGAACACCCCGTTATCGAGGTGGAGCAACATGTCGGTCTCGCCCGACCGTGTCTGGAAGGAAAACACGCCCTCGGAGGCGCCATAAGACTCGATGAAATCCATCTCCTCGCCCCCAATCTGCTCCTTCATGAGCGCCAGATACGAGGAGAGTGCCACCGCACCAGAGAAAAAAACCTTCAGATTTGGCCAGACCTCCCGTACGGTAGTGGCCGATGCGCCCCGCCGCCTGTTGAACTCGTCTATCAACATGGGAAAGAAGACCACCGCCCACGACGGCACCATGGCCATGGAGGTCACATTCATCGCCATGGTGCGGGTGACCATCGCGCGGAGCTTGTCCTCCCACCGCGGCATGAACAGCACCTCCTCGTCCACCGCCTGCAGGAAGCGTTTCACCCACCAGGGGCCACACAGGTACATGAGGCCACTCATTTCGCCCACCCACACTCCTGGACGGCCGGGCTCTTCGTCGATGCGGCCCGGGACCGACAGGAGGCGTCCGGTCATGAACTTCAGACTTCCCGCTGACCGGACGTAGTTGAGCGCCGTCGAAAGCGTAAATCGCCTGTTCGCATCCAGCATCTCCGGGCTGAGCGGAATGATCTTGCCGGCCGAGGCGGTACCGCTGGATACCGCGAAATGCCGGGTGACACCCGGCCAGAGGACATCTGCTGCTCCGGCACGCATCCGCGCGACATCGTCCCGATACGCTTCGTAGTTGCTGAGCGGCACGCGCTCCTGGTAGGCCGAGACCACATCGGCACGGGAAAGCAGACCGCGAAATCCGAATCGTCGGCCCCACTCGGTCTCGGCCGCTTTCGTCAGCAGCCGTCTCAACAACGCTTCCTGGGTCCCGACGGGATCCGCCTGAAACCGGTTCAGGGAGCGCAAGAGCGGCAAGGCGCCGAGGACGTCAGTGACAGGCATGCAGGACTGCGCGGAGGGAGCGCAATTCTTTGTGGGAGGGGCGAAACCGTTCCCGGTAACCCGTTGTCTATCCCTGCCTAATCGTTGCTGCCCAAAAAGATTCACTCCTGCCGGTGCGTTCCGACCCCTTCGTATTGACGCTTCCCGGTCGATCGGTCGATTGTTCGCCGGGGACCGTGCATGTCATGGGTATTCTCAACGTCACGCCGGACTCGTTTTCTGACGGCGGACGATTCCTTGACCCCGGCCGCGCCGTTGACCGGGCTCTCCAGATGGCTGCCGAGGGAGCGCTGTTTATCGACGTGGGTGGGGCATCATCCCGGCCGACCGGGGTGACCTACGGCGCGGGGGCGGAGCCGGTGGCGGCCGAAGTCGAGTTGGAGCGGGTCCTGCCCGTGGTCCAGGCCATCGCTCGCCAGCTGCCCGAGGTGATAATTTCGGTCGATACCTTCCGGGCGGACGTTGCCGAAGCGGTTCTGGGCGAGGGCGCACAGCTGATCAACGACATCACGGCGCTCAGACACAGCCCGGCGATTGCATGCCATGTGGCCAGAGCCGGTGCGGGACTGGCGCTGATGCATTCCCGGGGATTCGTGGGCGCTATGCCGGCCGAGGCGAGTTACCGGGATGTGGTCGCGGAGGTGACCGCAGCGCTCGTCCACGCCGCTGGTCAAGCTCGGGCAAAGGGCGTTCAATCCATCGTGCTGGATCCGGGGTTCGGGTTCGGCAAGTCGGTGGAAGACAATTTCCGACTTGTCGAAGGGGTGGACCGGTTGACCTCGGCCGGATATCCGGTGCTGGTGGGGATCTCCCGAAAAACGAGCATTGGCGTGGCCCTGGGCTCTGCCGACACGCCCGCGCCTGTCAGCGAACGACTGTTTGGGTCGCTCGGAGCCACGGCAGTGGCCGTCATGCGAGGAGCCTCGATTGTGCGCACGCACGATGTCGCACAGACCTCCCAGATGCTGCGCGGTTTGCTGGCCTCCGCCGGCAGATCCATAGTGTAGGCCGGGCACATCAATGCGTATCATGCCACATCTTCCGCCGTGCCCTGACCAGAGCCGCCATTGACCTTATTTGACTGGGTCATACCCATCCGCGTTGTCGACCTGATCGAGATCGGTCTCGTCGCGTGGATTCTGTACAAGCTCTACCAGTGGATGCGTGGCACGATTGCCGTGCAGATTTTCGTCGGCGTCCTGGCCCTGTATCTCATTCAGGTGTTGGTGACCGCTGCCGACATGACGATGCTTCAGGCGTTGTTCGGCTCCATCGGCGACGTCTTCGTCCTGGCCGTCATCGTGCTGTTCCAGCCGGAGATCCGGCGCCTTCTGCTGCTGGTTGGGCAGAACCCGTTGGTCCGCAGGTTCATGTCTTCGCCGGCCCAGGAGGAACGCATCTCTTCCATCGTGGCTGCGGTCAATGAAATGAGCGAGCGAAAAATCGGCGCCCTGATTGCCTTCGAGCGCAGTGCGGGACTCCGCGGATACATCGAGACGGGTGCACAACTGCACGCCTACATCACCCGGGACCTGCTCTTGACGATTTTCTACTCGCAGAACCCGCTCCACGACGGAGCCGTGATTGTTCGCAACGGCAGGATCGAGGCAGCCCGATGCATCCTGCCGGTATCAGCGAACATGAACATTGCCTCTGACCTCGGGCTTCGCCATCGGGCCGCCATCGGACTGACGGAGCAGACGGACGCTCTGGTGGTGGTCGTGTCGGAGCAGACGGGCGTGATTTCCGTTTCGGTCGAGGGCCGCCTGGAGCGCAATGTGACCTCCGGCGATCTGCGCCTCAAACTGCTGCAGGCCCTCTCGCCGCAGCTAACCCCGGCCAAGGAAAAGACTGATGGCTGATCTGGATCCCCATCGCCGCTTTCGTCGCCAGCGCCAGAACCTCGTCGACCTGCTTCGGGAGAAAGGCATCTTCGACGAGCGGGTACTGGCGGCCATCAATCAGATTCCGCGACACCTGTTCATGGATCAGGCTCTGGAGCGGCGGGCGTATGAGGACGAGGCGCTGCCGATTGGGTTGTCGCAGACCATCTCCCAGCCGTTTACCGTCGCCTACCAGACCCAGACGCTGGCCCCGGCTTCGGGCGAACGGATTCTGGAGATCGGTACAGGCAGCGGATATCAGGCAGCCGTGCTTTCCAGGCTGGGAGTCAGCCTGTTCACGGTGGAGCGCCTGCGTCCTCTCTACGAGCGAACCCGTCCCCTGCTGAAGGAACTCGGATACCGGGCGAATTGCCTGCTTGGGGACGGGACAAAGGGCTGGGAGTCCATGGCCCCTTTTGACGGCATCGTGGTCACGGCGGGGGCCATCGACATCCCGCGGCCGCTGCTTGACCAGCTCAAGGAGCCGGCGGACGGGCTACCTGGCGGCCGACTGGTAATTCCAGTGGGAGGCCTGGGAGGTCAGACCATGCAGCGAATCGTGCGCACCGGCAACAACACGTTCGAGGCCGAGGAGTTGGAGGCCTTCAGTTTCGTGCCGCTTATCCCGGACTGACCGAATCCAGGCTGCCCGATTCCAGGCTGCCCGACTCCAAACCGCCCGCCTGCCAGCCGCCCGTTTCGAGGTCCACGCTGTCAACGACTCCCACAATCGTGGCGTCCGTCGGCGTAAGCGCGGGCCGAAAAGGAATCGTGGCCTCGGTGGACGAGACGTAGATCACGTGGTCGCCGGGTCCGGAGTCCATGGTGTCGAGTGCGACCAGAGGATCGCCGGCCGGCCGGCGGTCGAAAGTCAGGGGCTGGACAATTAGAAGGCGACGACCCTTCAGAGTCTCGACTTTGCGAGTCGCCCAGACGTTTCCTATCACTCGTCCAAGATTCACGCGGGGCCGTCCATGGCGCCGGTGTCCATCTTGTCGACGATGGCCGTTATCACAGCGTCGACCGGCCGATTCTTGGTCACTTCCGTCTGGCGGGCACTCGATCCCTGGGCAAACAGCACCGTCTCGCCGACCCCCGCTCCCACGCTGTCTACGGCCACCAGAAATCGGTCCTTCAGCGTGCCGTCCAGATTCAGCTCCCGAACAATCTGGAGGGTCAGCCCCACCAGTTGCTCATCCTTGCGGGTGGCCCAGACCGTCCCAATGACTTTTCCCAGCGTCATGCGTGTTCAGTGGTTTCCGAGACGATAGGTCTCAGCGGTCAATATCGGAACTGCCGTGATGGCTAGCAGAACCGTTTGGCAGCGGGACTCCCGGGTGAGGGCCGGGGACGTTGAACCACGCCAGAACCGTCGCAGCGTGATCGCGGAATGAGGCTCGAAGGCCCAGATCGATCGATGGCCCGGGCTGGAACAACAGAACGGGGACATACTCGCGCGTGTGGTCGGTGCCCGGGTAGGTAGGATCGTTTCCGTGATCCGCCGTGAGCAGTAGTCCTGCCCCTTCCGGCAAGGCCGCTCGGATGGCCGGGAGCGCCCGATCAAATTCCTCAAGGCTCCGCGCGAATCCCTGAGGATCATTGCGGTGGCCGAACTCCTGATCGAAATCAATCAGGTTGACCCAGATGTGGGTGGGTGTTCCATCCCAGGCCCGCAGCCTTTCCAGTAGCGTCTGAATCCCAACGTCATTGCGGCCCGTTTTCAGGCTTTCGTCGAAACCTGCGCCGGCGAAGAGGTCTGCGACCTTCCCGACCGATACGGTCCGGACGCCCACGCCCTGCAGCCGCTCCTGGAGCGTTGGAGATCCAGGAGCCAGCGCAAAGTCCCTTCGCTTTTCGGAGAGTCGCCGAAAACTTCCCTTGGCACCGGTAAACGGGCGGGCAATCACGCGGCCCACCGCGTGCGTGCCGGTGCACACGGCATCCCGGGCCAGTTGACACCACGCGTACAGGGTCTCGAGGGGCACGACATCGGTGTGGCAGGCCACCTGAAAGACCGAGTCCGCCGACGTGTAGACGATGGGATGGCCTGAGTCCACGTGCGCCGGCCCAAGCCGTGCGATGATCTCCGTTCCCGAGGCGACCTCGTTCCCGAGTATCCCGGCCACGCCGGACTTCTCCACGAACAGGGCCAACAGGCTTGCCGGGAAACCATCCGGGTAGGTGGGGAAAGGCTCTTCGAGTGTCAATCCGGCCAACTCCCAGTGCCCGGTGGTTGAATCCTTCCCGGCCGAGCGTTCCTGCATGCGCCCCCACGAGGCGTCCGGGTCCGCAGCTGGACGTACTCCCGCCAAATTCGCGATGCGTCCGAGACCAGCTTCAGTCAGGTTGGGCAAAGACGGCGAGGCCACCTGGCAGACATGACCAAGCGTGTCGGCTCCGGCATCACCATAGTCCGCCGCGTCGGGCTGATGCCCGATACCCACCCCGTCCAGCACGATCGACACAAAGAGTGGGGTTCGGGAGGCCGCGTTCAACCTATTCAAGGACGATGCACTCTCCCGTCTCATAGGACTCCCTCAGCGCGGAAGTCGCATCGGCGCGCAGAGAATCGGCGCCCTTGTGCCGATCCGACATCATGGCCACCCCGACGCTCAGGCCTCCGCTGAGCCCGCCGGGATCATCCCGGAAGCGCTGAAGCAGACCGGATGCCCATCGCGCGGCATCGTCAGCCGTCTTGCGGTGCATCACTCCGTAGGTGAGTTCTCCGAACCGCTCCACGCGAGATTCCAGCGAGGATGTCGCGAGTCGTTCGGCCAGGACACCTTCTGCCGTGGTTTTCTCCGAATCGTTCAAGTCGCTCTCCAGATAGACCAGGGCGAGCGCCAGCGGCTCGGCGGATCCGCGCGCATTCGACATTTCCTCTGCAATGATTTCGCGACGAGGGCGCAGCGTGCCTGCCTGCGTCTGGGCCGGCTCCGAATCTTCGGAACCGCCCACCAGCGACCTGACCAGGCGACCGAAGTCCCGCATCATGTGACCGGCGTCCTCGTCCTCGAAGGCGTCGGGACTCATGCTGTCGCAAACAAGGAGGTAGCGATGCTCTCCCGTGGTCAGGGTAATGAAGGCCACCTTGTTGATGGCGATGGGCTCGTGGTAATATCCAAGGCGACGCGCGTTGAATCCCTTGGGCCCGTTGCACCGCGAAATGACAGGATGCAGCGTTGCATCGCCCCTGACCAGCAGTTCCGCCACCGTGAAGCGCCCTCCACTCCTGGCGAAAGAATTCTGCGACACCATCGCCTCCACCGAGTAGCCCAGGGGTGCCTTTTCCTGGCGCAACAAGGTGACCGTGGTGGCTGAAACCGCAGATCTGAGACCTCGAAGGATGGAGAGTACCACATCGCCCCTCAGAGCCTCGGTGACTCCTTCCACCATGATCTTTGGTGTTCTGGCGCGCTTGCGAACCACGCCAACTCCAGAGATGTGGGGGCGGGCTCCACCGAGTATGGCCGAGTCCTGATTCACAGGCGTCGCTTCGATTTCAGTGCTCTTCTCCCCGGGTTCGGAAGGCGAAACGCCTGCCTTCGGCTCCGGTTCTGAGAATAGCGGGGCAGGCTCGGGGACCAACGGAAGGGAGGCGGCAGGTAGTACGGGGACCGGCGCATCCTCCGGGCGCGCATCGCTTTCTTTCTGGCTCGCAGGCGCACGGGCTTTCTGTACCGGCTTGATCTCCATGATTCCGAAGGACTTCAGGTCGTCCTTGGTTTCAGCGACCACGGGAGGCCGAGAGCCGGCGACGGCCGTTCTGCGAAGTCTCTTTCTGGTATCCAGGGTGAGGATTACTGCAGCTGTAATGAGCATCCCCGCAGAGACCAGATAGAGCCAGGAAATACTCAACACGAAGGCCAACACCATCGAGACGACGGCGAGAATGATAAACAGGACGCGAATCATGCGTCGTACGGGTGGGCGATGGGTGTGGCCGAACGTGACAGGTGATAGGTAGGGCAAGTTACCCGCCGATCGAACGCCATGTCAACGTCGATGGGTTTCGATTTGAGACCAAATCGGACGGCCTTTGTCTCCATGTGACACATATCGGTCGCTTTTCAGGCCTTTTCGCCTCTTGGCATGGGTATTGACAACGTTCTGGACAGACTGACGGGCGTATCGCAGCGCCTCGCTCCGGTACCTGCGGGACACTGACCGGCCCCGACCGACCGAAGCACCGTGAAGACTTGACCGGGCGTCTGAGAAAGGACGCGACTCCTGTGTGGCACCCCTCCCTGTGAGACATCGCAGGGAGGGTTTGCTGTATGTATTTGATACAGTTTTGGATACGCTATATACGTGTGTATTTGTTTGCGACTGGCACGGTTGTTGGAGAACCCCCCGGAGACGATGTACACACTTACCGCGCGGGCCGCTGGCCAACACCAACGCACCCCGCCACCTGACAACATGATCAAGCGCCGAATCGCAACTGACGCATTCCGTGCATTGCTGCTCGCCAGTCTTCTGGCATTCGTGGCACCCGTAAAGAAGGCCTCGGCCTTTGACGGTGCTGCCGTCTGCTACGTCGTAGCCGACAACGCAAACCAGGGTATCGACAGCCTGAGTCGCCTCGATGGCGGTCAGGAGGTCTTTATCGGGCAGACCGGCTCCACCTACGTAGAGGCCATCTCGTTCCAGCCGGGTACCGGCGTTCTCTTTGGAGTGGACAGCTCCAAATTCGGGAGTCTCAACCTGACAAGCGGCGCCTTCTCCTTGATTGGCAGCGTTGGATCGGGTGATGGAGCGCTGGGCACCCAGTTCTTCGGTGATATCGACGGACTGGCCTTCGAGCCGTACTCGGGCGTGCTCTACGCTTCGGTACGTCGCCAGGAAGAGGACCTCCTCATACAGATCGACCCTGCCACCGGCGCCGCGGTCCAGAACGCCTTCGGATACGGAGCGACCTACATCGTCATCGAGACCTTCGATACCGGCAGTACTGTGCTCGACGATGTTGATGACATCGCCATCGATCCCAAAGACGGCCGCCTCTTTGGTATTGTCAACGAGAACGGGACGATGAGCCGCCTCGTTACCATCGACAAGGCCACCGGAGCCATCATGGATCTCACCGATCTCGACGTTGAGAACATTGAGGGACTCGGCTTCTCGGCCGACGGAACGCTGTTGGGCGTGCGCGGCGACTCGGATCAGAAGGTCGTGATCATCGACCAGGCCACCGGGGAAACGACTGTCCGGGCCCAGCTCGGCGCAAATGGCAGCTCGGATTACGAGTCCATCGCCTGCCTGACCGACGCGGTCAACAAGATCAGCGGCACCGTCTTCAAAGACGTCAACAAGAACGGCACATTTGACTATGGTGATCTCGGATTTGGCGGCGCCACCGTCAAGCTGTTCCGGGATGTCAACGACAACGGCCAGATTGACTACTCGGATACGCTGGTCGGCACCGAGACGTCCGACTCCAACGGCGACTACCTCTTCGTCATCTCGGCGAAGGGCCAGTTCCTGATTTCGGTGGATGTTTCCACGCTGCCGGATTATGCAGTACTCACTTCCACCGACCTGCATACCGCGTCCTTCTACGGATTCGGAGAGGTGGACGAGAACAATGACTTTGGCTTCAAGCTGCGCAAGGACACGAAGGACCCGGCACTCTGCTACGTAGTGGCGGACAACGATCTCAACGGCCCATCGGCCGATGTCCTTACCAAGCTACCCGGCACCTCGGGAGAGGTCATCATCGGTGGTACGGGCACGTTCCATCTGGAGGCAGCCGCGTATCGCCCCACCACCGGGACCCTGTTCGCGGCGGACTCGGGACGCCTGGGCGAGCTGAACCTCAACGATGGATCCTTCACCCTTATCGGAGACTTCGGCTCGGGCTACGGCAGCGAAGGCACTCTGTACTTTGACGACGTTGACGGACTCACCTTCAATCCGTTCTCCGGGAAGCTCTTCGCCTCCGTTCGTCGCGCCGGCAACGCAGACCTTCTGATTGAGGTCGACCCGGCCACAGGAAACGCGGTGGACGATGCCTTCGGATACGGAGTCGATTACGTCGTGGTTGAGACCATCACCGTTGACGGCGTGGTGCTCAACGATATCGACGATATCGCCATCGATACTTATGACGGAAAGCTCTACGGGATTCTGAACTTCGACGGCATGAAGAGCCGCCTGGTGCTCATCGACAAGACCGATGGGTCCCTCACCGACCTGACCGACCTTGACATCGAGAATGTCGAGGGGCTCGGCTTCTCGGCGGATGGCACCTTCCTGGGTGTCGCCGGCGACGTGGACCGGGCCGTGGTTGTGATCAACCCGACCACGGGTGAGACGACCCTCCGCGCGTCTCTCGGCGCGAACGGCAATACGGACTATGAGGCTATCGCCTGTTTGACGGACGCCGTGAACCAGATCTCAGGGACGGTCTTCCGTGACGACAACAAGAACGGATCGCGCGACTACGGAGAGGCCGGTCAGAAGAACGTGACCATCAACCTCTATCGCGACAACAACGGCGACGGCCAGGTGGACTACAACGACACCTTCGTTGCCGCCACGATCACCGCGCTCGATGGTACCTACTCCTTCCACGTCTCGTCCCTGGGCGACTTCGTGATCGAGTCGGATCTGTCGACCTATCCGGGCAACGCTTCGTTGACCACCGACAACGTGGAAACGGCCTCGTTCGCCCACTACGGCCAACACGACACGGGCAACGACTTCGGCTTCTCCGATGAGGGAGACAGCCAGATCGACCTGGAGCTGACCAAGGAGGTCAACACCTCCTCGCCCAAGCTCGGTGATACCGTGACCTTCACCATCACCCTGGTGAACGCCGGACCGGACACGGCCACGGGCGTCACGGTTCGTGACATCATCCCCTACGGCCTCGAGTTTGAGGGTGCATGGACCAGCCAGGGTTCGTACGACTTCATGACTGGCTACTGGACCGTGGGCTCTCTGGTCGCCGGCCAGAGCGTGACGCTGGACATCAACGCAGCCGTCAGCATCACGAACACGATCGAAAACATCGCCCAGGTCACCACAGCCAACGAGACTGACATCGATTCTACGCCCGATAACGGCGATCCGGATGAGGATGACCAGGACAACGCGCTGGTCACGGCTCGTTCGACGGCGGCCTTTACCCCGTCAGACTGTACCGACATGGGTACGATCACGGCCCTGGTCTACGATCCCGTCAACGACCTGCTGTATGCCGGAACCGAGACGGGCGGCGTGCACATCTCGGACGACCTCGGTGGCAGCTGGCCGCCGTACCTGCAGACCGACAACCGGGTACCGATCCGTGACATCGTGGTCTCGCACACCGGGACGGTGTACGTGGCCACCGCCGGAGCGGGCGTCTTCGTATCCGATACGGAAGGCGAGCGCTGGAACAACATCGGCCCGAACGAGGCCGTGTTTCAGGACATTGATCTCGATGACAGTCGCATGCAGATCTACGCGGCCAGTGACGGGAGCGTGCAGTTCTGGGACGGCATGAACTGGAGCCAGGCCGGCTCCAACTCCAACCCGTTTGAGGACAAGAAGGTCACCACCGTTGCCGTGGATGATGCGACGGGTCTCGTCTTCGCTGCTGCACCAGGCCTGGGGGTCTACGCCCTCACCGGTGGATGGTGGAAGCCCATGAACGCCGGCCTGCCGGTGGGTGTGATCAACACGCTCCACGCGGTCGACGGGACGGTCTATGCGGGCACCAATACCGACGGCGTGTATCGCCTGGAAAGCGGCATCTGGAAGAAGTTCGGCTACGGGCTGGACGATCAGGCCATCGAGACCATCGCCACCGGCGCGGACGGCACGCTGTTGGCAGGTACCCGGGAGAACGGGGCCTACTACTATGATGAACTGAGCGAGCTCTGGGTGAACGCGGTAAATCTCCCCGTCTACACGGTGTCTGCCGTGACCTCGGCACCGACCGGTGAGATCTTCGCCGGTACGCCCGGCTCGGGTGTCTACGCCTTCATTGACAGCGACTGGGATGGTGAACTCGACCAGTGGCGTCACGTGGCGGCCCTTGTGGTCAATGCAGTCATCCAGGACATTGTCAAGACGGAGACGGGCGAGCTCTTCGCGGCCACCTATGGCTACGGCGTGCTCTACTCGAACGACGGTGGACAGTGCTGGACACGCATGAACCGCGGCTTCGAAAACCTCTACACCTACGCCATCGAGCGCAACTCGGCAGGGACCCTGTTCGTCGGGATCTGGGCAGACGGCAAGGGCGGTGTATGGCGCTCCGACGACAACGCTCGTAGCTGGCAGTTCCTGGACCTGGGCAACCGCCAGGTTCTCTCGCTGGCGATCGATCCGTCTGACGAGGACATCATGTATGCCGGCGTCAACCTGGAGTGGGGAAGCATCTACCGCTCAATGGATGGTGGCTACACCTGGACCCAGCTGAATTCGTTCGGCGATCCGGCATGGTCCATCCAGGTCGATCCGAACGACTCCAACCACGTGGTGGTCGGCACCGTTGGCGCGGGAGTCTCTGAGTCCTTCGACCGGGGCCAGACGTTCTCGCGGATCCAGGGTCAATATGGACTTCCGACTGGCGCCTGGGACCTGCACTTCGGACCTCGGTACGGCCCCTATGACGGACAGCTGTTCGCGGCCACCCCGCAGGGGGTCTATGCGCAGGTCAACGGGAGGCTGGAGCTCTTCGGAGAGGGCAGTGAGGATTTCGATGTCCGCACGATTGCCTTCATGGGTGACACCATCTTCGCCGGTACCTGGGGCCGTGGTGTGCTGGCCTACAACGCCGTTACAGGCGAGTGGTCAGACGCTGGATTCGGAGCCCTTCCTGTCCTCGCATTCGCGGTGATGGAGCACAACCAGACACTGATCATCGGGACCAGCGGATCGGGCCTCTATATCGGACACGGACTGGCGAACTCCTCCTCGACCTCCACCTCCTCGGAGTTCGAAACGGAGGAGCTGCCGACAGGATTTGATCTTGAGAGTGCGTATCCGAACCCGTTCAATCCTCAGACGACCATTCCATTCGCGCTGCCGGAATCGGCCGACGTCCATCTGGCTGTCTACGACCTTCTCGGGCGCCAGGTGTCCGTCCTGGTCGACGGCATGATGACGGCCGGCCGTCACGAAGTTGCCTTCGAGGCGGGGAACGTCCCCAGCGGCACGTATCTTGTCCGCATGCGGGCTGGAAATCAGGTCCAGAGCATGACGGTCACGCTTCTGAAATAGGGGCACCAGACCACAACTATCCGGCAGGAAACAGCCTCTCCGATTCCCCTCATCGGATAGCGTCAGACCCTCCGGACCGCGGAACGGCCACTCGTCGAAAGACGAGTGGCCGTTCCCTCTTTGTGGCAGGTTTGCGAAAGGCGGGAATCGGCTTTGGAGAAGCCGATTCCCGCCGATAACGACGGTGCGGCCAGTCCCTCGATTCGCCGCACCACAGTCGTTTCCAGAAAGTTTTTCCGCCATAATGCACTTCTCCGACCCGCCCGTCCAGGCCAAGGGCGCGGCTCTGAACGCCCGGCGCGAGCCCGCTGAAAACGGCTCGAACGCCTTCAATGGGGCCTTTTGCCACTCCGCCCCCCTCGACGCTTTCGGCCCCGACACCCGGCCGAGTCCCGTGGCACTGCTTTTGGTCTCTCCCGCCACGCGGAGAAATCTGTCCTCTCCGGACGGCGCTCTCCCTCATGTATTGACACATACCTATCCCTCGACTCCTGCCATGGAGAACTCCTCGACTTCCAACGTCGTCCGCCACGCCGCATCCGGCCTGGTGGCCCTTCTGCTTTCCTTCCTCTCGGTCTCGTCGGCTCCTGCGGCGCCTACCGTGGCCGACTGGCCCGGTGACCCGGACCCCGTTACCTTCGCTCCGGCGTTTGAACTGGGAAGCGCCACGGCCTCATCACAGACCTGTGCAGAATGCAAAGGAGGTGTCACCCACCTCAAGCTTCAGTACAACGGTGATACCGCTCTGCGCGTGGTCATCGTGGATGACAACCAGGCCATTTTCGACGCGATCGTTCAGCCTGGCGGGATGATCGACCTGAATGGGTCAGACTCTGACGGGACGTTTGAGAAGAACGAACTGCAGGTCTACGTGAGGGACGGCAATGACTGGACGCTGGACACCAAGATCCACGTCTCGTGCTCCAAGCCCATTAACCCCGGCCTGAAGTTCGGCTCCTTCGAAGTCCTGGATGCCGACAGCAAGAAGAACGGGCAGGTATGCTCCGTGGACGAGGGCGCATGCGCCACATGCGAAGGCGGTGCGACACGACTCACGCTTCGGTACGACGGCCCCGGCACTGTGGATGTCGAGATAAGGGACAGCGAGGATGTCTATTTCGATGGCACGGTCAGCTCGGGTCAAGTATTTGAGATCATTGGCACCAAGGACGACGGCAAGTTTCAAAGGAACGAACTGGACATATGGGTCGACGGATCGAAGGACGCCGATATCCACGTCTCCTGCTCGCAGCCTCTTGAGCCCGGCATGCAGGTCGGATCGTTCACGATCATCGCTGGCCAGAGCCGCGTTGGAGGAGCCTTCTGCCCCATCGACACGCCCGACCCGGAGCCAGACCCACGCAAGTTCTGCGTTGCAGACCGGATGACGAGCCCCTACGGATTCTGGCTGCCAGGACTCGACACCCGCAACAATACCAAACTCTACAGCATCACGGGCGCGGTCTTCGATGAGGCCAATGACGGAACCGCGCACCTCACGGGTACGATCACGAATGAGATCGGCGAAGGCTTCACGCTGGACCTGACCTTCTCCGGTCGGACGTCCTCTCCGCCCGCAGGCAGCCCGAAGAACGGCTACAACTACACAGCCGACCCGTCGGACTTCATCTACTACACCGGACTGAGCGGCTTCCTGAATGGTATTCAGGGAGGTGATTACTCGGGCGCGGTTGTGCAGATCGGACGACGAGGCGAGGCGTTCCAGCACGGGACCGGCGCCAACCTGTTTGACCGGTTCAAGCTCGGCGCCTCGTCCTGGCTGGACTGGAGTGTTATCACCGAGCCCTCGGGCGGTGTAAACCTGAGCAACACGGGCGACGGCGACATCAACGTCACCTTCGACGAAGACTGTTTCGCCGATATCTCCCTCGAGAAGGTGGCGACCCCGATGTTCGCATCGGTTGGCGAGGAGATCTCGTTTACGATCACGGTCACGAACCAGAGTTCCGCCACGGCCACCAACGTGGATGTGACGGACTACCTCCCCTCACAGATTGCCTACGTCGGCGGCTCCGCCAACGAAGGCGGCTCCCTGAGTGGCGGCGACGTGACCTGGACCATCCCCCAGTTGGCGGGTGGACAGTCGATTGACCTGACATTCCTCGGCACGGCCACGGCAGAGGGCAGCGCACGCAACTGCGCCGAAGTCTCCGGGATGGACTCGCAGGACACGGATTCGGCTCCCGGCAACCTCTCCGGTGATGCCTCCGAGGACGACGAATCGTGCTTCACGGTCAGCATCCGCCCGGATGGCCCGATGTGCATGATTACCGATTCGACGGACTGCATCACGGCCGAGCTGATCTCGGTGACCGATGCGGCCGGCGAGACCCGGTACATGGTCAAGATCACGAACGACTGCAAGAACGCAGTCTCCTTCGTGGCCTTCCAGTTGCCAGCCGGCGCCACGGTTTCGGATCCGAGCGGGTCCTATTCCGATGGCTCGTTCAATTACGGCATCGAGTTCCCCACCAGTAATCCCTTCCCGCACAGCCTCAAATTCGAGACCACTGGCGAAGGGGCCAAGGATGGTCAGATGACCACGTTCGACTTTGCGCTCGACGGCGGCTTCGAACTGGACGAGCCGTTCATGATCGAGGTCAAGTATGGCAACAACCGCGATCGGCTCCAGCTGAACACGGACTGTACGCCCGAGATCGATCTCGAGATCGCCAAGACCGTCATCGGCAGCGATGCGACCTCGACCGGTGGCGAAATCACCTATGAACTGAAGGTGACCAACACCTCCTCGGAGACCGCCACAGGCGTGACGGTACAGGATTCCTTCCCGCAGAGCTTCGCCTTCGTCAGCGCCTCCGGCGACGGATCGTATGACCAGAACACGGGCGTCTGGACCGTGGGCACAGTGGGTGGCAACGGCGGCATGGCCACGATCCAGGTGACCATGCGCGCCGATGTGACCGAGTCCGGCTCCGGACTCGTCGCCAACGGCCTCTACCAGCTGAACAACCATCCGGACGGCAACGCCCGCGCTCCCCTTTACGGCCTTCGACTCGATCGTCTCTTCCACGACTACCAGCCCATCACCTTCGACTTCGAGCATCAGGACTCAGACGTCTGGATGCAGGTGGATGGATCCTCCATCATCATCTTTGGTCAGGTCTTCGGCGGCAAGGATGGTGGCAGCACCTACATCGCCGGCCAGTCCGGCCTGTGGGACCTTTACTTCCGCTATGACGCTGTCATTGCCCCGGTACCGGGTGACGACGATCTGTACACCACGGTGGAAACCGGAAGTGGCACGATCACACCACTCTTTACCAACGGTGACTTCGCTGCTGGACAGACCTTCAATCTGACCGCACATCAGGCCAGCGGAATTTCCCTGCGAATCGGGGATCGCGACGATGACCTGGGCCACCGCGGCTACACGGCCGGGGACGGCATCAGCGGTTGGGGCTGGCTCAAGCACGACGGCAAGGGCACTCTGCAGCACCACGCGGCAAGCGATTGGCTCTTCACCACGGGCGCGTTCCAGCCGGATACGTTCGTCAA
>JAJCYP010000057.1 GCA_029262855.1 Bacteroidota bacterium | reverse complement strand
GCCCAGTACGCGGTCTCCGGATTGGCGATGCGACCCGCGAGGGCGCCTGCCGTGTCGCCCTCGACGAACTTGCCGAGGTCATACACGTGGGCGAATTCGGACCGGGTGGTGGAGAACAGGAGCGCCCTTCCATCGGAGTGCTTGTAGGTGTAGATGTTGTGGAAGCCGCCGGGCACGTCTGGCTCCCGAATCCGGCCTACCTCGCGAACCCCTGAAGCGTCCGGCAGACTGGTGACGTCGAAGATGATGGCGCCCAGATCACGGTCCGGTCCGGCCTGCCCAAACTGGGTCGACTGGACATAGTAGTAGCGACCGTTGTGCTTGAAGGTGCGCCCGTCCAGTGCCCCGGAGCCCGAGTGCAACTCCGAGTTCTCGATACGCCAACTGTAGATGACCTCGGCGTTCATTGGGTCCGCCACACTCACGACGTCGAATCCGGTCGGATCGAATCGCTTGGAGACGTAGACGAAAGGACGCGATTCCTCCTGTTCGATTTCCACGTCGGCCACGTGCAGATATCCGCCGAGCGGGACGTGCGACTGCAGATGAATGTTGGGACTCCCCCGCTGACCCACCGGTAGTCCATCCGCGGGACCCCCGAACCGGTTCATCCAGGGACCAGGGTTCTGGGAGGATTGGGCTATTGCGGGAAAAGCAAGTGCCAGGAGCAGCAGCGAGAGCAGGGATCGAGCGGTCATGGGAAGTCTCCGTCTGGTCTCCCAACGATATGCGCTGTAGGATGCGGCAGCAACCGTGACGTGCCTCGGCGGTCTTTCACCGAGGGCGCTTGGTCCGAAACGGAGCGACCTTCTCCTCCGGTGGCGCTGCCGTGAGAAGGCTGACAACCACAAGCAGCCCCACTGATACGACCAGCGCGGGAATAACGATGTAGTCGCTCCCGGCAAAGTCAAAGGCACTCCCACTGATGGTGGTCGTCCAACTGACCCCCAGCCTGCTACTGATGGACAGCCCGAGAATGGTGCCCAGCCCCCCAGCGATGCAGGCCACGGCGCCGGCCGAAGTGGCGCGAGGCCAAACGAACGCGGCAATCAGGACGGGGGTCAGGGTCGCGCCGACCACGGAGTAGGCATAGAGCGCCATCGAAAGCACGGACTCGAACTGCGTCAGGAGCAGGAGTCCTACGCCGCCCAGTCCGACAACAGAGAGCCTTTGAAGGCGGAGTTTGGCCCCGTCCGATGCCTTCGGATTCAGAAATCGCTCGTAGAGATCGCGGCTCACGTTTGTGGAGGACACCAAGAGCATCGTGCTTCCACTGGAGACGACGATGGCGATAGCGGCAGCGAGCAAGGCCGCGCCGAGAGCCACCGGCAGTCCGTTTCGCGCGATGAACAGGATCACGGTTTCCGAGGCCGCCCTGCCCACCAGCGACGTTTCCGCGGCGAGTTCGGGATACAGGGATCTCCCCGCGATACTCAGAAGGGCGATGCTGGTCTCGATCACGATGATGCCCGCGAGCATCCCCACCACGGCGCGCCGGGCAGCGCCTCCAGTCTTTGCCGAGGAAAACTTCTGATACATCCCGCTCTCGCCGAAGAGCAGCAGGAACGTCGGGAGCGCGACACCAAGCACCCAGAATGCGTTGTGCCCGCCCATCACGGTCAGCATGTCCGGTGGAAGTGATCCGTAGACGGCCGTTGGACCGCCCCCGCTGAACACGACATACGGAAGTGCGAGCACGACGCCCAGTGCGATCACGATCCCGTTCACCACGTCGACCGAAACGATCGATACCATGCCCGCGACGGCGGTGAAAGTGACGATGGCTGCTGCCGTGATGTACATCCCTGTGGTGGCCGAGATGGCGCCGTCTGACACAATGCTCAGGATCCAGCCCCCGCCGCGGAACTGGTAAGCCGCAATCGTCACGTAGGCCAGAATAATCGCGCCCGTGCCGAGGAGTCGCGCCGCAGGCCCGTACCGCGCCTCAAGGATGTCGGGGACCGTGTACTTGGAGAGCTTGCGAACCCGGGGCGCCAGAAAGTACACGCCCACGAGACCGCCCCAGGCTCCAATCGAAAACCAGAGTGCCGATAGTCCGGAGCGGTAGGCCAGGCCGGCTCCACCGAACAGCGTACCGGACCCGACCCAAGTGCAGACCAGGCTCCCGACAAGTACCCAGGCCGGGAGTTTTCGGCCTGCCACCATGAAGTTGGCATGCGTCCGGACCGCGCGGGATCGCCAGATCCCTATCCCGATCAGAATCACGGGATATGCCAGGACAGTGACGGTGTAGATCACGGGGCTCGGGTCAGGGGTGAGGCCTACTTCACGACGGTCAGCAGGCGTGACACCCGTCCAAGCGGGGTCGAAAGGCGGTAGAGGTACACGCCGGCCGCAAGGGCTAGTCGACAGCTAGTCGAGGATTTCCAGATCATCGAAGCCCATGAGCGGTGTAAGTTCTTGACTTGACTTGAATCGGTTCAAGCCATTGCTCGCCCAGATGTTGCCCGCGTTCGAGATCGCTCCCCGTAGCCATGCACACACCCGTCGCACGCCTCTTCCGTCTGGCCTTCGTGGCACTGATAGGCATGGCCGCGCTTCCCGTCAGTGCCCAGCGCGCTCCGATGGGT
>JAJCYP010000056.1 GCA_029262855.1 Bacteroidota bacterium | reverse complement strand
GGTCCTTGACGCGGCCACAGGACTGCAGCGGGCCGGTACGACGACCGGTGCCGCGGGAGCCTATTCGCTCGGCCCGATTCGCGCCGGCAGGTATGTTTTGGAATTCCGGTATCTCGGCTATGCCACCGAGCGCCGCCGGGTGGCCGTGTCCGGAGACCTTGAGCTGGATATCACCCTCTCGGACGTGGCCATAGAACAGCCCGAGGTTATCGTCACTGGAGCCCGCGCACGCCCCCGGTTGAACCCCATCACCACGGCCGAACTCTCGGACACCGAGCTGGCTCGCCTTCCGGAAATGAAGGACCTGCCCGTCCATCTCTCCACGCTCCCGTCGATCACCTGGTACTCGGAGAACGGAAACGGCGTGGGCTACAGCTACCTGCGCATGCGCGGATTCGGGCAGCGCCGACTCGCCGTCTCCATCAACGGGATCCCCCAGAACGACCCCGAGGAGTTCAACGTCTTCTGGATCAATTTCTTCGACATCCAGGGGGTGATCGAGGACATCCAGGTGCAGCGCGGGGCCGGGTCCTCTTTCTATGGGCCGGCGGCCATCGGAGGGGCAATCAATATTCGGGCGATGCCCTACAAGCCCTATCCCTACCTCAAGGTGGAAGGGGGGCTCGGCGCGTTCAATACCCGCCGGATGTCCGTATCGGCAAACTCCGGCCTGAAAGGGGGGCGGTATGTGGCCTTCGCCCGGGTTTCCCGGCTTGAGAGCGATGGCTACCGAGACTGGTCCTGGACCGAGTTCTGGCGGTTCTTCGGAGGCGTGACCCGGTATGGCGAACGCTCCACGCTGACGGTCCAGGCCTACGGCGGGCCGCAGCGAGACGCCCTCGCCTATGTGGGAATCCCCAAGGCCGCGAACCAAGGTGAGGTGGACGACGGGTTCGGTGGGACCATCGACCGGCGCTACAACTATTCCGCGTTCAACAGCGAGATCGAGGACTTCCGTCAGCCGCACGTGGAGGTGCATCACAATCTCGCGGTGCGGGACGGCGTGGACTTCAATCAGTCCCTGTTCTGGATCAAAGGGGAGGGGTATTTCGATTTCGATGGCAGCTTCCGAAGTGCCAATTTCCTGAGGCTGCCGGCCGGGTTTGCGCCCGCCGGGCAGGAGGATGATCCGCTGTTTATTTCACGGCCCGATGCCAGCGTGCTGTTCCGGGCGTATCTCGATCAGTGGCAAGTGGGGTGGCAGCCGTCCGTGACGCTTTCCGGCGAGCGCGGCGAGACCCGCATCGGCGGCGAGGCGCGGCTTCACCGGTCCCTGCGTTGGGGGAGGACCCAAGGCTCATCGGCCATTCCCGCCGAGTTCGTCGGCGAGTCTGACTATCGAGTCTACAGCGTCCGCGGAGAGAAGGCCATCCAGTCTGTGTATGCGTCCCATCTGGCGCGGCCCTCTTCGCGCATCGCCGTGCAGGGCGATGTCCAGGTCACACATCGTCGGTACCGCATTTTTGA
The DNA here is from genome assembly GCA_029262855.1 of Bacteroidota bacterium. Taxonomy (GTDB): domain Bacteria; phylum Bacteroidota; class Rhodothermia; order Rhodothermales; family UBA10348; genus JABDJZ01. The sequence goes on along the minus strand of JAJCYP010000056.1, from coordinate 1,875 downwards.
CGAGTCGTTCTTCGGGACCGAGTTTGCGAAGTCCTACGTGTTCGTCAATCCGCGCATCGGAGTGACCTTCAGCCCAGAGCAGGCGCGTTCCGCGTACGTCAGCGTGGCGCTCGCGAACCGGGAGCCGAGGATGAAGACGCTCTATGATGGCGAGGAGGCCGGTGCCGGGTTCGTGCCGCAGTTCGCGCAGAATGCCGACGGTTCGTTCAACACCGATGAGCCCTTCGTTTCACCCGAGCGACTGATCGACGTCGAGGTCGGCGGGGCGCTCCGCGGCGGGCGCGGATACGTCGATGCGAACGTCTTCCTGATGGCGTTCCGCGATGAGATCGTGCCCAGCGGCGAACTCGATCAGTTTGGCGTGCCAAGAACCGGCAACGCGGATCGTACAAGACACGCTGGCCTTGAAGTGGATGGCGGCATTCGCCTGGCTCCCGGTCTGGACCTGTCCGGTAACGTGACCCTGTCCCGGAACAGGTTCGTGGAGTTTACCGAATTCGACTTCGCCGGTGCGGCGCTCGACCGGAGCGGCAACACCATCGCCGGCTTCCCGGACGTCATGGCCAATGTGGCGCTGACCGGAAGCCGGGGCGGGTTCACCGCGTCGGTATTCGCGACCCTCGTGGGGGAGCAGTTCGTGGACAACTCCAACGGGACCCTTCCCGACGGGACCGCGAGCGATGACCTGGTCATCGACCCGTATCAGTTGCTGAACCTCTCGCTGCGCTATGATCTTGGCGGCGCGCTTTCCGGCCTGGAGCTGGTGGCTGATGTCAACAATGTCTTGAACCGCGAGGTGCTGATGTTTGGGAATCCCGGGTTTGGGGCGCCGCAGTTTTTCCCGGCGGCTACGCGGCATGGGTATGTGGGGGTGCGGTACACGGTGCGGTAGGTGGCTGAGCGCCGAGTCCGGCGAAAGCCGCTATATTTGGGCGTGAAGATCTACCCCCAGCACCAGCGGGCCATCGATCGCTTGTCCGCGGCCTACAGCGACGATCCGCGCTTTCTGGCGCTGATAATCGGTGGGTCCGTGGCCAAGGGGTTCGCGCGGCCGGATTCGGATGTGGACTTCATGATCGTGGCGACCGATGAGGTCTTCGAGCGCCGCAAGTCGGCGCGGGGCAACGAGCCGTCGCGTGCCCCCTGAAGCCCAGTCAACATTCTGAATAGCTCCGATGGTCCGTGTTGCCACAAGATCCTCGGGATGGCAGCGGGACAGTAGAGATCCAACCTTGATGAGCTTGCTTGATGATCCGACCAGCGACTAATGCGAGATTGACAGGGCTTTTCAGCGTGAGCGGAGGTGGGCTTTGGTCACACACCCGCGCTCGTCTGTTCTCGCTGATTCTCGCAGGGCTGCTTCTCGCCGCCGCACCTCCCGCTGCCCTGGCCCAATACTACCCGCCCCAGAACCCGGGTGTCTGGGAAACCGTGACCCCTGCCTCCCTGAATTGGAACGAAGCAGCCCTGGCGGAAATGGGCTCCTGGCTCGACGCCGAGGATACGCGCGCCTTTGTAGTCTTGAAGGGTGGACGAATCGTCGTCGAAGCCTACTTCCACGGTTATGCGGCCGACAGCACTTGGATCTGGTACTCCGCCGGCAAAAGTATGATGGCGGCCTTGGTGGGCATTGCGGAGGAGGAGGGACTACTTTCTGTGGATGACGCCACCTCGACTCACCTTGGGCGATGGACGCTCATGAGTCGGGCGCGGGAGGAGGCGATTACGGTCCGGCACCAACTGACGATGACCACGGGCCTCAACGATCAGGGCCTCTTCTCCTGCACCCTGCGTGCATGCCTGACGTATCGCGCCGATCCGGGCGAGCGATGGGCCTACCACAACGCGCCCTATAGCCTGCTGAGGGATGTCCTG
>JAJCYP010000055.1 GCA_029262855.1 Bacteroidota bacterium | reverse complement strand
TGGCATCGGGAGAGCTTTGGGAGGTGATCAGGCCATATGTAGCGACCGCAGTCTTTTCCGCAGTTGTCGGGCTACTGCTAATGGCCATGCTTCCAGACTTGTGCGAGTGGAATGAGGTTTTGATCTACGGATACCTCTGGGCCTCGACTCTCCAAAAGGCCACTACGGGTAATGCCTCCGCAACGCTCCCGTGAGGCCCAGCCTGTACAGCACGTTCCCCAGGTTCAATTATCACCCTCTGCTGCTGGAGGGGCTGAGAGAGTACAAAGACAGGTTGATCCTCTGCTCGACCGGCAACTTCGTCAGTTTTCAGAATCGTCCCCGGCCCCGGGCGGCCCCAACAACCCGATCAACTCGCCCGCCTTCTCTGCGAGATCAGCCGTGATCGTGCGCCTGGACTCCATAAACCTGTGATACCGGACGCCGAGCTGAAACTGTTCGGCGTACAGCGGGTCACCTCTGTCGGCCGATACGTAGCGATTACCCAACGCAGTCAGCTCTGCCTCTACGGTCATGAGCTGCTGGATCCGGTGCGCAAAAGATGCAAGCGGCACGTACAGTTCCAGATCGAATACATCAAGACTCTGATTCGTGAGGACGTAGTCGATGGCATCGGACGGATATTGGGGTGCCACGTAGATCACGTCGCCGAAGTCCGGGACCTGACCCGAGCGGAGTTCCAGTAGTACTTCTTCGTTCAGTCCGTCATGGTAGAGGGTGAATCCGGCGAACAGCTGCTGATAGCGAGTCACCTGGTTCGCCAGGAGTTCAATGACGGTCTGGCGTTTTGCCTCCAGCCTGCGAGTTTCCTGAGACTGAGAAAACACGAAGGCCAGATAGACGCCGAGGAAGACGATCGCCAACTCTATGGCTATCGCGACAGGGTTGATTTCCGAGAGGTGACGCTGTAATCGGGCGAGTCTTGGCATGGGCTGCGGTGCGGTGTTGAGCTCCCGAGCAAAGTACAACCCCGCAGTAGCCCATTGACAAAGAAAGGCCCCCGGCTGCGCAGCAACCGGAGGGCCCCTCACGCGGGCTACAACACCCGCAATGCCCGGCCGGCCCCCGAAACGAGGCCCGGCCATCTATGTACACCCCGCCTCCGAACTCCGGCGCTTCATTGTGGGCAGGCTTACAGGCCCGCGCACGTACCGGCGGAAGCGGGAGTCGCTATCTATTTCGCCTCGTCCTCGTCCACGACCTCGAAGTCAACATCCTTGACGTCTTCCTCGGCGGCGGCGTCCTCAGCAGAGGCCCCGTCGGCCGAAGCAGCGGCACCATCCCCACCCGCCGCAGCAGCTTCCTGCTGCGCGGCATAGAGGTCCTGGCTGGCCTCGTTCCACGCCTCGTTGAGCTGCTGCATGGCAGACTCAATCTCGTCGTGGTTCTCGGCCTTGTGGGCTTCCTTCAGGCGCTCGTGGGCGCTTTCGATCTTGGCCTTCTTCTCGGCCGGGATCTTGTCGCCGTAGTCGGACAGGTTCCTCTCGGTGCTGAAGATGAGGGCGTCGGCGGCATTGACCTGGTCGGCGGCCTCGCGCTTCTTCTTGTCCTCGTCGGCGTGCGCCTTGGCGTCGGTCCGCATCTTCTCGATCTCGGCATCGGTCAAACCTGACGAGGCTTCGATGCGAATGGACTGCTCCTTGCCGGTGGCCTTGTCCTTGGCGCCGACATTCAGGATGCCGTTGGCGTCAATATCAAAGGTCACCTCGACCTGAGGAATTCCACGAGGCGCGGGAGGGAGCCCGTCCAGGTGGAAGCGCCCGATGGTCCGGTTGTCGGTGGCCATGGTCCGGTCACCCTGAAGCACGTGAATCTCGACGGAAGGCTGGTTGTCAGACGCCGTCGAGAAGACCTCGCTCTTTCGGGTCGGGATGGTTGTGTTGGCCGGGATCAGAACGGTGGTCACGCCGCCCAGAGTCTCGATGCCGAGGTTCAGCGGAGTCACGTCGAGCAGCAGCACGTCGGTCACGTCTCCGGAGAGCACGCCGCCCTGAATGGCGGCACCGACGGCCACGACTTCGTCCGGGTTAACCGAGCGGTTTGGCTTCTTGCCGAAGAACTCCTCGACCACTTCCTGGATCTTCGGAATACGGGTCGAGCCACCAACGAGAATCACCTCGTCAATCTGCTCCTTCTTGAGGCCGGCGTCCTTGAGCGCCTTCTCCATCGGGGCCTTCGTGCGCTGCACGAGGTCGTCGACGAGCTTCTCGAACTTGGAGCGGGAGAGATCCAGCGTGAGGTGCTTGGGACCCTCCTGCGTAGCGGTGATGAACGGCAGGTTGATTGTCGTGGCGGTCGAGCTGGACAGCTCCACCTTGGCCTTCTCGGCGGCTTCCTTGAGGCGCTGCAGGGCCATGGCGTCCTTGCGGAGGTCGATGCCCTCTGCCTTCTTGAACTCGTCGGCAATCCAGTCGATGAGGCGCTGGTCGAAGTCGTCGCCACCGAGGTGCGTGTCACCATTGGTGGACTTGACCTCGAAGACCCCATCGCCCAATTCCAGAATCGAAATGTCGTACGTACCACCACCGAGGTCGAACACGGCGATCATCTCGTCGTGGTCCTTCTTGTCCATGCCGTAGGCAAGGGCGGCGGCAGTGGGCTCGTTGATGATGCGGCGCACCTTCAGTCCGGCAATCTCGCCGGCCTCCTTGGTCGCGGTACGCTGGGCATCATTGAAGTAGGCCGGGACCGTGATGACGGCCTCGGTGACTTTCTCGCCCAGGTGATCCTCGGCGGTCTGCTTCAGCTTGCCGAGTACCATCGCCGAGATTTCCTGCGGCGTGTAAACGCGGTCGTCGATCTTGACGCGCGCCACATCGTTGTCACCCTTGATTACGTCATAGGGGACTTCGGTGATCTCCGTGCCCACTTCATCATACTGGCGCCCCATGAAGCGCTTGATGGAGAAGATGGTCTTTGTCGGGTTGGTGATGGCCTGGCGCTTGGCCGGCGCACCGACCAGTCGCTCGCCGTCCTTCTTGAAGGCGACGATGGACGGCGTGGTCCGCGCACCCTCCGAGTTCGTGATAACGGCGGGCTCACCGCCCTCCATTACGGCAACAACGGAGTTCGTCGTTCCCAGGTCGATACCAATAATCTTGCTCATTGAATGTCTGTCTTTGCAGGCTGTCAGTTCGGGTGCGCCTTTGGTGGCGTACCGGTCGAAGACCGTTGTTTCAAGGGCCGTGCCAATCGCGTTTGTCAGTCATTATGTCAGACTTTCCCCCCAGGACCCGCGACACTTCGTGACATAACCGCGTGAGGCTGAAAAAATGACAACTCGGTC
>JAJCYP010000054.1 GCA_029262855.1 Bacteroidota bacterium | reverse complement strand
CCGAGTCAGTTCGGACACGTGGTCTTCAAATTCCTGCCAATCGAGCCTCGGGATGTTGGACTGAGGTCTCGCCGATGCCTGGCCAAATGCAGCGTTTGCCCCGTAGACCTCTGAAAGCCGGTGCCGGCCGCCGAACGCACGATTCAAGCTAGGTAGGGCTCGCACGAGCTGCCAGTCGAAATTATAGCCTACACTATACAGTGCCATCAAGCTACCCAGCTATCCGCGCCCCAATGAACCCAGCGTCGTTCTCCAGCGAGGTACAAACGATTCAGTCCATACCCCAGGAAGCCTGCCAACAATATGATGGCATACCCCTCGGAGATCCGCAGAGGATTGTCGAAAGCATCGATAATCGCCCTTCCGATCCCTGGCTTCGTTGTCAGTAGCATCTCGGCCACGACCGTGAGGACCACTACTATGGAGAGCGCAATCCGCATCCCGGCAGAGACCTGAGGAAGCGCGTCCCAAAAGGTAATCCTCCAGAGTCGCTCCCGTTCGCTGAGTCCGAAGGCCTTTCCAACCTGCCCCCGCAGCGGCTCTGCGCTCAGCACGCCGTGCGCAGTGTTGACAACGATAATCAAGGTCGCTCCATATGTAGGGATTGCAAGCAGCGTCGTGTTGCCAATTCCAAGCAACAGGATGAATACAGGTAGGAGCGCAATCGGAGGAATCGAGCGGAAGAAATCGACCGGAGCCCCCCAAGTTGCTCGCAACGAGTTGGAACTCCCGAGCTTGAGCCCAATGGGTACCCCGAGCGCCACGGATACGAAAAAAGCCAGGCAAGTGCGGAAGACGGTCCATGCCAGCGCGGATCCGGTCTGATGGTCGCCTTCGAACAACTGCCAGAATGCCTGAAACACACGAATAGGCCCTGGGAAAATAAGCGGATCTGCCCAAACCAATGAGGCCGCAGCCCATGCGCCGAGAAGCAGGGTGAGACCCAAGCCTGGGGCCACAAGACGTTCCACGCCAGCTCCAAAGCGACCTAAATCAGACATCGCCTTATCCTCTCAAATTCGGTGGAGACCAGCGTTTTGGAGGATCGCATGTCACCCAAATCTACCGCGACCCAGTTGACTCGGTCCCCCCCGGGACCCAGCACCAGCACTGAATCGCCGACTAGAATCGCCTCTTCAATACTATGGGTTACCAACACCGCGGAAGCGTTGGATCTCGTGATTCGATTTCGAACGGCAATGGCCGCTGCCTGCCGTCTCACATAGTCCAGAGCGCCGAACGGTTCGTCTAGCATGATGAGCTCTGGCTCGCCAGCAAATGCTCGAGCGATGCTGCAAAGCTGCTTTTGCCCACCGCTAAGCTCGTAGGGATACCGGTTCAAGGGAAGATCCTGCATCCCTAGGCCTTCAAGTGCTTGGAAAACAGCCTCGGTTGGTCTGTCCCTTGCCTTCTCAACGGCTTCGGATCCCATTGGAAAGACTATATTCTGCCCGACGTTAAGCCAGTTCATGAGCGACGCATCTGTATCCTGAAACGAGAAACCTACCTTGGGCCGCTTGGAATTGGCGTAGGTGACAGTTCCGCTATCTGGCTTTTCTATACCCGCGGCTAGCTTTAGGAGAGTCGACTTTCCGCAGGCGTTGGGTCCGATTATGGCCAGAATTGAACCGCCTTGAAACTTGAGGCTGAACTCCGTTAGCACCTCCCTCGTTCGGCCCTTCCCATCGTAAGAGAAGGCGACATTTTTGAATTCGAAAAGATATGGAGGTGAAAGCACGGACTATCGCGCGGCAGCAAGCCGCGCCCAAGCACCAAGCGATTCCACCGAGGTACGAGACGGAATGACACCCTTTCTCCAGAAATCGTCAGCAACCTTCTGGAGCTGCCCCCAGCCGATTTCCGCAGAGGTCCAGTACTCCGAAGGGTTCAGCAGCGAAACAACCGTCGAGTCTGCACCCGTGTATTTCTGAATGGCTGCCCGAACACCGCTCCGCATCTGGGGGTCGCGTGTAATCGCTATTCCACGACTGAGGGCTTTCTCCATGGCCAAAGCCACCTCGGGCTCCTCCCTAATTAGCTTGTCTGAAATCAAGCTTCCTGAGATCGGTACGGGAAGATCGGTGACAAATCGGATGGGGTTTTCGATAACCGGCTCGCACCCGGCGTGTACCATCAGCTCTGTGGCGGCAGGATCCATGGCGTACAGCAACTCCACCCGGTTAGATCGGACCGCCGCGAGCATCTGGGCGGGACTTAGCTGCTCAATCGATGCGGGCTCTGTCACGCCAAGTGAGTCAAGGACAGCCGAAAAAAATGCTCCAACCGCACTTCCGCGATGTCTTCCCCAAGGAGTCCCGATATAGGCGGCGAGAGTTGAGTCACGGGCTTGATCGGTGCCGCACCACAGGATATAATCTGGGTAAGCATCTTGAGTCCAAACGAGGGCGTTGACTAGGTTGAAGCGCGTGGAATCGGCCAGATTAGCCTTGAGAAGAACTTCAAGATTTGTTAAGCCCGTGACTTCGATTTCCCCCGCCATAAGGGCCGTTAGCATATTGTTTGCCGAAGTAAAGGACACCAACTCTACCCCGCGCCCGAAGCGGGTCGGAAAAGCGTCGAATGCTCCCTGCTCAGCGGCGGCAAACAGATGTTGATACAGGGAGGTCTTCTGGTACCCGATTCGGTAGGGTCGGGTCGAACTTCCGTCTGGCATCGGAACTAAGCGGACCAGCAATGCCGCCACCACTAAGGCGATCGCCCAACTGACGAGCTTCGTGATCTTCGCTTCGTTCGGTACTAAGTAGCTGGTGCGGTAGTCGATCTCGCTCGATGATGCGGCCTGCTTGTCCGCGTCCAGGTGCTGGCCGGCGCCAGGACCGACATAGCTAGGCGACTGCGTTTCCTTCCAAGCGAGGAAGAGCTTGGAAAGAAAACTATCCAAGTGGATTAGTTTGAGGGCAGCGAGCCCAACCAGCACGGCGGAGAGCAGAATCCGCCCGCCCTCTAGCGAAAACATGGCGCCATCGTACCAGTCGTAGACGAGGTCGGAGGCAAAGGCAACCAGGAAAGTGAAAATGACGATGAGGCCCCTTGGCGTTCCATCAATGTCACCGAAGAATCTTAGTAGGAGTGCACTCATAATGCTCATGTCCTTTTGGAAAACATGTCTTCAAACCGCGTATAGACTTCCCGGACCCCCGCCTTTAGCGCCTGTGTCTGCCCGTTCTTCGACAGATCGTCGAGTAGCTCCCGCTGGGTGGGGTATGTTGCGAAGCCTCCGTCAACCATGGCGGAGAATGCCCTTTTACAACAGGCCTTGAATTCATCAGGAGTCCCTAGGATGGCTCCATGGCAGGCCAATGCAGTGTTCAAAATCGAAGTGGCGTTCGGTAGCCAATTGACCTGACGTCTAAAGGCGAAATTGGCGAAGTCCAGTATTTCGGATTTTCTGACCTCCCGAATTTTGGCTTGGTCGGCACCCACCGTTTGCTCTCGATGCGCTTTGACATGCTTTGCCACCATGTCCACCGAGAATTGCCGAAGCGCGCCCCAATCAGACGACTGCGTTGCTGATCCAGTGTGAAGAGGCACGATGGACCGGGACCAACGCCAGTCGCGGCGCAGCGAATCCTGAAACCTCTGCACGCCGGAGTTCACCAGTTCCATTGCGACTCCAAGCGACTTCCCCTCTTCAACGGTCTTCGGCGTGAAGCCAGCGAACACAGCCCGAGGAAAAACCACCGAATCATAGATCGCATTGAGCACCTGGTTGATGTTGAACACGTCCACGGCGTCAAATTTGGCCGACTTCGACCGCCCCTCAAGTTCGATTAGCTCGTGTCCCAGAAACAGGCCAACGTGACAGATGCCAGCGTCCGTGAGGTGCGCCAAACGGTCGTGAGGCTTCCCTGCCGAAACGAAATTGCTCTTCATCAAGAAGCGGGATCCATTGCTCGAACGATCCTGGCCTTTGGTCTTCGACGCCGCCCCCTCAGTCTGGTCCAACGTGTTGAGCCACCAGTCTCCGTCCTCCACGCAAAGATCCATGGACGCATGCAAGATCGCAATTCTCAGGGCATTGGAGGTTGTCAGTTCATACTCCTTAACAGCAATATTGAGTTGGCCATTCCAGCCAATGGGGCGTCGGTTACGCGGGCGGACTAGGTAGATATCGTTCCTAGTGCCGAAGGCCGGTCCTAGGAGTTCCAGGTCGAACTCTTTGTGGTTAAGTACGTAGTGACCGATGGGGAGCACGAGTATGGGACTGCCGAGCCCATCCTGCTCACGCACCGTATGAAGCCCGGTATCGATTATCCCCGTTTCTGCAACGTCCAATTTCTTTAGAGCAAAAGAGAACTCGCCATTTTCGTAAAGGGCAGTCTTCGGGTCGGCCGATCTGACTTTCGCGAGGCCGGCCTTCCTGAAGACCTGGCCCAACGTCGTACGCCACAGCGTTGGACAATGGAAGCAAAATTGGGTCCGAGACGGCGTTTTCATCAGGCCGGTGGAGAATTTCAGGTAAATCGCGTTTCAGCACGGGGACACACAGGAGCATTTCCGGCGGTACGCGCTCCCTATCCCATATTGGTTATACGTCTGAGACGGGGCTCGTGTCAATGAGGCGAATCGATAGTTTTTACTTGCTAGCAGGTCCCGGTGGCATGGCGTGCGGGCCTGCTATGCTTCCCAAATGTCAACGGCAGCCTAATTTTGACCCACCATCGGCAGGTTAAAAGTGACCCACCCTGACGGTGGCTTTCGCTAGTCTGGATCAACCAGTCAGCAAGGCCGATGCTCAGGAGTCGAACCGTGAACAAGATTCGAGAGTTGGCCGCCGCTGGCCATTCCATTAGAAGGATCAGCAAGGAGCTTGGCCTGTCCCGCAACACCGTCCGAAAGTTTCTTCGAGGGGCGTCGCTGGAGGCGACCTGGCCGAAGCGGGGCTCAAAGCTCGATCCCTTCAAGGAGACGGTCACCAGGTGGGCCAAGGAGGACGGCCTCTTCAACTGTCAGACGATCTACGAGCGGCTTGTGCCACTGGGGTATGACGGCTGCGTGACGGTGATCAAGAACTTCGTCCGCCCGCTCAGGCCACCACAGGGCGGCAAAAAGGCCGTTCGACGCTACGAGACGCCGCCCGGGTACCAGATGCAGATCGACTGGGGCACCTTCAACTACATGGAAGGCCCTGTCCGGCGCCGCGTCTATGGGTTCACCGCAATCCTGAGCCACTCCCGGATGCGGTTCGTGGTCTTCTTCAAGCGGTGTGACACGGCCTCCATGCTTCGGGCGCTGACGGACTCGCTCGAGTACTTCGGCGGTTTGCCGGAGGCTATTCTCGCCGACCGTATGAAGAGCGTACTGCTCGGTGTGGAGGATGGTGCCCTCCGTTGGAACCCGCGGTACGCCGACTTCTTGGCCTCCATTGCCGTGGCCCCGCGAGTCTGTCGCCCTCGAACACCGCAGACCAAGGGTAAAGTCGAGCGGTCCATCGGGATCCTGAACACGAGCTTTTGGCCGGGTGTCCGCTTTGAGGATCTGGCCGACCTGAACGTCCAGGCGCGAACCTGGTGCGACAACCGCAATCACCGCGTACACAGGACAACGCATGCGCGCCCCGTGGACCTGCTGGCGAGCGAGTGCCTCAGGCCGCTTCCCGAGGGCTATCCTTGGGAGCGTTACCGCACCGAGCAGCGTGTCGTGACCTGGGACGGGTTCGTGTCGTTCGACGGCGTCCTCTACGGTCTTCCGTCAGACCCCTTAGTGGTCGGCCTGACGGTTGATGTCAGTTGCCGGGACGGAGCACTTGCCGTCTGGTACCAAGGCCAAGTGCTGACCACACACCAAGTGCGTCCCAAGTCGGGGAGCACAGTCTGGCATCCTGATCAGTTCTCGACGGTGCCAAGTGCCCTGGAGGCCCAGACGACCCCAGCGCCGCTAGCATATCAGGTGGCGGCCACCGAGACCCCACAGCGGCCTCTGGAAGAGTATGACAGGATATTCTCCTCGGAGGTGGCGGCATGACCAAGTCACTCGCGATGGAGGACCTCCTTCGACGCCTCCGCCTGGGACAGCTTGTCAGCGAGTTGCCGGACCTCTTGGAGGCGGCCCGTTTGCAGAAACTCTCCTACGAGGCTTTCCTCGCCAACATCCTGAAGGCAGAACTCGCAGGGCGAGAGGACCGGGCACTCGTGCGCCGGATGCGCACGTCCAGGCTCCCCATGCAGGGACGCCTGGAGAACTTCGACTTTAGCTTCCAGCCTTCGATATCGGAACGCCAAGTTCGAGAGCTGGCCGGCGGTTCGTACCTGAAGTCTGCCACCAATGTCATCCTGCTGGGCCCGCCGGGCGTGGGTAAGACTCATCTGGCCTGCGCCCTCGCGCTGACTGCCATCGAGACTGGGCACCGCGCCCGGTTCACCACCCTCCGGACGTTGGTCGGAGACTTGGGCCAGATCGGCAACCGAGACGCCAAGACGCTGCGTGCCTATCTGGAGCCCGAGCTACTGATCATCGACGAGATTGGCTACACCAAGCTGAGTCCCGACCACGCCCGGAGTCTCTTTGATCTGGTCACAGCCCGCTACGAGCGCGGGTCCATCATCGTGACCAGCAATCTGAACTTTACCGACTGGGGTGAACTACTCGGAGACGATGTCCTGGCTGCCGCCATGCTCGACCGATTGCTCCACCACGCCGAGATCATCACTATCAACGGCCGCTCCTACCGGATGCGGCATCATTCCCAAACCGATCAAACGATCACCCCGAAGGGTGGGTACCCGACTCGAGCATCGGCAAGAAGATTGGTCCGACCCTACCCCCAATCCGCCACCAACCAATCCACCCGCTCGTCAACCGCCTCATCGTCCAAATCATCCAAATACTGCATCGTGGTACTAATCCGCGAATGCCCCAGACTCTGCCGAATAATCTCCACACTAACCCCCGCCTTGTAGGCCATAAACGCCCAGGAATGCCGCGCCGTGTGAATCGTAACCCGCCGCCACTCCGGTGACCCCGCCGCTTTCGCCACGCGCTTGATCGCCTTGTTCGCCCGCCCGTTCTCATTCCGAACGGCGCGCTTGACGGTCTCTACCTGGATACCCTTCCCGCGCATTCGCGGAAACACGTACTGATCAGGCTCCCCTGGCGGCCCGTACCGGTCCAGGATCCCCTGCGCCGGCCGCACAATAGGAATCGACAGCGCCTTCCCCGACTTGCTGGTAACAAACTTCCAGCGCCCGTCCACAAGGTCCCCCCACCGCAGCGCCAGCACGTCCCCGACGCGCGGACCCCTCATAAGGAAGGAAAACACATAGAGGTCCCGCGCAAAGTCCTCGTCCTGCCCCGGCTCCAACTCCAGCTCGGCCATCTTGGCCACCATCTCCTTCGGCAACTTCACCTTCCGGGGCTTCTCAGCCCGCGGCAGGGCAAACAGATCAAAGGGATCATCCGCGCGAGAGATCTTCCCGGCCTTAACCGCCGTCTGAACCACGTTCGCAAGCACGGCGAACTTGCTCCGACGGGTCGCTCCGGTGTTGCCCATCAGAATCATGTCGCGATCCCAATCCTGCAGGGTGCCTCGGGTGAAGTCGGCCCACGGAAGCGGCACGCCAGCGAACTCTCGAAATCGTCTGATTACAGACTGCGCGACATACCAGTAGTCGTAGGAACCGCGGGCATTCGGATTGTCCGCCGCTAACCGCTTTCCGCGAAGCCACGTGTCAGCGAAAGCGAAGAAGTCTCCCGCGGCCGCCTCCGGCCGACCCTCGAAGCGGTGCTTGAGATCCCTGGCCGAATACTCGGGGTTGGTCTGGCGAAGCTCGCGGCGGATGCGCCTGGCACGCTCGAGGGCCTTCTCGATCTCGTCGTTGACGAGGTCGGCGTCGGGATGCCTCGATGTCACACGGTGCCGCTTTGCGGACCAGTGCTCCTTCTGAGTTCCAAGGCCCGGCAATCGGCTGTACGCCGCCTGCCGGTTAACGGTAAACCGAAGGTAGATGGGATACAGACCGCTCTTTGCGACGCGGGCTGTCTTGATGACGGGAGTGAGTCGTGATTCCATGTGCGTGCCTCACTTCAAGAAACACACAAACAAATGCACAAACAAATCGCGCCTTTTTGCCGAACTCCACCGGAACGACCAAACCGGCCTACCAGCCAAAAAGCGCCCAAAACGGCCTATTCCACGCCCTTTCCTTCCCCCAAACGTCCCCGCAGGACCCCCTACTCATAATCGTGCTCAAAATACTCCACCCCCCGCCCCGGCTCGACCCCCTCCGTCTTCTCCCGAATCCGCGTCGCCAGCCGCTCGGCAAACACCTCCGCCGAATCGTACCCATAGTGCTGCAGCAGATGATTCATAGCAATCACCTCACATAGCACCGTCACATTCTTCCCCGGCGTAATCGGCAACTTCACCAGCGGCAACGGCACGCCCAACAGATCAAACGTGTCCTCAATCATCCCGAGTCGGGTGTACTCGATCTCGGGATCCCACGGGTGCAGATTCACCACGACCTCGACGCGCTTCTGGAATCGAATGGCGCGCACGCCGAACATTGCCCGGACGTCAATGAGTCCGAGGCCCCGCACCTCCATGAAGTGCTGAACGAGGTTGGTCCCTGAACCCATCAATACCCGCTCTTCCTTGCGGGTGACCATGACCACGTCATCGGCCACCAGACGGTGACCGCGCTCCACGAGGTCGAGCGCCACCTCGCTCTTCCCGATGCCGGCCGCGCCCATGATCAGCAGGCCGATTCCGTACACGTCCACGAGGGCGCCGTGCATGGACACCTGTGAGGCGAACTGGTCACTCAGGAAGTCCCTGAGGACCGCCATGAAGTGGGTGCTCGGGAGCGGGGTCATAAAGATGGGAATGCCGGCCTTGGTGGCCAGCTCAACCAGCTCATCGTCCAGGACGTTGCTCTCGGTCAGGACGAGACAGGGTATTTGGTACCCCAGCAGGTTCGCGAACGCCTTCCTCCGCGCCTCGGGCCGCTGATTGGCCAGATACTGATTCTCGGTGTTGCCGAGAATCTGGACACGCTGATAAGTGAACAACTCCAGATAGCCAGCCAGGGCGAGGCCGGGCCGATGGAGATTGGACTCCGTGACCAGCCGCTCCGCTCCCGACGCGCCGTTCACGGGAGAAATTTCAATCCCCTCGATGGCCCCGACCTGCTCGATGAGGAAGTCTACCGTGATGGAGTCTTTCTTGAACGGCTTGTTACGCGGCATGGACGGGTCCGCTGGCGCGGTCTGCTAGGGCACTTCTACGTGATCAAGTATACGCTGAACCAGGTCCTCGCTGGTAATCTCCTCGGCCTCGGCCTCGTAGGTCACGGCCACGCGATGCCTCAGCACATCGATGGCAATGGAGCGGACATCTTCGGGCGTCACATAGGCCCGATGCTTGAGAAACGCGTGCGCGCGGGCGGCAAGATTCAGGTTGATGGTAGCGCGGGGTGACGCGCCATACTCGATGAGATTGGCGAGCTCCTCCATCTTGTACTTGCCGGGATCCCGGGATGCAACGACAAGGTCCACGATGTACTGCTCGACGCGGTCATCGATGTAGAGCGCGTTCAGAACCTGCCGGGCCGAGAGGATCTGCTCGGGCGTGACCACGGGCCGAATCGTGTCTTTCTCACCGGTCCGGGCCATGCGGCGCATGATCTCGAGCTCCTCGTCCCTGGTCGGGTAGCCGATCTTGATCTTCATCATGAACCGGTCCACCTGCGCTTCGGGCAGCGGGTAGGTGCCCTCCTGTTCGATGGGGTTCTGGGTCGCCAACACCAGGAATGGCGCCTCCAGCGGGAAGGTCTTCTCCCCGATGGTCACCTGCCTCTCCTGCATGGCCTCGAGCAGGGCACTCTGCACCTTGGCGGGCGAACGGTTGATCTCGTCGGCCAGAATGATGTTGGCGAAGATGGGGCCCTTCTTGATGAAGAAGTTCGCCTCCTTCTGGTTGTAGACCAGCGTACCCAGGAGGTCAGCCGGCAGGAGATCCGGCGTAAACTGGATGCGCTGAAATCGAGTCCCGATGGCCGCGGCCATGGAACTGACGGTGAGGGTCTTGGCGAGGCCGGGAACGCCCTCGAGCAACACGTGCCCATCGGCCAACAGGCCGATGAGGAGGCGCTCGATCATGTAGCGCTGGCCGACCACCACGCGGCCGACTTCCGAAAGCAGATCATCTACAAACGCGCTCTCGGTGGAGATGCGATCGTTTACGGCGGCGAGGTCGAACTGAGCTGTGGTATCCGTCAAAGCAGGAGAGTCGTTAGTGGGTCTTCGAATCGCTTCTCAAACGAAACGCGCAGGCTATCTAGTGCGGGAGGAATGGAAAACAGCTGGCCGGCCATGAGGACGGACCGGCTTGTGGCATTCAAACGCGTTGCCCCGTACATCCCTTCCAGACTCATGTTCTCCACTTCGCGCACAATCAGATCCGCCGCAGGGTCATCCAGGGCCAATCCTGTCATCCTGGAACCGTGGGAAATGAGAAGTAGTGCCCCGAGCATCTGCCAGTCGCGGCGCTGAATCGCACCAACCATTCTCTGCACGCGCCCGTTCTCCGTGATGAGATAAGTCAGGAACGCACGATCGTGCTTGTCCACGGCGGCGACGGCCAGTTCCAGATGGCGATGCTCAATCTCGCGGACCGTTTCCAGGTGGGGAAACGGTCCGGCCCTCAAGGCAGCTGTGATGCTCCGAAGTGCCTTCCGATTCTCGCCCCTGACGAAAACCGGTGCTTGCGAAGGTGGCGCGACAACCGCAATGCCGGGACGCTCCTTGGTCGGGACATCCAAGGCAAGGAACTCGTGCGTCCGGGTGTCCACGAGGACGAAGGCGGACTGATCCGTGGAGCGGGCGGCCATGATGCCGGCCGCTAGATAGTGACGATCGGGGCCCTTGGGGTCATTGAGGAGCGCGAGGTCCTCTGCTTCCGTGGTACTCCGGGCTTGGAGGGCGCTGGCGGACCGCGCCGCGGCGACCATGGCGGGAGCGCGGAGATCGGTGGCCAGGATCTCCGGGATGTTGGTCACCACCGCCACGTCGACGCACCTGTCCGTCTCCGCAAAGAGCAGTGAGAGCGCAGTCTCTACAGCTTCCGAAAGGCCTGCGCCCTCGGAGTTTGTCGTGACACGGTGATGCTCCTCCGAGTTCGCGCGCATGGCCACGGCACACCCCTCCGGCAGCGGCATCAGCAGGCCGAAGCCGTCAAAATAATGGGTGTGCTCGGCCATCAGGTCCAGAGACCCGTGTGAGAACGCGGACTCCGCGGCTCCGGGCTTGGCCCCCCAGGTTGCCCAAAGCAACTCCTCGGCCTTCCGGGTCATCTGGTCAGGGCGCAGCCGCTCCGCCCTCATCTCGCTGAGCGAGTTGAGGAGCGGCTTTACGAACTGCGGCGTTCCGCCGCGCCCAGCCCTGAGTCTTCGTGAATCCATGGAGGCAAATCTAACGATCTAGGCGGTCACCAACACCTGACCCCGAGCCAATGATGCGCCCCTGAGATAGTCCTGAATCTGCAGGCGCTTTCGCCCGGCGGGCTGCACCTCCAGAAGCGAGACCGCGCCGGTCCCGCACGCCACCAGCAGCCTCCCATCGACATCCAGAATCTTGCCGGGTGGGCCCTCACCCTCGGCAAGCTCAGAGCGGTAGACCTTCAGCAGCCCCTGCGGCGCCCTGGTCCAGGCACACGGGACGGGGGAATGGCCGCGAATGTGGTTGTGCACCTCCGCAGCATCCATGCCCCAGGGTATGTCTGCCTGCTCGCGAAACACCTTGGGCGCCGGCGTGGCGTGTCCTTCGTCCTGGGGTAACTCCTCCACGTTTCCTGCATCCACCAGGCGCACAGTCTCGACCACGGCAGAGGCACCAAGCAGCATCATCCGGTCGTGTATGTCTCCGGTCGTATCGTTGGGTCCGATGGGCATGGCCCGCTGCAGGATCATGTTGCCGGTATCCACCTTTTCGCGCAGGAAGAAGGTGGTCACGCCGGTCACGCTGTCGCCCGCCATCACGGCCCGGTGAATGGGCGCCGCGCCACGATACCGGGGGAGCAGTGAACCATGGAGGTTGAAGGCCCCGAGGCGGGCGGCCTTGAATACCGCGGGCGGAAGGATGCGAAAGGCCACCACCACCTGAAGGTCGGCATTCAGGGCCTTGATCTGCTCAGCGAATTCCGGCGACTTGACGGAGGCCGGCTGCAGAATGGTGGGTATCCCCAACTGCTCGGCAGCCAATTTGACGGGCGTAGGCACGAGTTTCCTGCCACGGCCTCGCGGCTTGTCCTGACCGGTAACCACGGCGATGGGCGTGTACCCGGCCCGAGCCAGTGCAACAAGCGACGGCACCGCGAAGTCCGGCGTGCCCATGTAAATGATCCTCATCCCGTACCCGCTGAATTCTGCGGCTCTGCACGACGAGAGGGCGAGGACGTTCCTAGTACAGTCGGGTGCGCTCGTCCCAGACGGGTACCAACAGCTGGAAGTCGCCGAATCCGGTCTTGTCCACGAAGATGAACTGGCGTCCTATCCGCTCGTAGATCCACACCTCGTAGGGCTCGTTGTCGAACGCATGCGGCTTCTTGCGAATGAAGTCGGGCTCGCCGAATCGAACCAGGACAAAACCGCGGTCCGTCTTCCATCCCTGAACCAGGCTGGTATAGCGCTGGTTGGCAAAGGACATCCGGTAGTAGTACTCCTCCATGCGCTCATTACGCTGAGTCCCTGGAGTCGGATCGAGTTTATCCCAGTACTGCCGGAATCGGCGGTACCGATCGGCCTGGGTGACGCCCTCGCGGATATACTCCATCTCCGGCTTCTTGGCGATATAGTCCAGCTGTTCGATAGCCTCTTCCAGATCGGCGATGTGCTGTTCCAGCCCCATCCATATGGCCGTGAACGGCTTCACCACTTCGGATAGCACGGCGCCAGTCCCGGTGGACATGCGGACGCGGAGCTCGTGCGGCCCGACCTCCATACCGGAGAGGGGAATGGTCACCACGTGCTGACTGCGGCCTTCTCGCAGGTCTATGGTCTGCGTTTCGGAATAGACCGATACCTCAGGAGCACCTGCCTCGGGCGTCGGGAGCGAAGCACCGTCCGAATCCCGGTTCAGGGCGACGAGCTCGTGCTCAATCTGTACGGCTGTGCCGGTTTTGGAATAGCTCTCGTAGAGAATCTGGATCGAGACTTCGTCGGTCCCGACCCGATTGCTCACCCGAGGGATGTACTCGAGTGTCGCGGCATCATAGGCGTCCAGAATGGCGACATCCGACAGGGCCACTTCGCCCGAGAGATCACGCACCTCCAGGGGCAGGTCCCGGACAAATACCTGGCTGGAATTTCGGTCCTCCACCTGAAACGACAACTCGTAGGTCCCCGGCGGCAACTGCAGAGACTGGGTGGTGTAGGAGGAGAACTCGTCTGACTGTGTGGCCAGGTAGAGGTCGGCCGTTGCCGAGCCTTCCCAGATACGGGTCTGAACCGGAGTGGATGTCAGCCTGTCACCGTCACGGACCAGCGCATCCACGGTCACCACGTATCCGGCCTGAAAGCCATCGGGTGAGCTTAGAAAGGTGAGCCGCCGAAAGGGCACGCGGGTGAAGAGGTCGATACGGCTGTATCCCGGGTCACCCTCGGAGGCCACTCCCATGACGTCGACAAAGAACTCGGGGAGTACGCTCTGGGCCCGGAGATCCGTCGCTCCAAGGAAGCCGGCGAGCACCAGCAGACAGCCAAGACATCGTCCTGCCCGGAACAATTTTGACGAAAACCTTCTCACGGGTACGATAACGCTAACTCAGACAGTTGAGGGGAGATTGTGTGCGTGATTGACCGGGCCAGGCAGGTGAGGTCCCTCGCCTGATCGCAATGGTAATATCGTCACGAACAGCGTGTGCATTTAGCGGTCCCCCACCGACGGTCGGATTGCCGATGTGAACGGTTGCCCGATAAAACCGAACGATCCGGCGTGTGGGCAGGAAAACTGCCCCTCGCCCCCCTAACTGAAGAGCGCCGTGACGAATCGTTCCCGATCGAAGACCTGCAGATCCTCGATCCCCTCCCCGACACCAATATACTTTACGGGGATTCTGAACTCATTCGAAATGCCAATCACAATGCCTCCCTTGGCGGAGCCATCGAGTTTGGTCAGCACCAGCCCAGTCACATCAACGGACTTGGTGAACTCCTCGGCCTGCCGGATGGCGTTCTGACCCGTGGAGGCATCGAGGACCAGCAGCACCTCGTGAGGCGCTCCGGGGACCTGACGATCCATCACCCGCTTGACCTTCGACAGCTCATCCATGAGACCGCCCTTGGTGTGGAGGCGGCCTGCGGTATCGATGAGCACCACATCCGAATTCCGCGTCTTGGCTGCCGCGACAGTGTCAAAGGCAACGGCCGCGGGATCGGCCCCGTGTCCCTGTTTGATGATCGGGACGCCGGCCCGCTCGGCCCAGATATCCAACTGTTCGGTAGCTGCAGCCCGGAAGGTATCGGCGGCCCCAAGCAGTACGGACTTCCCCGCCTGTTTGTAGTGCCAGGCTATCTTGCCAATGCTGGTGGTCTTCCCCACGCCATTCACACCCACCACCATGACCACGTGCGGGTGATTCGGGAGGGGCGCATCGAAATCTGCTGCCCGCTCCGGTGCGTTGTCCAGCAGCAGAGAGGCAATCTCGTCCCGGATGAGCTTCTGGAGCTCGGCCGTCGATACATATTTGTCCCGCGCCACGCGCGCCTCGACCTTGCCGATGATGTCGACGGTTGTCTGGACGCCGACATCACTGGTCACAAGCGCCTCCTCGAGATCGTCGAGGACGCTTTCGTCTACCTCATCCTTGCCTCGGACGAGTCGATTGATCTTGCCGAAAAGACTGCTCCGAGTCTTCTCCAGTCCGTCTTCCAGCGTTTTCTGGTCGTCCTTCGGACTGGAGCGCAGCTTGTCCAGTATGCCCATATCTCCTAGCGGTGTATCCTGGGCCTATGAACGGGTCTTGATCGCTTCGGTGCCGTGTCGATAGACTTTCACGAAGCGCAGGACGTAGCGGACGAAGGACCATGCGAGAAGCGCCGTCGTGCCCCAGATGCAGGCCTCAAGGACCGGGGGGTCGGCACGCAGCAGTGCCGCCAAGACGGTGATGGCCAGCGCGGTCACGGCGATTTTCCCCGAGAGCACGCTCATCAGCACGACGCCGGTCCGCTTGGTGATGATGGCCCCGCCCACCAGGATGGAAAGGTCGCGAACCGCGATGACACCGAGCAGCCAGAGCGGCAGGGCGCCCCGAATGGCAAGCGCCGTCACCACCAGGCCCCCGGCCATCTTGTCGGCCATGGGGTCGAGGACCTTTCCCCATTCGGAGACGGTCTTTGACCAGCGAGCAATGCGCCCGTCGAAATAGTCCGTGGCCACGATGAGCACCATCAGGATCATCATCCAGAATAGCGGCCCGTCCACGAGAATCAGGTACGCGAGCGGAAGCACAATCGGCACCCGAGTCATGGACAGCACGTTCGGGACCGTCCAGAACTGGCCGAGTTCAGGCCATATGGAAGCCGGGCGTTCTGGTGATGGCGTGCCTTCTGTCATGCCCAAAGATACACCCTGACGCGCGGTGAAGAACGGTTACCGGGCTGCCTGCGCATCCACGTGGATGGCCACGACGCCTCCTGGAGGAACGACAGTGGAGACCATTCCGGCATCGACGCGGACCCGCCCGCCGGCGCACCCGGCATCGGTCGGGGAGCCTTGAGCCACGTCGCAGTAGGACACGCCCGGAAGGCCCGTCTGATGGACCACCTCCCAGGGCTCGCCGGATCGGTTGAAGCCGATCCAACCCCGGTCCCCTCGAGTGAAGGCAACGCGGTCCGGTCCCGCCTTCTGCAGGCGCCTGATCTCTTCGCCACGCACGGCCGCTTCGAATCCGACCATGCCCGCAATGAGTGGCCACCGGTGCTCACAGACCCAGGCCTCTCCGCAGCCGAGTCCGGTGTCCCCGTGGACGGCAAGAACCTCGTCGATCGAGTTGCTGGGCGGTCCAACGGACGTGTCGTCAAACGCATAACTGGACATCACGCGGGGACGTCCGTAGGGCGTGGCCAACATCATGGCCACCGCCAGCGGATACAGCGCGTCCTTGTAGGTGAGGATGTTCTGACCGTGACGCTGGGTATCGTGGTTGTCCACAAACACAAACGCCGATGAAGACGGGATCCCCGCTTCGGCCCAGAACTCGCCCTCAATCATCTCGGAAAGCGACCCCGAGCGGATTCCCTCGGAGAGCGTATAGCCAAACTGGAAATCAGTCACCGCGCCTGATCCGAGAAAGCGGGACGCAGCCTGGGGCTGACTCACTTCCTGGTAGACGTAGCCATCCCAATCGGCCTCTTCGAGGATGGCCTTCATGTCTTCGGCCCCTATATGCAGCGCTGCGTCAACCCGGAGACCGGCCGCGCCAAGGGACGCCAGGTCATTCAGATAGGCGGCGATCACGCGCCGGACCTTCGGGCTGGACGTGTCCAGATCCGCCAGATCAAGGAGTTCGCACAGCTCCACCTGAGCCTGATCGCTCGAGTCCCAGATGTCGTCTGTTTCGGTCAGGCCGCAATGGTGAAAATCATCGAAGTCGTAGAGACCGGGGTAATTGTAGGAGGTGAACTCGGTGCCGGCCGTCCCCCGCCCGGAAAACGGCACGTCCGGATGCTCCAGGTCGGCATCGGTCATGTGATTGATGACGGCATCGACATAAACGTCCACGCCCGCGCTCTTGCACCGGGAAACCATGTCGGCGAACTCCGATCTCGAGCCGCTCCGGGTCTCAAGCTGGTAGGAAACCGGCTGATAGCGCTCCCACCATGGCCTGCCTCCAATGATGTGGTTCTCCGAAGGCGGTGACACCTGCACTGCCGAGTAGCCCGCCGGGCCCAACACCTCCACACACTCGCGAGCGACGTCGGTCCATTTCCACTCAAACAGGTGCACCACCGCGCCTGCGCCCTCGGCCCACGACGCGGGCTCGCCGGTAGGGGTATCTGGGGCGGCATCGCCACCGCTGCAGCCAGCCAAAACAAGGACCGCGAAAAGGAGTGGGATTCGCATCAACAGGAGTGTTTGCTTGGGGAGTGCTTGCTTGGGGAGCGCTACGCGGCCACGGCCGCTTCGTCCTTGACCAGAAGCCATGCTACGGCCGAGATCAAAAGGGTTGCGGCACAAATTGCAAAGATCAGCATCTTGTTCTCCGCTGTAGCCACGGCCGCGCCAACCCCCAGACTCGCCACCAGCTGCGGAAGCACCACCGAGAGATTGAAGAGTCCCATATACAGGCCCATTCGAGATTGGTCCACCTTGACGGACATGATGGCGAACGGGAGGCTCACCGTGGCGCCCCATCCGATTCCCGCGACCGCCATCAGGACATAGATGGTCATCGGCGAAGTCCCCACGAGTGCAATGGCCGCGTAGGCTCCGGCCATGATGAACATGGAGAGCATGTGCGTCTTGACGCGGCCCAGCCGCTCGGTGATGGGCTCCAGCAGCAGGACCGGAACCAGAGCACCGACCGCGTTGAGAATCAGGAAGCTGATCGAGACGACCCGTCCCATTTCGTTGTCGGTCAGACCGGGCACCCGGTACTGGACGAACGCAAACATGTAGATGAACATGGTCTGGATCCCAATCCAGGTAAAGGAGTGGGCGGCGAGCACCTTCTTGAAGCCGATCATTCCCGCCTCGGCTTCGGACTTCCCGTCTTCCGACTTCAGCAGCGCCTCCAGCATCAGGGCGATGGTGATGACGAGACAGATTCCCTCTACCCAGTAGCCGGGCGTTTCGAATTCCAGGAGGCGCACGGACATTCCGATGACCGCATACAGCAGGAAGCCCCAGAGCGGACGAATGCTGCTGAGCATCTCTCCGGTAGACGAAGCCGATGCGCCATCCGGCTCTTCCGCGTTGCCGAGTTCCTCGGGTTCATCGATGAAGAACGGCGGGATGACCGAGAAAAAGAGAACGAGGCCGGCACCCAGGTAGATCAGCGTGTAGTTGCCCCAGATGGCGCCGATGGCGTACGCGAGCACGCCGAAGGTCCCCGACACCGTCTGCATCCAGGTGTAGCCCTTCGTCCGGGCGACACCCTCCGGCGTGACGTCGGCGATTACGGACCGCGTTGGATTGAAGCTGACATTGATGGCCAGATCCAGCGTCAGCGCCACGGCGATCGCGACGCCCAGAATGCCGTCGATTCCCAGAGCGGCGGAAATGATGTCGATGTTCGGTAGGGCGAGCAGCATCAGGGTGGCGAGCACGCCACCAATCAGCATGAAGGGTCGCCTCCGACCTCCCCAGAACCACACGTTGTCGCTGATCACACCGACCACGACCTGTCCGAGTATGCCGGCGATTGGACCCGCAGCCCAGACCAGTCCGATCTCGTCGATGGCGAGTCCATACTTGGTGCTCAGAATCCAGCTCAGGGCCGAAATCTGAACGGACAACGCGAAGCCCATCGCCGTGGCGGGCAGGCTCAGAAGCGCGTAGAACGAATTGGTCAGCCTTTTCTGTATGTCCAGCATGGTCGGGCTATTCGACTCCGGTTCGTTCCAGCACGACTCCGGTCATCGGTTGAAGGGTGAGAGTGACGCGGCCGTTTTCGGCAGTCAATACCGCCTCTTGGCCCGTGGAAAAGACCGGGTAGAGCCCCTCGCCTTCGCCGAGTGACAACTGGTCCTCGGTAAAGGAAAGGCTTTGCGGGCGGTCCGATCGATTGATTGCCACGACCAGCATCTCTTCCTCGTGGCCCCGGATGTATGCGACCGTCTGGGCCGCATCGTCCGCCGAGAGGAATTCCAGGGAGCCTCGGCGGAGTGCGGCATAGGCACGGCGGAGGGCGATGACTTCGCGATAGAAGTCGTAGACCTCCCGGTCGAAGCCTACCGCAATGGGATCGACCGGCCCGGAGGCGGGATGCGTGTTCACAGGCTCGAACGCCATCTCGGGCCACCACATGGGCTGGCGATCATCGGGATCGTCGGCCGACCACATGCCGGCCTCGGTCCCGTAATAAACCATCGGAGCGCCCACGTGGGTCATCTGAAATAGCGCCACCAGGCGCTGAATGGCCCGCTCCCCGGCGCTGGGCTTGCGAATCAGGTACTCGGCACTGTTCGCGGAATTCGATGCGCCCCAATCGAAGTCCCACCAGATTTCCCAATCCTCTCGCTGATAGGGCAGATCACGCCCGGCGTTGACGACCATTGAGGCGACCCGATCCGTGTCGTGCGAATCGATGAGATTCTGGACGGCGTACTCCACCTCTGGGCGATGTGACCGCAGGCGTTCGGCCAGCGCCGAGACGAAATCGGTGGCCGGCATCCGGCCGTCCACCAAGAAACCCTTCGTCGGGAAGGCGAATCCGTAGTAGTTCATGAGGGCCGAGAACCGGCCCTGCGCCACCGTTTCGGCGGCCTCTTCCCAGAGCTCCGCCACCGTATAGGCCGCCGGATTAACGCTTCTGACGTGCGTATTCCAATCTGCCCAGAAACCCGTCGGTACATCGGCCACCACGTCCAGCCTCCATCCGTCCACACCGTCTGACGGGTCTCCATCGCCGTTTGGATCCATCCATTTTCGGGTGGCATCGAACACGTAGGCCTTAGGTCCCGGGTGCAAGTCGGTGCCCGCCGCGTTGTCGGCAAATTCCGGCAGCGACTTCGCATCCCACCAACCGGTCCAGTCGAACTCGTTCTCCGGCGTTGAGGGGTCATCCCACTCGAGCACCGTGTACCAATCGGTGTAGGCCGACTCCTGCTGGTTCTCGTACAGATCCCGGAAGGCGAAGAAGTCGCGCCCCGAGTGGTTGAAGACCCCGTCGATGATGACGCGGAGGTCCCGGGCGTGCGCGGCATCGAGCATCTCGAAGAAGAGCGCATCGGCTGCCGTCATCTTCCAGGTTGCCGGGTCGCTCGATTCCGTCGCCATCAGGGCGAAGTCACCCTCGGGGTCCGGGCCGAAATAGGGATCGATGTGGTGGAAGGTATTCCCGTCATACTTGTGCTCCGACCGCGCCCAGAAGAGCGGATTGAAGTAGATGCCGGTGACACCCAGACGCTGGATGTAGTCCAGTCTGTCGATGACGCCCTGCAGATCCCCGCCGTAGCGCCTGTCGCGGACCGTCCAGAAATGGTCGTCGGACTTTTCCCGCTCCCAATCGGCGCGGGCGTACCAATCCGATGTCCACTCGGACCGGGTCCAGGACTCGGGGATCTCCTCCGGATGGGGCAGGGAGTCCCGGGAAGGATCGTTGCCCGGGTCTCCGTTTGCGAAACGCTCCGGGAAGATCTGGTACCAGATCATGTCGGCCGCCCAGGCGGGGACGGTCTCTGACGCGCCCGCGCCGTCGATGACGGTGCCCTGCGGCACGGCCTCGCCCGCCGGCGGGCCCCCACACGCCGAGATGAGGCCCGCGGCAGCAATCAGGAGCAGCGGCCGCATCATTTTACCAGCACCATGGTGCGCGTGAAGGACTGCCCACTCGCACTCAATCGATACAGATACGTCCCGCTCGGCAGTGCGCCGGCGTCAAACGACACCTCGTGACGGCCGGCGGTCTGCAGCCCCTCGGCCAGGACGCTGACCCGTCGCCCGAGCATGTCGAACACCTCGAGACGGACATCGCCGGACCGGCTGAGTTCGTACGAAATGCGTGTTGCTGGATTGAAGGGATTCGGCCAGGCCGGATGCAGCGCGATCCGTGTCGGCAAGTCCGGCGACGCACCGTCCACGCCCGTGTACACAGCGCCGTATGGCAACGCAGGCAGATCGGGCAACTCGAAACCGGGTGCATCCGAGGTAATGAAGACCGTGGCCCCGTACGGAGGCAACGTGATCTCGAACTCACCCAGATAGGCAGCGGAGGTATCGGCGAAGATGTCGTAGTACGGAATCGGGCCGTCCGTCGACATCTGCATGGCCGACGACGGATCAAAGGTCACGGTCGATGCCGTCGACTCGAAGTTGATGGCCACGACCGCGTTCTGATCCAGGTACGGGCGCGCGAAGGCATAGACCCGGGGCGTCCCGGAGAACGGTCGTCCCACAAAGAGTGACGCGTAATCCTGCGACCAGAAGGCCGGAAACTGCTGGCGGGCCTGGGCGAACGCCTGGTAGTGGGTGGCCAGCGGGGCGTTGTCCGGGGTGTTCCAATCAACGGCAGCCCTTCGCGTGTCTCCCGATCCGGAGCCGAAACCCACTTCCTGGCCGGCATAGACCATCGGTACACCGGTAGTCGTGAGCAGCATCGCCGACAAGGGTCGCTGCTGGTCCGGTGACCGGTACTTGGCCATCCGCTCCTCATCGTGGTTTTCGAGGAACCGGAAATAGCGCGCGTTGGGTCCGGGCCAGAAGTCGCCGTTGCGGATCTTGGATTCGTAGGCCGTCAGGTCTCCGAAGGTGCCACGGAGCGCGTCGTGAAACAGGCCCCAGTCATAGGCCGAGTCCAGCCCGCCGGCCAGGCTGGTGCCTCGATCGGTATCCGCATAGTAGACCTCGGTCCCCCCACCTGTCCCGACTATCTCGCCGAGGATCCAGGCGTCCGGACGCTGACGCTTGATGACCTCGCGCGTCGGCTGGGCAAACCGCGCGGCGCCATAGCGCCGAATCGGCCCCCACCACACGTCCATTCGGAATCCGTCGATGTCGAACTCGTCCAGCCAGTAGGTAAACACGTCCAGCATCTCGGCCTGCAGGTCATCGTTGTCCCAATTCAAATTGGCCAGATCGCCGAACCCGTCATACTTGCGGTAGAGGTTCTCGCCGTTGAACTGCTGCCAGATCTCGCTGAGGTTGGCACCGCGACCATCCTGACCGCGATTGTGCGAGGACGGCGTGGTCTGGATGTAGTCGGAAAACGGACCCCCTTCCTTGAGGCTGGTGACCCAGGGATGATCGGGTGAGACGTGACTCGGTGTGAGGTCCAGTACGATTCTGATTCCAAGTTCGTGGGCACGGTCCACCAGCGCACGGAAGTCATCCGCGGATCCCAGGCGCTCGTCGATGCGCTTGAAGTCGATGATGTTGTAGCCGGCACCGACGGGAGTCATGCCGTTGCGATTCCGCATGATGGGCATGAACCAGATGGTGTTGAAGCCCATGTCGGCGATGTAATCGAGCTCGTCCGTGATCTTCCGCAGGCGGTCGCCTGGAGCAGCAACGGAGCCCGCCGCGGTTGGCCCAAACTGCAGCGGGAATATCTCGTAGACCACGGCGCGCTTCGTCCACTTCGCCGTGTCGGCGTACTCCATGGCCCGGACGGTCCCGTCGTCCTCCACGATGGCGGCGATGCGCAGCTGATCAACCCGCGCTCCGGCTGCCGTGACATCGACATCGAAGTAGAGTTCTCCCGGGCCACTGGCGGTAGCCGTGAGGCTGAGTCCCTGTGCCGAGATGCCTGAGGCGCTGGCGGTGCTGAGCACTTCGTCGAAGGACCAGGCGACCTCGTAATCGGCGGGGAGGTTGGCGGTCCCCTGGAGGTCCAGAATGACACTGAAGCCGGAACCGCCGACGGTGGGCGTGACCGCATAGGCCTCTCGCGGGGGGAGTCGTCGGGTGACGGTGAAAGGGTCGCCGGTGAATGTCTGGCCGTCCAATGCGGCCTGCAGGCGGAAGACGTTCGCGCCCAGGTCCAGGGTGGCCTCGTGGTTCACCTCGCCGCTTTCGACGGTCACCGAGGCGGACGCCCCGCCCTCGCGCAGGAGGGTAGCCTCCGTCAGAGTCGGATCAATGGTTCCGTCCAGGCGGGTGATGATGCCGCGTAGCGTCGCGCTCTCACCCACCGTGGAATAGTCGGTATCCAGCCACTCAACCGGTGGCTGCAGTTCGCCGATCTCGACGCTCAGCGCACGCGCGCCGACATCTGTGGCGTCGATTCTGAATTGTGCACCGGAGCGAACATCGCGATCCAATTCGAATCGGAAGACCCCGGTTGCGCTGTCGAAGAAGTCCAGGCCATCGGTCCGCGTCACCCCGTTGATGGTGAAGGAGATATCCGTGATGTCCTCCGTGGAAAAGAGTCCGACGGAAAAATAGCGGACCAGCCCCGAGGCCGAGAGCTCCTCGGCGGGCTGAAAGGTCATCGGGTCGGTGACGTCGAGGACGGAATCGCTGTTCGGTCCGGTCACCTGAGCGTTCAACGGGTCCGAGATCCACTCGCAGTCGGTCCCGGAGACGTTGCGATGGACCTGAATCTTGTAGGTGTAGCGCGTGCCGATGTCCAGGGGGATGGTCTTCACCCAGTAGTTCTCGAATCGGACGAAGGCCATCTGGGATTCGTGACCATCTGCGATGCAGCTGCCACTGGCATACGGCTGTCCCCAGCCGTTGAAGGAGCCCGGGACGAAGGCGTTTTCGACCACACCCGACGGCACGTAGCGGAAACTGACGTCCAGTTGCTGGGCCCGGGCCGGAGCCACGAACACAGTCAGAGCAATCAGGAGAAGCGAGATTCGGGTCACGGAAATCAGGTTTTGAACAGATGCAAAGGGGCCGACACACGCGTCGCGCGGGCCGGCCCCCTTACGTCTGAAAAGAGCCTGTGGGCAGTACCCACGGCAATCAGCTTACTTCAGAAGCACCATGGTGCGCGTCAGCGAATGCCCGGCCGTGTCGAGACGGTAGATGTAGGTACCGCTCGCCAACTGGCTGGCATTGAAGGACAGACGGTAGCTGGCAGCTGGCTGTACGCCGTCCACCAGAGTCGCCACTACGCGTCCGAGGACATCGTAGACCCGAACCTTTACGTCCGCCGTCTTCGTCAAGCTGTACTCGAACGAAGTGGACGGATTGAAGGGGTTCGGGAAGTTCTGGCTGAGCGCCACCCTCTGGGGGAGCTCTCCATCCAGCGGCTCGATGTTCGTTCCGCTTACGGCCGGATTGGTATCGAAGGGAAGCGCGCCTTCCGGCTGGAAGACCTCGACATCAATCTCATAGGTAGCCGGCCAGGAGCCATCCGGATTCGGCTTGATGAAGCGCTCGCGACGACGGCCAAGGCCATCGAAGCCACCACCCATCTCCGTACCCGCCATGTTGGCGGAATCGGTACCGAATCCGAAGAGGTACTGCAGTCCCGAGTAGGTCGGGCCATTCACCGTGACCGTCACGGAGTACGTGCCGTCTCCATTGGTAGACATCTGGTGATCCGGATTGGCATTGAAGCCCGGGAAACCCTGAGTGAACGTCCAGATGGGATCCTGGAAGATCGGGAATGGAAAATGCGTTCCCTCGACAAACGGATTCGCGAAATCTCTGGCCTGACCGCTCATGTCGACGTTGAACGTAACATCTACGCTGGTGCCCAGAGGAATGATGTTGGCTTCGAGAACATCATTGAATCTCTTGTCTCCCAGGAACTGCTCGTTGTTCTCGTCACCATCGTACACAAACGTCCGGTTCGCGCCCGTGGTTGACAGGGGCTCTTCCCAGCCACCCGGAGGGCTCTGTCCGAAGTCAGCGATGAAGTTCTCATCGTTGAAATTGATAAAGAACTTGTACGGAAGCGTCGCCGCCGGAAGACCGGTAACGGGCACCGCAGCCTCGAAGATGTTCGTCCCCGGGAACGGAAGCAGGAGGCTTCTGTCGGGGTCTTCGCCACTCCAACTGTTGAATCCACCACGGACCTGCAGCGTGTCGCCGCGGGCCTTGTCGAAGATTCCGATGTCCTGAAGCGGAGTCAGGTCAACCGAGAAGATGACCGTTGAGGTCACCGGCTGCGCCGCACAGGTGGTTGGGCTGGAGTTGCCGTAGTAGACCCACGCGAGCGTGGTGTCCTGAGCCGGAATCGTGAAGGTCCGGTTATCGGAATCTTCCCAGCCTACAACATCCGTCTCGACGACGTACTTGTACTCCTGAGTTGCTCCCGCCTGGGCAGCATCGTAGTAGGCAGTACCAGACCAGAGATCCCAGCCTG
Source organism: Bacteroidota bacterium (assembly GCA_029262855.1). Taxonomy (GTDB): domain Bacteria; phylum Bacteroidota; class Rhodothermia; order Rhodothermales; family UBA10348; genus JABDJZ01. The sequence goes on along the minus strand of JAJCYP010000054.1, from coordinate 62,060 downwards.
GGGTGCCTTCGAGGTCGCTCTCCTGAGACAGGACCACATTGGTCACTCCCCAATCAAGGACGCCCGGTTCGGTCGCACCGCGGACTCCCACGAACATGCTAGGATTGCTCGGGACGTAGAGGTCGTTTGATCCGTCCTCTGTACAGGCGAAGACGCGGTAGTGCACCGCGACCTTACCGTCCTGTGACGCAAACGGGCGCCAGTCGTAGGGTGCGCCTGCTCCCTTGTGGAAGTAGTGCAGCGGCATCGTTACATCGCCGGTTCCTGCTGCAACCTGGTGGTTGTCGCCGCCGTCTTCCCAGCCGCCGAGTCCGTCGTCCTCAAGGAGCTGTGAATAGAACTTGAACTGGAGAGCGTCGTCGTCCGGAATCTGGAAATCGATCTCCCAGTAGTCGCCGCCCACATTGGTCGGTTTTAGGGTTGTGTTGTCGTTCCAGTCGATTACGCCGCCGTCAGGAAGGGCGGTTCCGCTGCCGAGTTGGCCGCGGACCTGGATTTCATCAAGCGCATTGACAGTGTCCGGCGCAGTCGCTGTATTCAGCGTAAGCGTCACAGTGCGCTGCGCGGTGGCAGTGCCTGCAATCGCCAGCATCGCGACTGTAATGAACAGTCCTCGCGCAAGCTTAGTAGAGGTGTGCATGTAGCTCCTCCGATGAGTGTTTGTGGTGGATGAATGATGGCGGCATTGTCTCGGGAGGACGCTGCCGTTCTATAGATCAGAGTGATCGTCTTGTTGGAATGGGCCCTAGAACAGGATCGCCATCGTGAAGCGATTCACGTCGGCGAAGTACTCCTGGGCCTCATAGGCATAGTCAAAGGAAAAGTTAAGCGGTGCGAACCGGTACCGAAGGCCGGCGCCCACGGAGAACGAGCGGACGGCGTCATCCAGGAGGAGTTCGCTGTATCCGCCCCGGAGCATCACGAGATCATTCAGCAGGCCGAGCTCGGCCCCGATGTTCACGTACTGCTCGCTGCTGTTGGGATTGAGTGCCTCCACGGCCAGGGTCAGCCGGGTGGCACCGGACTGGTAGGCCTCGCCCGCCAGGCCGATCCGCATGGTCAGCGGCAGATCGAACTCGTCGGTATTCAGACTGGCCCTGTTGGACTCGTTGTTTCCGGCATTGACCGGGTCGATGTCGACGCGGACCAGGAGGTCATCCCCGGTCAGTTTGAGCTTGGACCCAAAGTTGGAAATACTCGCCCCAAGCCGGATGCCGCGGAACGGCGTCACAAACTGGGTCCCGATATCCACGGCCGTCCCGGACGAGCCCGTGTTCCAGATCCGCTCGCTGATCCGCTTGATGGACGCGCCAATCGAGAAGCGGTCCGTGAGCGCCCGCGCATATGTCAGGGCGATTGCGTACGAGGCCGCGTCGAAGGTCTCGCCGGTTCCGTTTGGATTGGCCACCGTCGTGACCTCCATCTCCGGGGTCCGCATGGAAGTAATTCCGACGGCCAGCTTACCGCCGACTGCTGGAAATACTACGGAAACGAAATTGAACTCGACACCCGCCAGCCAGGAAGCGTACTCGCCGGCGAAGCCGCCGCCTTCCATGGCGGTTAGTCCGGCCGGATTCCAGTAGACCGATGTGGCGTCGTCGATAGTCGCCGTCACCGCATTGCCCATGGCCGTGGCGCGTGCGCCCACGGGGATGTTCAGGAAGTCCGCGGCCGTGGTGCCCCGTTTGGTCACCGCGCGGGTGGTGGAATCGAACTGCGCCCAAGCCGCATCCGGGCCGATGAACCCGATCACCGCCAGGAGGAATGTGATCCGCCGGATAGCCTTCATTGTGTTGATGGTCAGCATGGGTCGGCTACTTGATGATGGCGAAGGTGCCAGTGGACTCGCCCAAGTCCGGCGCCTCAACATGATACAGGTAGACTCCGTAGGCAATGGTAAGGCCGTCATCGCTCTCCAGATTCCAGTCCAACGTCCCGTTGAGCAGATTCACCGCTGCCAGTGGATCGAAGAGCACGCCCTCGTTGGACCCCTCGTCCCGTCTCAGGACAGTCACCTGCTTGCCACTCAGGGTGAAAATCCGGACGATGGCCGACGGCGGGAGATTCGTGAACTTGATCACGCGCGGTCCGCGTCCCGTCGAGAACGGATTGAGCGCTTCAAACGAGTTGGTCACCACGTACGGGTTGGGCACCACGCGGACCAGGCCGAGCAGCGAGTCGGGATTGGCCCGCGTGACCGTTGCCCCCGTGGTGGAGAACTCGAATGCGTCGGTGGCCAGGAACGGCTTCCTCGTGATCACATCCAGCACATCACCCTGGACGGGACTGTGGTTGTCCCGGAAGACGAAGTTCATTCCGATTCTCCATGTGATCTTCGGATCACCCGCCCCGCCGACCTGAGGCTCGAAGAGGACAAGGAGGTCACTCTCGCCGATCGAGGGATCGGCGGTAAACGTGGCCGGCGCGGTTGACTCAGCCGAGATGAAGTCCGGCCCGGTCAGGTCCCAGAACCCGTACGGGACGGGAGTCTCGGTTCCATCCGGATTCGCCCGGAACACAAGCACGTTCGTCGGGCGCGCAGGCAACGTCAGCCGGCGAGCGACGGCCAGTTCGATCGATTGCCCTTCGCCGTCACCAACCACTTTCACCCGGTAGTCGGCGGGATTCCGAAGCCCCTTGACGAAACCGGCCGACAGGTACGGCTCGAGCGTTGGCGGGTAAACGGTCGGGTCCGTCCAGGACGAGGCCGACTTGTTCAGGACAATGAAGGGCTCCAGGATGAACTGGAGCTTGAATCCCAGCGGGTCTCCCTCGGTATCGAAGATCGGGAATTCCTTACCGTCCAGGAATGACCGCGACCGGTCTATGAGCACTTCTCCCGTGGAAACGTTGGTCAGCGAATAGTTCTTCGTGATCAGCGTGTCCGGGAAGTTGCGTCCGCCGAGGCGGAGGGTATCCTGGAAGGTGATCCGGAAGCGTTCCCCATCATTGAGAACGGTCGGATCGATGATCTCGTAGCCGATGCGACTCGAGGTCGCTCCCTCCACGCGAGTCAGGTCCTTGATGTCGGCTCCGACATACCCCGCGACGGGCGCGGTGGGCGTGATTGCCACCACGTTCCGGCCGGTGAGGATGGTCCCGTCCGCCAGACGCTGGATGCGGATCGGCGTTTCGGTGGGCGGAATGTCATCGATGGTCGACCCGAAGTCATAGGCCGTCACGGCGTAGAAATACTGGATGCCATTGGTGACATCCGTATCCACAAACGAGTGGGTCAGACCCTGCTCGTCCTCACCGGGATCCTGCCGGTTCGTGCCAAGAAAGAACTTGACCCCGTTGACGTCCACGGGGTGGAAGCCCGAGAAACCGTCGATCTTGTCGAACTGGGCGATGGGCTTCCGAAGAAGCGCGTTCCCGAATCCGTCGGTGATGGTGAGCGCGTCCAGGAAGGCCGCATCGGTCGAGCGATAGACGCGGTACCCTTCGAAGTCATTCGGATTGCGCCCCAGACCCGCCAGGAAGTTGTCAAAGGAGTCCTCGGAATCCGAATCCCAATACAGGGTCACCTTGCCGTCGCCGGGCACCGCCGACAACTCGGGTGTGATCGGAGCCTGGGCGAACTGGTAGTCCTCCAGATAGGCCTGCAGGGCCTTGTCCCGCGAATTCAGCACCTCATCCTCGGTGATCCCCAGGATAATCGCGAGGCTGATGCGCTCGGTCTGTCCGGCCTTGAGCGGGAAGGTTGAACTCGAAACCACGAGGTCGTTCTCGCCCGGCTCGGGGATGTTCTCATCGAACAGACCCGGAATCATGAACGAGTTGAACAGGAACCGGTCCGTCTGCGAGTTGAAGTTCAGGAAGAAGGCCGGAATGATCTGGACGTTCGTGATACCGATCTGGTCGGACTCCGAAACGTCGGTGACGTCAATGTTCTTCTCGCCCGGAAAACTGGTACCGGCCCCGGTGGTCGGAACGCCGTCGCCATCGCCGGTGTCGCCCGAGAATCCAACGCCGTCCAGTCCCACGTCATCCTGGAGGAAATTCCAGTCGCCATCATTGTCGATGCCGTCGGCCCGGGATTCGTCGATCATCTCGTCGATGCCTTCGTCAATCCCCTCGTCCACAGCGCCGTCGTTGTCGTTGTCCACGCCGTCGGCGTAGGCCTTTCCGAGGTCTTCGGGACCAACCTGGTACAGGATGATTCGCGTCCCCGGCACGCGGTACCGCCCGTAGGCATCCCCTGCCGCTTGATCCACAATGGCCTGGGTCACCACGGGCGAGCCGGGCTCGCTGAGCAGCCGGTAGGCCGGAGTCGGGGTCACATTGGACCCATCATTGTCGATGCCGTCGGCGAAGGACAGGCCGAGATCCTCATCACTCAATCCGAGAATGCCGACAATCGGGCGCCCGTTCGGGCCGGTGGAGATGGCATCGTTCCCCGGATTGGGAGGCCAGCGCTGGAAGGAATTCGAGGAGGCCTGGGCGATCATCTCCTGGGTGATGATGGGGCCACCCTGCTCGCCGTCGGAGTCGTTGTCGATGTAGTCTGCGTAACCTACACCCACGTTGACCGCCTGCTCACCCACGAAGGGCGTGTGCGTACGGTTCTCGTCGATGAGTCCGTTGCCGTTGTCGTCCTTTCCGTTGATCGGGTTTTCGTTGGCCAAGAAACTCTCCGGCACAACCGGGCTGTTGCACTCCCCGATGCTCGGACTGCACTCGGTGGCCGTAGAGGCGTCCGCGTCGTTGTCGATGCGGTCGACGGCATTGCCGGGTGTTTCGAGGAAGGCAAATACCGCCTGCCCTACCGGGTCTGAGCCAAAGAACTCATCGCCCACTCCGTCGGCATCCGTCATGAACGCCACGTCTTCCAGAAGATCGAAGAACGGAATGTCATCCTGACTGTCGCCGCCAACGAGGTCGGCCAGCCAGATGGTCAAGCCTACCTGATCGAGATCCCTGGTCCCGTCGTTCTTCACCCCATGGATGTGGAACACCACGTCGTCAATCAGAATCTGGCTCCAGGCCAGCGTTCGGACCTCGGCTACGATGCCAAGCCCCTTGCGGCTGGTGTCCGTGGAGTCGGGGAAATAGTTGGGGTACTTGTTGTACTGATCGTCTCCCACCTTGTAGAAGAACTCCTGATCAGCGTTGAAGACGTTCTTGCCGAAGAACCCATTCCAGGAATTGGTCCATCCGGGATCGGTGTCGTCGCTGAGCTTGTCCGGCCAAAACGGAGGCCATGAACTGAACTCGTCGGACTGGGCAATACCGAGCGACGCTCCGGCCGGGTTCACGTAGCCCTTGATGGGCTCGAACGTCCAGGAGATGTTCTCGTCGACCGGGTTGGTACGGAAGCTCGCCACGTCCACGACGAACAGCGAATCGCCTGCGTTGTCCCTGACGCGGGCTCCTACCCAAAGCTGGGTCAGAGCGATGTATCGCCGACCGGTGTTCTTGGGCCACTCGTAGAAAAAATCCCCGGGGCTTCCCGAGTTGGCGGTCTGACCGTAGTTGGTAATACTCGCGCGGATGTTGTTTCCGTCGATGTTGTCCCGGCGGCGCTCGAACGGATCGATGCGCTCGGTGCTCGGGACGTGGTTGCGATCAATGACACCCTGTGCCTTTGAAACGTCGGTCCCGAAAACAAACAACAGGGCGACGACCGCCAGGAGACGGATATGCTGCATGCTGGTCATGTATAAGTGCTGGGCCATCGCCTGCTAGAATCGAAAATCAACGCCGAGCTGAATCCGGCGCGGCTCGCGGAAGTGCTCGGGCCTGACGAAGTATCCCGGGTCAAACTGGCCCGTCCTGAGCTGATCGAGCGTGACATCGGGCTCACCCGTATCGGAGAAGACGGAGTTCACGTTCCGGGTGTCGAGGACATTGAAAATGTCGAGCGTCAAACGGGGCCGGATGTTGCCGACGGTGAACTGCCTATAGAAGCTGAAGTCCGCCTCGGCGGCGCCCGCGATCCGGCGAGAGTTGCTCGGAAACTCCGGCTGCACGTCATTCCCGGTCAGCGCGGCCTGCGCGAAGGAGGGGGTGTAGGGGAAGCCTGATTCCGCCCGGAAACGGATCGAGCTTCCCCAATCGTCCCCGCCGGCGTAGACGGCACCGGCGATCTTGTGTCGCTGGTCCCAGTTGAGTGGCAGCAGCGCGAGGGTTGGCTGGTTGTTGCCCAGAAGACTGAAGAACTCGTCGGCCGGATTCGAATTGGAGCCCTCGGCCACCTGATAGGTGTAGTTCAGGTCGAAGCCCCAGCCCTCGGAGAAGTTTTTCTTCAGGCTGGCCGTCAGGCCGCGCGTATTGGCATAGTCGCGGTTGGTGTAGACCACGTAGTTGATGCCGGGAAGGGCGGCAAGAATCGGGCTCGAAGTGGACACCCAGGAACGCACATCGCGGTAGTAGCCGGTGACGTCCAGTACAAATTCGCCGAACCCCTGCTTGAAGCCGATCTCGTACATCGTGGTCTTCTGCGCATCCAGATTCGGATTGCCGAAGGGTCCGTAGGATCCCGACGCGTTCGGGATCTTGTAGCCGAAGTTGGCCGACATCTGATCCACCGTGGGCACCTGAAAGAAGATGCCATAGGAGAAGTGGATGACGCCCTGCTCGGTGATCGGGTAGGCCACGCCAAGGCGTGGGGAAACCTGCCAGTTGCTTCTCGAATCCGCCCACCAATAGGCCTCGCGGTCGGCGACGGTGAGCCTGTTGTCGGCCCGCTCCTCATCTGCCGTGATGATGCCGTCTCCGTTCTCGTCCCCGAAGCGGTTGATGGCCTTGAGGGGACTGAAGATGTTCGGATCGCTTGGGTCCACCGGCACGTCGGCGCGCGAATCGAAGTAGTCGAGCCGCAGCCCGGCGTTCACGATGAAGTTCTCGAACTCAATCTTGTCCTGCACATACGCACTGAGCGAGATCGGGCTGAAGTCCTCGAACCAGGTGTATCTGGAAGAACTGGAATCCGGGAACGCAGGCTGGAAAGGCTCGATCAGGTTGCCGGAGGCGTTCGTAGCCGGTTGCAGCGAGAAGCCGCCGAGATTCATCCGGTCGATCTTGACCTGAAACCCGGCCTTGGTGAGATGGGAGCGGCCGATCTGGCTGGACAGGTCTCCCTTGAGCAGGATGGTGTCCGTGGTGCGCTCGAACCGGCCCAGATCCGTTCCACCCCGACCGTAACGCCCAAATCCGGTCACCACGGGCTGGAAGTTGCCCGGCGTGAACTCCACCGAATCGGGCGGAGTGAGGTTGAATCCGTTATAGCGCGCGTCGAAGGGGTCGCTGTAGAGGTACGACTCGTTCTTGGCCCGGAAGGTAGACACGTTGAGCGTATAGAACGTCGTGGCGCTGACCAGATGGGTCATCTTCAGCATCACATTGTACCCGTCGTTGAGGCCGTAGGAACGACCGTCCGGAGACCACCGGCGGAAGAGATTGTACCCGCGACTCTCCGACGACTGGCCCTGACCGATCAGGTTCAGGATGATCTTGCTGGAGGCGCGGTACCGGAGGTTGCCCTGCCAGGACAGGCGCGCGAAGTTGTTCATCGGGACCAGCGTCGAGTCCCCCGCCTGCCCATTGATGTCATAGATGTTGGCGCCGTACAGCCAACCGTCGTTGTTGAAGTAGCGGCCGAGGGCAAAGAAGGTCAGTTTGTCTCCCAACACAGGGCCTTCCAGCGCCAGCTGCGTGTTGTAGAACTGGCCGGGCTTGAAGGGCAGGTACGAGTAGGGGTCGACATCGCGGTATTCGATGCCAGCTTCCCTGTTGTCCTCCACGTCCGTCCCACGAAGGAAGCTCTCGCCGCCGCTTCCGGTCACAGCATAGGAGCCGATGTAGCTGGAAAAGCTCCCCTTGTAGTCGCGGCCACCCTCCTTGGTGACCACATTGATCACCCCCGACATGGCGTTGCCATACTCCGCGTTGAACGTGCCCGAAATGATCTGCAGCTCCTCGATACCGTCATTCTCGAGCTGGACCGACGTCGAGCCATCGTAGGAATCGGTGACCGGCACCCCATCGACCATGAATACGATCTCGCTTGAACGCCCGCCACGAACGTGCAGCCCATTCCGATTGGTGATGCCCGCCTGCACTTCCAATACCTGACCGAGCTCGGTCACGGGAAGTCGATCCAGCGTCTCCGAGGTGACGCGCGCTTCCGAACTCGTGACGTCCTTCCGGACAGTCTCGGCCTCGGCGGTGATCACAATTTCTTCGCCCTGGAAGATCTCCTCAACCATGGTGAAGTCCACGGTCGTCGTCAAATCAACATTGACCCGGACGCCCTCACGGCGCTGCGTCGAGAACCCGATGAAGGAGGCGGCGATGGTGTAGGTGCCTGGTCGAACACCGATGATGACGAACTCACCGTCCAGGTTTGACGCCGTTCCCTGCAGGGTGCCTTCGATGAGGACGTTCACGCCCGGAAGCGGCAGACCGGTATCGTCGATGACGGTACCGGAGATCTTGCCCGTCTGCGCCATGGCCGGCTGCAGAACCATAATGGATCCCACAAGGCCGAGCAGTGTGGCCAGGCGTCCAAGCCTTGGAGTTCTGTTAAGCATTTGCAGGTCCTGAAAGCGGTACATCTTCAAGGGACTCAATCACGATTCGTACGGGATATCGGCTGCGGAGCATCTGGACATGCCCGCGCAGGTAGGTCTGTTGGCGCTCGCGACGCAGAAGCGCCGTGGCCTGTGACCGGGCTTCTTCGAATGTTGCGGGACGCGCGGGCTCAAAGGCGTCCACCTTGAGCAGGATGTATTTTCCGGCCGATGGCAATGGGCCGACAATCGCCCCAGCGCGTGCGGCGAAAACCTGGTCTCCCCACGGCCCCAATTCCTCCTTGGAAAAGGAACCCAGGTCACCTCCGGAAGACGCTGATTCCGGTCGGAGCGATTCCTGGCGGGCGATGGCCTCGAAATTGGCGCCGCTCGCTCGGCTTTTCAGCGCATCGGCGTCGGCCTTGGTTGCGGTTACGATTTCCCTCAGACGTGCCTTGGACGGCAGCTTGAATTCCTCGCGGTTGGCCTCGAAATACGCCTTCAGCTCCTCGTCGGGGAGCTCCATGTCCTCTACGATCTGATTGAACGCCTCCTCATAGATCCACTCGGACATCGCAGCGTCCAGCCCCTCGCGGACCCGCTGGTCACGGCCGAGATTGCGCTCGTTCGCCTTGGACAGCAGGAGGCTTCTGGCAACCAGGCCCTCTGCGAACGCCTTGAAGTCGATTTCGTCATCCACGGAACGACGCTGCCGGTCCGATGTGAATTCTGCGGCGGCCATCAGCTCGTCCAGCGTCCAGGACTCCGCGACCCCGTCGAGCGTGAAGGTCACGACAGGCCGTGATGCGTCGCCCTCAGCCGACTCGGCGTCTGCAGCTAGAAGGGCCAGCGCTTCGGCAGCGTTCACCGTAGCATTTGCCTCGGCCAGGAGTTCGTCCAGGAATCGGCGCCGCGCGTCTACCTCCTTCCTGCCCCGCACAAATCCGGTCAGCTTGTCGCGGGACTCCGCAAACTCGCTCTCGGTCATCACCGGCTTCGTGAATCTGTCATCCAGCCTGATGACGGAATAGCCCTGCGACGTACGCACCGGCTCGGAAACCTCCCCGACGCGAAGGCGGAACGCGGCGTCTTCAAATGCGGGATCCATTTCGTCGAACCCGAATGTCCCAATCAGGCCCCCATTACTCGCGAGGACAGGATCGGCAAAGACTTCCGCAGCCAGGGCTTCGAAGGATTCACCCTGCTGCAGCCGCTCGACCAGGCGAGCCGCTTCCTCGGGTCCGGCGGCCCGAAGGTGCCTGGCCGTCATCTGCGTGTTGACCCGCACGAACTGGTCCACCAGATCCTGATCTGTGATCTCGATCCTGCTGTAGACTTCGTCGGCCAGGTACGCCTCGATGAGAAGCTTCTGCCGGGCCCGCTCCCGCGCCTGAACGAAATCCTCCGTGTCCTCAATGCCGGCGTCGCGCGCCTCGGCCGCGATGAGTTCCACCGCGATGAGCCGGTTCAGAAACGCGGCGCGACGGGTCGGTTCGTCAGGGAGACCGCCACGGAACAGGTACTCGCGATACCCCCGCTGATATTGATCCAGGCTGATGGTTCGCCCATTGACGACCGCAAGGGTCTCCTTGGCGGGCTGTCCGCTTCCACACCCGGCGAAGAGCACGAGCACGGTGATGATCAAGGATGATTGTAAGACTCTCCTCATGCCCTGCCCACGATCTGCCCGCTGGGTTCTTCCCCGGAGCCGACGTCATTTGATGTGGTCCTCCGCACTACAAGACAGGGTGACAGCACCGTCTGGGCCCGTGTCTGCGTCGGCACTTCAATCTGGGAAAGCAGACGCTCGGCGGCCATCACACCCATTTCGTACATGGGCTGACGGATGGTGGTAAGACCCACGTGGCGTGCAATAAGAATGTCGTCGTAGCCCACCACTCGTATGTCTTCCGGCGCCGACAGGCCCGCTTCGCGGATGGCTCGCAGCGCACCTATGGCCTGCACGTCCGAGGTCGCAACCACACCGTCAGGGCACACCTTCCCGGCCAGCAATTTTCGCATGGCGTCATAGCCCGACTGTTCGTTGTAACCGTGATGATCCTCATCTGTGCTGGTGACAACATGAGATGGGTCGAACTCTCGACCGGCCGAGGCCAATGCACGCTCGAATCCGTCCCGGCGGTCCCTCGCGGGCACGGATTCCGGATTTGCCATGATGAGCGCAAGTCGCTCGCAGCCTGTCTCCAGGAGGTGCCGCGTAGCCACTTCGCCGCCCTCCAGGTTGTTGGTCGTCACCGAATCCAGACCGGGATGGAAGCAGTCCACGAGCACCAGTGCTTCGTTGAAGGCGGACAGCTTGGTCACGCGCTCTCCGGTCATCGGACTGGAGAAGACAAAAATTCCTGCTGCCTGTCCGCGCTGCAGTGCACGATCCATTTGACCGTCAACCTCGTCCAGTGTCCGCGCCGAAAACACGAGTAAGTCGTACTCCGTGCGCGCCAGGGTGTCCTGCAGCCCCCGAAGGATTTCCACGAAGAAGTAGTTCGTGAGCATCGGGATAACAGCCGACACGATGCTCGATTTCCGCCTGGCGAGGGACCTGGCGGTGGCATGGGGCTGATAGCCGAGGTCAGCAGCAACCTTCAGCACGTTGCTCCGCGTATTCGCGGACACGCGCGTGCTCCCGTTGAAGACGCGGGAAACGGTTGCGATGGACACTCCGGCCTTGTTCGCTATGTCGTAGATGGTCACCGGCACAGCAACATCGGCCGCAATCGAATCTGGTGGGTGCTGGAAGCGATGGCGGATCCCGAGGGGATGGTGTAAGGCATAGTGTAAGCGCTTACACGGCAAAATGCAACGATTCAGAAGGCATTTTGGCGTACCCACTCCAATTCACGAACCATTCGAAAGAGCGTCGGTTTGTGCCTGGACCACACGAAGCAGAACCGCCCTCCTGAGCAAGCCCACCGATATTGCCTTCGCCATGGCCGGCGACGTCCACCGAAACGCCCGGGCCCTACGCCAACTCGGTGCCTTGGCGAACTCGGGGCTCTCAGTCACCGTGGTTTGCCTGCCCGGAACCGACATTGAGTCCACCCTCCCGGCCGGCGTCAGGATTGTCCCGGTCACGGTGCCCGGCTCGGGCGGACCGCGGTTCTTTCGGGCCTTGCACCAGGCCTTTTCCAGGGCGCTCTCCGGGACGCCGGCCAGGCTGTATCACGCCAGCGACTTGTACGTGCTCGCCGCTGTCCACGCCGCCGCCGGTCAGGGTTCGTACACGTACGACGCACGTGAACTGTACACACACGTGTCGGCCACGGTGGGTCGGCCCCATGTCCGTTGGATGTGGGGACTCGTCGAGCGGCGCCACATACGACAGGCCGCGCAGGTGTGGACGGTCTCCGGGTCAATCGCCGAGCACCTGGAGACGGCGTACAAGATGCCCCGACCGCTGGTCCAGTTTAACGCGCCGGCCTACAGGCCCGTGGTTCCTGCTGACCGCCTCCGGACCGAGCTCGGTATTGGCAAGGACACGCCCGTGATCCTGCACGTTGGCCAACTGCGAAAAGACCGGGGCGCAGAACAACTCATTGGCGCCATGGCCCTGTGGCGACCCTCTGACCCCCGCGACACCCGCCTGGTATTCCTGGGCTATGGTCCCGAGCGGGCCAGGCTGCAGGCCAACACCCTGGTTCAGGGCCTGCAGGATCGGGTCCACTTCATGGACGCCCTCGCGCCGGCCGAACTCCTGGGTGTCGTGGCTGAAGCCGATGTCGGGGTCACGCTGCTGCAGCCAACCTGCCTGAATCACCGCTATGCCTTGCCGAACAAGCTCTTCGACTACCTCGCCGCCGGACTGCCCGTTGTCGCGTCTGATCTGATCGAGACCCGAAAGATGATCTCGGATTATGAATGCGGCTGGACGGTCGATCCTGGAAACAAGGTCAGTATCCGCGACACGCTGAGTGCCGCCGTCCGGCACCGTCATGAGACACTTCGCTGTAACGCAACGGCCGCTGCCGAAACATTAGACTGGAATAAGGCTTCTCCAGCCTTCGTCGCCCGATTGACCGACCTCATCGCCGGCTCCTGAGCAAAAACGCATGATCCGAACGTTTCCGACACTTTGTCTGACCCTGGTGCTCATCTCCGCGACTGCGGCGTGTGCCCAGGAACCCCGCGTCCCCGAGTGGATCCCCTTCGAGGAGGCGCTGGCCGACGGCGAGGACTCAGGCAAGATGGTGCTTGTGGATATCTGGTCCCCGCGCTGCGGATGGTGCAGAAAGATGCAGGAGGAGGTGTACACGCGCGAGGATCTGCTCGACTACGTGAACAAGCACTTCGTCACCGGCCGGCTGAATATTGACGTGAAGGACGACACGCTGTCCTATCTCGGGTACTCCCTCTCCTCAGGCGAACTCTCGGCGGGCTTCGGCGCGACGGGCACCCCGACCACCATATTCCTGAGTCCGGACGGCGCGTACATAACGCGACTCCCCGGTTTCCACGACTACGATTCGTACTTCCCGGTGCTGCGTTTCATCGCAACGGAGTCGTTCCGCGACATGTCGTTTCAGGAATTCATGCAGAAAGAAGGCATCGAACCCAAGTCCTCCGGGGATCAGTAGGTAGCCGCGACGGCGCCTTGGCTGTACTGATCGGGCCTCCTGTGTTGGAGGAAGAGTTGCCGGGCGACTGATTCTGCGCAGCGATCCAGATCAAGATCGGCATGCAGGACCGCCTCCCTGGACTCGGGTGCCCGGGCCACGACCTGCCCGAATGGGTCACAGACAAACGATCCGCCGCCGAAGGTCAGAACGTGCTCCTCGCCGACCCTGTTTGCCAGCGCCGTGTAGTATCCGTTGTGAAAGGCGGCGACACGCATTTCGGCTTCGAACAGCCCCTCGGGCCATTCGCCCGCCGCACCCGCCTGCGGGATAATCACGAGGTCGGCTCCAGCCAGGGCCAGGCTCCTCATGTACTCCGGGTAGTGCCGATCGTAACAAATGGCAACGCCGATTCGGCCAAATGCCGTCTCGTACACCGGCGCACCCGAGTCGCCGGGATTGTAATAGTCCTGCTCCCAGAAGCCTTCGTAGTGGGTGATGTGCATCATGCGGGTGCACCCCAGCAGGGCCCCATCCGCATCAATCACGGGCGATGAGTCAAATGTCCTGTTGCCCTCGCGTTCGAACAGGTTCAGGACGAGAACCACGCCAAGTTCACGGGCGAGTCCCTGGAACTGCTGGACGACCGGCCCCGGGACCTCATGGCTGTGTGCAAATCGGTCTCCCGAACCAAGCCGTTTCTGCGGAAAGAAGGTGGTGAACGCCAGTTCGGGGAAGGCGATTACCCGAGCGCCGGCCTCGGCGGCCTCCCGGACCGATATCAGGGCGCGGCGAATGTTGGCTTGCTCATCGCTCGATGCGATGTGCTGGATGAGGGCGATCTGCATGGGACAGTCGAATGGATCGGTCCTGCAAGGTACGCCGGAGTCCGCCTCTACCGAGAGGAGGAAGGGGAAAACGAACTGGCCGCAAGCGTGGCGGCGAAGAGAATCGCTCCGACGATTCCCAGGGCCTTCAATCCACGATAGACCTGCTCCCTCTTGCCGTCGTTGGGTGTGGGGAGTGACGCGTTCGCGAGCGCCTGATCGTAGATCTCGTCGGAAACGCGCGCCACGTAGTCCGCATCGAGAGCCCGCGCCATGTCGCTGCTGAGCTGCTCCATCCAGTACAGACCGATCAGGCGATCCGGTGCCCGGCCGCCTGCCATCCGCTGGAAGTTGCCCTTGATCTGTACCAACTGAATGCCGTCCCGCCCCTCACTGTTGACGGTAAGGCGCATGTAAAGGTCATTCAGGGCGATGTGACTTCGGCCTGTGTCGGGGCGCATGGCCTCGACCTGGCCGACGGAGGCATAGTCCGTCTGCAGCAGGCCCAGTCGTTCGTTGGCAAGCGTGATGGTAAAATCATGGTGCACCAAGAGGGCCGTGGCAACGTCCACGACCGTCACGCGGTCGGCGGATGTCGTGAACACCACCGTCTCAACGCCGGCGTCCACGGGCGCGGCCACCTGGTTCGTCGAGGTACAGCCTGCCGTAAGCAGGGCGCCCAGCATCAATAGGGATAGAAGCTCTTTCACAAGGAAATGCCGTTGGATAACACTAGGAGGATCGACGCGGGATGGGGCGTCTTAAGCTTGATCCCGCCCACAAACCCGATGGAGGCCGTCATCCTTCGGCCGGGCGCGGGGCCGCCAGTCATACCGCCGGACTATCTGGTTCCTACGAGAACCCTCGGGCGCCGCGAGAGGTCCTCCAGGGTATGTGGATCCCGGTACCCCTGACCTCGGAGGTATTCCAGACTGGCGTCCGCTTCCGGAGCGTGGGTTTCGATCATGAGTCGGCCTCCCGGTTTGAGCAGACGGCATCCCACGAGACCCAGGCGCTGGATGAAGCGGCCGGGCCCGTCCCGGACGAACAGCGCCAGGGCGGGTTCAAAGGCCAGCTCCGGCTCCAACCCCGGTCGGTCCTGGAGGGGCACATACGGCGGGTTTGAAACCATGAGGTCCAGCGACCGGTCTGGCGCTGTGATCCAGTCGTCCTCGAATGCATCGCCGTGGATGAACCGGACTCCAGCGCCGAGTTTCGCAGCATTCTGCCGTGCCACGACCAGGGCGTCGGCGCTGATATCCACCGCGGAGACCCGAAGGTCCGGGCGCTCAAGCGCCAGCGTTATCGCCACGCAACCACTGCCTGCGCCCACCTCCAGGACCTGCGCGCCCTCCTGCAGTCCGTCGAGCGCCTTTTCGACGAGCAACTCCGTCTCCGGCCTTGGGATGAGAACCGATGGGGTCACCTTGAAGTCACGTCCGTAGAAGGATGTGATGCCCAGGATGTACTGAAGGGGCTCCCGGCCGAGGCGTCGGCGAGCCGCGTCGGCCAGCCAGGCGGCCTGACGGCCGGTCAGGCGCTGATGGCCGTTTGCGAGGAGGTACGCGCGGCCCAGACCGCTTGCCTCTTCTATCAGCCAATCCGCCTCCTTGACGGCATTGTGAATCCCCGCCGCTGCCAGGCGGGCCGACAGGACCCTGCGAAGGGGGGCGATTTCATCCGGTAGCGCTTTCAGGGTTTTTGCCGTTCAGAGAGGATTTGAAGCTTTTGTTGGTTCGTCGCTGGCGTCGATTTGCCCGCTATATTCAGTTCTTCCACGAAACGCGTTCTCAACCGTTTCCTCCGCCCGATCGGGCCCTGCGCTGCCGCCCAAGGCAAGCCAGCCACCTTAGGTCTACTCCATGGATACGATCACTACGCTTCAGAAACTGGATCTCCTGTCCCGAAATCTCTGGTGGAGTTGGCATCCAGAGGCCATCGAACTGTTTCGCAGACTCAACCCCGGTGCCTTTCGTACCGCCGGCAACAGCCCGGTTGCGGCGCTACGCATGGCGGATCGGGATGTGCTGGCCGAGCCCGGCTTCGGCGCCGAGGTGGACACGGTCTATGCAGATTTTCGTGCGTACATGGACACGCCGGGGCCGCGCGCCGATGCGCCCCGTACAGGGTACTTCTGCATGGAGTACGGCCTGCACGAGAGCCTGCCCCTGTACTCGGGCGGACTCGGCATTCTGGCCGGCGATCACGTCAAGGCCGCCTCCGATGTGGGACTCCCGTTTGTCGGAATCGGCCTTTTCCTTCGGGATGGCTACTTCAAGCAGTACTTCGACCCGAAGGGCTGGCAGGAGGACGAATACCCATCCATTGACGCCACCAAGCACCCGGTGGAGCTGATGCGAGGGCCCGACGGGGCCGAGGTGGTGGTCACGGTGCATTTTGGCTGGCAGGAAGTCAGTCTTCGTGCGTGGAAGCTTCAGGTTGGTCGGTCCACGCTCTACATGCTGGACACCGACTTTGATGCCAACCCCTACGAACTGCGTTTCATGACGAGGAGACTCTACCAGGGCAACCGGACCACCCGCCTGCAGCAGGAGATCATCCTGGGCATCGGCGGTCTCCGGATGCTTCGCGCCCTCGGCGAAGATGTGGATGTCTACCACATGAATGAGGGCCACTGTGCCCTGCTCACCCTCGAACTGCTCCGCGAGCGGCGCGGCGTTGACCCGGATGCGGAGGCCTGGGTGCGCCAGCACTCCGTGCTCACAACCCACACCCCGGTCCATGCCGGGCACGATCGGTTCGATCCGAGCCTCTTCCTTCAGCAACTCGCCCACTTTCGCGAGAAGATCGGCTTCAGTGAGCACGAGCTCCTGGCCTGGGGGCGCGTCAACCCCTACGATATCTCCGAGCAGTTCACCATGACGGTGCTGGGCCTGAAGTTGGCCCGCCACTCGAACGGGGTCTCCCGACTCAACGGTGAGGTGGCCCGGCGCCAGTGGCATCATCTATTCGCCAATCGCCCCGTGGACCAGGTACCGATTGGTCACGTGACGAACGGCGTGCATCTCCCGACGTGGACGGCCCCTCACGCCCGCGACTTCCTCTCGAATGCGCTGGGTTCAGACTGGATGGACCGCCGCGAGCAAACTGCTGTCTGGGACCAGCTGGACGAGGTTACCGATGCCGAGCTCTGGGCCTATCGCCGCTCGCTTCGCAAGGCGCTCATCGGCTTCGTGAACAACCACATCCTGTACCAGACCATGCCCCAGCAGGCCACTCTGGACCCTGACGTGCTCACGATCGGATTTGCGCGTCGATTCGCGACCTACAAGCGTGCTCCTCTGCTCTTCCGTGATCTGCATCGCGCCGCGGACCTCTTCAACAACCCCGATCGCCCGATCCAGGTGATCTACGCCGGCAAGGCCCACCCAGCCGACAAGGAAGGCCAGCGCTTCATCCATCAGATCTTCGAGCTCACACAGGACCCACGTTTCAACGGCCGCCTGGTGTTCCTAGAGAACTACAACATGGAAGTGGGCCGAATGCTCGTTTCCGGATCGGACATCTGGTTGAACAACCCGCGTCGTCCGTACGAGGCCAGCGGCACCAGTGGCCAGAAGGTGGCCATACACGGAGGCCTCAACCTCTCCATTCTGGACGGCTGGTGGCCTGAGGGTTACGACGGAACCAACGGCTGGTCGATCGGCGAGGATGCCTCCCACGTCTACAAGGATCCGGCCGTTCAGGACCCGGAAGACGCCGACTTCCTCTATGAGACGCTGGCGGGCGGAGTCGTGCCGACGTTCTACGAGAACACGGATGGCATTCCGACGGCCTGGGTCGCTCGCATGCGCTCGGCGATGAAGGGCTTGAGCTACCAGTTCTCGGCCCACCGCATGATCGAGGACTACATCAGAACCATCTACCGGGAGCCGGTCGAGGCCTGAGTCAGGTCAGCCCCCGTTCGTGGGTCCATGACCGGAATCCATCGACAAGCTGGTCGAAGGATTCCAGAACGAAGAGGATGGGCTGCAGGTGCCAAACCTGATAATCCTGCTCGACGACTCTGGCAACCTCGAAGGGGATGCGCTCAACGTCATTGGACAGGGCATGCATCACTTCATTTCGTGATGACAGGATGCCGGCGCCGAAGATGCGGTTGCCTTCGTCCTGCTTGATCAGCCCGAACTCCACGGCAAACCAGTGAAGCCGCTCCAGCCGAATCCGGTCGGATCCCTCCGCATTGAGCGCCGCCTGGCCGAATAACTGGTAGAAGTCGGCAAACGCCGGCTCCGTCAGCATCGGCATGTGGCCGAAAATGTCGTGGAAGCAGTCCGGCGCGGGCGTGTAGTCCAACTCATCCACGCCGCGGATGTAGTCGGTGGACGGGAAGATGCGTTTGGACAGCAGGTTGAAGAAGTCCCGCTCGTGGAGCAGCCCCGGAATTCGGGCAATGCGCCAACCGGCGGCTTCCTCCATCCGGGCACTCAGATCGGCGAGTCGCGGAATCCGGTCGGGGGTCATGTGGAGCGTTTCGACGCCTGTCATAAAGGCCTGGCCGGCGCGCCCCGGGAGCAGTTGCATCTGGCGTTCGAAGAGGAAGCGCCAGTTGTCGTGCTCGAGGGTGGAATACTGGGGCGGCACGATGTCTCGCCCCAGGGGTGGGTCCTGGTCGAGACCCTGTGGCACACAGCGCGGATCCACGCCGTCCGCTGCTGCCTTTTCGTACGCCGATCTCAGATCTGGCTCTACCGCTGCATCCATATCCAGGGGACCGTTTCCGTTGATTCTGACTGGGCTTGCGCGCCCTCGTGTTGTCCAGCGAAATTTCGCTTTTGGACTACTCGTCGTCCTCGATCGGGTTCCGGCGATGCATGGTAGCGATGACCAGGTAACTCCCGAAAACAAGGACGAAAGCCGCCACGGTCGCACGGTCAATCGCCCCGTCCAATCCCGTCACGACGCGTCCCAGCGCATGTGCAACCGCGAAGGCCGTCGACAATACCAGTGCCCCGACAATGATGCGCGGCCACGTTTCAAAAGCCCAGTTCGTCACGCTGATTCTATGCCAGGAGTCCGGCCACCAGATAGGCGGCAAAGGCTACGCCGCCCACAGCCAGGGCGTAGGGCATTTGGGTCCGGATGTGATCGACGTGGTCACAGGCCGCCGACATCGATGAAATGATCGAGGTGTCCGAAAGCGGCGAGGCGTGATCGCCCCAAACTCCGCCTGAGAGAACCGCGCCCAGCATGAGTGACTCCGGAAGTCCCAGGCCACTGGCCAGCGGCAGGGCGATGGGAAGCAGAATCGCAAACGCCGTCCAGGACGATCCCAGGGTGAAGGAAATAAATGAGGTCACCACAAAGACCAGCGCCGGAATCCACCACGTCGGAACGCCATCACCCACCAGGCCCACGACGTAGGGGCCCATCTCGAGTGCACGGGATACCTGACCCAGCGCGAACGCGAACACAATCAGTATCGTAACGCCGACGAGCCCGGCCGACCCCTTGAGAACCAGCGCAGACGACTGCATGGGGGTCATGACACGCTGCCCGTTGCGCGGAATGGCGTAGAGACCCGCCGCCACCATGATGGCCGTTCCTACCGCCCAGAGAACGGACGTCGAGCCCGATCCGCGCATCAGGTCGCCGTCTCCGGTGATCCACAGCCCGACGAAGATCATCAGGACCATCACTCCGATTGGGATCAGGAGGTCTCGTGCCTGCTCGGGAGCCCCGGTCACCGGCTCCAGTTCGGAGACCTCCTCAGACATCATTGGCGTTGAGCCCGGGCGGGTCAGCGCCCCCGTCTCAAGCGCACGCTTTTCGGCCGTCTTCATGGACCCGAATCGCCAGCCCGTCAACGCCACGACCAGGGCGAAGAGAATCGCGAGCCAACTGTAGAAGTTGAACAGGAGGCCCGAGACCAGCAGGCCAACCGCACCCTCGCTGATTCCCTGGGCGGCCAGCAGCCCCAGGATGTAGGCGCCCCAGCCGTTCAGCGGGAACGTCATGCAGACCGCCGCGGACGTGGTGTCGCAGTAGAAGGCCAGCTTTTCCCGCGGAATCTTGAGGCGATCGAAGAACGGCCGGCTGACCGCGCCAACCACCAGGCTTGTGATGGACGACTCGACGAAAATGAGCATGCCGACGACCCACGCCAACAGCTCGGCACCGCGGCGCGTCTGGCCCCAGCCGCGGGACTGCGCCCATTTGACAAAGCCGGCCACACCGCCCGAGCCCTGGACCAGCGCCATGAGGCCGCCGACCAGCAGGCAGAAAAACACGATCCGCGTGTTTCCCGGGTCCTGAAATACGAGCACGAGTTGCTCAACCAACTCACGCATCCCGAGTACGGGATTGCCTCCAACCAGAATCGTGGTTCCTATCAGGAGTCCCGCGAACAGGCTGAGGTAGACCTCTTTCGTCCAGAGGGCAAGAGCAATGGCCGCGATGGGCGGCAGCAGAACGATCCAGTCCATAATGCCAGGTTTTCCTGGCCGCCAAGGTAAGCGCAGGAATCAATCGCACCCTATTGACCGGCCATCCGTAGTAACTTGCTCCACACGCGCGCCTTATGTCATCGTCTGATACCAAAACTGTTTACGAGAAGTCCGCCCGGTTCGCGGAGTCGCTCTTCCGCGACCTGAACTCGGCCGAGATCCCCCAGACCCTGCGTCAGGATCTGCGGGAGACCTACGACTTCTATCTGGATCGCGACACGCGGTCCCGCCTGTCCGGCATGCATCCCGTCAAACGCTGGATGGTATCTTCGTGGCTGCTCCTCAAGAGCATGTTTCTGAAGCTGACACCCACCCGCCGCATCATCATGGCCGTGGGTCTCGTCCTGGCTGCTGACGGTGCCGGGGGTGACACAGGCAATCTCCTGCTTGGCTTTCTGTCCATGCTTTTCATTCTGTTTCTGGAGTTGAAGGACAAGCTTCTGGCCAGGGATGAGCTGGAAGCGGGCCGGGCGGTTCAGTCCGCATTGATGCCCGAGCAGAACCCGCACTTTCCAGGATGGGATATCTGGTTGTACACCGCTCCGGCCAACGACGTCGGCGGAGACCTCATCGACTGCCAGTTGATCGAGGAAGATCGATTCTCCGTTTCGCTCGGTGACGTCTCGGGGAAGGGGCTGGCTGCGGCACTCTTCATGGCCAAGCTGCAGTCGACGGTCCGCGCCATCGCGCCCTCCATCCACTCGCTCTCCGAACTCGGAGCGCGGGTCAACGAAATTTTTTGCCGGGACGGTATCCCCGGACGATTCGCCTCCCTGGTGTACGCCGAGTTGTCGGGATCCGACACGAATGTGCGCGTGGTCAATGCCGGCCACCTCCCTCCGCACGTGGTCACCCGCGAGGGCATCGTTGAACTGAAGAAAGGCGGAGCAGCCATCGGCCTGACCAACAAGGCCCGCTACGTTGAAACGGACGTGGAAGTGGACGCGGGCGAACTGCTGGTCATCGTCAGCGATGGAGTCACCGAGGCCCGCGACGCCCACGGGGCGTTCTTCGGAGACGATCGGCTGCACCGGCTGCTCGAGCACGCCTATGGGCGCAGCGCCCGCGAGGTCGGCGAGCATATTGTGGCCGCGGTGACGGCCTTTGTCGGGGCCGCCCGCCCAAGCGATGACCTCTCCGTGGCCGTGGTCGCCCGCCGGGAAAAGGCACGACTCCCGCTGACCACCTGAGGGGCGGGATGGGAGACAAGCGTTTAAACATCAGTTCGGGTACTCCATGGGAGCCCGTGGTCGGCTACTCCCGGGCCGTCCGGGTGGGCAACCTGGTTGTCGTCTCCGGCTGCACCGCGACCGGAGATGACGGAGAGTTGGTCGGCGAAGGGGACGCCCGGGCTCAGACCGTCCAAACCCTCGCAAACATTGAGGCGGCCCTCACGCAGGCCGGCGTCACGCTGGACGATGTGATTCGAACCCGCATCTATGTGACGGACATCGGCGACTGGGAATCAGTGGGCCGGGCACACGGCGAAGTGTTCGGTGCTATCCTGCCCGCCACCTCCATGGTTGAGGTGTCCGGACTGATTGACCCGCGCATGTTGGTTGAAATCGAAGCCCTGGCGGTGGCCCCCGGGGAACAGTAGACCCGGGTTCGTCATTGACCGGGAGTTCAGCGATGCCTATTATCGCCCGACTCCTCGCCCTATGCGTAGAGTTCACCCCCCTCATCCGAACTGACTAGCCCCCCAGACTATTCGGCCTCGCGCCGGCGTCCCCCAGGGAATGCCCCACGACCTTCGCCAAAGCACCATTCGAGACAGCAGTCCTACAGGCGCGCCCTCGAATCGTGGACGAAGTGAAAGCCGAATGATCCCCTTGCGAAGCAGTACGGCCCCTACTGAAACCCAAATCCTGGCCGATAAGAGATCTGTCGAAAGATATCGGCATCAGGTTGGTCCCCGTCGCCGCATGGCTAAACATCGCTACTACTATTACGATTCCGACAGTTGCTCCTTCGTCGAGCTGAAGAGTCGGCGCAGGCGCCTGCAGATGCAGGTGGCAGGCGTGGTATCTATCGCCGTCATCCTCGCCTTGGGTCTGACCTGGGGAATGGATCACGTGGTCGAAACCCCACAGGAACTGGCGCTGCGTGCCGAGAATGAGGCCCTGCAGCAGCAGCTGGCCGATTTCGATCAACGAATCGCGTCCGTTTCCTCCGAACTGGAGAAACTGAGCGAGAAGGACCAGGAGCTTTACCGCTCTCTGTTCCAGGCGGACCCGATCTCGGAGGATATTCGCCAGTTGGGTGTCGGTGGTGCCGATCCCTACGCTGAGTTCTCCCGTTTCAGTTCGTCGGCCTCCCGCGTTTTGCGGAGTACCGCCGAGGGACTGGACCGACTCGAACGGCAGGTTGGCTTTCAGACCGACAGCTATCGTGAGTTGACTCGCTATGCTTCGGACTACGAGGTGCAGCTGGAACAGATGCCCATCATGATTCCGTCCGAGGGACGCGTTATCTCCGGATTCGGGATGCGCTACCACCCCATTCTCAAGGTTCGCCGCATGCACTACGGCGTCGACATCAACGTCAACACAGGCACGCCAGTCGTTGCCGCCGGTGACGGCGTTGTCCTGGAGGCCAAGCGCGGTAATGGATACGGCAATTACGTCAAGATCCAACACGAGACCGCTGGCTACGTCACGCTCTACGCGCACCTTCGCAATTTTGAGAAGGGCCTCCGCCCTGGCCGAAAAGTCTCCCGTGGCGACGTCGTGGCTTACAGCGGCAGCACGGGACTCTCCAAATCACCCCACCTCCATTATGAGGTCCGGGATCTGGAAGGACGCGCCCTCAACCCTGTCTACTTTTTGGCTCCGAGTCTGACGCCGGCAGCCTACCAGAAAATTCTGGAAGAGGCGGAGAACACAACGGTCATCTTCGACTAAGCGTGGTCTGCTGCCGAAAGGCAGTCGTTTCACAAAGACCATTGTGTCGGCCGGAAAGCTTCCCTATAGCTATTCCGGCCGTCTTGCATTTCACCACGAAGGATACTATAGTGGCCGCGAGCGATCTGCTCCCCGCCTAATTGAGCATGTACTGGACTCTTGACTTGGCCTCCTATCTGGAGGATGCCCCTTGGCCCGCTACCCGCGTGGAACTCATGGACTACGCGGATCGCACTGGTGCGCCCGCTGAGGTTGGCGACAATCTCATGGCCATGGAGGATGACGGCGAGCCCTACGAGAGCATCGAGGAGGTCTGGCCGGACTACCCAACCGGCGACGACGACTTCTATTTCGAGGAGGACTGATCCGGCCTCGGTGCCGACCAAACTCCACAGCAATATGCTTCGTGCCCTGCTCGGCCTGATTGTTCTGGTCGGAGGGCTGAGTGGCACATCTGTCGCACGGGCACAGGATAATGCGCCCGATCAGCGGACCTATCGTGTGGCCCACGTCAGGTATCAGGGCGACCTGGTGTTCTCCAAGGAGCAGCTGCAGCTCCGAACCAGAACTCGCGGGAACCGCAGACTGCTCGACATCCCAGGGGCGAACTGGTGGCTCTGGCTGTATAGATTTGGCGATGGCATGGGCGGCCGACTCGGGCGGGGCATCCGGGCCAGCGGAGAACCTCCGGCCCCCCTCGACACCACCGTTGTCGCGGCGGACGTTGAACGGCTCAGACTCTTCTACAACCAGGAAGGGTTCAGGCGAGCCGCGATCGAGGCCATCATTGACACCACTCGGGGGCGGCAGAAGACCCACGTGGTCTTCCGGATTGATCCCGGGCCTCCCACGTTCATCCGGGAGGTTCGATACGAAGGACTCGAGCCGCTGGAACCTTCCGTGCAACGCGATCTGCGCGATGGCGCCCTTCTGGGAACGCCCTCTTCAAGCGGATTCCTCAGGGGCACTACGCGCTATTCCGAGCCGCTGCTCCTCGAGGAAGGCCGGCGCATACTCGACTTCCTGCGGGACCACGGCTACGCGGTAATCACGCGGGACTCCATTCACGCGGTGGTCATCCCGGCTAAGCCTGACTCATTCGATGTGGTAATGGATATTCGCCTGGACCGGCGGTATCGTTTCGGCGATTTGACCTTCGCCGTTTCCGGCCCTCAGGACGACGTCGGAGGCAGGCTGGACACGGTGATGGTGAGCCGGGGGGACACGACGTTCGCGATTCCAGGCGGCGTGGTGGGCGACAGCCGGATCGATCCGAACGTCCTGCGACGAACCCTTCAATTCGCACCCGGCCAGTGGTACGACCAAAGCCTGGTCAGTGCTACCAAGCGCCGACTGGATGCCGTTGGCGTCTTCGCGTTTACCGAATTGAGGATGGTACGGCCGGACTCGGCTTCGACCGTGATTCCCCTCCGCTTTGATCTTCAGACCAGAGATCGACATCGAATTCAGGTCGAGACCTTCATGCTCCAGCGCAGCGGGGGATTCGCAGACAGTGACAACGAAATCGGGACCGGGCTGGGGCTTAGTTACTCCAACCTCAACGTCCTGGGCGGGGGGGAAGCGTTTCGCCTGCGCACCACCGGGACCATCGCCGCCGATCTCGGTCTCCAGAAGGGCTTCACCAGCTCGCAGTGGGACGTATCGGGCACTCTGTCCTTCCCGTACTTGACGTGGCCATTCGGCCGATTGGACCGTGCCCTTGGACTATACGATGCCAGGACCAGGTTGTCGGTCAGCTTTCTGGCGGCCCGGCGGGACGCGCTCCGGCTTGTGTTGCGGGGCCGCGGCAACCTCGGATATCGCCTTGAGTTGCGGCACTCGCCCACCTTGACCTCCTTCGTGGATATCCTGGATCTGAGTGTGTCAAATCCGGATACGCTCGAGGGCTTCGGTGAGATCTTCCTCGACGACGTGCTTGCCTCGATCCGTGACCCGGTTCAGCAGGGTCAGATCGTCGAGGACTATACGCAGCCACAGGTAAACAACGCTCTCCGGTATACCCTCCGTTCAGGCCGGGTTGACCCCTTTCGTCGAGACGATGGGCACACCTACGAGGCGGCCGTCGAGGTGGGTGGCAACCTGCCGTATCTCCTGGATCGATACATCTTTGACCCGGGGACCATCGAGGGCAGTCTCCCTGGACTCCCGTTCTTTGGAGGATCCACCAGTGATGACAGGCTCATTTATCGCCAGTACGTGCGTGGGCTGGTGGACCTCCGCCGATACCACACGCTGAACCCGCGAAGGGTGCTGGCCTGGAAGGCCGTGGTCGGACTCGCGCAACCTCTCGGCGCGGCAGACGTGGTCCCCTTCGACCGCAGGTTCTACAGCGGGGGAGCCTCAAGCGTTCGGGCCTGGCGTCTGAGGGAGCTCGGTCCCGGAGGAGCCTCCTTCTCGGATTCTGTGGGTGTCGGCGGGACCAATATTCTTGGCGGCGAGATCAAGCTCGAAGCCTCCCTCGAGCATCGACAGGTCCTGATCCGGGGACTCTTCGAAGCCGACTGGAGCATCGCCACGTTTGTCGACATCGGGAACGTATGGTCAGGACCGAGAAATCCGGGGCCTTCGGCGGGCCGCTTCCGGCTGGACCAGTTTTACCGGGACCTGGGCGTAGGCTCCGGGATCGGTATACGACTCGGCTGGGATTACCTGATTGTGAGGCTCGATTTCGCCTTCAAGGTCCACGATCCCTTGAGAAGAGGCGAATTTATGCCAGATGGGCTGTCTGATCTTGTGGCGCAGTTCGGAATCGGCCATACCTTCTGACCATGTCGTTGGCGACCACCATATCAGACGGACTCAGAAAGCTGGGCAAGAGTCTCTTCAGGCAGGAAGAAGACGCCCGGCTCCGCGCACTGGCGGACTTGCTCGGCGAAGTCCCGCTCTTCAATCCGCTGCCGCGCGGCATGCTGATCCACCTCGCGGAGGCTTTTCACGAGCGGGCGTATCGCAAGGATGAGTATCTGTACTACGAAGGCGATCCCGGGATCGGATTGTACCTCGTTCGACAGGGCTCCGTTCGACTTCTGGTTGAGGGTGAGGACGGCGAGCCCCAGGAAGTCCGGGAGATCGGACCGAACGACATGCTGGGGGCCACCTGTCTGTTGGGCGGCGGAATCATCAAACGGACGGAGAGCGCCCAGGCGACCTCCCCGACGCAGGTGCTCGGTCTGTTCAGCCCTGAATTCCGCACACTCCAGCGGCGCCACCCAAAAACGGGAGCGGCCATCGCCAACCTGCTGGCCAGGCATTTCGCCCAGCGCCTGGTCGGGACCCGCCGCATTATTTCTGAGCGGGAGGGCGCCATCGAGGCCGCCCAGTACCTCGGTCAGGCGGCGGACGAAGCCGCCCGCCACGCCGATCCCCCACCGGGCTGGTAGCCCGTACACCAAGTCAGCTCCGGTCGCTTCTGGCGCCGGCAAGTGCATGAAGAAAGGAGCCCAGTTGGAGCTCACGATCGAGAAATTCGCCGATCGTGGAAAGTCCCTCGCCAAGCACGAAGGCTACGTGATCTTTGTCCCGGGTGCCGTTCCCGGCGACCGGGTCAGGGCCACGCTTGTCCGGAAACGGAAATCCTATGGGGAGGCTCGAATCGTCGAACTCCTTGAGGCGAGTCCGCTCCGGACCGAGCCCCGGTGTTCATATTTCGGGGCCTGCGGTGGCTGCAAGTGGCAACACGTGCAGTATCAGGCCCAGCTTGACGCGAAGACCCAGAGCGTCAGCGAGGCCATGCAGCATGAGGGGGGCTTCGCGTCCGTTCCCGTCAGGGATACCATCGCCGCGGCGGACATCTATGAGTACCGCAACAAGATGGAGTTCTCCTTCAGCGCCGAGCGGTGGCTCACGTCTGAGGAAATCGCCAGCGAGGAGCGCTTCAACCTGACGTTTGCCCTGGGCCTCCACGCCCCGGGCTTCTTCAACAAGGTCATTGACCTGGACGAGTGCCACCTGCAGTCCGGCCTGAGCGCACGCATCGTCAACGCGACCCGCGAGTTCGCCGTCGAGCATGACTGGAAGCCGTGGCATATCCGGAAGCACGCCGGCTTTCTTCGCCATCTCGTGATTCGGCAGGCCGGCAACACGTCAGACCTGCTGGTGAACGTGGTGACCCGAAGCCACGTCTCGAACCGCATGGGAGAATTGGCGGCTTTCTATCAGGAGCGATTCCCCGAGATCACCACGCTGGTCAACGGCGTCAATTCCGGCGTGGCGCAGACGGCATTTGGCGAATCCATCCACACCATTTACGGGCCGGGCTACCTGACGGACCGCATCGGTGATCTCACCTTTCAGATCGCGCCGAACGCTTTTTTCCAGACCAACTCGAAGCAGGCCGAGAAGCTCTACGAAGTGGCCCGCGAGGCGGGTGATCTCAAGCCTGACGACCTGCTGTACGACATGTACTGCGGGGCCGGCACCATCAGCCTGTTCGTGGCTCCAAGCGTCCGTCACGTGGTCGGCGTAGAGCTGATTGAAGAGTCCGTGGTAAACGCGCGTGAGAATGCCCGGATCAACCAGATCGAGAACGTCACGTTCGAGTCGGGTGACATGCTGAAGTTGCTCACGCCCGACTTCATTGGAAAGCACGGCAACCCGGACGTGATGATTGTCGACCCTCCCCGCGCGGGCATCCACCCCAAGGTGGTCGCCCAGATCGCAGCCTTGAGGCCCAGGCGTCTGGTGTACGTGAGTTGTAATCCCCGGACGCAGGCCCGCGACATGGCACTCCTTGGGGACGCCTACCAGATCGATTGGGCGCAACCCGTGGACCTGTTCCCTCACACCCATCACGTGGAGAATGTCGTCCGACTCACGGCAAGAGACTGATCTCTCGGGCGCCTCGCCCACTGGCAGAAACAAGCCGGTTTTCGTGACGGGCGGTACCGGCTTCGTAGGAAGTCACCTGGTGGAGGCGCTTTCAAGACGCGGCTACGGCCAGATCCGGTGCCTCGTTCGCAAGAATCCTGGTTGGCTGGGCGAGGTCGCCCACACGCCCGTGCCCGGCGATCTGAACGATGTGGCCGCGCTGACCCGGGCCATGGACGGCTGCGGCCTGGTATTCCACGTTGCCGGTCGCACGCGAGCCCGCTCGTGGGAGGCCTTCCACGGGGCAAACGTGGCCGGAACCATCAACCTGCTTGAGGCGGCCTCCAGCCTCGAGGTCCCTCCGCGAATCCAGATTGTCAGCAGTCTGGCTGCGGTGGGGCGCGCGGACGAACCCGTCGCCACGGAGACCACGCCGCTCAACCCGGTTTCCATGTATGGCCGCAGCAAGGCCGAAATGGAACGGGCCCTGGAGGCGTATCGGGACCAGCTGGACATCACCGTGGTCCGCCCCCCGGCAGTCTATGGACCGCGGGACACAGACATCTTCACGGTCATTCAGGGCGCATCGCGGGGGCTCTTCGCGGTAGTTGGTGGGTCCGAGGGGCCGGCCCTCACGCTCGTTCACGTTCGCGACCTGGTGCGCGGCATGATCGACGCCGCCGAGGCGCCGGTCAGCCAGGGCCGTACGTACTTCCTGGGCGCTGATCCGGCGTACGCGTGGTCCGCGGTGCGCGACGCGGCGGCCTCCGCGCTTGGGCGACGCGTGCTCACGCTCAGAATACCCTCTGCCCTGATCGTTCCCGTGGGGACGCTGGTCGAAAAAGTCGCGGGGCTGTTTGGTCGGTACCCTCCGCTCAACCGCGAGAAGGCCCTGGAGATCAGGGACGCCTGCATCATGTGCAGCTCCGACTCGGCAGCGAATGACTTCGGCTATGCCGCCGAAGTCCCGCTCCAGGATGGCTTCGACGAAGCCGTCGCATGGTACCGTGATCGGGGCTGGTTGAAATGAACCAATCCCTCAGGCCCATCGTTTGCGCTCTCGCCCCGCGGTCGCGCGCCCCCTGCGCTGACAGGGAGCGCATCCTCATCGTCGCACTCAACGCTTTCTCTCTGTGAGCAACCTCGGATTCAACACCGGATACATCGAAGACCTGTATCGTCAGTATCTGGACAATCCCTCCAGTGTCAGCGAAAGTTGGCGTGACTTCTTCGCCGACTATGACCCCGGCGCCGAGTTCGTCGCGCACGACACGAGCACAGAAGCCGCGCCCGCCGCCGCCACGCCCGCCTCCGCCGTGGCTCCCGCGGTCACGCCTTCTGTCGGCTCGGGAGATGGGGCTCCTGCTTCACCCGAGGAAGCTGTGCAGGCCAAGGCCATTCGCGGCGCGGCATCGAAGATCGTCGAGAACATGGAGGCCAGCCTCCACATGCCGACGGCCACCTCCGTCCGGTCAGTCCCGGTCAAGCTTCTTGCCGAGAACCGGACGCTCATCAACGCCCAGCAGCGGGATGTTGGCGGCAACAAGGTCTCCTACACCCACGTGATTGCCTTTGCGATCGTAAAGGGGATCAAGGAATTCCCCAACATGAACTCATCGTTTCGGGAGACGGACGGGACCCCCGAACATGTGACCCGGGAATCGATCAACCTGGGTCTGGCCATCGACATCGAGAAGCGAGGTAAGCGTACCCTGATGGTGCCGAGCATCAAGGGGGCCGAGGCGCTCTCGTTTCGCGAGTTCCTGGGCCACTACAATGACCTCGTCCGCCGCACACGCGATGGCAATCTCGAACTGTCCGACTTCACAGGCACCAGCGCGACCCTGACCAACCCCGGGATGATCGGGACGATCCTGTCCGTACCACGGCTCATGCAGGGGCAGGGATTGATTGTCGGTGTGGGCTCGATCGGATATCCCACGGAATACCATGCTTTCCCGCCTGAGGTGATTGCCAAGACCGGCATCAGTCAGGTCATGAGCCTGACGTCCACCTATGATCACCGCGTGATTCAGGGCGCCGAGTCCGGGGCCTTCCTCAAGTATGTCCAGGACCTCCTGGTCGGGCATCACGGGTTCTACGAAGAGATCTTCCTCAGTCTCGGAATCCCCTACCAGCCCTTCGTGCTGGCATCGGACTCGACGCCGCAGGTCGGTGGGCACCAGCGGAACGAGATGGACATGATCCGCAAGCAGGCCCGCGTCCTGCAGCTGATCCGGGCCTACCGTGTGCGAGGCCACCTGCAGGCCGATGTCAACCCGCTCGGATACACCTGGGCCTACCACTCGGAACTGGACCCCAAGGAGTACGGACTCACCATTTGGGACCTGGATCGCGAGTTCGTGACAGGTGGACTCGGAGGAGCCGATGTGCTCCCGCTACGAGAGATCCTCGCGATTCTCCGCCAGACCTACACCCGGAAGGTCGGAATCGAGTTCATGCACATCTCGGATCCGCAGGAAAAGCGCTGGCTCGTGGAGCGCATCGAGCCCGTCCGTGGGGCTGAGCCCATATCGGAAACGGCCAAGAAGCGGATGTTGGAGAAGCTGAACGCGGCTGAGGCGTTCGAAACTTTCCTCCACACCAAGTACATCGGACACAAGCGTTTCTCGCTTGAGGGCTCCGAAACGGTGATTCCGATGCTGGACATGGTCCTGTCGGATGCCGCCGAGCAGGAGACACAGGAAGTGGTTATCGGGATGGCCCATCGCGGCCGGCTGAACGTGCTCGCCAACATCCTGAACAAGCCCTACGAAGTCATCTTCTCCGAGTTTGAGGGCAACATCGACCCGTCCACCACGCAGGGGTCGGGAGACGTCAAGTACCACCTGGGGGCCAAGGGCGAACACACAGCTCCCTCCGGCGCCACCGTCAAAGTCACGTTGGCCTCAAACCCCAGCCACCTCGAAGCCGTCAACCCCGTGGTCGAGGGAATGGCCCGCGCCAAGCAGGAGGCCATCCGCGATGCCAGACCCCAGTCGGCCCGTCGCGATTATCACGACTCGGTCATCCCGCTTCTGATTCACGGCGATGCGGCCTTCGCCGGACAGGGCGTAGTGGGTGAGACGCTGCACTTGAGCCAACTCCCCGGATACGAAACGGGCGGTACGGTCCATATCGTGATCAACAACCAGATCGGCTTTACCACCGGACCTGAGGCCGCGCGCAGCTCGACCTATGCGAGTGACATCGCCCGCATGATCCAGGCGCCCATTTTCCACGTGAACGGAGATGACCCCGAGGCGTGCGTCCGGGTTGCCAGGCTGGCGCTGGACTTTCGGCAGGTGTTCAACAAGGATGTCGTTGTAGATCTCCTATGCTACCGGGTCCGCGGGCACAACGAGGGCGACGAGCCCACGTACACCCAGCCGCTCCTCTACCAGAAGATCGAGGCCAAGCGATCGGTGCGGAAGCTCTACACCGAACTCTTGCTGCGCCGGGGAGACATGAGTCCCAATGAGGCCGAGCAGTTGCTGGACGACTTCCGCGACAAGCTGCAGGAAGCCTTCGCCAGGACCAAGGAGGTTTCCGAGGAGGTCGTACCCCAGGCTCCGGAGAATCCGCTGGCTCGACCCGTTCGCGAGTCCATCGTCAAGGTGGATACGGCAGCCTCGCAGGAGCACATCGACAAGACAATCGCCTCCCTGATGAATTTCCCGGAGGACTTCCACGTCCACAAGAAGCTGCTCCGGCAGTTTCAGCGCCGGGAGAAGCTCTACAACGACGACCGCAAGGTGGACTGGGGCTTTGCCGAGGCTCTTGCTTTCGGGACCCTGCTTGCCGAAGGCATCCAGGTCAGACTCAGCGGACAGGACTCGCGAAGAGGCACGTTCTCACACCGTCACGGTGTGGTCTATGACCAGAATACCGCGGACGAGTACGTCCCTTTGAACCACGTCGCCGACAATCAGGGACGGCTCTACATCTACGACAGTCTGCTTTCGGAGTATGCGGTTTCGGGTTTTGAGTACGGGTACTCTGTGGCCGCGCCAAAGGCACTGGTGATCTGGGAAGCCCAGTTTGGCGATTTCGCCAACGGAGCCCAGATCATCTTCGACCAGTTCCTCTCCGCAGCAGGGGAGAAATGGGGCCAGGCGAGTTCTCTGGTTCTGCTTCTGCCTCATGGCTACGAGGGCCAGGGGCCCGAGCATTCCTCTGCCCGCCTCGAGCGGTTTCTGCAGCTCTGCGCTGAGGACAACATGCGCGTCTGCAACATCACGACGCCGGCCAACCTGTTCCACGCTCTCAGGCGTCAGATCCATGCGGAGGCAAAACGGCCGCTGATCATCATGTCGCCGAAGAGTCTGCTCAGGCACCCGCTGGCGATCTCCGATCCGAACGAATTCACAGAGGGGCACTTCCGCGAGATTCTGACGGCCGATCACGAAAGTCCCGAGGAAGTCGAGCGCGTGGTTCTGTGCAGCGGCAAGATCTACTACGACCTGGTCCAGAAACTGGAGGGCGATCCAGCGGCTACACGCCGGGTGGCCGCTGTTCGGGTGGAGCAACTCTACCCGCTGGACTCCGAAGGACTCAAGAACGAGTTGGGACGGTACCCCGCGACGGCCGAGGTCGTCTGGATGCAGGAGGAGTCGGCCAACATGGGCGCGTGGCAGTTTATCCGGTATCAGCTGGAGGACATCCTTGAGGAACTGCGCTCCTCGCGACAACGGGTGCACTACGCTGGACGGCCGGCATCGGCGAGCCCTGCGACAGGCAGTTCCCACATCCATCAGTACGAGCAGACGGCGATCCTCGAGACCGCCATCGGCGTGGTGGTGGCCTGAGCCTGGCGGTGGCCCCGGCCAGCCCGCCGCCCACCCGGCCAGCCCCCGCCGGCCCGGCAAAATACGCGGCACGAGAAAAGGGGTCCCCCCAATCAGGAGAGACCCCTTTCTCAAACTGTCTTGGCAGTCGCCGCCCCGGGGGCACCCGACCTCGCCCCGGCCGCCCGACCTCCCTACCGCCTAGTAGTAGCGGTTGCGCTTGCGCGCATTGCGGAGTGCCTTTTCCTTCGCAAGCCTGCGCTCCTCTGACGGCTTGACGTAAGCCATGTTGGTGCGGAAGATGCGGAGGACACGACTGCGGTTAACAGCGCGTTTGAAACGGCGAAGGGCGCGGTCGATGGACTCGTTGTCGCGAACTTTGATTCCTACGGACACAGGTTCTGAATCGGAAAGCGATTGGTATAGCAAACGAAGGTAAGTAGATCACGATCGTTTGTCAACATCGGCCGACCGGGCCGGGACTGTCAATCAGGAACTGGCTGTGTTGTGCGCATGGATCACCGCCGCGGCCACACCGCGAACGCGGGCCGACCTCTCGGAGGCCGCAACCACGGAAAGCCGCTCCATGGTCATGTTTTCACCAATTGCACTGAGTGCGGCCAACGCGAGAAGACGCTCATCCACATCCTCAGACATCTCGAAGAGGCCCATGATCTCGTAGGCAGCCTCGTCGAAGTTGACGAATTCGTCATAGTTCTCGGCGAAGAAGATGATGTGCTGGATGGCACCCTGTCGCACCTTCGCCACATCCGAAGCGGCCGACTCGGTTAGCTGCTGCTCAAGAGATGACCACCATTCGGCGTCCATATCCTGGTAGGTAGACTGGGCGAATACCTGCGTTGAGCCAATAATGGCGATTGCGAAAGCAAGGCCGGCGACTCGGCGGAAACTGTTGATGATCTGCATGTGACCCTCCCTCAAGGATGCAGTGAGTTGAAGAATGTTTGACCTCCGCTACGGCGGGGGCGGTGAGCAGTTACCGGATCGGGGTGAACAACCTGTGTGCTCGGCTGAACCGCCGCCAGCGCGGGACGGACCGCGTTGGCGGATGCGGCCGGAGGCCATTAGCTTTGCCGCCGTCATCACCCTCTATCCGGCCCGGCCCCGTGACCACGCTCAGTCAACTTCTCATCGCCACCACCAATCCGGGCAAGCTCGCAGAGTTCAGGGATTTGCTTCGGGACCGGGTAGATGAGATCCTCTCGTCCGGTCAGGTGAACGCGCCGGAGGTAGAGGAAGACCGCCCCACGCTTCAAGGCAATGCCTTGAAAAAGGCGCGGACTCTCTTCGAGTTCGCCGGCATCCCCGCCCTGGCCGACGACACCGGACTCGAGGTAGACGCGCTGGATGGGCGTCCCGGCGTCCGGTCGGCGCGCTATGCGGGCGAGGACGGCGACGCGGAGGCAAACATGGCCAAGCTCCTTCGCGAGTTGACCGGGCGGCCAGATCGTTCCGCGCAGTTTCGAACCGCCGTGGTATACTATGACGGCCAGGGCGGCAGGCTCTACGAAGGCGTGTGCCGGGGTACCATTATGGAGGCGCCTCGTGGAAGCCGGGGCTTCGGCTACGATCCCCTCTTTCTCCCCGACGGCGAATCGGGTACGTTCGCCGAACTGGCCTCGGCAGTAAAGAACCGTATCAGCCACCGTGGACGCGCCCTGCAGGCGTTCCTCAGCGACCTCGAGACGTGGTAGCACTCATTCAGCGTGTCAGGGAGGCCAGCGTAACCGCGGCCGGGGAGGTGACAGGAGCCATTGGACCCGGCCTTCTCATCCTCTTGGGGGTCCACCGAACCGACACCGCGGCCGAGCGGGACTGGCTCGTCAGAAAATGTGCGAACCTCCGAATTTTCCCCGACGAAGCCGGTCTCATGAACCGGTCTGTGCTCGATACCGGAGGTCAGGTCCTGGTGGTCTCCCAGTTTACGCTGTACGGAAACACGGCAAAAGGAAATCGCCCCTCCTTCGTCGAATCGGCCCACCCGGACGTCGCGGAACCACTATACCAGAGTTTCTGCAGCGAACTGGGCGCGCTCCTTGGCCAAGGGGTGTCCACTGGTGTCTTCGGGGCGATGATGGACGTGCGCCTGCTGAACGACGGACCCGTGACGCTCTGGGTGGAGCGCCGGGCGCCAGCCTGAACCAATCGCCACCCAGTCCGAGGCCGGGCGAAACGAATGCCGCCTCTCCCGGTAATCCTGTTCCAATCCCGCTGCCACATGCGCCAAGTATCTGTCCTGCTTTTCGTTCTGATCTGTGCGTGCCAGCCGGCCGAGGAGTCCTCCACGCCCACCCTCTTCGAGAACGGCGTCATCTACACGATGTCCGAGCACGCTCCCGTGGTCGAAGCCCTGCTGGTCGATGCCGGACGCATTATCGCGACGGGTGACGCCCAGACCCTGCTCGATTCCGCCCCCGAGGCCGAGCGCGTGGACCTTCAGGGCCAGGTGGTGATCCCGGGGCTGATTGACGCGCATGCCCATGTTCGCAACCTGGCAACCATGCGGCTGGCCGCCGACCTGACCGGGACGCAGAGTATCGAGGAGATCATCCAGCGGCTGCGTGCCCTGGAAGCCAATCTGACGTACGGGGCGTGGCTGCTGGGGCGCGGCTGGGATCAGAACGACTGGGCGAACACGGATTTTCCCTCGCGACACGACATTGATGCCGCCTTCCCGGATCGACCGGTCTGGCTGGAGCGGATCGACGGGCATGCGATGTGGGCCAACTCGGCCGCCCTCCGCCTGGCGGGAGAAGAGACCATCCAAAATTCCGCGGACCCTGCGGGCGGTCTGATCGTCCGCGACGCCGCGGGCGAACCGACCGGCCTGTTCATCGACAACGCCGAGCAACTGGTCAGCGGCGCGGTGCCGCCGTACTCCGAGGCAGATCTCGAGCGGGGACTGGAAGCAGCCTTGATGGAGATGGCCCGGTTCGGCATCACCGGAGTCCATGAGGCCGGCGCTGACATGGCATTCCTGGAGCGTGTGAAGCGGTTCATCGATGAGGACCGGTTCACCATTCGGCTGTATGCCATGACCGAACCGGGGCCTTCGTTCGACGCCTACTGCAACAATCACCTCATCGACTATGGCGATCGCCTGACGGTCCGGTCGGTCAAGATGTATCTGGACGGTGCGCTGGGAAGTCGCGGCGCCGCCTTGCTGGAAGATTACTCGGATGACCCCGGAAACCGCGGCCTGCTGCGCACCTCGCCGGAGGATTACCGGGTTCTGGTTCGACAGGCACTCGACTGCGGCTACCAGGTCAACAGCCACGCCATCGGTGATGCCGGCAATCGGTTGCTACTGGACACCTATGAAGCCGCCGGTATCGAGCCCGATCAGAGGCACCGGAACGAGCATGCTCAGATTGTCGCCCTGGAGGACATCGAACGGCATGCGAAGCTTGGCGTCATCGCATCCATGCAACCCACGCACGCGACCAGCGACATGTACTGGGCCGAAGACCGCGTAGGGCCGGGCCGGATCCAGGGTGCGTACGCGTGGCGCTCCATTCTCGAGAGCGGTGGACGATTGGCGCTCGGTTCTGATTTTCCGGTCGAGCAGGTGGACCCACTTCTTGGATTCTATGCCGCTGTCACGCGTCAGGACGCCGCCAGCTGGCCGGAAGGTGGCTGGTACCCGGATCAGGCCCTCACACGTGAGGAGGCGCTCCGTGGCTTCACAGTCGATGCCGCCTACGCCGGTTTTCAGGAAGAATCGCTGGGTTCTCTGGAGCCGGGCAAGTGGGCGGATTTCGTGATTCTGAGCGGGGACATCATGACGGCGCCCGGACCGGACATGCTGGATGTGAGCGTGGTCGAGACCTGGCTGGGCGGAGAGCAGGTATACCCGGTTGACTGAGAACCCTCTTGATACCAACAGCACGCCGCCGGTTCTGACCGATTCATTCGGCCGGTTCCACGACTACCTGCGCATCTCGCTGACCGAGCGCTGCAACCTCCGCTGTGTGTATTGTATGCCGCCCGAAGGCGTGGAACTGAAGCCACGGTCCGCGATGCTCACGTTCGAGGAAATCGAGCGGCTTGCGCGGTTTTTTGTGTCTCGCGGTGTTCGGAAGATCCGCCTGACCGGAGGTGAACCGCTGGTTCGCAAGGACGCGGTTTCTCTGGTCGAGTCGCTCGGCGCCATTCCCGGCGTGGAGACACTCGCCATTACCACAAACGGTCTCCTCCTCAAGGACCGCCTGCCCCGCCTGCGCGAGGCCGGGCTGACCCACATTAACATCTCGCTGGACACGCTCCGGGAGGATCGCTTCAGGACCATCACGCGTCGGGGCGGGCTCAGGGTTGTCCTCGACGCGATCGACGCGAGTTTGAACCTGGGCTACGAGGGGACCAAAGTCAATTGTGTCACACTGCGCGGTCAAAACGACGACGAAATCCTCGATTTCGCCCGAATGTCAATCGACAGACCGCTGAGCATTCGTTTCATCGAGTACATGCCGTTTGCCGGAAATGGCTGGGATGAGTCGGTGATGATCCCGTATCAGGAGATGCTGGACACGGTTATGGCCGAGTGGCCCGGGATGGTGCCGGTTCCGGCACCACCCACGGCGGTGAGCACCGACTACCGGATTCCCGGAGCGGCCGGGACGGTGGGCTTTATCTCGTCAATGACCGACAAATTCTGCAGCGGATGCAATCGAATCCGGCTCAACGCCGATGGCAGTCTGCGGACCTGCCTGTTCGGCAAGGACGGCGTGAGCCTGCGGGATGCCATTCGGGATGGAGCCACAGACGAAGATCTGGACGCACTCATCGGACCAGCCGTTCGCTCCAAGAAAGCCGCACACGACGGCATGACGGCCATCGCCCTGCAACCGAATCGCCCCATGATCCTCATCGGTGGTTAGTCTATCTTGCCAGTGCCTGAAACTCCCAATGATAATGGACACGCCTGACGCTCCGACCTTGACGCATTTGGATCCCCGTGGAGGGGTTCACATGGTGGATGTTTCCGCCAAGTCCCACACGGTCCGGACGGCCGTTGCCATGGGGCGAGTCCTCCTTGGCGAAGAGGCCTTCTCCATGGTGCAGGAGCAGCGCAACCCCAAGGGCGATGTGCTATCCACGGCACAACTGGCCGGCATCATGGGAGCCAAGCAAACGAGCAGGCTGATCCCGCTCTGCCACGACGTGGTGATGGGCGGTATCGACGTGGAACTGACCCTGGACGAGGCCACCCAATCGGTCGAGATTCGGGCCTTTGCCAAGACCGTCGGCCCCACCGGAGTCGAGATGGAGGCCCTGACGGCGGTCTCCGTCGCCGCACTCACGCTCTACGACATGTGCAAGTCCGTCTCCAAAGGCATGCGCATCAATGACATTCATCTGGTCGCCAAGACAGGCGGCCAGAGCGGCAACTACCGAAAGGACCTTTAGACCATGGAATTCTTGCTGACCACCGGAGGACTCTTCCTCATCGCGCTCATTCTGCTTGGGTCGATGGTCTTCCTGTACTTCGTACCCGTCGGACTGTGGGTTACGGCCTACTTCTCGGGCGTGAAAATAAAGCTCATGCGCGATCTCGTGGGAATGCGCCTTCGCAAGGTCCCCCCAAACCTGATCGTCAGGCCGCTCATCACGGCCTACAAGGCGGGGATCTATCTGGATACACCGCAGCTTGAGGCGCACTACCTGGCGGGCGGACACGTCCAGATGGTTGTCAATTCGCTGATTTCCGCGGACAAGGCCAACATAGATCTGACCTTTGAGCGGGCAACGGCCATCGACCTCGCCGGACGCGACGTCTTCGAGGCGGTGCAGGTCTCGGTCAACCCGAAGGTGATTGAGACTCCGGCCGTTTCGGCAGTCGCCAAGGATGGTATCCAGGTCCGCGCCATCGCCCGGGTCACCGTCCGCGCCAACATAGACCGTCTGGTGGGTGGTGCCGGAGAAGAGACCATCATCGCGCGTGTCGGAGAAGGCATCGTTTCGACCATCGGGTCCTCGGCTACGCACAAGGAAGTACTCGAAAATCCCGACTCCATATCCAAGGTCGTCCTGGCGAAGGGACTGGACTCGGGTACCGCCTTCGAGATTCTCTCCATTGATATCGCCGACGTGGATGTGGGCGAGAATATTGGTGCCAAGCTCCAGACCGATCAGGCCGATGCCGATCTCAAGATCGCCCGTGCCAAGGCCGAAGAACGCCGCGCCGCCGCCGTGGCCCGTGAACAGGAGATGATTGCTGCCGTTCAGGAGGCGCGCGCCAAGGTGGTGCTGGCCGAACAAGAAATTCCCAAGGCCATATCCGACGCCCTGCGCGCCGGTAACCTGGGCGTCATGGATTACTATAATTTGAAGAACATTCAGGCCGACACCGCGATGCGGACGTCCATCGGAACCGGTGGCGACAAGCCTGAGCAAGACAATCTCTGAGTTATGTCTATTGCCAAAGTCCTCGAAATCATTTCCGAAGGGTCCTCAGTAGAGGATGCCATGGAGAATGCCGTAGCTGAAGCCTCGAAGTCGGTTCGCAAGGTCCGCTCCGTCTATGCCAAGGGCATTCAGGCCCTCGTCAAAGACGGCAAGATTCAAGGCTACAGGATCAACGTCAAGGTCACCTTCGTCGTCGACTGAATGTCCTCCAAGGCAGGCACATCCACCACAGGCACATCCACCTTAGGCACAGTGCGCAAGGTGGACCTTGAGGGCGGTTTCTTCGGAATCGTGACCGACGGGGGACAGGACCTCTACCCGGTCAACCTTGCCGAGGAATTCCGGAGAGACGGGACACGCATCCGGTTCAGCCATCAGGCTGCGCCCGTCTTCACGCTTCACCAGTGGGGCTCGCCCGTCACGCTGTCGGATGTCCAGTCGGTTCAGTGAGTAGTCCTCCCGGCGACGCGGATGCGCCGGACGGACGGGAGCTGCTGCCGGATGTGGCGTCACGCCTGGCCGGTCTGACGGCCTTTGCCACGCTGGGTGCGCTCACCACGGCCCAGCACGTGGCTGGGACGATTGTGGCCTCCATTCCCGGTGCTGACGCTGAGTTGGTGGCCGAGGAGACCCTTGCCTTCCTGTCCGTGGTGACGGCCCGAAGCCTGCGCCAGGACCCTGCTGCTGCGGGCGCCCTCCTGTCGTTGGCGCTTTCTTTTCGCGACTATATGATCGGCGCGGACATGATCGGCGCGGACATGGTCGGCGGCGGGACGCAGGAAGGCCTGGATGAGATCACCGAGGCCCAGGCCGCCAGTTACCAGCGCATTGGACGCAAGCTCTCGTTCTACGAAGCGCACCTTCCGACCGGGCGCCTGCCGGGTCCCTTGGCGCTGAAGGACAAGATGGAACTGTGGATGGGGCGCGTGTCTCCTCCCGGATTGCCCGAGTCGCCCTCCAAGCGACTGGAGACCCTGGACCTCGTGGCGCTGGTCGACACCCACGTAAAACTGGTCCGCGCCTACGCAGAGCAGTAGGCTTCAGCGGTCCAGTTTCCTGATGCGGAGCAGCTCCAATCGGTTGGCCGTGGCTTCCAGGATGGTAAAGCGGAAGCCTCCGTCCTCGAATTCCTCCTTCACCGCGGGGATGGTCCCCATTCGATCGATGATGAAGCCGGCGACGGTCCCGTAGTCTCCCGAGGCAAGTGGCCAGCCCATCTTTTCCTCGAGCTCGCTGAGTTCAAGTCGAGCCGAGACGATGATGGTGTTCTCGTCCTCCCTACGGATGATGTGGGCCTCCTGGTCAAACTCATCCTGAATGTCGCCAAACAACTCCTCAAGAAGGTCCTCCGCCGTGACCAGGCCTGCCGTACCGCCATATTCGTCGATCACAATGGCGATTGAGGTCTTGGCCTCCAGGAAATCGCGCAGTTGATCCTTGGAGAGCTTGTTCTCCGGGATAAACGTGGCCTCCCGCATCATGTCGCTCAGCTTGGCGGGATCACTGAACATGTCGTAGGCAAAGGCTACGCCCACGATGTGGTCAATGTTGTCGCGATAGACGGGCAGTTTTGAGTGGCCCGTGCTTATGAACGCAGCCAGCACTTCGGCCAGCGAAGCGTTTTCCTCGACGGCGGCCATCTCCGTCCTGGGCACCATGGACTCCTTCACGCGGATGGAGCTCATCGCGAACACATTGGAGAGGAGGGCGGTCTCCTCTTCGTCCAGGTCCAACTCGCCGCTGAGCTTGCTCTCCTCGATCATCATCTCGAAGTCACGCCGGATGAAGCGGGAAAACGTGGCATCGTCCCCGTTGGCCAACCGGATGATCACGCTCGCGGCCAAGCCGGCCACCTTGATCAGGGGCAGGAGAATGAAGTAACTGATCCGGAGAGGGATTGCCAGGGCAAACACAGCCCGACTCGCCACCTGCCGCATGAGGGATTTCGGAATGATCTCGCCGAAGACCAGGACAACCGCAGATCCGACTATCGTCTGCGTGATCAGAATCAACACCTCGGTGGCGCCGGTAGACAAGGCGCCTATCTGGCCGAAAAACGCCAGAAGGGGGGGCTCGAGAAACAGCGCCAGGAGCGTGGAATAGACCACAAGCGACAGGTTGTTGCCGACCAGTGTCGTGGTCAGGAGCGTCGTCGGATCC
Organism: Bacteroidota bacterium; assembly: GCA_029262855.1. Taxonomy (GTDB): domain Bacteria; phylum Bacteroidota; class Rhodothermia; order Rhodothermales; family UBA10348; genus JABDJZ01. The sequence goes on along the minus strand of JAJCYP010000054.1, from coordinate 20,579 downwards.
TTCAGGAAGCGCTGGACGATCGGTCCGGCGATTCCCCCTCGCCGGGCGACCACCTCAACCCGAAGACGATTGGCCGTGACATATGCGATCTCCGAGCCGGAGAAGAATGCACTCAACGCGAGTGCTACCACAATCAGGATCGCGTACACGGGCTTTAGCGTCCGGTAAAGTCGGGTCTTCGGCGCTCAAGAAACGCCGACACTCCTTCGGTGAGGTCTTCGGTCTCGAAGGTCTGGCTGAACAGCTCCACTTCAAGTTCCAGGCCTTCGGCCAGGTGTGCATCGGTCGCCAACGCGGCCTGCAGACTTAACCTGACTCCGTTGGGAGCTTGCTTCGAGATCACGCCTGCCATCTTCGTTGCCGCTGCGAGAGCCTCTCCAGGCTCCACCATCTGGTTGACCAGACCGATCATGAGTGCTCGCTCGGCCGTGATGTGTGATCCCGTGGTCAGTAGTTCGAGGGCATTTCCCATGCCGACGATACGCGGCAATCGCTGGGTTCCGCCGAACCCGCACATCAGGCCAAGGCCAACTTCCGGCTGTCCCAACCGAGCATTGGCTGAGGCAATGCGGATGTGGCAGGCCATGGCAATCTCGCACCCGCCCCCGAGCGCGAATCCATTTATGGCAGCGATGACCGGTTTGCCGAGTTGCTCGATCCGGTTGAACACGTCCTGGCCACGGCGGGCGAAGGCGGCCGCGCCCTGGGCGTCGAACTTGGTGAACTGGCTGATGTCAGCCCCCGCCACGAAGGCCTTCTCTCCCGCGCCGGTCAGGACCACAGCGCGCACGGCATCGTCGGTCCCGAGATGGGAAAAGCAGGCGTCCAGGTCGTCCAGGACCTGCGCGTTGAGGGCGTTGAGCTTGTCGGGACGGTTGATGGTGACCACCGCTACCGCGCCGGTCACCTCAAGAAGAAGGGTTTTGAATTCCATCAGGCCGATTGTGGCGAGTGGTGGGTAGGGATCACGCTCCTTCGCGGGCACGATCGGAGCTGGACTCCGTTCCGGGTGCCTCGAACGTATCCAGGTCCGTGAGGAGGTCGGCAGGCGAGGCGAACACGGCCTCAAGCTCTTCGACTGAGCTCTGGGTCTCCTCGACTTCGGTCAGAAGTGTGTCCAACTGGAAGGAGATCTCCTCCGGATTTCGGAGCGTCAGGGACTGCTCGTGGATGTAGAGGACCACATCCTCGATGGTCTCCATCTGCGCTTCAATGATCTCCAGGTTTTCCTGGCCCTTCTTCGACCGCTCCAGTCGCTGCTCCAGAATGCGCATACGGCGGGACTTGATGGCCCGAACGCGATCCGAATCATCGGTCATGTCCTCACGCAGGGCTTCGATGGCGCGAACTACCTCCGTTTCCGTGGACGAGTGCGCGGTGTACTCGTAACGCTCCTTCTGGTAAAGGAGGTTCAGGTACGAATCGAGCAGGGTGTTGACCTTCTTCAGGTGGCTGTCCAGCATCCCCTGCGAGGCGTACGAGAGCTTGCGATAGTTGGAGCGGATCTCCTTCTCGAGCTTCCGGAGTCGGGCGTATCGGCGCTGACTGTACTTGGTGAGGTGTTGGAATATCTCCTTCTGGCTCGGCGGCTTGGCATGCTCGGCGGCCCGGCGGGACTTGACCGCCCGCTTGAAGCGCTCCTGCCTCGGCATGTAGCCCAGATAGATCAGCTCCATCGCTGCGGCAAAGAGCAGGATGGTTTCGAAAACCGGAGAGGGCCCCAGGAACGAACTGATGCTGAACGCCGACAGCATCGAGACGATGAGGAAGGTCAGATTCCAGGGGTGGAGGAACGCCTCCTTGGTATAGTTCTGGACGTCTGACATGCTAGCGCTTCATGCGACCAATTGTTTTTTCCGGGAGTCGGTCACGCGCGCCGGAATCTTTGGCGTTGGGCGAGGTTGATTCCGTCCGGGGACCCGCGGGTCCGGGTACGCCGGCATCGACCTGACTCCGCAACTGCCGCACCAGCTCGGCAGCCTTGGCCTTTCTGAGCGTGTCCTCGGCCTCGGCATCCCGGGCCGCTTCTTCGACCGAATCTTGCGAAATGGACTCCAGCGCAACGTCCAGTCGAGCCTCGTTTCTCGCCGTCTCCAGCGCCAGTTCCTGAACCAGCGCATCATGGTCGCTGAGTGCGTCCATCGGCTTTGTGGTCACATTCTCAACGGCGTCGGTCAGCTTCTTCTGTCGCTGCAGACTCCGTACGGTCTGCTTCAGCTTTCGAAGCGACCGCAGGTGCTCTTTTTCGGCCTCCTTGAGGCGCTGGTACTCTTCGGGAGTCAAGCGGTGTGCCCGGTTGGTGCGTTGGTGAGGACTAGAAGGCTGTTGAATAAGCAGCGTATACCCAGTTGGGAGCGCCGTGGCGCCAGATGCAAGGCGGCCTGACGAGTCATAGCCTTAGCTATGGCGAGGAAGGGCAACGCGGCAGATGGTGTTGCGCCGCCCCAAATGGTTGTGCTCTGGTTATTCAACAGCCTTCTTAATCGGTCTTCGAACGCTGCTTGCCGATGGTCTTGGCGCCGGCCTCGACGTCTGCTTCCGGTACTTCGAGTTCGGGTTCGCCTTGAGCCGCACTGGTGTCGCCAACGCCCATTTCCAGTTTGAACTGCTTGACCAACTCCGAGGCACGAATCTGCTCAGCGTCCTCCTCGATCTGGAGGGCATCCGTGTCTATGGAGTCGAGCGCCATTTCCATCCGGGCTTCGTTCTTGGCCGTCTGCTCCTGGATGCGGGTCAGCATCTCATCGTGCGTCTGGTCAATACCCGTAACCTCAAAGCTCTCAAGAGTGTCGGCCACCTTCGCCTGCCACTTGGCCCGCTCATGGGCACGGAGAGCCTCCTTGGCCTCGGCAATCTTGCGCTCCTTCTCGCGCATGAAGGCCTTCTTGACCTGGAGCGCCTTGTCGTAGGCGGCCGAGGCATAGGTCAACTGCTCCTGTGTTCGAGCCATGCTCTCCTTGACACCCTGAAGGCGCAACGCGTACCGCTCTGCGATGTCGTCGCGGCCAGCCTGAATACCGGCCTTGATCTTGGATGTCAGGTCAATGACCTCTGACTTGTACTTCTTGTGCTCCTTCTGCAGCAACATCACGTTGGCCTTCACCGTCGCGATATTTTCGTTCATCTTGGGGACCTGATCGTTCAGCTCCCGGATGTTCTGTTCAAGGATCAGCTTCGGGTCTTCAAGCGACGAGATTGCACCGCCGAAGATGGACTTCATGAGTCGCTTGAAACGTGACCAAACCGACATAGTCTCTGGATCTTGGTTTACCTGCGGACATCCGCAGAATTCAATATACGCCCCCGAATCCGCGATTTATAGGCGCATGACTCACGGGGCTCCGGGAGGAGCCTCATCGTGGACGATCCGGCCGTCAAGTGCCGGTCCATCCACCCTCGGCGAATCGGCCCCGAATCAGCGTTCCGGGTTCCGGTGCTGCTGATCCGATGCCAAACGCCGCCTCTACTTCCCGCGTCTGTTCTGCCACCCGTGAGGGGTCAGAGCCGTGGAGTCGAGCCAGCGTTTCGCCCTCTCCTACGGGATCTCCGACCTTTTTGTTGAGGGTGAGGCCTGCAAAAGCATCGACGTCGTCCTCTTTCTGTGCCCTGCCGGCACCCATTTGCACACAGGCGACCCCGAGTCGGAATCCGTCGATCGATTGCACAATGCCTGCGGCTGGCGCCGCTATCTCCGCCCGCACTTCCAATCCCGGCCGGCTCCAGGGATCATCCAGCGATCTCAGGTCACCCCCCTGCGCGGCGACCAATCGGCGGAAGCAGGCCATCGCCCGACCGTCATACAGGGCCTCCGCGGCCATCTCGGCTCCCTTCTCCGGACTGCTTGCGGCGCCACCCATCGCCAGCATCTCACCAGCCAGAACGCACGAAAGTTCGCGCACGTCGTCCGGCCCCTCCCCATTCAGTACGTCCAGGGATTCGGCTACTTCCAGCCAATTGCCCACGGCGTTTCCGAGTGGCTCATCCATGGCCGTCATCAGCGCCACCGTACGACAACCCCTCCGCTCGCCGACAATGACAAGCGCCTCGGCCAATTCGCGAGCCGTCTCCGGGGTTTTCATGAACGCCCCGGCGCCGACTTTTACGTCCAGCACCAGCCCGTCCAGCCCCTCGGCCAGCTTCTTGCTCATGATGCTGGCCGCGATGAACGGGATGAACTCCACCGTTGCCGTGACATCCCGGAGAGCGTAGAGCTTCTTGTCCGCTGGTGCAATCTCGGCGGTCTGTCCGATCATGGCCACCTTCAAGTCGGCCAACTGGGCCTTCATCCGGTCCAGCGTGAGGTCAGTCCGGAACCCGGGAATCGATTCCAGTTTGTCCAGCGTGCCGCCGGAGTGGCCAAGCCCCCGGCCCGAGATCATGGGCACGTTGACACCCAGGCAGGCCACGAGTGGGGCCAGAATCAGGGATATCTTGTCGCCCACGCCTCCGGTGGAGTGCTTGTCCACCTTGGCTCCGGGAATGGCGCTCAGGTCCAGGACTTCACCAGAACGGAGCATGGCATCCACGAGCGTCTCGGTCTCCGAGTCAGCCATTCCGTTGAGAAAAGCGGCCATCAGAAAGGCGCTGATCTGGTAGTCCGGGACCTCACCTCGGGTATACGCCAGGACGAGATCCCGAAGATCCTGGGAGGGGAGGGTACCCCCATCCCGCTTGATGCGAATGCATTCCAGAGCGTTCATATCCGGAGTGTGAAAACAGGAAAAGGGCGATCCGCGCCAAGCAGACCGCCCTTTCCAAGGCTGTAAGTGCGGTGCCGGCTACTTCTTGCCGTAACGACGCCTGAACTTCTCCACACGACCTGCCGTGTCCACATACTGGCGCTTGCCTGTATAGAACGGGTGATTCGTGGAATCAACTTCCGAACGATACTCCTCGGCCTTCATGGTCGAACGCGTCTCGAACGAGGTACCGTCAGCAAGCTGCACCGTCAACAGGTGGTATTCGGGGTGCGTGTCCTTCTTCATATCCTGATTGCGCGCCATCGCATGGCGCCCGTCTGGTTTTGGTAGAGCTTCAAAATGTAGGCCTTCCAACCAACATCGGCAAGAACGTTCCTACCCGGATACCTCCCAGGTGTCCCCCATATTGAGAAGTTCTTCGAGTTTTCCCTTTCCACGACGATCGACCACGTCCTTGATCTGGGCGTGCAGCTGATCCTCGTAGGTCGGACGCGAGACGCGATAGAAGACGCCGAAGGGCTGGGGAAGGCTGTCACTCCTGAACATGCGCCCGATCAGTCCAGCCAGTTCCACACTCGATTCGTCGTGGATGAGGCAGTCGTCAGCGGACCACTTGCCGCCCTCCAGATCGATTTCCTCAAGTTTGAACCCGTTTACACGGATTCCCTTGCTGCCTCCGGCAAAGACCAGCGGCTTCCCGTGCTCCACAAAGACCGAACGGTCCGCCTTGGTGGCCTTCTCTGTGTACTCGAAGAAGGCACCGTCGTTGAAGATGTTGCAGTTCTGATAGATCTCCAGGAAGCCGGTGCCCCGGTGGTCATGCGCTGCCCGAAGCATGATCTTCATGTGCTTCGGGTCGCGATCCATGGTCCTCCCCACAAACGTGGCGTCGGCTCCGAGAACCAGTGCCGACGGATTGAAGGGATGGTCGATGGATCCGAATGGCGTGCTCTTGGTGACCTTCCCGGTCTCGGACGTCGGGCTGTACTGCCCTTTGGTCAGACCATAAATTTGGTTGTTGAACAGGAGCAACTGCACATTGACGTTGCGCCGCATCAGATGGATGAGGTGATTCCCGCCAATCGAGAGGCCATCCCCATCACCGGTGACAATCCAAACGTCCAGTTCCGGCCGTGAAGCCTTCAGCCCCGTGGCAATGGTCGGGGCACGTCCGTGGATGGAGTGCATGCCGTACGTCTTCATGTAGTACGGAAACCGGCTTGAACAACCGATCCCACTGATGAATACCACGTTTTCCTTGGGCGTATCGATCTCCGGCATCAACCGCTGGACGGTGGCGAGAATCGCGTAGTCGCCGCATCCCGGGCACCAACGAACGTCCTGATCGGTGGAGAAGTCGGCGCGTGTGAGCGCAGTCGCGCCATCGCCGCCAGGTCCCGCGGGGGCACCGGGCGGGCGCTTGGCACCAGGCGGGCGCTTGCCCGGGGGCAGCTTTGATCCCGGGGACCGCTTGGATCCCGGGGGCAGCTTCGATCCTGCAACTGCTGGGCCGGCGGGCTTCTTCATCCCCGGCGGCAACGTAGGCTTGCGTCCGGCGGGCTTCTTGTCGTCAGCCATTGTCTGTGTGTCCGTCTATCATCGACTCCACGAAGGAAACGATTTCACCTGCCGGGAAAGGCCGGCCCTGGATTTTGGTCAGGGATTGGAAAGGAAGCAGGAAGCGATCACGCAGGATGCGGACCATCTGGCCGTTGTTGAGTTCGGGCACCACCAGGTGGGTAAACCGATCGCAGATGCTCTTGAGGTCCAGTGGGAGCGGGTTTACGTGGCGGAGGTGCACGGCGCCGACGCTGCGGCCTGCAGCGAGGAGGCGGTCGGTCGCCGCCTCAATCGAGCCCCTTGTCGAGCCCCAGCCGATTATCAACACGTCGCCCTCTGTCTTTCCGTATACCTCCAAGGGCGGCAGGTCGCGGGCTACGCGATCGGTCTTTTCCTCACGCAGCCGGGTCATCGTTTCATGATTGCCCGCATCGTAGGAGACATTGCCCGTCCCATCCTGCTTTTCGAGGCCTCCAATCCGATGCTCCAGGCCCTTGGTCCCGGGCTTGGCCCAGGGGCGTGCCAGCGTTTCCTTGTTCCTCACGTAGGGACGAAACTCCTCATCGCTGAGGGACTCCTTCGCGAACTGGACCGGGAAAGGAGGCAGCTTGGACACGTCCGGGATGAGCCACGGCGCAGACCCGTTGGCCAAATAGCCGTCAGAAAGCAGTATAACCGGCGTCATGTAGGTGACGGCAATGCGGGCTGCTTCGTAGGCGGCCTCGAAACAGTCGCCAGGTGTACTCGGCGCGACGATGGGTATTGACGAATCTCCGTTTCTACCAAACATCGCCTGGAGGAGATCACTCTGCTCCGTCTTGGTCGGCAGGCCGGTAGAGGGTCCACCGCGCTGCATGTTGACGATCACCATGGGCAATTCCATAATGTGCGCCAGACCGATGGCTTCTGCCTTCAGGGCCACACCCGGGCCACTCGTGCCCGTGACGGCGAGCGAGCCGCCAAACGCCGCTCCGATCGCGGAGCCGACCGCCGCGATCTCGTCCTCGGCCTGAAAAGTCATGACCCCGAAGTGCTTGTAGCGGCTCAGGGTGTGGAGCAAATCGGAGGCCGGCGTGATCGGGTAGGATCCGTAGAACAAGGGAAGACCGGATTCGACCGACGCCGCCAGCAACCCCAAAGCAAGCGCATGGACGCCTTGTATGGCGCGGTACCGGCCGGGCTCAAGCGAAGCCGGATCCACTTCGAACCGAGAGACAAACTGCTCGGTGGTCTCCCCGTAGTGGTATCCCTTCTTCAGGAGATGGAGGTTGGCCTCCATGATGGCGGGCTTCTTGGCAAACTTCTGTGAGATCCAGCGTTGCGCGGGGTCGACCGGACGCGAGTAGAGCCACAGGGCCAGCCCGAGCGCGAACATATTCTTGGAGCGGTCGATCTCTTTCTGGTTGAGGGGGGAGTCCTTCAGAGCCTCACGGGTCAGCTTGGTCAGCTCGACACGGATGACCTGGTAGCCATCGAGCGAATCGTTCTCGAGGGGGTCCTCCTCGTAGCCTGCCAGATCCAGAGAGCGCTTCTCGAAGGCACTTGTGTTCACCAGAACGGAGCCCCCTTTGCGGACCCGCTCCAGATTGACCTTCAGCGCAGCCGGGTTCATGGCCACAAGCAGGTCCACCTCGTCGCCGGGCGTCTGAATGTTGACGGAACCGAAATGGAGCTGGAAGCCACTCACTCCATAGGTGGTACCGGCAGGGGCCCGGATTTCAGCCGGGAAGTCCGGCAGCGTCGCCAGATCATTCATCGCATACGCCGTTGCCAGCGTAAACTGCGACCCCGTCAGCTGCATGCCATCACCCGAATCGCCAGCAAACAGAATGGTGGCTTCGGCTATGGACTCGACGGTCTTTGGAGCCATGGACTCTTCCCGCGTACCCTGAGGCAGGGCGGATTTATGTGAAGTCGTCAGAATCGGTCTCGCCGCAGATGATAGCGGTTTCCCTGTTGCGATGTAACGTTCGATCTTGAGGACCGATTGTTCCGGATGGTTGAACGGCTTTTTTCTTGCAGGAATCTCCCCCTTTACGCAGTTCGGCAGGCGCTTCCATTGAGTCCCTCGCTCGATGGGCCCGATTCCTTCGTTGGCCCAATCTGATGATCATCGGCGCAACCATGCTTCTGATCAGGGTCTACGTCGTGGCTCCGTCCCTGGCGATCACGGACGTCTTCGGGGTCGGTGCGCTGGAATTCTCGGGCATGATTCTGAGCACCATCCTGATTGCAGCGGCAGGCTACGTGGGCAATGACCTCGCCGATCAGGAGATGGACGAAATCAATCGGCCGGGGCAGGTCTTTGTCGGCGTCCACCTCTCGCCAGCCGCGGCCAACCAACTCGCCGCCACTCTCATGGTGATGGCTGCCCTGTCGCTGTTTCCTCTCCTGTGGACCGCCGGCTTCGAGTGGTGGCAGGTCATATTCCCGGCCGCGGGTGGCCTTCTGTTGGCCTACGCATTCGGACTGAAATGCCGGCCGGTCCTGGGAAATCTGGCCGTGTCCGTCCTTTCTGCCGCCATCCCGCTCTTGGTCTATTACGCGGACCGGCCAGCTTTGGCCACCGACGCGCTGACGCGAGTCGGAACGCTGCTTTGGGCCTTCGCCCTGTTCGCTTTTCTGGCCTCCGTCTTCAGGGAGGTCATCAAGGATCTCGAAGATATCGAGGGCGATGAGGTATTCGGATGCAAGACGCTGGCGGTAGTCCGACCACGCGCAGCGCTGCGGCTGGCGTTGGGAGACCTGTTCACTCTCCTGATTGGTCTTCCTGTTTTCCTTTTCTGGTGGGGCGCTGGTGTCATGCCCTGGCTCATCGCTGGAGTTGGGGTGGGCCTCCCGGCGGGTATCGCGGTCTACCAGCTCCGAGCCATCGCCGGCTTCGGCGCCTCGGAACCGCCCCCCAACCTGGTTCCAGCCGAGCCTGTGTTCCGCCGCGTAAGCCAGCTGGCCAAGCTCATGATGCTCGGAGGCCTGGCCTTGCTGCCGTTTCTGGCCGCCATCTAAGGAACAGGGAACCCGAATCGGCTTATGGGGAGAACCCACCGTTACTCGCCCCACCCACCCCGGCGCATGCAGAAGGATTTTTACGATCTATTTCCCATGGAGCGTCCCGTCATCGGGGTGATCCACACCGGTCCAAGTCCGGGCGTCCCCGGCTTCTTTTGTGTTGACAGCGCCGTTGACCGGGCTTTCGCGGAGGCGGAAGCGTATGTCGAAGGCGGAGTCGACGGCATCATCATCGAGAATATGCACGACTTTCCGTGTGTGCATGAGCGAGAGATGGGACCGGAGGTGGCGGCGTTCATGACCCGCGTGGCGCGGGCCGTCAAGCGGCGCGCCAGCCGGCTCCCGGTTGGTATACAGATTCTATTTCAGGGTAACCGTACGGCACTGGCGGTTGCTCTGGCGGCCGGATGCGACTTTATTCGTGCCGAGGGCTGGACCTACGCCCATATCTCCGACAAGGGCCTGGCCCAGGCATGTGCGGGGGAATCGATTCGCTACCGACACATGATCGGAGCGGATCACATTCCCATTTTCACCGACATCCAGAAGAAGCACGCATCCCACGCGCTCACCGCAGACCTGGACATCGGAGACATCGCCTACGGAATGACCCTGCACCGTTCGGATGCCCTCATCGTGACGGGTTCCCACACGGGAACCGCTCCGGACCCGGACGACCTTGTGTCCGTCAGGCACGCCTCCGAGCTTCCCATTCTCATTGGAAGTGGACTCTCAGCCGACAACCTGGAGGAATTCGCGCCGTTCGCGGATGGCTTCATCATCGGCTCGGCCATGAAGGAGAATGGTCACTGGGACGCCCCGGTTTGCGACACGTGTGTGGGTGTTGTGGTCGAGGCCGCAAAGAGGGTCAGAGCGGACGTGCCCGCAGGCAAGTCCTGAGACAGAGCTTGACAATCGAAGTTGATTGCGGCCCAGGGACGGATCCTCACTCCTCGGGACGGAGTTAGTCCGAGCCAATCGGTCGAAACATGGTCCCCTACGTCGCAACAACTGAAGACATCACCGTCACGGTCCGTCCGGTCTATCTGGACGGTCAGTCTGACGTGCTGAACAAGCGATTTGTCTTTGGCTACTTCGTTCGCATTCAGAACGAAGGGACCGCGGAGGTGCAGCTACTACGCCGACATTGGCACATCCAGGACTCAAAGGGTCGGGTGCAGGAAGTGGAGGGAGAAGGTGTGGTCGGGAAGACCCCGGTGATCAGCCCAGGTGAGTCTCACGAATACAACTCCTTCTGCATTATCGAGACCTTCGAGGGTGCCATGGAAGGCACGTACCTCATGGAGCGCGAGTACGGGAGCCGGTTCAAGGTCAACATTCCTCGATTCGACCTGCGGGCGGCGGCCAACTAGCGATCCGGCAAGCCGTATTCTCTGGCATTGCTCACCGCATTAACCGTCCCGTCATGCGCCTCCTTTTGCTATTTGTGGCCGTGGGCCTCACTCTCTCTGTCAAGGCGCAGGATTCGCGCCTCCCGGTCGATACCACCGTCACCACCCAGCATCAGGTGACCATCAAGGGTCAGCGGGTTCCGTATTCCGCCACCGTGGGGACTCAGCCGGTCTGGGGGGACGATGGCACCCCCATCGCCAGCCTGCTCTACACCTACTACGAGCGGACCGATGTGCAGGACCGGGTCAATCGCCCGCTCGTTTTCTCCTTCAACGGAGGCCCCGGGTCGGCATCCGTCTGGATGCACGTCGGCTACACCGGACCGAAACAGCTCCTGATCGATGATGAGGGCTATCCCGTTCAGCCATACGGAGTGCGGGACAATCCCAACTCGATCCTGGACGTCGCCGACATCGTCTTCGTCAATCCGGTCAATGTCGGTTTCTCCCGTATCGTCGGTGATGCCGAGCGCGAGCAGTTCTTTGGCGTAAACGAAGACATCGCCTACCTCGCGGGCTGGATCGAGACCTTCGTCACCCGTCAGAATCGGTGGCGGTCGCCGAAATTCCTGATTGGCGAATCGTATGGAACGACGCGGGTTTCCGGACTGGCAGGCGTCCTCCAGGATCGGCACTGGATGTTCTTGAATGGCGTTGTTCTGGTCTCACCGACCGGGCTGGGCGTGGAGCGGGATGGTCCCGTCGGAGTCGCCCTCAATCTCCCCTACTTCGCAGCAACGGCGTGGTACCACAACAAACTGGATCCGACGCTGCAGGCCCGTGATCTGGACGATCTGCTTGCCGAGGTTGAGGAGTATGCAGTCGATGTGCTGCTGCCGATGATCGCCCGCGGAGGTTCGGCCGATTCGGCCGCCCGTGCTGAAGTGGCCCGGCAGGCCGCACGCTACTCGGGAGTTTCTGCCGACTGGTTTCTGGACCGCAACATGGAGGTGTCGGCGGGCGAGTTCTGGAAGGAACTGCTTCGCGATGAGGGCTTCACGGTTGGGCGATTGGACTCCCGCTACCGGGGACTGGATCGCGAGCAGGCCGGAGACCGATCCGATTACAACCAGGAGCTGACCTCCTGGAATCACGCCTTCGCACCGGCCATCAACTACTACCTCAGACAGGAACTGGGCTTCCACACCGACCTGCGCTACTGGGTCTTTGGTCCGGTGGGTCCCTGGAATCGGGACGGCGACAATACCGGTGAGCAGCTACGGTCGGCTATGGCCAAGAATGCCAACCTGCACATGATGGTGCAGTCCGGCTTCTACGACGGTGCGACGCAGTACTTCGCGGCCAAGTACACCATGTGGCAGATGGATCCCTCGGGGCGCCTCGCTGATCGGATGCGATTCGAGGGCTACCGGAGCGGGCACATGATGTACCTCCGGGCCGAGGATCTGGTGACATCCAATGAGCACATCCGCGAGTTCATTGCCGATGCGCTGCAGACTGCGAAGACGCCGGCGAAGTACTGAGGCTATGGGCGCTGATCCGCTGCGTGGCTGGCGGCCGGTCGAGGCCTGACGGTCGGCCGGCGGAAGGCGCACTCCTAGATTTTCTCCAGGTCTATCGTCAGACCCTCCGTCTTCAACTCGATGATCTCGTTCTCACGAGCCAATCGATACTCCTGAATGGACTCAGGAAGCATCTCCTTGGGGGTCTCAAGCTGGAAAAGCGTGTCGGCCACCACGTGCCAATCTTCGGTAGTCAGATGCACTTGCGCGCGGGCTCCCTCGCGCACGAACTGCGCGTAAGTCAGCACCTTTATCAGGTGGTTGATGCCTTGCTGCTGGTGGAGGTTTGGATCCATGATCGACGGTCTGGGTGGCCGCGCTTCACGCGAGTTCGGCGGCAAAAGATCCCTGGTCTCGGGTTTCATGTTGCCCTGAACCTTTTTGCGCGGCATTTTCCTTTCGCCCTCTCAGCCCTCGACCCTCCGGCCTTCGACTACCCAAGCCCCGATGCGGCCCTACCTCGACCTACTCCGCCACGTCCGCGACACCGGCCTTCGCAAGGAAGACCGCACAGGCACCGGCACACTGAGCGTATTCGGTCACCAGATGCGTCTTGATCTGGCGAAGGCCTTCCCGCTGGTCACCACCAAGCGCGTCTTCTTCAAGGGCCTGGCCGTCGAAATGCTGTGGCTGCTCCGCGGCGACACCAACGTGCGGTACCTCAACGAGAACGGCGTGAGGATCTGGAACGAATGGGCCAACGAGAACGGCGACCTCGGCCCCGTCTACGGCAAGCAGTGGGTCGACTGGGTCAACCAGGACGGGCGATCCTACAACCAGATCCAGCAGGTCATCGACTCGATCAAATCGAACCCGGACTCGCGTCGTCACATCGTCAATGCCTGGAACGTGGGCGAGATTGACCGGATGGCACTGCCGCCGTGCCACATGTTCTACCAGTTCTGGGTGGGCAACGGGCGGCTGTCCTGCCAACTCTACGTGCGATCAAACGACCTCTTTCTCGGTGCCCCGTTCAATATTGCGGAATATGCGCTCCTGACGCATATGGTCGCCCAGCAATGTGACCTGGATGTCGGCGAGCTGGTCTACACGATTGGCGACGCCCACATCTACCTCAACCACCTGGACCAGATTGAGGAGCAGTTGACGCGCGAGCCGTTCCCGCTGCCACAGCTTCGGATCAACCGGCGGCCTGCCTCGATTTTCGAGTACGAATACAAGGACTTCGAGGTAGTAGATTATCAGCACCACCCTTCCATCAAGGCGCCGGTGGCCGTCTGAAGCCGCTCATGTCCAAGCCTGAAATTGTCATTGTCGCCGCCGTCGGAGCGAAGAACCGCGTCATCGGAAAGGGCCTGGAACTGCCGTGGCACATTCCTGAGGACCTGAAGCACTTCAAGCGTCTCACGCTCGGACATCCCATGATCATGGGCCGCCGAACGTTTCAGAGTCTGGTGGAACAGTTCGGGGGGCCGCTGAAGGGGCGCCGGCACCTTGTTGTGACCCGAAATCCCGCGTACACGTCGGATCAGGCCGAGGTCTTTTCATCCCCCGAGGATGCCCTTGCAGCGGCAGGCACTGTGGACCTGGTAGTCATCGCAGGAGGAGCCACGATTTACGAGCAGTTCCTGGAACGGGCTGATCGCATGGAGCTCACCCTCGTTGAGGGCGACCACGAAGGCGACGTGTTCTTCCCGGAGTATGAGCACCTGATCGGGACGCGGTACCGAATCACCCGCGACGAGCCGCGTGACGGATTCAGGTTCGTGACCTACGTGGCGGGCTAGCACCAGCGCTGGCGGACGCGGCTATCCCAGCCCGACCCGCTCCATGATCTCGTCCACCCGTTGCAGGTGGTATTCGACGTCGAACTCCGCGCCGATTTCGTCCGGCGTCAGGAATTCCGCGATCTCCGGCGACGCATCCACCAGGGCACGGAACGAACGCTTTTCGGTCCAGGCACGCATGGCCAGTGGCTGCACAGTGTCGTAGGCCTTCTCGCGAACCAGACCCTTGTCGATGAGCGCGTTCAGTAGGCGCTGGCTGTTGTACAGGCCGAACGTCCGCTCCATGTTTTCCCTCATGGTCTCTGGGAAGACCACGAGATTGTCCATGAGCCCGCCGAAGCGGTCCAGGGCGTAGTGGAGAACGGTCGTGGCATCGGGCAGAATCACCCGCTCGGCACTGGAGTGGGAGATATCCCGCTCGTGCCAGAGCGGGACGTTCTCGAACGCCGTAATCATGTAGCCACGCAGGAGCCGGGCACAGCCCGTGACGTTCTCGCTGCCCACCGGATTCCGCTTGTGGGGCATGGACGAGGAGCCTTTCTGGCCCTTTCGGAAGGCCTCCTCCACTTCGCGGACCTCTGACTTCTGGAGGCCGCGGACCTCGATGGCCATTTTCTCCAGGGTGGCACCGATGAGCGCCAGCACGGACATGTAGTGCGCGTGCCGATCCCGCTGCAGGACCTGGGTGGAGATGAGCGCGGCCTCGAGACCCAGCCGTTCACAGGTGAATCGCTCGACATCTGTGGGCAGGTGAGCAAAGGTCCCCACCGACCCGGACACCTTCCCGACCCTGAGATCCTCGGCGGCGGCGTCGAAGCGCTTCAGGTTGCGCTTCATCTCGGCGTAATAGAGCGCCATCTTCAGCCCGAACGTGGTAGGCTCTGCGTGGACGCCATGCGTCCGGCCCATCATCAGGGTGTGCTTGTGCTCAACCGCGCGGCGCCCCAGGATGTCAATCAGGTGAATCAGCTTCTCGCGGATCATCACATTCGCCCGCACCAGGCGGACGGACCACGCGGTATCTACCACATCGGATGACGTGAGACCGTAGTGGATCCACTTCCTCTCCGGACCCAGGGACTCCGAGACGGACCGGGTGAACGCAACCACATCGTGCCGTGTGATCTCCTCGATCTCGTGGATGCGGTCTACATCGAAGGCAGCCTTGGCATAGAGCTTCTCTACGTCCTCGGCCGGAATCACCCCCAGTTGGGACCATGCCCAGCAGGCCGCCAATTCAACTTCCAGCCAGGCGTCAAACTGCGCCTGTTCCGTCCACAGCGCAGCCATCTCGGGCCGCGAATATCGTTCGATCATCAGACTTCTGTACCCCGACGAAGAGCCGGGTTCAAATGGTATCCCGCTGGTTGCGCAGGTGTTTGTAGAGCAACGCACGAGCGCGGAAAATGTGCGCCTTCACCGTCCCCAGCGGCAAATCCAACTCCCGAGCAATCTCCTCGTAGGACTTCTCCTGCTGGTGCCGCATCACGATCACCATATGGTACTTCGGCGGCAGGGTGTCAATCGCTTCCTGAATGAGCTCTCGCCGCTGATCCTCCACGATGTGCCGATCGGGACGATAGTCGGTGTCGGGGATTTCGTACTCAACCTCGCCGTCCCTGGTCTGGATGGGTCGGTCGATCGAGAAGGTCTTGAGCCGCTTCTTGCGGAGGAAGTCGATAGTGTGGTTCGTGGCAATCTTGTAGAGCCACGTGGAGAAGGCGTAGTCCGACGAGTATGACTTAAGGGCACCGAACGCCTTGATAAAACACTCCTGGACCAGGTCGTCAATATCGTTCGACCCGCGCACCATCTTCTGCACGTGCCGCGTCAGGGCGCCCTGGTACTTCTCCATCAGCTCCTGGTAGGCCGCTTGACGACCCGCCAGAGCGGCAGTCACCAACTCCCTATCCTGCTCGCTGGATTGCGAGGGGGCTTTGGAAGTGCGGTTGCCGGCCATGAACAGAAGCGCTGGGGATTAACGTCGCTGAAGATAGAAAAAAGGGCGAGGGCAGGCGCGTAGAATGCGGGCGGACTGTGGTTGTTCGTGGCGAGGTGGCGGGCGTCTCACACGGCCCGGCCATCAGTGTCTCAGGCGTGTCTCACGTGTGCCTCTCTCGTGTCTCAATTGTGTATCGCCGGCTTCCTGGTTTTTTGGGCTCGCCTCACGGCGGACGGCCGCGAACGTCGGTTTAAGGGCGTAATGGAGGGTCACCGTCTCGATGTGAGAACGGCGCGGAATTTGGGATGGGGGGCTGTCTCATCCAAATCCGCTTTATCAAATGTCGAGTCTCTCCCGCGTCCTTCTTGTCGGCCTCTTTGCCTTCCTTGTCATTGGCTGTGAACAGTCCGCTCTGGACACTCCGGACGAAACCGCGGTCGAGGCCCGTTCGGGCGATCCCATACCCGGGCGATATATCGTCGTCATGAGCAGTGACGCGCTCGTTGCCGGAAAGGCACCCGCCCAGCAGGCCGAGGGACTGGCGGCGGAATACGGTGTCGAGCCCCAGTATGTGTACGGCGGAGGCTTCACCGGATTCGCGGGTGCCGTTTCGGGTCGGGAACTGGCGCGATTGGCTGACGATGTCCGCGTGGCCTACATCGAGCCGGACAGGCGTGTGGTTCTTGATCCGATCACGATTCTCGGGGGCAACGGCAAGGGCAAGAAGCCCGGAGGCGGGTCGCAGCCTGAGCAGAGCACGCCTTGGGGCATCACTCGCGTAAATGGCGGATCGGGTACGCCTGCCGGCGTTGCATGGATCGTGGATACCGGAATAGACACGGATCACCCTGACCTGAATGTTGATGCGAGCCGCGGATTCAGCGTGTTCACGCGCGGCAAGGACTCCAGTACCAATGACGGCAACGGTCACGGTACGCACGTCGCGGGGACGATCGCTGCCGAGAATAACTTGATCGGCGTGATTGGCGTCGCGCCTGGGGCCACGGTCATTCCCGTCAAGGTCTTGAATTCGCGCGGGTCGGGCAGCTATTCCGGGGTTATTGCCGGCGTGGAGTTCGTGGGCACCCATGGAGTTGCCGGCGACGTGGCCAACCTGAGTCTTGGCGGACCCGTGTCTCAGGCGATGGATGACGCAGTTGTAGCTGCATCAGGCAAGGTGAAGTTCTTCCTTGCCGCTGGCAACGAAAGTGACGACGCGAACAACCACTCTCCCGCTCGTGCCAATGGCGCAAACGTCTATACCATCTCAGCAATCGCCGAGGGGGACGGCTTTGCCTACTTCTCCAACTTTGGCAATCCCCCCGTGGACTACGCCGCGCCAGGCGTCGCCGTTCTTTCCACCTGGAAGGATGGGGGCTACAACACCATTAGCGGAACGTCGATGGCCACACCGCATGCTGCGGGCGTGGGTCTGCTTGGGGCGTTGCGTGCCGACGGCACGGCGACCGGTGACCCTGACGGCAATCCGGACCCCATCGTCATCCACTGACCGGGACTGCTCTCCCGACTCAGGCCGGAGTCTCCTTTGGGGGCTCCGGCCTTCTTGTTGGCCCATACGTTCTTACGTCGAGGTGGCGGCACAAAAATGCGCCCGACCCCTGACAGGGCGGGCGCATTTCGAGAGAGCCTTGGTTGAGTGAGGCCTATTTCACCCAGAGGATCTCGCGGTAGGTCGGCAGCGGCCACATGTCGTGCGCGACGATTCCCTCAAGCGCATCGGCGGCGGAACGAACCTCGGTCATCGCTCCGATGACATTCCTGCGCATGTGCTCCGCCTTCTCGTGCACCGTGTCTCCGCCGAGTTCGCGGTTCTGCACTCCGAGGGCGTCGAGGCTCTTGCAGAGCGCATCGATTCCCGTGGAGACATTCTTGGCCACCGACTTCACGCCGGCTCCCGCCCCGCTGTCATTCAGCTGGGTCAGGTACCGGACCGCGGCGGGCAAGATGTAGGTGCGACCGAGGTACTCGGTGGTCTCCGCCTCGATGTTGACGCGGATGAAGTACTGCTCGACCAGGATTTCCTCCCGGGCTCGCAGCTCAACCTCGCTCAGCACCCCGGCGCGCTCGAACAGATTGATGTTCTTTTCGTCCAGCAGATGGTGGTACGCATCCATCGTGGTGCGCAGGTTGAGCAGTCCGCGGCGCTCTGCCTCCTGATGCCAATCGTCGGAGTAGTTGTCGCCGCCGAAGATGATGGCTTTGGAGTTGTGGATGACCCTCTTGATCACCTCGGCCACGGCCTCTTCGAGGACACCCTCCGTCTTCTTCTTGCCGGCCAGTTCGGCCTCCAGCATGTCGCCCATTTCCACCAGGGCTTCGGCGACGATGACGTTCAGAACGATGTTCGGGAACGAGACGGACTGGGAAGATCCCACCGCGCGGAACTCGAATTTGTTGCCGGTGAAGGCGAAGGGGCTGGTCCGGTTGCGATCTCCGGCGTGGCGCGGGAGGTGCGGGAGCGTCTCGACGCCAAGGCCAAGGAGTCCACCTTGCTTGGAGGTCTTGGCCGGGCCGTGCTCCAACTGGTTGAAGACGTCCTCAAGCTGTTCGCCCAGGAAGATCGAAATGATGGCTGGCGGAGCCTCATTGGCACCCAGGCGATGGTCATTGGCTGCGCTCGCAACTGAAATGCGTAGCAGGTCCTGATGCCGGTTGACGGCGCGAATGACCGCAGCACAGAAGAACAGAAACTGGATGTTGTCGTGGGGATTGTCCCCCGGCTCCAACAGGTTCATGCCCGTGTCGGTGGCCATCGACCAGTTGTTGTGCTTGCCCGATCCATTGATGCCGGCAAACGGCTTCTCGTGCATCAGACAGACCAGACCGTGATGCCGCGCGACACGCTCCAGTGTCAACATCAGCAGCTGCTGATGATCCGCCGCCACGTTGGTGTTCTCGAAAATCGGAGCGATCTCGTACTGGCCGGGGGCTACCTCGTTGTGGCGAGTCTTAACCGGAACGCCCAGACGGTAGAGCTCCTTCTCGGTCTCCAGCATGCAGGCCAGCACACGGTCCGGGATGGAGCCGAAGTAGTGATCATCAAGTTCCTGGCCGCGCGGCGGCTTGGCGCCGAAAAGCGTCCGGCCGGTCGTCACGATGTCCGGTCGGCGGTAGTAGAACTCCTCGTCGATAAGGAAATACTCCTGCTCCACCCCCACCGTGGAGTAGACCTTGTGGGCGTCCTTGACGCCGAAGAGCTCAAGCACCCGCAGGGCCGCCGAGTTCAGCGTCTGCATGGAACGCAGGAGTGGAGTCTTGTGGTCCAGCGCCTCACCGGTCCACGACGCGAACGCCGTTGGAATGGCCAGGTAGGAGCCGTTCTTGTTCTCAATGATGAACGCAGGCGAGGTGGCGTCCCACGCCGTGTAGCCGCGGGCCTCAAACGTGGCGCGGACACCGCCGGACGGGAAGCTGGAGGCGTCCGGCTCACCCTGGATCAGTTCCTTTCCGGAGAACTGGGCGATGGCCCCGCCGCCCTTGTTTGGGGTGATGAAGCTGTCGTGCTTCTCAGCGGTGTACCCGGTCAGGGGCTGAAACCAGTGGGTAAAGTGGGAGGCGCCCCGCTCCACGGCCCATTCTTTCATGGCTAGGGCCACGGTGTCGGCTATGGAGGGATCGAGTTTGGCGCCCTTATCAATCGTGGCAACGAGCGATTTGAACACAGTCTTGGGAAGGCGAGCTTTCATCTCATCCATCCCGAAGGTGTTCTCTCCGAAGATTTTTTCGATGTCCATGGCCTTGCGGGCGGACGTGTTGTTTCCGTTGACGTGCTTCGTGGCAGCTAGGACGTTGTAGTCGGCTACGGTGCGGGTCATGTTCTTGAGCGGGGTTGGTCTGGAACTGGGGGTTGAAAAATCAGGCGGTGTCTCTCTCATGGTGCTGCATCAGCACCATGGGCGAGGCTTTCAGTGTTCGGGTCTCTTTGTACGTGGACAGAACGATGCTGGAGGAAGTCCCGTGGACTCCAGGCATCGCCTGAATGGCTGTCAGCAGGGCCTCAAGCGTAGTGGTACTCCGCGTCCGCACTTTCAGAATGTGCGAGCCATCTCCGGTAATCGAATGGAGCTCCTGCACTTCGGACATGGCCTCTGCGATCTTCAGGAAGCCTGGGTAATTGGCCGATCCGTCAACGGTGACGCGGATAAAGGCCATGATGTCATACTGCAAGCGCTTGGCGTCGAGGACGGCGTGGTACCCTTGAATGACACCTCGCTCCTCAAGCTTTCGCATGCGGTCCGAAATCGAGGGCAGGGACATACCCACGTCTTCGGCGATGCGGTTTCGCTTCATCCTACCGCGCTGCTGGAGCAGCTCCAGGATGCGGGCATCTATTTCGTCAATTCGATCCATTCTGCAGGTCAGCCTAATTTATTTAGGCTCTTTTACTTCTGACTCCCGAAAGTAGATCCCGTTAGTTATCCACAACTAAGTTTTGTCTGTTCTAACGGTTGAAGATGCGATATTTGCGGCTCACCTACCTCCGCCTACTGTGTTTATTCTTGATAATCGGACATTGGGCATCATTTATTTAGCTTCATCGGATGAATTGGTAGTTCTAACGAAGCTCTTCGGTCCGTATTGTCCCTTGTGCTCTCTTCTGCTCCATACTCCCTCTCCAAACGGCAGGTATCGCTGTATCGCGCAAATCGCTACATCCACCTCAA